>NZ_JAHVIJ010000001.1:0-959196 GCF_019801785.1 Phaeobacter italicus | reverse complement strand
GAAACGCAAGACGCCGGTCAAATACGACAAGCGCAGATACAAGCGTCGCAACCGGATCGAGATCATGTTCGGTAGGCTTAAGGATTGGAGGCGTGTCGCGACCCGTTATGACCGCTGCCTCAAGGTGTTTCTCTCGGCCATCGCGCTCGCGGCTCTCGTCATCTATTGGTTATGAATCCTGACCCTAAGTTAACGGGTCGCGTCGCTTCGTGCGATGGTGTTCCCAAATAGCCAAAGCGAGACACATCGTGATCGCACCGGCATACACGGCGAGGATGGGACGTTCGCCCTGATCTGGCAAAAGCAGAAAGGTCGGCACCGTGATAATGGTCAGGAATATAGCCGCAGCATACCTAATTGGCATGGCCCGAAAAACAAAGACCATCGCAAGCCCATAGATACTGAGGGCGACCCAATAGTAGTAGCCGAAGATACCATAGCTGACACCTCTGGGGCGGCCCCAATAGTCAACGGCCACTTTTCCAATCGTGGCGATAACCAGCGAATAGATTGCCCCGAAAATCAGGGCCGTGATCAAAGTCCTTGGCGTGAAGAGATGCTTCATAGCGTTGCAGGTTCCAATGTTTCGTTCTTGAAAAAGACCGGTCTGAGACATGATCCTTGACTAGGCTTCCTAAGCAGTTTCCGTAAAGGTTACTTTTCTGGCTACCACGCGTCCAATGGCATGGCGACCCAAACTATCGTAAGGCTTTGGTCATCGATTGCAGACATTGGTGCAACCGCAGCGAATTCACCGTTTGTCCGCCTCTTTCGTATCCAGGCACCATGCGGCGAAGGTGCGGTTTGGATGAGGTCACCGAAACCGTTCGGCAATGACCGCTTCGGTGACTTGGGTCGCAGCGCAGCAAAAAGCCCGCCGCGAGCGTGAAGCTATGCTGCGTCAGCGAAGTTCAAAATACCAAGGTCGGTTTTGTCCGCAAAGTGAAACTTGGTGCACACTGCAGCGAATGTCCGGTTCCCGCCGCTCTTGCCTAGAGGCTTCGATGCTGCGAGCGCAAAGATCATGTCCGCTTTGGGCGGTTAGTAGCCAAATGCATCTGCACTATCCAAGCCAGACGGCGATGGAAACTAAGTGCTTAAAGTCACCGTCAGCTGTATAAACCACGAACCTCAGCAATGTGCGGTTCTTCATTTATCGTTGCTTTTACCGCTCTTTCGCACGTCTGCCTTTTCCCAAACATGCATGCGGCCTTTTTGACGCGCGTCGGTCAGCCAAAGCTTTTTGCGGATGCCTGCAACCTCAAAACTGCTGTATTTTCCATCTGAAAACTTCGGCCAGTCGATAGCCAGGCCTTGCCTAACCAATTCCTCAGATAGATCACGACCATCTGGCAGGAAGCACTTTGCAACTGTGCGGCCATATTCGTCTTCAGCAATAATTTCAGCACGGATTTTGTGACCCTTACACAGGCGCACCATGGCCCATTTGGCTTTCTTGCCATAAGGATGATGTAGTTCTGGCGCGTCTATCCCAAACAGGCGGATTTGTGTTTTTCGGATCGTAATCGTGTCACCGTCTGTGACGTAAGCTGGCCCCTCCAATACGCGAGGCGCTGTGACAGAATGAGAAGACTTTTCATCGAACACCTCTACCGATGCTGGGGCATCAGACTGCTCGCCATTAGACGCATCAGGCTCCAGTGTTTTGGGTTGCGCGGAAGAGACAGTGATGCTGCGGCCTGCCTTACAGGCAAGCGTTTCTCTAACAGGTTTCCTACTTTGTTTGGTCTGAGGCCGATAAGTTGGCTTAAGCAGCGCCCTCAAAAGAAATTTCAACATTTCTGAACCGTACGAGGCAGTGCTCAACAGAGCAAGAGATTGCTAAGGGAGCAAGCAACAACATCATGGATCCGACAAGAGGGTATCTGCCAGATAATTCCGAGATCGTCGCTCGCCCTCCATGGGCGACTACCTGCGTTTTCTGACATCTGCACTGATGGCAGCATCGCCCTGTTCAACTGAGTAGCCTTGAAGGTCCGCTTTTGGGTGGCCTTCGCGATCGCAGCGGTGCCCTAGCAGCCTTTCGTAAAAGTGTCGTGCTTGGGCCGTGAGTTGCATCCTATGGCCACATCCATGTGCATCAGGAATGAGAGCAGGGTTCATCGGGTTTTAGGGTGGCTCAGTGCCGTCGGATCGGTTCACAGCAAGTGACATTGATTGGGCATAAGCTCGCCTTAGCGATCGCAATAACATCCCTGTCATTTGCGTAGTTTGGTTAGTCGACAAGAGAGAGGTGAAAGGTAATGAAACCAGGTTAAATTGTAGCCCTCATCGTGTTCTGGCCCTGGCTCCTGATTGCGGCGTGGACCGCCACTTCTCTAGTTGTTTGTGATCAAGTTGACCGTTGGAACCTCGTTATCTTGGTCACCGTCTCACAGGTGTGGGTTGTTCCAGTCGTCGCAATTTGGGTAATCGCCAAGATCATCTCTGATATGTCGAAGCCTAAATGCTAGCCTCAAACACCGGTTTCCGAACAAGGCTGCGGCGTCTGAGTTGCTGCGGCTCGCTAGGGCAGGGCTTGGCCGATCTGTCACCATGCTAGGCGAGCCAGGTGCGATAGCCGAGGCGGAGCATTCAGGGAGCGGTTTCCGGTCACACGTGGATAGGGATTAGTTGATCACGAAGGCGGGGTGTGGCTTCGATGGCGGTGGATATCGCCGGTGTCTGAACGAGTAGCCGATAGCATGACGGTTTCCCGGTTTCAGTTTTCGTTCTGGTTTTGTCTCGGGAAACTCAGGCTCTAAGGCTCTGAAATCTATCAATCCACGCTAGTTTTAGGTTCTGGCGCCGCAAGGCGTGGGGGTTCAAGTCCCTCCACCCGCACCACTTTGATTTCCTTACTTTCTCATGTGACTGGATGTCATGTCTGGGGCTCGTCGCTTGTGCGAGCGGTGCTGGACGGCGGGGGCATTGGCCGCAGCCTGTGTTTGTGGTGCTCGCTGCTGATCCCGCACGGCGTGCCGGATTCCTTGTTTCATCAAGGGGCGCCCCCGGACATTGCGCGTTGGCGCGTTCCGGTCTGACTCTGCCCAGGTCGTCACTTGGCGGTCGTGAGGTTCTCGAAGTCTGCGGCGCTGTGGCGTTCGGGGAGCTGTTCGCTCGGCTCGCCCGTGATCCGGTTGACCATACGGCCACGGATCACGGCCGGGCGGGCGGCGATCTCTTCGGCCCAGCGGATCACATGGGGGTAGTCCTGCACCTGTAGGAACTCTCCCGCGTCATACTGAATGCCGCGCGCCAGGTTGCCGTACCAAGGCCAGGTTGCCATATCCGCGATCGTATAGCTGTCCCCGCCAAGATAGCGATTTTGGCCCAGCTCTCGATTCAAGACGTCAAGCTGGCGTTTGGTTTCCATGGTGAAACGATTGATCGGGTACTCGAACTTCTCTGGTGCATAGACATAGAAATGCCCGAACCCACCCCCAAGATAGGGGGCAGAGCCCTGAAGCCAGAACAGCCAGTTCATCACCTCGGTCCGCTGCGCGATCGGCTTTGGCAGGAAGCGGTCGAATTTTTCAGCGAGGTAGAGCAGGATCGAGCCGCTCTCGAACACGCGGATGCCGGTGTTGCGATCAAGGAGTGCGGGGATCTTGGAGTTTGGGTTCAGCGCGACAAAGCCGCTGGAAAACTGCTCTCCCTGACCGATCCGGATGGTATAGGCGTCGTATTCTGCGCCGGTTTCCCCTGCCTCCAGCAGCTCTTCCAGCATCACAGTCACCTTGACGCCATTTGGTGTCGCCAGCGAATAAAGCTGCAGCGGGTGCGCGCCTTGTGGCAGGGGCTTGTCATGGGTGGCGCCTGCGGTGGGTCGGTTTACGCTGGCCCAAGTCCCGCCAGAGGCCTCGTCGTGGGTCCAGATACGGGGCGGGACATAGGTCTCGGTCATGGCGCAATCCTCTGATGTGGTCGGAGCCTTTGCATCTAGGGCATGAAACCGCTGCAAGGAAAAGGCCCCTGCGCTGTTGGTTGGGGGCATCTCTGTCACATTTGCGTATGCATGGGCGTCTCATGCAGCGGGGTGGCGGATCTAGGCCAGTGTTGTCGGTTTCTCATGCGGTGGGGTTGTCGTGCGTTATTTTATAACATATCACGGTGCGGGGCGGGTGACTGTATAACGCGCCCTTGCCCCTTTCTCTGGCCCTTGCAGGATTTGACTGATGAAAACCACATTTTCTCTTATCGCGCTTCTGGCAGCAGCCCCGGCATTGGCAGAGGAGAGCCGACAGCTAGGGACTCACGAACATGGGGTTGGCCTGATGAATATGGCGATTGATGGCGATGTTCTGGCGATTGAACTGAATGTGCCCGGTGCTGATATCGTCGGATTTGAACATGCCGCAACGGCGGAGGCGGATCGCGCCGCTGTTGAGCGTGCGCTTGCTGTGCTGGCGGATCCTGCCAATCTGATTGCCCTGCCAGCTGCCGCAGCCTGCCGCATGGATGAGGCCGTGGCCCATCTGCTTGGCGACACCGAGGCGGCGAGCGATGAACATGCCGCCCACGACGACCACGCCCACGACGGCCACGACCACGCCAGCCACGACAACGCCAGCGAAGGGCACGACGACCACGACCATGACAGCCACGACCACGCCGCACATGACCATGACAGCCATGAACACGATGACCACGGCGAAGCGGCCCACGCAGACCACGACGAGGCGCACCATGCTGAGCATCATGACACAGCCGGTGGGCATACCGAATTCCATGCGGCCTACAGGTGGACATGCACGAACCCGACAGGATTGACCTCTCTTGCGTTCCCGTATTTCACTGCCTTTGAAAACGCGCGCGAGTTGGAGCTGCAGGTCATCACGCGCTCTGGCGCGCAGGCGTTCGAGGTGATGCGGGACACCCCGCAAGTGCAGTTGGATGGCCTGTTCTGAGGGCCTCAGACGGGGGATCTGCGGACATGGCGGCACCGGTACTGGCGCTAGAGGGGCTGGAATTTCAATGGCCGGGACGCGCGGGATTTGCCCTGCAGGTTCCCGGGTTCCAACTGCTGCCCGGCGAAACGGTCCTCCTGCTGGGAGAGAGCGGCTCTGGCAAATCAACCCTGTTGTCGCTGATCTGCGGCACGCTTCTCGCCACTCGCGGCACTGTTCGCGTGGCAGGCACGGATTTGGCCGATCTGTCCGGAGGTCAGCGCGACCGGTTCAGGGCCGAGCAGATCGGTGTGATCTTTCAGCAGTTCAATCTGCTGCCTTTTGGCACTGTGGCTGACAATATCCTGTTGCCCCTGCGCTTTGCCCCGGATCGACGGCGGCGGGCAGGGGACGGGCGGGCCAGGGCCTTGATGTTGTGTCAGGCGCTTGGCCTTCCAGATACGGTTTTGTCCGCCCGTGCAGGGACGCTCAGCGTCGGGCAGCAACAGCGTGTTGCGGTGGCGCGCGCGCTGATTGGAGAGCCGCCGTTGCTGGTCGCGGATGAGCCGACATCGGCCTTGGATGCCGGAACTCAGGCCGCGTTTCTTGATCTTTTGTTTGAACAGGCCCGCGCCTGTGGCAGCGCGTTGTTGATGGTCAGCCACGACCCCCGGCTGGCCGCGCGGTTTGACCGTGTGCTGCAAATGGAGGATATCGCCCACAGCAAAAGGGGGGCCGCATGATCCTGCGTCTTGCAATTGCGTCGCTTTTTGCCCGCGCCCTGACGGTGGGCATGACCATCCTTGCCATTGCCCTGTCGGTGGCGCTGTTTCTGGGTGTGGAAAAGGTCCGAACTGGCGCCAAGGCGAGCTTTGCGGACACGATCTCTGGCACCGATCTGATCGTGGGCGCCAGATCGGGAGCGGTGCAGCTGTTGCTGTACTCGGTGTTTCGGATCGGCAATGCCACCAACAACATCACCTGGGAGAGCTATCAGGACATCGCAGCGCGACCAGAGGTGAAATGGAGCGTCCCGATCTCGCTGGGTGACAGCCACCGGCAGTTTCGCGTGATGGGCACCACCACGGGCTTCTTTGACCACTACAAATACCGGCAGGGTCGTGCGCTCGCCCTGCGCGATGGCGCCGTGATGAATGATCTTTTTGATACGGTGATCGGGGCGGATGTGGCCGCGACGCTAGGCTATCGTCTGGGGGATCCGATCATCGTGGCCCATGGGCTTGCATCCTTCGCAGAACATAAGGATCAGCCGTTTCGGGTCGCAGGCATTCTTGAAAAGACCGGCACGCCGGTTGATCGCACTGTCATTGTCAGCCTCGAAGCCATCGAGGCCATTCACGTCGACTGGCGCAGCGGCGCCAAGATCCCCGGACAAACCACGTCGACCGAGGTTCTGCGCGGCATGGATCTCCAGCCCAAGGCGGTGACGGCGGTTCTTTTGGGCGTTGATAGCCCGCTGCGCACTTTTGCGTTGCAGCGCGCCATCAATGACTACCCGCAAGAGCCGCTGCTTGCGATCTTGCCGGGGGTTGCACTGCAAGAGCTGTGGGGCATTGTCGGCATTGCCGAAACGGCCCTGCTGGCGGTGTCGGCGATGGTGGTGGTGACAGCGCTCATCGGGATGATGGCGACGATTTTCTCCAGCCTGAACGAACGCCGGCGCGAAATGGCGATCTTTCGGGCGATGGGCGCGCGGCCTGCGGTTATCCTTGCTCTTTTGGTGCTCGAGGCTGTTCTTATGGCCGCTTGGGGCGCAGGGGTTGGCCTTGGGCTGCTTTATGCCGGGCTGATTGTCGCCCAACCGATGGTCGATAGTGCTTTTGGCTTGTGGCTGCCGATCGAGGCGCCGACACTGCGCGAACTCTGGGTGATGGGGGCGGTGGTCTGTGCTGGCGCAATTGTGAGCACGCTGCCTGCGATCCGGGCGTATCGGCTGTCGCTGGTCGATGGTATGATGGTCAGGACATGACACGCCCGATGTTTGCAGGCCCCGCAGCGCAATTTGCATTCGACCCAGAAACACGATCACAAAGACAAAGGAGCCGCCAAATGACCAACAACAGGCCCCTGACACGCCGCTCGGCGCTGGGTTTGATCGGGGCCGTGTCGACGATCCCCGCAACGGGCTGGGCAAGCGCTGCGCGCGAAATCACCTGGGACGATCTGATCCCGCCGGGCGTGCCCTATTCGGAAATCATCGGTGAAGGCGAGATGGATGAGGCCGCAGACACCTGGTTTCCCGTCTATGACGAAAACGCCACCAAGCTGAACGAGACGCTGAATGGCGCGCGCATCCGGATGCCCGGCTTCATCATCCCCTTCAACGTCGCCGCGGATGGGGTGCGGGAATTCATGCTTGTGCCTTATGTCGGCGCCTGCATTCATACGCCGCCACCGCCCGCAAACCAGCTGGTCATGGTCAGCACGCAAACCCCTTGGCCGGGGGATGAGCTGTGGGATCCGGTTTGGGTCACGGGGATCATGCACACTCAGTTGCAGTCGACATGGCTGGGGGAAACAGGATATGCCATCACCGCAGAGGAGATGGAAATCTACGAATGGTAAGCCGCACACCGTTTGATCGCAGATCTGTTTTGACCGGGCTTTTGGCAGGCCCTCTCCTGTTGACCAGCCCGATGCTGGCAAGCCCGGCGATGGCGGATGACGTGATTGACCTGAATTGGGAGGATCTGCGCCCGGATGCAGCGGACAGCTTGCCCAAGGTCCTGCGCGGCGTGCTGCAGCATGAAGAGGCCTCCCGCGTCAGCCAGCAGCCTGCGTCGACCGGCGTGCGCACGGACTGGAACGGTCAAACCGTGCGTCTGCCCGGCTATATCGTTCCGCTGGAATACAAAGGCAGCGGTGTCACTGCGTTTCTACTGGTTCCATTTGTTGGCGCCTGTGTGCATGTTCCGCCACCACCTGCCAATCAGCTGGTGTTCGTGACCACCCAAGATCCCTATGAAACTGCCGGGCTGTTTGAACCAGTCTATGTCACCGGCATGTTCGGCGTCTCATCCCTGTCCACGCAGCTGGCCGATGTGGGCTATGCGCTCTCCGCAGATGAGATCGTGCCCTATCAGTTCTGATCACCGCGCTTTCAAAGGGGGGCATGAAGGGGCGGGCCGACTGTGGGCTCACAGGCTGGGCTTACCGGGTAGGCTCTCAGGCCGGGCTCACAGGCTGGGCTTACAGGGTCGGCTGTCAGGACACGGGGGGCTCGCATCGCTGTGTGCGACAGCGCAGTTGATGATCCCTTTGACCGTGACAGGAATGCAGGAAGATGTCGAGCGGCCTGCGGGTAAAACCTCCCAGAATGGGCGCAGGCCGCTCCAATCCCGCCCCGGAAGTATCGGGATACGAGGACTATAGGGCACGCTTATCAGTTGTCATAGTGCTGGCAACACGTCCAATGCGTGTTTTCTGTGGATAACCGGCGAAAGCCTGCGCTGGGGGACAGCGCAGGCTTTGCGGCGGCAGAGCCGCGGCTCATGCAGTTCTTTCACAAGTCAGTGTCACACGCCGGATTTCACCGGCCAAAATTTCACCGGCCAGATCAGGATGTGCGACAGGTCACGCGCTGCGGGGCAGGGCTGCCAGGTCATCCCAGCCCGCGTCATCGGACCAGCCATGTGCACTGTGGCTTGGCTCGGCCTCCCAGCCAGCGGCTCCGGCCGGGCGTTCCAACGTAAAGCCCGATACCACGTCCACCAAGGTGCGGGCTTCGTCGCGCAGCATCTGGCCTGCGGCGGCGGTCTGCTCCAGCATGGCAGAGTTTTTCTGCGCATTCTGATCCAGGCTGACCATCGCGCCATTCACTTCGGACAGACCGTTCGACTGCTCCACGGTGTTGGCGGCGATTTCGTTCACTTTGTCCACCACCTCCTCGACAGAGGACTGGATGGAGTTCAGCGCTTCGCCGGTTCTGCCAACCAGCTGCACACCCTGTGCAACTTCGTCGCCGCTGGCCTGGATCAGGGTGTTGATCTCCTGCACGGCGTCGGCTGATCGCTGGGCAAGGCCGCGAACTTCGCTGGCGACCACCGCAAATCCACGACCCGCCTCACCTGCACGTGCGGCTTCCACCCCGGCATTCAGCGCAAGCAGGTTGGTCTGGAACGCCAGATCCTCGATCAGGTCAGTGATCTTGGCAATGGCGCCGGAGGAGTCTTCGATCCGCCGCATGGCCTGTGCGGTCTGTTCTGCCAGATCCGACGTTGTGCGGGCCTTGGCATGGGCCTCGCGTACGATGTCCTTGGCAGCAGAGGCACCGCTTGCGGTGCCGCGCACAGTGTCGTCCAGGGTCTGCAGCGCCGCCGCAGTTTCCTCCAGTGATCCGGCCGAAATCTCCCCCCGTTTGGAGGCATCTGCCGCCGCCGCCGCGATCTCTTCGGCGGTGGAATTCAGCACCGTGCTGGACTGCGACAGTTGGCCGACGATGGCGCGCAGATTGTCGGTCAGATTGTCGACAGTCTGTGCAATCTCGCCAAAAACGCCACGCTGACCTTCAGCCATGCGATGGGTCAGATCCCCGGCAGCCAGCTGTTCCAGGACGCGGCGGATATCGCCCAGCCCGGTTTCTGCGGCCTCACCGATGGAATTGACACCGCGCCCCAGCTCCGCAAAAGAGCCGGAGGCAGAGCCAACCTGCAGGCGTTTGGAGAAATCCCCATCCGCGCAGGCCTGAATGACCTCGCCGATCTCGCGGGTAAGACGGTCCTTGACTTCATTGTCGGCGCGCAGCTCTTCGACCACAGTTGCGATGCCATGAACCTCTTTCAGGCGGGATTTCGGCGCCGGGGTGGAGAAATCTCCCTTCATGATCTTCTGCAGAACGATATTCACCCGTTGCAGGGGCCGTGCGATGCCAAAAGCCAGCAGGAAGGCCACAACCACGAACAGCCCCAATCCGCCGAAACCAGCCAGCTGGGCGTTGGAATTGGCCTTTGCGATAGCGGTCTTTGCCTCTGCGTGGATCGCATTCAGTCGCGCTTCGCTTTGGGCGTCCAGGGCGGCCAGCAGCGGCATGGTCGCCGCTTCGATCTCTTCGAGCTTGGCGTATTGCACCTCGTTGCGAGCAACCTCTTCGGCATAGGCGTTAAAGGCGTTCTGATAGGCTGTCAGCAGGCTGCCGATGCGGGCACGCTGCGAGATGTTCTTGTAGTAAGAGCCGGGAAATGCACGAAACTCCTCCACACGTGCATTGAGCCGGTCCACATATTTCGCGGTGCGACGCATGATGAAATCTTTCTCATGGCGGCGCATCATCAGCATCTTGACCTGCATCTCCAGCGCTTCGCTCCCCTCGAGCGCCTTTTCGATCCCCTGAACAGAGCTGCGCAGGTTCCCCTGCAGGCCGGTCGTTTCATCAAACCCAAGCTGTTTGCGGCTGGCAACCGCAGCAGCGAAGCCTTCCTCATAGGCGGCGATTGCCCCGGCAAAGGCCGTCAGCTCTGCCTGATCGAGCCCCATTTTCGCCAGCTCGGCCCCCTCTGCCTGAACTGCGGCCAGATCGGTTTTCAGCTTTGCCATGGCGGCGGCATGTGCCGCGAGTTTTTCATCGCTCGGCCGCAGGCGAAAGCTCATCTCGATGAGGCGGGCATTTTGAAATTCGGATTCCACAAAGCTCAGATGGCGCGAGAAGTCTTCGATGGCGGTGACATCCGCCTCGATTTCGGCGCGCAGCATGTCGGTATAGCGAGAGATGCCGATCAGCGCAGCCATCACCGCCGTTGCTAAGATAACAATCCCGAAGATCGCTGTCTTAATGGAGAGTTTTAAGGTCATTTTTGTGTCCAGTTTTGAGGAAACTTCTCTCTAGCGGATCGCCCTTAACAACTGGTGGATGGCGCGTGGGATTGGCCCGGGATCCGCTGGAAATCGGCCGCTTGGGACCAAGTTTTGCGGAATAATTGCGGGAAAGTGCTCATCAACCAACGATCCGCCACCTCCGCGGCTGGGCTCTGTGCAAGGCGGCACAGGTGCTGTGTAGCTGTGCAGGTCTGCAAGCGGGGGGCGAGTCGGGTTTTGGCGGCTTGAGGGGGTGTTTTTCAGGCCGAAAGGCAAGTTCATCAGGTCGAATGCGTTCTCCAACGGCGCCCGCGCCCGCGCCGGGCCTCAAATCACGAACACGAAGTGGCGAAATTTCGGGCAAACGCTGGCAACGGGCAGGACGCGACATATTTCAAGTCTACAGCCCCGGATTCTGGCGTGATAGCCGCGGCTGTAGGTCAGAACCTCAGGGATGGAGAGGGATCTGGCCAAAACTCGATAGGAGTTTCTCCTCATGAACACCAAATTTGTAACTCAAATCGGGGTCACTGCCCTTGTTGCCGGTCTCGGCGCACCTGCATTTGCGGGCCCCACTTATGAAAATGCTTCTGGCGGGACGTTCCGTTTTTACGGTCAGTTCAACCCTGCCTATCAATCCTTTGATGACGGGGTAGAGAGCTATGACGCGCTGGTGGACAGTGCGTCGTCCAACTCCCGCATTGGCTTCTGGCTGGTTCAGCCGTTTGGCGAGAACACGCTGCGCTTCAACTTCGAAACCGCGCTTGGCCTGCGCTCGTCTGATGGGGTGGATCAGAACGGCCGCCCGCAGAACATCAGCTGGGATCGCACCCGGATCCGCAAGATCGATCTGCAGTATGAAACCGCACGCTATGGCACCTTCTCCTTTGGTCAGGGTGCGATGGCCTCTGACGGGCTGGCAGAAGAAGACCTGTCCGGCACGGGTGTTGTGCAGACCTCCTCGGTTGCCGATGCAGCGGGTGGTTTCCGGTTCCGCACCAGCGCGGGCGTTCTGTCCAATGTCACCATCGGCGACGCATTTGCGAGCCTGGATGGCGGACGTCTGGGCCGCATCCGCTATGACAGCCCGGAGGTCAGCGGTTTCACCATTTCCGCCTCTTACGGCGAGGACATCCTGAGCGACAACTCCGATCGCGAAGCCTATGATATCGCTGTGCGTTACGGCAATGATGACCTGGGCGACTTTGCGGTTCGCGGTGCGCTGGGTGTGGTCTGGAATGAAAACGGTCCGGGCACCAAAACCCGCGATGTCGTGGCCTCTTTTGCGGTTCTGCATGAACCCACCGGCCTGTCCTTTGCCGCAGCGGCAGGGGATCGCGACACGGGTGGCGACTATGGCTATGTGAAACTTGGCTATTCGGCAAATCTCGTCCCGGTCGGCGCAACCTCTGTTGCGGTCGACTACTATGACGGGTCCGACATGGTGAGCGCCGGGGATTCCTCTGAGAGCTGGGGCATCACCGCGGTGCAGAACTTCGATCAGCAAAACGTCGAGGCGTATATCTCTTACCGCGACTACTCTTATGCGGATACCACCACCTCCTACCTTGATGGGTCCTCCATCTTTGCAGGGGCGCGCTGGAAATTCTGATCCTGCGGGGCTGGTCGGGGTCTGAACACCCCCGATCAAGCCGCAGCGCAGCAATGCCGAAAACCCGAAAACACGCCCCAAGCGGGCGTGTTTTTTGCGTCAATTCCCTCAAAAAACCGCGTCTTCCTGCCCATCTGCCCCTTCCTGCGGCCAATCCCCCTTGCGCCGCCGCGTTTGTGCAAATAGAAGGCCCCAAATTGTCTGGGGGAGTGCGTGCGCGCGCGCCCCGAATCTCTATGGGGAATATGATGCAGGTCACCGAGACGCTGAACGAAGGTCTGAAACGCGGCTACGCGATCACCGTTACCGCCGCCGAGCTGGACGAGAAGGTCAACGAGAAACTGGTCGAAGCACAGCCGGAAATCGAAATGAAAGGTTTCCGCAAAGGCAAAGTGCCGATGGCTATGCTGAAAAAGCAGTTTGGCCAGCGTCTGATCGGCGAAGCGATGCAGGAAACCATCGATGGTGCGATGAACAAGCACTTCGAGGAAACCGGTGATCGCCCGGCGATGCAGCCTGACGTCAAAATGACCAACGAAGACTGGAAAGAAGGCGACGACGTCAACGTCGAAATGTCCTACGAGGCACTGCCGGAAATCCCCGAAGTCGACCTGTCCGGCGTTGAGCTGGAAAAGCTGGTTGTCAAAGCAGACGACGCAGCCGTTGACGAAGCGCTGGCAAACCTGGCCGAAACCGCAACCTCGTTCGAAGCCCGCGAAGAGGGCGCCGCTGCTGAAGATGGCGACCAGGTCGTGATCGATTTCGTCGGCAAGATCGACGGCGAAGCGTTCGACGGTGGCGCAGGCGAGGACTACCCGCTGGTTCTGGGCTCCAACTCCTTCATCCCCGGTTTCGAAGACCAGCTGGTCGGCACCAAAGCCGGTGAAGAAAAAGACGTGACCGTTTCCTTCCCGGAAGAGTACGGCGCAGAGCACCTGGCAGGCAAAGAAGCTGTCTTCTCCTGCACCGTCAAGGAAGTCAAAGCCCCGAAAGCGGCTGAGATCAACGACGAGCTGGCACAGAAATTTGGTGCAGAAGACCTGGCCGGTTTGAAAGAGCAGATCTCCGAGCGCCTGGAAGCAGAATACGCCGGTGCTGCCCGCGCCGTGATGAAGCGTGGCCTTCTGGACAAGCTGGACGCGCTGGTCTCCTTCGACCTGCCGCCGTCGCTGGTTGAAGCAGAAGCCAAGCAGATCGCACACCAGCTGTGGCACGAGGAAAACCCGGAAGTGCAGGGCCACGACCACGGTGAGATCGAGCCGACCGAAGAGCACAACAAACTGGCAGAGCGCCGCGTCCGTCTGGGCCTGCTGCTGGCCGAGCTGGGCCAGAAAGCCGAGGTCGAAGTGACCGATGCCGAAATGACCCAGGCGATCATGCAGCAAGCGCGTCAGTATCCGGGCCAGGAACGTCAGTTCTTTGAGTTCATCCAGCAGAACGCTCAGATGCAGCAGCAGCTGCGCGCACCGATCTTTGAAGACAAAGTTGTCGACCACATCGCCGAGCAGGCAAAAGTGAGCGAGAAAGAAGTCTCCAAAGACGATCTGCAGAAAGCTGTGGAAGCTCTGGAAGACGAATAAGCATCCGGCTGATCTGCCTCGCGCAGATCACCGATTGCTCAGATCGAAAGGGTCGCCTTCGGGCGGCCCTTTTGTGTTTTGCTGATTGAGGGCTGTGTGTTTCCCGCCCGATCACAGAACATGAAAAAGCCGCCTCCGGTTGGGGGGCGGCTTTGATCGTTTTTCGGGGCAGGGCGACCTAGAACAGGAAGTTGTCGCCGCTTGTCAGCTGGTCGACCGTGACATTCTCGATGGTCACCACGGTGTTTTCAAAAGACATCACGACGTGGTTGTTCACGGTTTCAAACGTCAACTGATTGATATTGTTGGCTCCGTTCAGGATGCTGATCTGGTCTTCACCCAGTTCAAAATCCTTGATCCGGGCGCGTCCGTGGTTTCCACCAAAACAGAAGCAGTCTTCGCCAGCTCCGCCAATCATCTGGTCGTTGCCTGCGCCACCGATCAGTTTGTCGTTGCCCGCACCGCCGCGCAGGGTGTCGTTGCCATAGCCGCCACGCAACGTGTCGGCGCCCCAGGCGCCCACCAGTTCGTCGTGACCATTTTGGCCGTTCACCCGATCCTTGCCGCCGCCGCCGCGCAATTCGTCATCGCCTGCGCGCCCGGAAAGTTTGTCATGGCCGCCCAAGCCCCGGATCACATCATCCGCGCCAGCGCCTTCCAGATCATCGCGGCTGCTGGTTCCAACCAGTGTCTGCCCGACAAGGACCAGCCCGGTGTCTGGCGTCTCGGGCTCTGTGCCCATGTCCAGTTCAGCCGTGCCGCCATTCTTGCGGTCCTGCCAATAGGTCATGAAGGCATCAATCGTGGGGCTGTCATAGCCGCCGAATTTCTCCATGTATTTGAGGATGGAGGTGCCGTATTCATCCGCCGAGGCACCATCGCCGATCAGCAGCTGTGCCAGACCCCAGGCGCCTTGCAAATGCGCCGAGGCCAGCATTCCGGTCAGGGACAGCGTCACCTGCACCATAGACCCGTCCACATCGGTGAATGTCTTGGTCTGCCCGACAAACTCCTCGATGCTGCGGCCTTCGCGGCCGAGGAAATAGTCAAGCAAGGTCAGATTGTAGCCAAAGGCCTCGTTGATGGCGGTGTCCTGAACCTCCTTGGTCATGAAGTCATCCAGACTGTTCACGCCATTCTTGCCGGTCCAGCTGCCGTCCCAGCGGTTCATCGTATCACCGCCTAGGTAGTAAAAGTCGTCCTGATAATAGCCAAGATCAATCAGCAGCGCCTCGCCGAATTGATAGCCCACAAAGCCGTAGCTGTTCATGGAGCGATAGGCCATTGCCTCCCACTCGCTGTCGCTCAGCTGACCCCAGCTGCTGTAGCCATCGTAAAAGTCGCTCACCGGGCCGCCGACCCATTGGGTCAGCTGTGCATCAGTGATCTGGCCCGCATCATAGCGGTCGCGATCCCAGCCAGATTCAAAGGCCAAAAGCGCACTGCGAAAGTCATAAAAACTGCCTGACGACATCTCAACTGCTCCTTCAACTCGTCAACCGTCTTGCTGCGGATCGCCGTTGGGCCAGCGTTAACTGACACTACACATCCAAGGGAAGGATGGTGCAAGAAATGGGCAGATTTTTGGCAAACAAGTGCTTAATTCGGGCAGGGCTCGGCGCCATTCCGCTCGAATTTTGTAAAATTTGAAGGCTAGATGGGGTCGCAACCGGTTGTGGATGTTCCAAGTGTGCAACTCTAGATCTGCTGCCCGACCGCGATTTTGGTGGGCAGCAGGATGGTTCGGATTTTCCCTAAATCAGAAACACACCGTTAAAGCGTGATCCGATAGCGTGCAAAGCCATCCGGCCCTTCACCCGCAGGTTCAATGCGGATGCTTTCCACGCTGTCGACATAGCTTTCGGCCTTGGGGCCCGTGTCAAACAGCACCGACGTGCCCTCCAACGGAGCAAAGCGCCAGTTGGCATCGGCGCGCGGGCTGATGGCGCCTTTCTCCACGATATAGCGGACAATAACGTCGCGGTTGGTGTCTGGGCCTTCAAACACGATGGTGTCGCCCATCGCTCCCGGAAACGCGCCACCGCCGCCTGCGCGGTAGTTGTTGGTGGCGATGATAAAGCTTTGCTCGGGATCGATCGGCGCCCCATTGAAGCTGAGTTTGACGATGCGGTTTGCCTCCGGATTTTCCAGTTCACCCTTGGGGCCGAACTTTGACGGCTGCGACAGGTCGATCTCATAGGTGACACCGTCGATCACGTCAAAGTTGTAGCTGGGGAAGCTGGGATTGAGCAGAACCTGATCCGCCTCACCGGGGGTGATCTGGTTGAACATCCCGGCAGAGCGTTCCAGCCAATCCTTGACCTGGGCGCCAGTGACTTTCACCGCCCGCGCGGTGTTGGGATAAAGATAGAGATCCGCGACATTTTTGATCGCCACATCGCCCTTGGGCACATCGGTATAATATTCGGGGCCACCGCGGCCACCGGCCTTGAACGGCGCGGCGGCGGACAGGATCGGCAGGCCCTCATATTCGGTGCCCTTCAGCATCTGCTCGATGTACCAGGTCTGCGCGATCGACACGATCTGAACAGATGGATCATCAGCGACCAGCGCAAAATAGCTGTGCAGCGGGGCATCCGTCTTGCCAACGGCGCGCCGGACATAGGCGAGTGTTTCGTCATGCTCGGTCTGCACCGATGCCAGAACCGCAGGCACGCTCTCGACCAGCGCAGTGATGGAGCGGTCCTCGTTGCGTTTGGAGATCGGGCGCGCTTGCGAGGCATGGCCGACCACGCGCCATCCCGCGCCATCGCGTTCCAGCATCAGATCGATCAACCCCATATGGCTGCCCCAAAACCCGCCCATCGTGGCGGGCTTGCCGTGGATGGTGCCCTGTTCGGCGTCCACGCCCGCAAAGTCGGCATAGCCAGAGGAGGGGAAAACCAGATGCGAATGACCGGTCATGATGGCGTCGATGCCCTCAATCGATGCCAGCGGAACAGAGGCGTTCTCCATCCCTTCACTTTCCTGCGCACTGCCAATACCGGAATGAGACAGGGCAATGATGATATCTGCGCCCTGTTCCTTTATCTGTGGAACATAGGCCCGCGCGGTCTCTAGGATGTCACGGGCCTGAACGTTGCCTTCCAGATGGCGACGATCCCAGTTCATGACCTGTGGTGGCACAAATCCGATAAGGCCGATCTTGATCGGATGGCGGGTGCCCGCCCCATCTGTCAGCTCCCGTTCCAGGATGACATAGGGCGGCAACAGGGTGGTGTCTTCACGTGGGCTGGCGCCCAGCTTCTTTGCGACATTGGCACAGACCACCGGAAAGCCGGCACCGGCGAGGGATTTCATCAGAAAGTCGAGCCCATAGTTGAACTCATGGTTGCCCAGCGTAGAGGCATCATATCCAACCGCATTCATGGCTTGGATGACCGGGTGGCTGTCGCCCTCCTTCATCCCGCGCTCATAGGCGATATAGTCGCCCATCGGATTGCCCTGAAGAAAATCACCGTTGTCCAGAAGCAGCGAATTCGTGGCCTCGGCCCGGATATCGCCGATCAGTGCCGCAGTCCGCGCCAGACCAACAGTGTCGCGGGGTTTGTCGGCATAATAGTCATAAGGAAAGACATGCACGTGCAGGTCGGTGGTTTCCATCAGTCGCAGGTGCACCTGATTGGCAGCCGCCTGAACAGAAAACGGATGCAGGGCAATGAGGCCCGCAGACCCGGCCAGAAAGGACCGGCGATCGAGTTGAATTGGCATTTGTTCACTCCAAAGTCTTGGTCAGTGGCGCAAAGCTTAGCAGGGTTTCGTCACAACGCATGTGACAGTTTTGCGCTAACACCATGACAGGCCACTTCCCGCCCGCCGTGCCTGTTGTGCAGGTGCAGGGCAGGCGGGGGCTGGCGGGGCTGGCGACCCGCGGCCGGTATGGGCCCGTCAGAGGTTGGAGATTGGGCTGACCCATCGGGGCCAGGGGCGTGTCATCACGGGCGCAGGCCAGTTTCGCGCAGCATCCCGCGGCGTTTGGCGGCGTAATAGTAGCCCCGCGAATAATGTTTGACCGCGGTGTCGAAACTGCCATCCGACAGCAACCAGGCGCCGCGCAGATATTTGACCGCGTATTTCAGATTGACGTCCGCATCGAGCAGATCCTTGGGTTTGCCCTGAAACCCCATAGAGCGTGCGGTGGCCGGAAGGATCTGCAACAGGCCATAGTAGGGCCGGTTCACGGCCCAGGGGCGATGCGTGCTTTCCCGCACCGCCAACCGGTGCACAAGCGCTCTTGGCACCTCGTAGTGGTCGGCCCAATAGTTGATCTTTTTGCGCAGCTCAGGTGTTTCGTTGGGAAACAGCGGCGGCTCTTTCTGGTCGGGGCGGGCCACAGGCCGCTTGGCCGCATCTGCGCAGGCCGAAAGGGCCGGTGTGCTCAGGATCATCGCCAGAGCGGTTCGTCGATCAATCATGCTGTCATGCCTGTCAGGGCCCGCAAGGCGGGCTATCGGGCAGAGCCTATGCGTGCAGCAGGCGGGCAGCAAATGTCTTGCCATGCCATAGGCGGATATCCCCCGCCTGCCGCGCAGCTGATGTCAGGCAAAGATCACCCGCTCCGGGTAATGCTCGCGCAGCTCTCTGGTGATCAGTTCGGGCGGGACCAGTTCATTGATCGGCTCCCCCCTGAAACGCGGATTTTCAAAGCTGAACCCCCGCAACATGCGCAGCAACAGGCGCCGCCGCAGCGCGCGCTCTTCTCTCATCAATCTGTCTTCCATGAAGACCCCCCACAGGTTTCACACTCCGGCCCGTAAGCGAACCGCAACCCAGACTGCGCAAGAGGAGGAAAGGCGAGGTTACCGGCTGGGGGAAAACTGCGCCGCATTTGAGCGGCATTTTCACGGCCTGCCTTGAGAGCGTGCAAAAAGAAAGGCCGCCCCGAGGGGCGACCTTTCAAAGTCGTAAAGGGTCCAAAGCCGATTAGGCGTTGGTTTCCTCGTCGCCTGCGGCCGGAGCTGCATCGTCGTCGTCGGATGCGGCAGAGCCGATATCGTCGAACAGTTCGGAGATCTCGAATTCAGCAGCGGCTTCCTCTTCGGCGGCCAGCTCTTGAATCGATTTGCCCGACGCCTGCAGTTCTGCCTCTTCGGCGGAACGTGCAACGTTCAGCTTGATTTCGACTTCAACTTCAGGGTGCAGTTTCACAGCGACAGAGTGCAGGCCCAGTTCTTTGATCGGGGAGATCAGAACAACCTGTTTCTTGTCGACGGAGAAACCTTCAGCAGTTGCGGCTTCTGCGGCGTCACGGGGGGTGACGGAACCGTAGAGAGCGCCGGCGTCAGACGCAGAGCGAATCACGACGAACTGCTGACCGTCCAGCTTTTCTGCCAGAGCTTCAGCTTCTTTCTTGGTCTCCAGGTTGCGCGCTTCCAGCTGCGCTTTCTGGGCTTCGAAAGAGGCGATGTTGCTCTGCGACGCGGTCAGCGCCTTGCCTTGCGGCAGCAGGAAGTTACGCGCGTAACCGGGCTTAACGTCAACGACGTCGCCCATTTGGCCCAGCTTGGCCACACGTTCCAGAAGGATAACTTGCATGTGCCTAACTCCTTACTTCACGGCGTAGGGCAGCAGGGCGAGGAAGCGGGCGCGCTTGATAGCACGGGCCAGCTCACGCTGCTTCTTGGCCGAAACGGCGGTGATGCGCGAAGGCACGATCTTGCCGCGTTCGGAGATGTAGCGCTGCAGAAGACGGGTGTCTTTGTAGTCGATTTTCGGCGCATTGTCGCCCGAGAACGGGCATACTTTGCGACGGCGGAAAAACGGTTTGGCTGCCATGGTTTAGCGTCCTTTTCTCAAGCGTTGATCAGCGGCGCTCACGACGCGAGTCGCGCTCGTCGCGCTTCTGCATCTGAACCGAGGGGCCGTCTTCGTGTGCGTCGACCTTGATGGTCAGAACGCGCATCACGTCGTCATGCAGGCGCATCAGACGCTCCATTTCCTGGATCGCCGCTGCGGATGCATCGGTTTTCAGGAAGGAGTAGTGACCCTTGCGGTTTTTGTTGATCTTGTAGGCCATGGTTTTCACGCCCCAGTACTCACTGTCGACCAGCTTACCGCCGTTGTCGGACAGAACAGCACCGAAGTGTTCGATGAGGCCTTCTGCTTGCGAGTTGGACAGGTCCTGACGCGCAATCATGACATGCTCATAGAGTGGCATGCGAACTCCTGTTTGTGTCTAGGCGCATTTCATAGACGGGGCATTTTGGCCTTCCGCTGCCCTGTCACGAGAGTCTGCGCGGATCGATAGTGTCGCGGAAGGATGCCCCCATATACAGGCTCGCGCCAAAAGGGCAAGGCTCGATTGCCGCGGGCGGTCGCGCGGGTGAGGCCTGGGCGTGGCCTGTTGTGCACCCCTGCATATGACCGCGGTTGGGAAGAGGGGGAGAGAGGGGTAGGATATTGTTAATGATTGCACGTTAGGGTTGTGGGTGCAGGCATTTCCCTGTGCGGCCCCGCAGGCCATTCCACATGAATATCCGCACGGATCAGGATGGGCACCTTTGCCTGATCTGCTGCAACTGCCGGGGCCGCTTTGCCGCAAATCCCTACGCGGCCTGCATTTTTCCTAACTCTGCCTCATTTCAGCCCGAATTCCGGGGTCAATGTTGGTTAACAAATCATTAATGCGTGGCGCAATGGCCACCTTGATACGACCGGACCGACCCATGTGCTGGACTGGACGGGCGTCAAATCAGGGTCAGGCCGCCGGCAGTGGCAACGGGCATGTGAAAGGAAAGCGGATGAGCATTCTGAAACCAAGCGAATTTGGATACCAACCGGTGGGATCTACGCCCAAATCGGCACGCTCATCCGGGCGTGCGGCCAGCCGGGTCGACATTCTGCGACAGCCTGTCGGCCCCCTTGCGGATGCCGCGGCGGCAAATCTTGGGGGGCGCGCCAGCCAGCGGATCGCCCAAATGGCCCGGACCGCGCCCATGCATCTGCGACTTCAGGCCAATTGGCAGGTCCGCTCTGTGCTGCTGCGTTTGCTGGGGTTGTCGATGGTGCTCGGCTCCACCGGGCTTTGGCTGATGCCTGACGCCGGGGGCGACCCGCAGATGTCGCTGATCCGGATCGGGATTTCGGTGGCTTTCCTGTTTCTCGGTCTGATCCTGCTCACAACCCACAGCCGCGACCCCCAGCCAGAGGCCTGCTTTGACCCGATCCGCCGCGAACTGCGGATTTTGCGCAAAGGGGCAGATGGAACCCCACGGGTTGTCATGCGCCGGAGCTACCAGAGCCTTGGCGGCGTGCGGCTGTGCGCGCGCTCCATCGCGGTTCTGGACGCCGATGGCTCCACCCTGATGGAACTGCCAATCGACAGCAACGAAACCCGGATGCGCCTGCGCGACCAGCTGAGCGGCGCGCTTCAGATCGTCAGCTGATTGATCGCTGCAGGGGCGATTTCGGGCAGGGTTGAGCTCGTCGGTCCCGGCAGGGCAATCCGCACCAGGTTTTAAACCGGGGTCTAAACAGGGTTCTAAACTTGGGGCGAAACTGGGATCCGCACCGGGATCTGCGCCCCGGATCGGAAACGCTGAATTTTCAAGACGCCTGACCTGCGATCTGACAAGCTGCCTGCACAGGCAGCATCACAGGCGGCATCGCCAATCCGGGCGTTCACATCTGCGCGAGAAAACGCCGAGTGCGGCGGGATGGCTTTGGTTGTTCATTTTAACACAGATAGTGTTGGCTTTTGTGGGCTTCCCTTTTGGGGCCCGTCGCCCTCAACTGTGATCCGATGCAATCTGGTCCAATGGAGCCATTATGATGAAAAATACTCTTTTCGCCGCTGCCCTGATGGGCGCCGCCGCCACCACCGCATTTGCCGCCCCCGAAGCCTACACCCTGGATGCAAGCCACAGCCAGATCGTGTTCAGCTACAACCACCTCGGTTTCTCCACCACCTATGGCATGTTCTCTGGTTTCGAAGGGGAAATCTCCTTTGATCAGGAAAACCCCGAAGCCTCCAGCGTCTCCGTCTCCATGCCAGCCCGCTCCATGCTGACCGGTTGGGAAGGCCGCTTTGATCATTTCATGTCCAAGGATTTCTTTGGCGCAGACGATTCTGAAATGATCACCTTCACCTCGACCGGCATCAACGTGACCGGTGAAAACACCGCAGAGATCACCGGCGACCTGACCCTCAATGGCGTCACCAAATCCGTTGTTCTGGACGCCAAGCTGAACCAGACAGGCCAGCACCCGATGGCAGGCAAGCCCTGGGCAGGTTTTGACGCCACCACCACGCTGCTGCGGTCTGACTATGATCTGGGCAAATTCGCCCCCTTCGTCTCTGACGAGGTTGAGGTCAAGATCTCCATCGAGGCGATGAAAGCCGAGTAAGCCCGCGAATCGCAGACGGGTGCGGCCCAGACGCCCACCACGTCAAACCAGAAACCGCTGCTTCGACCGAAGCGGCGGTTTTTTCGTGGGGCAGGTCCTGACAACCGAAGACGCAGATACCAAAGGCGCAGATATGGACAGGCAAATGGCTGCGGCGCTGACGGGGCGTTGGATTGGGCCAGCTCCCTGAAACAGATCCGCCTTTATCCGTGCGGGCTCTATCAGTGTGGCCCTGTATCAGTGTGGCCTGCACCCGTACGGCCTGTATCAGATCGCGCCCAAGGTGTTGAAACATCGCCGCGCTGCCGGATGGCAGAGAAGAAAATCGCCCTCCTGCAATCGTTCAGATGAGAGAATGGAAAACCCTCGCTGAGGGCTGAGGGCGGGGTTCTGGGGAGCTGGGCGCTGCGGTCCGGGGGCTGGGCCGGGCGCGGTGTGCCTTTGAATGCAAAAGACCCGGCGCATTGCACCGGGTCCATAAAGCAGGATCTATGCCCTGAGTTATTCGCTGCGGGTTGCTGTCAGATCGACGGAGATCTGCACCGCATGGGCCAGCGATCCCTCGTCCTGAACGCCCTGACCGATGTTGAAATCAAGCCGGTTGACCTCTGCCGTGCCCGACATGACGGCGGTATCGCCTGAAAGCTCCAGCGTGAAGGGCAGGCTCAGCGGCACCTCCTGGTCGCGAATGCGCAGCGTGCCGTTGGCCACATAACCCTCGGAGAGCTTCTCGATGTCGGCGGCAAACACGGCTGTAGGGTAGGTGGCGCTGTCGAAATAGTCCGGCCCCATTGCCTGATCGGTCACGGTGCCAAGCGACAGGGAGGCAATCGCAATCTCCACTTCGACACGGCCCGCAGGCCCCGGCGTCGCGGGCTCGTCAAAGCGGATGTCTGCCTGCCACTGGCCGAACTCGCCGCTTACGGCGCTGCCCATCTGAGTGATGGAAATGGCAAGCGTGCCGTCCTGAACAGTCCAGTTTCCGGTCGTCGCAGATGCGGCAGGCGCGGTTGGGGCCGGTGCTGTGTCAGCGGGCGCAGCACCCCCTGCCACCGCCGCCCCGTGCGGCGCCTTGGAGTAGACGCCAAAGGCGCCACCGCCTGCCAGCACCAGAACCCAGATCGCAAGCGCGACAAAGGCAGGGGCCTTGCTGTGGTCTGCCCCGATCAAGGCGGCATCGACGGTCGGGGCCTTTCCCGGCAGCATACGGGCCAGGGTGGCGTCCTTGTCGATCACCTGATGTTTCAATGCCCCGGCAATATGCAACCCCAGCGCCGCCGCAAGGGTCCAGACGAACAGCCAGTGCAGCCCGCCAAAGACATCCGCAACGGCCTGAGATTTCGGCACAAACAGCAGATCCTGCCCAAAGGGCCACCAGATCGGTGCATAGCCCGTTGTGGCGGCGTGGTGGATCCAGCCGCTCAGCGGCGCAAGCACGAGCGAGCCATAAAGAAGCCAATGCACCACCTCAGCCGCCAGCACCTCTGCCTTGCGGTCCGGGTGCAGGGGCGCAGGTTTTGGCTGGCGCAGCGCCCAAAGGATGCGCAGCAGCGCGGTGGCAAACAACGCCAGCCCCAGCGTCTTGTGCAGCGAGAACAGCAAAACAGCCCGTGAAATCACCGCCTGATCGCCGTTGAACTCCGGCCCGGTGATCTGATGCGCCAGATCGTTGGCAAAATAGCCCAGCGGAAAGACCGCAAACATCAACAGGGCGGTCAGCCAGTGAAAGGTCTTGGCGACGCTACCATAATAGAGTGAGGAGTTATGTCGGGGCACGGTTCGCACACCTTCTATCTGAGAGAGACATGTCACATCCTATCTGTGCGCTGATGTCACACAACCGCGAACTCTGTCCCTCAGCGCACAGAGCTGGTGCACAGGCGCAAGCCTTTGCTTGTACGCAGCGTCACCTGCGTCTAAACCCCTAGCAACGCATATGTGCAGACAGAAGAGGTCTCAGATGACAATTGCATTCGTGTTTCCCGGCCAGGGCGCGCAGACCATCGGCATGGGTAAGGCTCTCGTAGAGGCCTATCCGGCGGCCAAAGCCGTCTTTGACGAGGTGGACACCGCATTGGGCGAGGCGCTGAGCCAGCTGATCTGGGAAGGGGATATCGAAACCCTGACCCTGACACAGAACGCGCAACCGGCGCTGATGGCCACCTCGCTGGCGGCGATGCGCGCGCTGGAGGCCGAGGGCATCTCTATCGACAAGGCAGGCTATGTCGCGGGTCACTCGCTGGGCGAATATTCGGCTTTGGCGGCGGCTGGTGCGATTTCTGTTGCTGACACTGCGCGTCTGCTGCGCACCCGTGGTCAGGCCATGCAAAGCGCCGTGCCGGTGGGCGAGGGCGCGATGGCGGCGATCCTTGGTCTTGATCTGGAAGCGGTGCGCGCCGTTGCAGAAGAGGCCGCACAGGGTGAGGTCTGTCAGGCCGCCAATGACAATGATCCGACCCAGGTTGTGGTCTCAGGGGCCAAGGCTGCGGTGGAACGCGCGGCCGAGATCGCAAAGGCCAAGGGGGCCAAACGCGCGGTCATGCTGCCTGTCTCGGCACCGTTTCACTGTGCGCTGATGCAGCCTGCTGCGGATGTGATGGCCGAGGCGCTGGCCGGTGTCGACATCAAATCCCCTGCCGTGCCGCTGATCGCCAATGTGCGCGCCGATGCGGTGAGCGACCCCGCCGAAATCCGCCAGCTGCTGGTGGAACAGGTGACGGGCTCCGTGCGCTGGCGTGAAAGCGTGCAGACCATGGCCGCCAAGGGTGTGAGCGAATTCTGGGAAATCGGCGCGGGCAAGGCGCTGTCGGGTATGATCCGCAAGATCGACCGCAGCCTGACCTGCCGCCAGGTTGGCACCCCCGAGGATGTCGCCGCCGCCACCTCAGCCGAGTAAGGCACGGCCAAACAAACACCTGCGGATCGCGCCCTGGGCCGCGCTCCGATGCAGAACATAAAGGACAAGACAATGTTTGATCTGACAGGAAAGACCGCGCTGATCACGGGCGCTTCGGGTGGTATCGGTGGCGAGATCGCCCGCGCCCTTCATGCCGCAGGCGCAACTGTTGCGCTCTCCGGTACGCGTGAGGCACCGCTGCAGGAGCTGGCGGCAGAGCTGGGCGAGCGTGCGCATGTGCTGCCTTGCAACCTTTCGGATGCGGATGCCGTCGAGGCGCTGCCGAAACAGGCAGCAGAGGCAATGGGCTCTGTCGATATCTTGGTCAACAACGCAGGCATCACCCGCGACAACCTGTTCATGCGGATGAAGGATGACGAGTGGAACAGCGTTCTCGACATCAACCTCACCTCCACCATGCGGCTGTGCCGTGGCGTTCTGCGCGGCATGATGAAGGCGCGCTGGGGCCGTATCATCAACATCTCGTCCATCGTGGGCGCAACCGGCAACCCCGGTCAGGGCAACTATGCGGCGGCCAAGGCAGGCATGGTCGGCATGTCCAAATCGCTGGCCTATGAGGTTGCAAACCGTGGCATCACCGTAAATGCCGTTGCACCGGGCTTTATCGCGACAGCCATGACCGACAAGCTGAACGATGCCCAGAAAGATGGGATCCTGACCCAGATTCCGGCGGGTCGTATGGGTTCGCCCGAGGAAATCGCCTCTGCCGTGCTGTATCTTGCAAGCGCAGAGGCCGGGTATGTGACCGGCACCACGCTGCACGTGAACGGCGGCATGGCGATGCTCTGAGGCTCTTGCCTGTCTTGGGCGGCTGCGGTGATGATGCACCGCGCGCTTGCCCCGGAATTTGCCCGCAACCAGATGGCTGGTTGCGGGTTTTTTCATGGCCCGCAGCAAGCGCCCTCGCACCGGTGGGCGCAGACAGGTGGCCGCAGACAGGTGGGCATGCACAGGCGGGCACAGACAGCGAAAACACAAACGGGCGACGGGGCCAGATTCTCTGGCGGGCTGCGCCGTGCAAGCCCTGCAAGGCGGATATGTCAGGGGAGGTCCTGAGGTGACTGTCGTGGCCTCTCACCCCGACCCGCATTGCAATCTGATGCCGGGTGGGATCACAAAACAACGGGGGTTGCGCCGGGTACCAGGGTGGTTTTCTGATTGCCTGACGTGTGGGGGCTTTCCCCAAGTTGCGGCGAAGCTCTTGAGTTTGTGCAAAAATCTGCCATCCTCCGCACCGTGGCGCAAAAAACAGGCAGCCGGGACTTGCAGTTCGCGTCCGGGATGGCCAAATGCCCACTCTGCTGCGGCGATTTCCGCTAGGGCAGGTTCGAGGTGGTCGCGCAGCACTGATGCTGCGAAATCGTTTGCCTCAGCGTTCGTCTGTGTTATAGGCGGCGCATCTTTGCCAGCGGTCCCTCTGTTCTGGGGTGCCTTGGCATTCCCGCAGTGCGGGACACAACCGCCCGCTTCGGGCACAACCAAGCCGCCCCGAGCGGGCAAGGGCAGAACCGGGCACATGCCCTGAAATGATGAGGAATTGACATGAGCGACGTCGCAGACCGCGTAAAAAAGATCGTTGTGGAACACCTGGGTGTTGAAGAAGACAAAGTGACCGAAAACGCGTCGTTCATCGACGACCTGGGCGCAGACAGCCTGGACACCGTTGAGCTGGTCATGGCCTTCGAAGAAGAGTTCGGCATCGAGATCCCCGATGACGCGGCAGAGACCATCCAGACCTTTGGCGATGCGGTGAAGTTCATCAGCGAAGCGTCCTGATCCGATTTATCGATCAGAGATTTTCGAACGGCGTCTTCTGCGGAAGGCGCCGTTTTTCTTTGCTGCAGGGCGGTCAGATGTTGCCGCTCTTCATGTGCCCGTTTCGCCGGATCCGGGTATACCTTGCCATCACTGTCTGATCAGGGTCAGTGGCGGCGTGCGCCCTGTTCGCCCTTGTCCAATTTGGCACCATCGCTGGCAATCATCGCCGGGTCCGGATCCGGGGCGTAGGGGTCAAACACCTCTGACAGTTCGTTTTCGGCAATCGCCTCGACTTCTGTACGCGACAGGATGCGCGAGAACTTGATGCCGAAATGATCGGCATTGACCCACAGGATCCGCCCCTCAAGTCGAGCAGGGTCAACCCCGTCGGGCATCTCCAGCGTGATCTTGGCGCCAACCTGGCTGTTGCAGTGGGCTTCGATCTTGGCGCCTTCCTGGCTGATGTCGAGGATTGCAGCCTCGGTTGCGACACCGCCGTCATGCAGGGTGCATTCCAGCGCACAGGTATAGCGTTTGCGCCGCGCATTCAGCATACGTGTGCGCCGCTCTGTGGCGATGAAGGCAAGGATTGCCAGAACCACCAGCCCCAGCGCGCCCGCGGTTGCCGTGCCTGCAGGAACGCCGCCGATAGACGGCAGCTGGCCGACAACGGTTGTCACGCCTTGCAGCTGGTTTTCATTGTAGCAGGCCGTCAGGGTCAGCGCCTGGCGGTAGGCGGCCAGGTTGCCATCGGCATTCATCCGCTGCGATGTCTGCAACGCGGCCTGGCGCCCCTGGCTGCGGTCGATCTGCAGGAGGGTGTTCTGCTGGGCGAGCAACCCGTCCGTGTCACGGGTCAGCTGACCCATGTTGCCGGTGCGCAGCCCATTGTGCAGCTCGCGGCGGGATGTGCCCGCAATCACCCGCTCCATCTGTTGGGCGGTATCGGGGGCAAAGCCGCTTTGCAGGTAGCCGAGGTAATTTTCGCTGACAGAGGTGAGGGTCATCAGATCCTCAAACACCTGACAATCAGCCGCCTCTGCGGTGGTGGCAATTGGTGCAAGGCTTGCGCCTGCGAGCAATGCGGCTGCAACGCCCCGGCGCATCCGCGCCATCAGGCTGCTGCGCCCTTGCAGTGAAAGAGATGAGGTGCACGAGGGGGAGGGGTGTGCCCTCCGCACTCCCCCCCGCAGATACGAACCACGCAAACCGGGAATTTTCCCGCTGAAGTAAGAATGTGTCATCAACAAAGAACCGTCCCAATTTCCGTCATTAGCGATCTGGCGCCCGATCGAGTTTGGCGCCGCAAATCGGCCCGTCTGCGGTCATATGTGCCTGAACGCAGGCAAGGCGCGAAAACAACCGCAAGGTAGCACCCAAGTCTTAATGCCAGCCTAAAGGGTCCGCAGGTCAGCATAAAACCTGTCAGGATCAGGCCGGGGCAGCGGGCTCTTGCACCTTTGCGCCAATCCAAGCTATTTGGGGACAAATTGCCGAGGCAAAGGAGGGCAAGAAATGCGTCGAGTAGTTGTTACCGGACTGGGCTTGGTCACACCGCTGGCCAGCGGCGTCGAAGAAACATGGTCGCGGTTGCTGGACGGGCAGTCCGGCGCGGGGCCGATCACGCATTTTGATGCGGTCGAAAGCGGCGTGGCCACCACCTACGCCTGCGAAGTGCCCCGTGGCGACGGAACCGAAGGCACCTTCAACCCGGATGACTGGGTGGTGAAGAAAGACCAGAAAAAGATTGATGACTTCATCCTTTATGGCATCGCGGCTGCGGAAATGGCGGTCAAGGATGCGGGCTGGACGCCCGAGGACGAAGAGAGCCTGCTGCGCACTGGCGTGATGATCGGCTCTGGCATCGGCGGTCTGTCCTCGATTGCGGACACGGCCGTGATGATCAAGGAAAAAGGCCCCCGTCGGGTATCGCCCTTCTTTATTCCGGGCGCGCTGATCAACCTGATCTCTGGTCAGGTGTCGATCCGTCATGGCTTCAAGGGGCCGAACCATTCGGTTGTGACGGCCTGTTCCACCGGCGCTCACGCGATCGGGGATGCGGCACGTCTGATCCGTTCGGGTGATGCGGATGTCATGGTTGCCGGTGGTGCCGAAGCGGCCATCTGCGAGATCGGCATTGCGGGCTTTAACGCGTGCAAGGCGCTGTCCACCAAACGGGCAGACGACCCCAAGGCGGCATCGCGCCCCTATGATGCGGATCGTGACGGGTTTGTCATGGGCGAGGGTGCGGGCATCGTGGTTCTGGAAGACTACGATCACGCGGTGGCCCGTGGCGCCAAGATCTATGCCGAAGTGCTGGGCTATGGCCTGTCGGGCGATGCCTATCACATCACCGCGCCCTCCGAGGACGGTGAAGGCGGCGAACGCTCCATGCGGGCCGCGCTGAAGAACGCCGGGCTGGAGCCTGCCGACATCGACTATATCAACGCGCATGGCACATCGACCATGGCCGACACCATCGAACTGGGCGCGGTTGAGCGCATGATGGGCGACGCTGCGGGCAAGGTCACCATGTCCTCGACCAAATCCGCCACCGGCCACCTGTTGGGTGCGGCTGGCGCGATCGAGGCGATCTTCTCGATCCTGGCGATCCGCGATCAGGTGGCACCGCCCACCATCAACCTCGACAACCCGGCCGTTGAAACCGCCGTTGACCTGGCCCCCAACGCCAAGCGTGAGCGGGAAATCAACGTGGCGCTGTCCAACTCCTTTGGCTTTGGCGGCACCAACGCATCGGTGATCTTCGGGAAGCCCAAGTGATGTGGCGCAGCCTCGCCTCTAACATGCTGACAGTCCTGGTGGTGATGCTGTTCCTTTTGGGCGGCGTCATCCTCTGGGGCAAGTCGCAATACACCTCCGAGGGCCCGCTGGAGAGCGCGATCTGTCTGCGGGTGCCGTCGGGCACCAACATGACGCGGGTCAGCCGCAATCTGGCAGAGCAGGGCGCCATCAGCTCTGATGCGATGTTTCGCATTGGCGCGCGTTATGCGGACAAGACCAGCCAGTTGAAGGCCGGCAGCTACCTGCTGCAGCCGGGCGTGTCGATGGCAGAGATCACCGATCAGATCACCCGTGGTGGCGCCAGCAGCTGTGGCACCGAAATCGTCTATCGCGTGGGTGTGACCCGCGTGCTGGCAGAGGTGCGCGAGCTGGATCCTGCGACCAACAGCTTTGTCGAACGCGCCGAATTCGTGCCCGGCACTGATGAGGTTCCGGCGATCTACAACGAAAAGAAGGCCGAGGCCGACACCCGGTATCGGATTGCGCTGGCCGAAGGTGTCACCAGCTGGCAGGTGGTCGAGTCGCTCAAGGCGATGGATATCCTGCAAGGGGATCCCGGTGAGCGCCCGGCAGAGGGGCTTTTGGCGCCTGACAGCTACGAAGTGGCCCCCGGCGACAACCGCGCTGACATTCTGGCAGAGATGCAGGAACGTCAGATCCTGCGCATCAATGCCGCCTGGGAGGCGCGCTCTGATCGGGCTGCGGTCAATTCGCCCGAAGAAATGCTGATCCTTGCCTCGATCATCGAAAAGGAAACCGGCGTTGCAGAGGAACGGCCAGAGGTGGCAGCGGTCTTTACCAACCGCCTCAACCGCGGCATGCGTCTGCAGACGGACCCGACGGTGATCTATGGCGTCACCAAAGGTGAAGGCGTGCTGGGCCGTGGCCTGCGTCAGAGCGAACTGCGCCGCGCAACCCCTTGGAACACCTATGTGATTGAGGGATTGCCACCCACCCCGATCGCCAACCCCGGTCTTGCCAGCCTGCAGGCGGCGGTGAACCCGGCGGACAGCGACTATATCTTCTTTGTGGCTGATGGGACCGGCGGACATGCCTTTGCCGTCACCCTGGAAGAGCACAATCGCAATGTCGCCAAATGGCGCCAGATCGAAGCCGAGCGCAACAACAATTGACGCGCTGTGCATCGTTAAACCATTGGAAAGGGACGCTGCGGCGTCCCTTTTTTTGTCTGCGAGGCCTGCGCGTCGGGTTAACGACTTGGCAATGGCCTGGCGGGAAAACCTAATTTTTTCAATGCTCTGCGGTCTGCTGCTGGGCCGCTGAATTTGACGGATCTGCCGGACCGTGACAGTCTGATGGGGCAGCAGATCCGGACGGAGGCCCCCAACCAGAGAGGCCCCGACAGATGACAACCTACCACTCCAACAGCGGCCATAGGCCCGCGTCGCGCAGTGCGGCCCCGGCCCATAGCCCGGGGGCGCCCAACATGCGCCCGGAGCACCGGCTGGCCAAGACCTCCGGCCTGTTGATGTCGCTCCATGATTCCATCGAACGGCTCCGTCAGGAGGCCGAAGCGATGCTCTACCGGTTGCAATGCGACAGCGACGAAGAGGCGCTCAGCACGCCGCGCATTGCCAAGCTGGAAAGCCTGATCCGTGACAGTCAGAAAGTGGAGAAGACCCTTGTCGAACAAAGCCACGACCACCAGGCCGCTGCCGGTCTCGACCTTGATGCCGCCCGCAATGAAATCGAAAGCCGCCTGTCTCGCCTCGGCGCCAGTCTCGGCGCAGCAGGCCTTTCTGAACGGGCTGAGCGACCATGATCTTGCCGCGATGCCTTATGTCTTTGATCTGTGGTCCCTGCCGCATCAACGCGCCCCGAAAGGAGATTGGCGCAGCTGGGTCATCCTTGGTGGACGCGGCGCAGGAAAGACACGCGCAGGCGCCGAATGGGTGCGTGCGCTGGCCGAAGGGCCAACACCCCTGTCCGCAGGCCGCGCCCGGCGTATCGCCTTGCTTGGGGAAACCTACGATCAGGTGCGCGATGTCATGGTGCAGGGCGACAGTGGCATTCTCGCCTGTACCCCACCAGATCGCCGCCCCCAATGGAAAGCGACGGAGCGGCGGCTGATCTGGCCCAATGGTGCCACCGCGCAGGCCTTTTCCGCCCACGACCCAGAGGCCCTGCGCGGCCCGCAGTTTGACGCTGCCTGGGCGGATGAACTGGCGAAATGGAAGCGCGGGCAGGACAGTTGGGACATGCTGCAGTTTGCGCTGCGACTGGGCACGGACCCGCGCGTCTGTGTCACCACCACGCCGCGCAACGTGTCTGTGCTGCGGGATCTGCTGGCGAGCCCGTCCACGGTGCAGACCCATGCCGCAACAGAGGCCAATCGCGCCAACCTCGCTGCCTCCTTCATCGAAGAGGTGCGCAACCGCTATGCGGGCTCACGTCTGGGGCGGCAGGAACTGGATGGGGTCCTTTTGCAGGATATAGAGGGCGCATTGTGGTGCAACGCCGGTCTGGTGGGCGCGCAGGTGCGCAGCGCCCCGCCGCTGGACCGTGTGGTTGTGGCGGTTGACCCGGCGGTGAGCGCTGGCAAATCCTCTGACGCCTGCGGCATTCTCGTTGTGGGGGCCGTGTTGCAGGGGCCGCCACAGGACTGGCGGGCCTATGTGCTTGCCGATTGCACGGTGCAGGGGGCGCGGCCATTGGTCTGGGCACAGGCCGTGGTGGATGCCACCCATCGCTTTGATGCGGATCGGGTGGTGGCCGAGGTCAATCAGGGCGGGGCGCTGGTGGAAAGCCTGCTGCGCCAGATTGACCCGCTGGTCCCGTTCCGCCCACGTCACGCCGCGCGCAGCAAGGGCGCCCGCGCAGAGCCGGTGGCCGCCCTCTATGAACAGGGGCGGGTCCGCCATTTGCCGGGGCTTGGCGCGCTAGAGGATCAGATGTGTCAGATGACCCCGCGTGGCTATCTCGGGCAGGGCTCCCCGGATCGGCTGGACGCGCTGGTCTGGGCGGTGGACGAACTGCTGCTGACGCCCGCCGCACAGCACCGGATGCCACGGGTTCGGATGATCTGATAGCAACTCGTCCCTGACCCTCTGGCCCGTGCCTGCACCTCTGGCCCTGAGCCTGCCCCGGAACCACGCCTTGAAACGCCCGCCATGCAACGGGCGTTTCATGCGTTTTATCAAAGGTTTGGGCCGGGTGTTGCATGGGGTGCGAACGCATCGCTCAAATTTCATTCAAATCTGCGCGGCATAAAGGTCTCACTCAAGACGCAACCGGCTCTCCGGCGATCAGACGCCCCGGACAGCCCGCCCGGCAAAAGGAATGGACCATGTTCTTTGACGTCCTGCGGCGCAAACCCAAGCCCGTTGAAACGAAGACAGCCGCCCCCGCGCGTGTGATCGGCTGGCACGGTGCATCTGCTCCGGGGTGGAGCCCACGGGACGCAGGGGCGCTCACTCGTAATGGCTTTGCTGCCAATCCCGTCGGCTACCGCGCGGTCAAGATGATCGCCGAGGCCGCCGCCGCCCTGCCGCTGGTTCTGCAGGATGACAACCGCCGCTATGACAGCCACCCGATCCTGGCGCTGTTGGACCGCCCTAACAGCGGGCAGGGCCGGGCCGAATTTCTCGAAGCGCTGTTTGGCCATCTGCTGCTGAGCGGCAATGCCTATATCGAAGGCGCGGGCAGTCAGGACATGGCACAGTTCGCCCTGCCGACTGAGCTGCATATCCTGCGCCCCGACCGGATGAGCGTGGTGCCCGGTGCCGATGGCTGGCCGGTGGCCTATGACTACGAGGTTTCGGGTCGCAGGCACCGCTATGATGTGCGCTCTGCCAGCTCCCCCATTTGCCATCTGCGCAGCTTTCATCCTCAGGATGACCACTACGGGTTTTCAGCGATGCAGGCTGCGGCGATGGCGGTGGATGTGCATACGTCGGCGTCGCGCTGGTCAAAGGCGCTCCTTGATAATGCAGCGCGCCCTTCGGGGGCGTTGGTGTGGAGCGGTGGTGACGGCCAGGGCCTGATGGCAGAGGATCAGTTCCGCCGCCTGAGCGAAGAGATCGAGGCCAACTATCAGGGCGCACGCAACGCCGGTCGCCCGATGGTTCTTGAGGGCGGGTTGGACTGGAAGCCGATGGGCTTTTCCCCGTCGGACATGGAATTTCAGCAGACCAAAGAGGCCGCCGCCCGCGAGATCGCCTTGGCCTTTGGGGTACCGCCCATGCTGATGGGGCTGCCGGGGGATGCGACCTATGCCAACTATCAGGAGGCCAACCGTGCCTTTTATCGCCTGACGGTCCTGCCCCTTGTGGCGCGGGTGACGGCGGCGCTGTCGGACTGGCTGTCGCGGGGTGGGGACGCTGCGCTGCGGCTGCGCCCTGATCTTGATCAGGTGCCTGCACTTGCTGCCGAACGCGAGGCCCAGTGGCGCCGCGTCAGCAGCGCCGATTTCCTGACCGCCGCCGAAAAACGCAGCCTGCTGGGCCTGCCTCCCATGGCGGAGGGTGCAGGCGATGACTGACCTCAGCCCGCCGCCATTTGAATGCGCTCCCGGTCTGCGCCTCAGCGCCCATGAACGGATTGCAGAGGTGCAGCAGCAGGCCATGACGCGGCGCCAGGAACAGCTGGAAATGATGCTGGAGCGGATGGAACGGCGGCTTTGGCTGACGGTCTATGGCGTTGCCGCAGTGATCCTTGCTCAGGCGTTTCAGTCCTTTTTGGCAGTGCAGTAATGCACATGGTTTCAATGAGATAACAGGAGAAGGTGATGCAGTTTTGTCCGCATTTGGAACATAAATTCGCACGCTTCGGCAGCGATCTCAGGATTGCAGAGGCGGTGGATGACACGGTGGAAATCACGGGCTATGCCAGCCTGTTTGGTCGTCCCGATCAAGGCGGCGATGTGGTGCGTCCGGGGGCCTATGCCGCCTCTCTCAAGGACCGCGCCGCGCTTGGCTCTTCGGTCAAGATGCTGTGGCAACATGATCCGGCCCAACCGATCGGCGTGTGGGACGAGATCACCGAAGACAGCCGTGGTCTGCATGTGAAAGGACGCATCCTGACGCGCACCCACAAGGGCGCAGAGGCGGCGGCCCTGATCGCGGCGGGCGCATTGGACGGGCTTTCGATCGGCTATCGCACCCGCAAATCCAGCCCGCGGCCTGGCGGCGGGCGCGAGCTGTGCGAGGTGGACCTTTGGGAGGTCTCGCTGGTCACCTTTCCGATGCTGCCGTCTGCCCGGCTGAACCGCACGGACACCCAGCAAAAGGCCGCGCCGCAGGGCGCGCGACAGACCACGGAACCGGAGCCGCGCGAAACCCGGTTGTGGCTTGAAATCTGCGAGCTGCTTCGTGGCGCCTGCACTGGCACCACACGGCCCCAACCGGGCTGAGCGCGCCCGCAAGCCCCTTCGGATCTGGCGCAATCAGATCCCCATGCTGCCCCGAAACCGCAAAGGACCATCGCGATGACCCACCATCCCCCAACACCGCAGTCGCCCGAAGCCAGCCTGCCACCCCTTCAGGAGGTGAAACAGGCGGTGGGTGAATTCATTCATGAATTCAAGGGCTTCAAAGGTGATGTTGCAGCCCGTTTGAAACAGACAGAGGACCGAATGACCATGCTGGATCGCAAATCCCACACCCCGCAGCGTCCACCGCTTGCCAGTGCCGAAATGGCCGCCGCGCCGCATCAAAAGGCCTTTGATGCCTATCTGCGCTCTGGCGATGATGGCGACCTGCGCGGGCTTGACCTGGATGCCAAAGCCATGAGCACAACCGTCAATGGCGATGGCGGCTATCTGGTGGACCCGCAGACAGCCGAGACGGTGAAATCCGTGCTCAGCAGCACCGCCTCCATCCGCGCCGTTGCGTCGGTGGTGACGGTTGAGGCGACCTCTTATGACGTGCTGATCGACCACGGCGATATCGGTCATGGCTGGGCCAATGAAACCGGCCCTGTCGCTGAAACCGCAACGCCGGTCATCGACCGGGTGACCATTCCGCTGCATGAGCTGTCGGCGCTGCCCAAGGCGTCCCAGCGACTGCTGGATGACAGCGCCTTTGACATTGAAGGCTGGCTGGCGGGTCGGATCGCCGACAAATTCTCCCGCGCGGAGGCGGCCGCCTTTATCAACGGCGACGGCAACGACAAACCGACCGGCATTCTGTGGCACCCGACCATCGCCAACACCAGCTGGAGCTGGGGCAACATCGGCTACACGACCACCGGCGTCGAGGGCGACATCGGCAATGGCGATGCGATCATCGAGCTGGTTTATGCGCTGGGGGCACAGTACCGCGCCAATGCCAGCTTTTTGATGAACTCCAAAACCGCGGGGATCCTGCGCAAGCTGAAGGACGCGGATGGCCGGTTTCTGTGGTCCGATGGTCTCGCCGCGGCAGAGCCTGCGCGGCTGATGGGGTATCGCGTGGTAATTGCCGAGGACATGCCGGACGCCGATGCAAATGCCTTTGCAGTGGCCTTCGGGGATTTCGCGGCAGGCTACACCATTGCCGAACGCCCCGACCTGCGGGTGCTGCGGGATCCCTTCAGCGCCAAGCCCCATGTTCTGTTTTATGCCACCAAACGGGTGGGCGGTGACGTCAGCGACTTTGCCGCGATCAAGCTGCTGAAATTCGGGCTGAGCTGACGCGCAGCCTGATGGCGGGGTACCACCCCGCCACCGGATGCGCGCGATCTGGGCTGGTGGTCTTGCTGCTCCTCCTTCGTCCGTCGCTGGTTCAGCGCGCGCATCCATCCCCCGCTTTTTTCTGAAAACCGAAACCTGACAACCGTTTGGAGTGTGAAGATGATGTTGAGTGAACTGACACCCATCCCGGAGGAGGTGCTGCCCAAAGAGGCGTTCAAGGCGCATCTGCGGCTGGGGACAGGGTTTGACGAAAGCGGGCTGCAGGATGAGGTTCTGCTGGGCTATCTGCGCGCGGCGATCACCGCAATCGAGGCACGCACCGCCAAGGTGATCCTGGCCCGCGATTTTGCCCTCTTGGTCAGCCGCTGGCAGACACCGGCGGTGGATGTGCTGCCGCTGGCCCCGGTTCAGACCGTGGCAACCCTGACCGCGATTGACGCCCAGGGCGCAGAGACAGAGATCCCCGCCAGCCATTACCGGCTGGAGCCGGACAGCCATCAGCCCCGCCTATGTGCAACCGGCACCACCCTGCCGGCCATTCCCTGCAACGGACAGATCCGCATCACGCTGCGCGCGGGGCTTGCAGGCAGCTGGGCCGCAGTGCCCGGCGATCTGGCACAGGCGGTCCTGATGCTGGCGGCGCATTACTACGAATACCGCGATGATCTGCGCCTGCAGGGGGGCTGTATGCCCTTTGGCGTCAGCTCCCTTATCGAACGCTATCGCCCGCTGCGGGTGACACTGGGCGCGCGTCCTATCCTGACAGGAGGGCAGTGACATGGCTGGCAAACCCATCCCCTATCGCGCCCCGTTGAAACCCCGGCTGTCGCGCCGCCTGATGCTCGAAGATCCCCGCCGCACCTCGGATGGCGCGGGCGGTCACGTCGAGGCCTGGCAGGTGCTTGGTGAACATTGGTGCGAGATGCGCGCGCTCAGCGGGCGCAGCACCGATCGGCTGGGCACCAGCCTGTCGCTGCAACGCTACCGCATCACATTGCGCGCGGCTCCGGTGGGCCACAGCGCCAGACCACGCCCGGATCAGCGGTTTCGCGACGGGGGCCGGATCTTTCGCATCGATGCCGTGGCAGAGGGCGACCCCGATCAACGCTACTTCACCTGTTTCGTGACAGAGGAGACCACCGCATGACCTATGCCTTGGCCCTGCCGTTGCAGCAGGCAATCTTTCAGCATCTGAGCACTGACGCCGCGCTTGCGGCGCAGGTGGGCGCGGCAATCTATGATGCGCTGCCGGCCGGGGCGCTGCCCCAGACCTATGTGACCCTCGGCCCCGAGGATGTGCAGGACCGCTCTGATCGCAGTGGCGCAGGCGCGCGCCATCTGGTCGAGATCGCAATCCACACCGATACCGCGGGCTTTGCCGGGGCAAAGGGCATCGCGGCCACCATCTGCGACAGCCTGGCCGCGGCGCAGCTGACCCTCAGCCGGGGGCGGCTTGTCGGCCTCTGGTTTGACCGGGCCGTCGCCAATCGCACGAAATCCGGGGGCCGCCGCATCGCCCTGCGCTTTGCCGCACGGGTAGAGGACGCCTGAGGCCCGCTGCCGGAAAATATGAAGTCAAACCAATGGCTTGGCGTGCAATGTTCAGCTGAAACTGGCGCCGGTCAGACATCGCTAGATCAAAGGAGAACACCATGGGTGCCCAGAACGGCAAGGATCTGTTGGTCAAGGTGGATATGACCGCCGATGGCCAGTTCGAAACCATCGCAGGGCTGCGCGCCACGCGGATCAGCTTTAACGCCGAAAGTGTCGATGTCACCAGCCTGGAAAGCCAGGGTGGCTGGCGCGAACTGCTGGCGGGGGCCGGGGTGCGCTCTGCCAATATTTCTGGCTCGGGCATTTTTCGCGATGCGGGCACGGATGAACGGGCCCGCCAGCTGTTCTTTGACGGGCTGACACCCGCCTTTCAGGTGATCATCCCGGATTTCGGTATCGTCGAGGGCCCGTTTCAGGTGACGGCGCTGGAATATGCAGGCAGCCACAATGGCGAAGCCACCTACGAGCTGTCGCTGGCCAGTGCCGGTGCGCTGGTCTTTACGGCGATTTGATGGGGGTCGGCATGGATCAGACAGCCCCCCGTAGCTTCGCCGCCCAGAGGTTTATGTCCGCTGGCACTCAGGCCAATCCCCACGCCGGAGAGGTCGCGCTGGAGATCAATGGCGTGGTGCATGTACTGCGCCTGACGCTGGGTGCGCTGGCCGCGCTTGAGGCGCAGCTGGAGGAACCCTCTCTCATCGCGCTGGTTGCCCGGTTCGAAGAGGGTCGGTTTTCTGCCACCGATGTGCTGGCGCTTTTGGTGGCGGGGCTTCAGGGCGGTGGCCAGCCGCTTGATGCGGTCACTCTTGCCGAGGCGGAGATCACCGGCGGCCCTGTCCGTGCGGCGCAGGTTGCGGCCCAGCTGCTGGCGTTGAGCTTTGGCACCGGGGCAGCGGCATGAATGACGCCCGTGATGCACCGGCCCTGGACTGGCGTGCGCTGATGCGGGCGGGCCTGTGTCACCTGCGTCTGCCCCCTGCGGTGTTCTGGGCGCTGACCCCGGCTGAGCTGCGGCTGATGCTGGGGCAGGACAGCGGTGACAGGCCGCTGGCGCGCGACGGGCTGCAGGCGTTGATGCGCGCCTTTCCGGACGCAGCCCACACCGATGATGACCCCGACCGCGACACCACACCACGAAAGGAGCCCGAGACATGGCCGACAGCGACTTGAGCGAGCTGGAACAGCGCAGTGATGCCCTTGGGGCAGCGCTGGGGGATGCGGCCTCTATGGCGGCGAGTTTCGATGCAGAGCTGCGCCGGGTGCGCGCGGGTTTTGCTGCCACCCAGCAGGATGCCCAGACCCTGGAACGCGGCATGTCCAAGGGGCTGCGGCGCGCCTTTGACGGGGTGGTCTTTGACGGTATGAAGCTGTCGGACGCGCTGGACACAATGGCGCGTTCGATGATCCAGACCACCTATTCCGCCGCCATCAAGCCCGTGACCCAACACGTCGGCGGGCTGCTGTCTGATGGCATGCAGTCGCTGGTTGGCGGTTTGCTGCCTTTTGCGGACGGGGCGGCGTTTTCGCAGGGGCGCGTGATGCCCTTTGCCCGTGGGGGCGTGGTGTCGGGGCCTGTGTCCTTTCCCATGCGCGGCGGCACCGGATTGATGGGCGAAGCCGGACCCGAGGCGATCCTGCCGCTTGCGCGCACGGCGGATGGCGCGCTTGGGGTGCGGGCCGGGGGCGGTGGCACAACCCAGGTGGTGATGAACATCCAGACGCCCGATGTGCAGGGGTTTCAGCGCAGTCAGGGCCAGATCGCCGCCCAGCTGAGCCGCGCCCTGAGCCGGGGCAGTCGAAACCGCTAGCCTGCCAGATACGGCCCACAGATACCGCCCAAACTGCACGGCCCGGTCACCGCCCGGTCACGGGCTTGCCTCTTCTTTCCACCGTATTCCGGAGATCTGACATGGACCAGACCGCCCCAATCGCCCCCAGCTTTCACGACGTACGCTTTCCCGCATCGCTGAGTTTTGGCTCCATCGGCGGGCCAGAGCGGCGCACCGATGTGGTGACGCTTGCCAATGGGTTTGAAGAACGCAACACCCCTTGGGCCCATTCGCGCCGCCGCTATGACGCGGGACTGGGGCTGCGCAGCCTCGAAGACATCGAGGCCCTGATCGCGTTTTTCGAGGCGCGCCAGGGCCAGATGTACGGGTTTCGCTGGAAAGACTGGTCCGACTACAAATCCTCTGCCGCGTCGCAGGAGGTGCGTTTTGACGATCAGGTCATCGGCATGGGGGATGGGGTCCGGCAGGAGTTCCAACTGACCAAGAGCTATCGCTCTGGCGCACAAAGCTATGATCGCCCGATCAGCAAACCCGTGGTGGGGTCGGTGCGGGTGGGTGTCGAACAGGACGCGCTGCAGGAGGGGGTGGATTACACCCTTGATGCATCGACCGGCCTGATCCGGTTCACTCACCCGCCGGAATCCGGCCTTGCTGTGCGGGCGGGGTTCGAGTTTGACGTGCCGGTGCGGTTTGACACGGACCGGATCCAGACCAGCGTTGCCTCCTTTCAGGCCGGTGATGTGCCGAACGTCCCGGTGGTGGAGCTGCGGGTATGAGCGGGCCAGAGACACCAACCGCAGCCAAGGGCGGAATGAGCGCGGCGTTTCAGGCCCATCTCGCCACCGGGCTGACGACGCTGTGCCGCTGCTGGGCGGTGCGGCGCGTGGACGGGGCGCGCTATGGGTTTACCGATCACGACTGCGATCTGCAGTTTGGCGCCACTGGCGCGGATGCGGCGGGCTTTGAGGATCTGCGCTTTCGCGCGGGCACCGGGCTGAACGCGCGCAGTCTGGAACAGGCGACGGGGCTAGCCATCGACAACAGCGAGGCGCTTGGCGCGCTGAGCGATGTGGCGATTTCAGAAGCAGAGATCGACGCGGGCCGTTTTGATGGCGCCGAGGTGCGCTGCTGGCTGGTGAACTGGGCGGATGTCTCGGTGCGCTGGCTGCAGTTTCGGGGCCATTTCGGCCAGATCCGCCGCGCAGGTGGTGCGTTTGAGGCAGAGCTGCGGGGCCTGACGGAGGTGTTGAACCAGCCGATGGGGCGGATCTACCAGAAACCGTGCACTGCGGTTCTGGGCGATCGGCAGTGTGGCTTTGATCTCAGCACGCCGGGGTATCGGCTGGAGACGTCGGTTGCGGGTCTTGAGGATGCGCAGTTTCTGACGTTTGCAGCGCTTTTGGGGTTTGAACCGGGCTGGTTTGCAGGCGGGCGCCTTGATGTGCTGAGCGGCGAGGCCCGTGGGCTCTGGGCGATGATCAAGAGCGACCAAACCGTGGCTGGCAGTCTTGGGGATGCGATCACCGCGCCTGACCCCCAGGGCAGCCACCGTCGTCTCACCCTGTGGGAGCCGATCCGCGCCACGCTGAGGCCCGGAGACGCGATCCGCCTGACGGCAGGCTGCGACAAGCGGTTTGCCACCTGCAGGGCGCGATTTGACAATGTTACGAACTTTCAGGGGTTTCCCGACATTCCGGGCGAGGACTGGGTGATGAGCGTGCCGCGCCAGAGCGGCAGCAACACCGGGGGGAGCCGCAGATGAGCCAGCCAACAGGTGACATGATCGTCGCGGCTGCGCGCCAATGGCTTGGTACGCCCTATGTGCATCAGGCCTCTGCGCTGGGGGCCGGGTGCGACTGTCTGGGGCTGATCCGGGGTGTCTGGCGCAGCTGCTACGGAACAGAGCCCGAGCAGCCGCCCGCCTATACGATGGATTGGTCCGAACCACAGGGTGAAGAGGCGCTGTGGCGGGCGGCTTTGCGCCACCTCGCGCCGAAACCGCGTGAGGCGGCGGCCATCGGGGATGTGATCCTGTTTCGCATGCGCGCGGGTGCAGTGGCCAAACATGTGGCGATCCAGACCGCGGTTGATGCGCCCGCGCGGTTCATCCACGCCTATTGCGGCCACGGCGTGGTGGAAACCGCGCTCAGCAGGCCCTGGCAGCGGCGGATCGTGGCGCGCTTTGGCTTTCCGATGCAGGCGCCTGCCGGGTGCAGCAGCACGCGTGGCGAGGGCGATGCAGACAGTGACGCAGTTGGTGAAGAGGTGATGTGATGGCGACCATTCTTTTGTCGGCAGCGGGGGCTGCGCTTGGTGGATCTGTGGGTGGGGCTGTTGCGGGCCTGTCCTCGGTTGCGATTGGTCGCGCCCTTGGGGCCACGGTGGGGCGCGCCATCGACAGCCGTCTTTTTGGGGCAGGCAGCGAACCGGTAGAGACCGGCCGCGTCGAACGCTTTCGCCTCACCCATGCCAGCGACGGCCAGCCGGTGGCGCAGGTCTTTGGCCGGATGCGGGTTGGCGGGCAGGTGATCTGGGCCTCGCAGTTTCGCGAAACCACTACCACCACCGGGGGCGGCGGCAAGGGCGGCGGCGCGCGCCAGCCCCAGGTCACCAGCTACAGCTATGACGTCTCACTGGCGATTGCGGTCTGCGGGGGAGAGATTACCCATGTCGGCCGTGTCTGGGCCGATGGCGAAGAGGTGGCGCCCAAGGATCTCAACATGACGGTCTACCGGGGCACAATGGATCAGGCGCCCGATCCGGTGATGGAGGCGATAGAGGGTGCAGGGCAGGTGCCAGCCTATCGCGGCACCGCCTATGTGGTGATGGAGAACCTGTCGCTGGAGCGCTTTGGCAACCGGGTGCCGCAGTTCTCGTTCGAAGTGCTGCGCGCCGAACAGCCCGACAGCAGCAGCTATGATCTGGACCTGCCCCAACTGGTGCAGGGGGTGGCGCTGATGCCGGGCACGGGCGAATATGCCTTGGCCGCCACTCCGGTGCATTACGATCACGGCCCCGGACAGGCCAAACCTGCCAACTCTCACAGCCCCTCGGGAGAGAGCGACCTTGTCACCTCTCTCGATACGCTGGAGGCAGAGCTGCCAAACTGCGGTGCGGCCTCGCTGATCGTGTCGTGGTTTGGCAATGACCTGCGATGCGGTGCCTGCCAGATCCGCCCCAAGGTAGAACGGCACGAGGTCGAAGGCGCCAATATGCCGTGGGGCGTTGCCGGGATTGGTCGGGCGGAGGCGGAGTTGATCGCGCGGGTGGAAGACCGGCCCATCTATGGTGGCACCCCGACCGATCAGGCGGTGATGGAGGCCATCCATGCGCTGCAGGCGCGCGGCCAGCGGGTGATGTTCTATCCCTTCATCCTGATGGACCAGCTCGCAGGCAATGACCTGCCCGATCCCTGGACCGGTCAGACCGGACAGCCGCATCTGCCCTGGCGGGGGCGGATCACCCTGTCTGTGGCTCCGGGGCAGACCGGCAGCCCCGATGGCAGTGCCGCTGCGCAGAGCGAGGTTGCGGCCTTCTTTGGTCAGGTGACAGCTGCGGATTTCTCCATCACCGTGGGCAAGGCTGCGCAGAACGGCCAGCCTGCCAGCCCCGGCAGCGTCACCTATAGCGGCGATCCAGAGGATTGGGGCCTCGCGCGCTTCATCCTGCACAACGCCGCGATTTGTGCTGCGGCTGGTGGGGTAGAGGCCTTTTGCATCGGCTCAGAGATGCGCGCGTTGACCCAGATCCGCGATGATCAGGGCTTTCCCGCGGTTGCCGCGCTGCGCGATCTCACCCAGCAGGTGCGCCAGATACTGGGGGCAGAGACCAAGATCGGCTATGCAGCCGACTGGTCCGAATACTGGGGCTACAAGAGCCCGGAGGGAAACCGCTATTTCCACCTCGATCCGCTCTGGGCAGATCCGGAGATCGATTTCGTCGGGATCGACAACTACATGCCCCTGTCCGACTGGCGCGCAGGCGAGGATCATCTGGATGCTGAGGCCGGTGCGCCCAGCATCTATGATCTCGACTATCTGCGGGGTGGCATTGAAGGGGGCGAAGGCTATGAGTGGTATTACCACTCGACCGACGCCGAAGCGGCCCAGATCCGCACCCCGATCACCGATGGCGCCCATGATGAGGCCTGGGTGTGGCGGTACAAGGATATTCGCAACTGGTGGTCCAATCCCCATCATGACCGCATAGACGGCATGCGCGCAGCCTTGCCCACCGCATGGGAGCCCGAAAGCAAACCCATCTGGTTCACCGAACTGGGATGCGCCGCCATCGACAAGGGCAGCAATCAACCCAACAAGTTTCTCGACCCCAAAAGCTCGGAATCCAAACTGCCCAAACATTCAGATGGCCAGCGTGACGACCTGATGCAACTGGCCTATCTGCGGGCCGTGTTGGGCTATTGGCAGGAAGAGGGCACAAATCCGATCTCGGACATCTACGGCGGGCCCATGCTGGATATGTCCAACGCCTATGTCTGGGCCTGGGACGCGCGCCCCTTTCCCACCTTTCCCAATGCGCTGGGCATCTGGAGCGACGGAGAAAACTATCTGCGCGGCCATTGGCTGAATGGACGGGTCGGGCAGCGCAGCCTTGCCTCGGTTCTTGAAGAAATCTGTCTCGGGGCCGGGCTCTCCCGCGATGCGCTGGCCCTGACGGGGGTCGAGGGTCTGGTGCGGGGCTACACTGTCAGTGACATCGCAGAGGCCCGCGCGGCTTTGCAGCCTTTGCTGCTGCGCCATGGGGTCGATGCCATCGAACGTGACGGGCTCTTGCAGTTTCGCGCACGATCAGGTCGCGGGGCGCAGCCGCTTGCTCTTGCCGCGCTGGCTGACGGCGAGGAGATCGACGGCACGGTTGAACGCACACGCGCCGCCCAGGCAGAGCTGTCCGGTCGGGTACGACTGCGGTTTGTCGACTGGGGTGGCCCCCATGATCTGCGGGTGGAAGAGGCGATCCTGCCGGATGAAGCCACACATGGCGTGAGCGATACGGAATTGCCCATGGCGCTGACCCGCACAGAGGGACGCCAGCTCGTCCAGCGCTGGCTGAGCGAGGCCCGCATAGCCCGTGACAGCCTGCGCCTTGAGCTGCCGCCCTCGAAGATGCGCATCGGTGCGGGGGATGTGATCACCCTGCCGGTCCAAGACCCTGCCGCGCTGGGCCGGGATGGTCAGCCCCCCAATCCCACAGCGCAGTATCGCATCGACCGGGTGGAGCAGGGCCAGACCCAGCTGATAGAGGCGGTGCGGATCGACCCGGAGATCTACACCCGCCCCGCGCTGGAGGAAGAGCTGCCGGGCGTGACCCCCTTTGCCGCGCCAGTGCCGGTTCTGCCACTGTTCCTTGATCTGCCGCTCATCAGCGGGGACGAGCTGCCACATGCGCCCCATCTCGCGGTGGTCGCTGACCCCTGGCCGGGCCGCGTTGCGGTTTATGCTGCGCCCGGTGATGCAGACTATGGGCTGGAGGACATTCTCGCCGCGTCTGCCACGGTCGGGGTGACAAACACCGCCCTTGCGGCCGGGCCTTTGGGGCGCTGGGACCGGGGGGCTGCGCTGGAGGTCGACCTGATCCACGGCCAGCTTCATGGCCGCGACCCGCAGGCGGTCTTGAACGGGGCCAACCTGATGGCCATCGGGGATGGCAGCCCGGCCAATTGGGAGCTCTTCCAGTTCACCACCGCCGAGCTGATTGCGCCCGGGCGCTATCTGCTCTCAAATCGTCTGCGCGGGCTGCAGGGCAGCGATGCCCGGATGCCGCCGCTGTGGCCCAAGGGATCCTATGTCGTGGCCATGAATGGCGTGCCGGATCAAATCGAGCTGAGCGCCAATCAGCGCGGGCTCAATCGTCATTATCGCATCGGCTCTGCGGCGCGCCCCTATGATGATTCAAGCTACACCCATCTTGAGGCGGCATTTGGTGGCGAAGGCCTGCGCCCCTACGCCCCCGTGCATCTGCACCAGAGCGGCGCGCTGGGCGCAGGCGACGTGACCCTCAGCTGGATCCGGCGCGGACGGATTGATGCGGACCGCTGGGAGGGCGAGGACATTCCGCTGGGGGAAGATCAGGAACGCTATCGCCTGCGTCTGCTGCGCGGGGACAGGGTGCTGCGCGAAGAACAGCTGAGCCAGCCATCCTGGGTCTATGCGGTGTCTGATCAAACCACCGATGCCGTGGCCCCCGGCGACCAGATCGAGGTGGCGCAGATATCGGCGCGTTACGGCGCAGGGGCTGCGGGCCGTCTGAGGCTCTTGTGATGCGCCGTCCGGTTCTGCCGATCGATGTCACCTCTGTTGCGCGGGCCCTGCTGGCGGTGGCCCCGGCGCAACGGCAGCGGCTGTGCAGGCAGATCTTTGCCGGGGCCGGGCTGGCGTTGCGTCACCACCAGCACAGCGGTCGCTGCTGTCGCCTCTGGGGCGATGGCTCGCTCTCGGGAGCGGCGCGCCGCTTTACCCTCGCCGATGAACCCTTTCTGGATCATCCCGGCTATCTCGCCTGCACCCGCATGGTGCTGGCGCATCTTGCAGATCATGCAAGCGCGGACCCATCACCGCCCGCCTGGTGGGTCGGAGCGCCGGGCGTAGGGGCGCTTCCGTTCTGGGCACGACCGTCATTGTCATCTTTCTGAAAATACTCAAAAAAACTCAAACCCCGATCTGGTCGATCTGCACAGGGGGCGTGCAACGATGCACATGCCTCGGGTGAATGATAAGTAATCGGTTTGAAAACAACGGGTTGCGGTCACTTCCGGAAGGAATTCCCCACCGCCGCATCTGCCCCCTTGTGCCGATTTCCCGACATATGAGCGTCGCTGATCCCCCTGATCACAATATTGCGGTTGGTGTTTTTTCGCTTAGATAGCTATCCTGCGAAGAGCACAGGAGGCCAAGCCATGCTTGAGACGCGCCAAGCCGTCAGTTCAGTCGACCCCGTCTGGGACAAGATCACCACCGAGGCGCAGGACGCCGTGACCCGTCAGCCGCTGATGGGTGGGTTGATCCACGCCTGTATCCTGCACCATAAGTCGCTGGAAAAGGCGCTGTCGTATCGGATTGCCGCGAAACTGTGCTCCAACGAGATGTCGATGGTGATCCTGCGCGAGATCGTCGATCGGGCCTATGACGAAAATCCCGATCTGGTTGCCGCAGGCCGGGCCGATCTGATGGCAGTCTATGAACGAGATCCCGCCTGCCACCGGCTGTTGCAGCCGATCCTCTACTTCAAGGGCTATCAGGCGGTGCAATGCTACCGCGTCGCCCATTGGCTGTGGACGCAGGGAGATTATGACCTGGCCTATTTCTTCCAGATGCGGATCTCGGAGATTTTTGGCGTTGATATCCACCCCGCCGCTCGTATTGGCCGCGGGATCATGATCGACCACGCCCATTCCATCGTGATCGGCGAAACCGCCGTGGTGGGGGACAATGTGTCGATGCTGCATTCCGTCACCCTTGGCGGGACCGGCAAGGAAGAGGAAGACCGCCACCCGAAGATCGGCGATGGTGTGCTGATCGGGGCAGGGGCCAAGGTGCTGGGCAACATCAAGATCGGCCATTGCTCGCGGATCGCTGCAGGCTCTGTGGTGCTGCAGGAGGTGCCCCCCTGCAAAACAGTCGCTGGTGTGCCGGCCAAGATCGTCGGTGAAGCAGGCTGCGATCAGCCCGCAGTCAGCATGAACCAGGTGCTGACAGGCGGCAGCAAAGACAGCTGACCCATCGCGCCCTGTGGATTGAAAAAGCCCGGATCGGATGATCCGGGCTTTTGTTTTTGATACGTCCACTTTTGCAACGGCTGTCAAAAGTGCCATAGATGTCTCTCTCAACCCTTGGTTTACCCAAGGACCGGCTAGAGCCAGTCATTGACTTCAACGTAACAGATTTGTAACCACTGTAAGTGAGCAAATTAGTGTGTTAGATATTATAGTGACAAACATCATTCATCCCAAGAATGTTTTGACTTATGGAACATATGATCTGTTCCATGTCGGCCATGCACGCCTTCTGGAACGGGCGAGCGGTTTGGGAGATCGGCTTTTCGTTGGTGTGTCGAGCGATTCCTTCAATGCTATCAAGGGGAAGGAATGTGTGATCCCCTATGACGACCGTGCAGAGATTGTTGCAGCCCTGCGCCATGTCCATCATGTGTTTCCTGAGAACGATTGGGAGCAGAAGGTGGAGGACATCCAGCGCTACAATATCGACGTCTTTGTCATGGGTGATGACTGGGCGGGCAAATTTGACCATCTGAAAGCCCACTGTGAAGTGGTCTACCTACCTCGCACCGAGGGGATTTCGACAACGTCCCTCAAGGATCGCCTTTACCCGCTGAGCGGGAACTCTGCGGACGAGCCACGGCCTGCTTCTGCCAAGCTGCGCTGACCACAGAAAGAAAAATCGATGAGCGTCCAGACTGACACGGACCTGGCTTATGAGCTTTTGCCGGGCTATGGTTTCTTCTCGCGCAAAGGAAACTTCACTAAGCGGATCGAGATCGGGCAGAGGCTCCGTAAGATCCAGATCTACTTTGATGGCGTGAATCCGCAGCAATACGCGTTTCCAAATGTCATTCTGATCCAGCCTAAGGGGCCCAAGCTGCGTATGATGGCAGTCGCAGAATCCGCTGTTCTGTCGTCGGACCCCAATGGGCAACAGGATGTCGATGTTCGAAAGGCGCTGGTCAATGAACGGAATATCAAAAGCGGAGAGGAAACGCGCCCTTGCCTGACAATTCAGCTGCGTGAAGCGGTTGATGTAGAGGCGATAGAGCTGGGAAACAGAGGCGTACGCCTGGGCAAACGTATGCGCAACATCTGCGTCAATGGCTACCGCGGCGGCCGCCTCGTTTCAACGCATCGGGGATTTGATCCAGCCGACATGGTTCGTGAGATGCACAAGATGCACGAAGCCATCGGATTGAGCGTGCCGGAACTTCGCAAGAAACCCGCCAGAACAGCCCATCGTGCGGCCTTTGTCGGGCGCCTTCTCGATCAGCTTGAGAGTGGAGAGGCGCGCGGGATCACCCCTCGTCAGCTTGCTTGGCTGTTGCCGGTTTTTGAACCAGAGGTCGAGAAAACGCCGGAGACTGCGAAGCTCATGACATACATCATGGCTGGAGCAATCGAGGATCAGCATCCGTTACCGACGGCTAATTTTGGCCCGATGTCGAAATATCTCGACACGATTTCCGGATTTGAAGAAGCAATGGCCGGTGTGAACGCCATTCTCTCCCGCCGGTTGGGTCGGGAAACCTGTTTCTCCGCGGGGCGCCATATCATTCAGGAACAGATGCTTCTTCGTCGCAAGGATGAGTTTCTTAATGGTCTGGACGTTTTGTTTCCAGCGATGGAAGAAGTTGGCGTCACCCCCATGCTTGCTTATGGCAGTCTTCTTGGCGCTGTGCGGGACAAGGGCTTTCTGCCGCATGATGACGATGTCGATGTGATCTATCACGATGGATCTACGTCCTATGAGGAAATGCTCGCTCGGCGTGGGGATCTGGTTGAGAAGTTCAAAGCCCTTGGCTTTCGTATGGGGCGATGGAAGAATGACAACTTCAGTTTGCGACAAGGCAATATCTCGCTGGATATTTTTCCTACCTGGCGGGAAGGGAACAAGTTGTACACCATGCGAAAGTACCCGCAGTATGAGGCCATTGCGGTGAAGCATGTTCTTCCGACGTCACGGATCGATTTTTATGGTCGCAGTTATCCGGCACCTGCTGATCCGGAGGCTTTTCTTAAGTGGCGTTATGGGAGTGGATGGACCAAATCGGACCCCTATTATGAGTGGAGCTGGCCGCTGAAGGACCATGCTTGACCCATCGCGCCCTGTGGATTGAAAAAGCCCGGATTTGATGATCCGGGCTTTTGTTTTTTGGGCGGTGGTTTTGAGTATTTTTGGAAAGATGACGGCGCTGGGGGCTCGGGCGGCGGGGTTGGCCAAATAAAAATGCTCCGGGATGAACTCCCGGAGCATTGTGGGGCAGGCGTGGTGCCTGCGGTTTTACAGCGGCTGATCAGGCCAGCATCGTCATCGGGTTTTCGAGGTTTTCGACGATGGCTTTCAGCAGGTCCGCGCCAAGGGCACCGTCGATGACACGGTGGTCAACGGACATGGTGACGCTCATGACGGTTGCGACTTTCAGCTCGCCGTCTGCTCCCACCACGGGTTTCTTGACGCCGGAGCCGACGGCCAGGATGCCTGCGTGCGGCGGGTTCACGATGGCGTCGAAGTTGTCGATGCCGAACATGCCGAGGTTGGAGATCGCAAAAGAGCCGCCCTGGTATTCGTGGGGCGCCAGTTTGCGGTCGCGGGCGCGTTTGGCGAGGTCTTTCATCTCGGCCGAGAGGGTCGAGAGGGACTTCATGTCGCTGTCCTGCAGCACCGGTGTGAACAGCCCGCCTTCGATGGCGACCGCAACCGCCACGTCGGAGGATTTCATCTTGAGCACGCGATCACCGGCCCAGACGGCATTGGCATCCGGCACGGCCTGCAGCGCCAGCGCCACGGCCTTGATGATGAAGTCGTTGACCGAGAGTTTCACACCACGGCCTTCGAGCTGCTTGTTCAGCTCAGCGCGGAACTTCAGCAGGGCATCCAGCTGGATGTCGCGGCGCAGGTAGAAATGCGGGATGGTCTGCTTGGCTTCGCTCAGGCGCGCGGCAATGGTCTTGCGCATTCCGTCAAGCGCCACTTCCTCGTAGTCGCGGCCTTCGTACATGCGGGCCACCTGATCGGCTGTGGGCCCGGAAGCTGCGGCAGCGGCAGCCGGGGCTGCGGCTGCTGGCGCTGCGGCGGCGGGGGCTGCTGCGGCGGCCTTTGGTGCGGCGGTTGCGTTTTCGACATCGGCCTTGACGATACGACCGCGGGGGCCGGAGCCTGAGATATCCGCAAGGTCCAGGCCCTTGTCAGCGGCAATGCGGCGCGCCAGGGGGGATGCGAAGATGCGTGAGCCATCTGCGCCAGCCGGAGCAGCCGGGGCAGGGCTCGCCGCGGCGGCGGCCTGTGCAGGGGCTGGGCTTGCGTCTTTGGACGCTGCCGGGGCGGTGTCTTCTGCTGCAGCCGGGGCCGCCGGGGTGGCGCCGATGTCATCGGCGCTTTCGCCGTCTTCCAGCAGGATGGCGATGGGGCTGTTGACCTTCACGCCTTCGCTGCCTTCTGCGATCAGGATCTTGCCGATCACACCTTCGTCGACGGCCTCGAATTCCATCGTGGCCTTGTCGGTTTCGATTTCCGCCAGCAGGTCGCCGGAGGCGACAGCGTCGCCTTCCTTCACGAGCCATTTGGCGAGCGTGCCTTCCTCCATGGTGGGAGAGAGGGCGGGCATCAGGATTTCTGTGGGCATCGCTGTCTCTCCTTACCGGTAGGTCACTTGCTTCACGGCGGCGATCACCTCGTCTGTGGTGACCAGCGCGTGTTTTTCAAGGTTGGCGGCATAGGGCATGGGCACGTCCTTGCCGGTGCAGTTGATGACGGGGGCATCAAGGTAGTCGAAGGCTTCCTGCATCACGACAGAGGAGATGTAGGAGCCAACAGAGCCTTGCGGCCAGCCTTCTTCAACGGTGACCAGGCGGTTGGTCTTCATCACCGATTTGATGATGGAGCCGGTGTCCATCGGGCGGATGGTGCGCAGGTCGATGACCTCGGCGCTGATGCCTTCCTCGGCCAGCTTGTCCGCCGCCTCAAGGGCGTAGGTCATGCCGATGCCGAAGGAGACAATCGTGACATCGCTGCCCTGGCGCCAGATGCGGGCCTTGCCGAAGGGCACGGTGAAGTCATCCATCTTCGGCACGTCAAAAGAGCGGCCATAAAGGATTTCGTTTTCCAGGAAGACAACGGGGTTGTTGTCGCGGATCGCGGTTTTCAGCAGGCCCTTTGCGTCAGACGCGGAGTAGGGCATCACCACCTTGAGACCCGGAACCTGCATGTACCATGCGGCGTAGTCCTGGCTGTGCTGGGCGGCAACGCGGGCGGCGGCACCGTTGGGGCCACGGAACACGATGGGGCAGCCCATCTGACCGCCGGACATGTAAAGCGTCTTGGCGGCAGAGTTGATGATGTGGTCAATGCCCTGCATCGCAAAGTTGAAGGTCATGAATTCCACGATCGGACGCAGCCCGCCAAAGGCGGCGCCAGAGGCGATGCCGGCAAAGCCATGTTCGGTGATCGGGGTGTCGATCACGCGCTTGGCGCCGAATTCGTCCAGAAGGCCCTGCGAGATCTTGTAGGCGCCCTGGTATTCGGCGACTTCCTCGCCCATCAGGAAGACATCTTCGTCACCGCGCATTTCTTCGGCCATCGCGTCGCGCAGAGCTTCGCGGACGGTGGTCTGCACCACCTCTGTGCCTTCGGGCCAGTCGGGGCTGTCGTCCACTTCCGGTGCGGCGGGGGCTGCTGCAGCTGCCGGGGCCGAAGCGGGCGCCGCTGTTTCGGCGGGGGCCGCGGCCGGGCTGTCAGCCTCTGCTGCTGCAGGTGCGGCGATATCGTCTGCGCTTTCGCCTTCCTCGACGAGGATCGCGATGGGTGCGTTGACTTTCACGTTTTCGGTGCCTTCGGCGACCAGGATCTTGCCAACGATGCCTTCATCGACGGCTTCGAATTCCATCGTGGCCTTGTCGGTTTCGATTTCGGCCAGGATATCGCCGGAGTTTACGGTGTCGCCCTCTTTGACCAGCCATTTGGCCAGGGTGCCTTCCTCCATGGTCGGCGACAGGGCGGGCATCAGGATTTCAGTTGCCATGTCTTGTTCTTCCCTCTCAGGCGTTGTCCTGCGGCAGCTCGTCCGCATAAATGTCGGTCCAGAGTTCCTCGAGCGCGGGCTCCGGGCTTTCCTTGGCGAAATCGGCGGACTTGTTCACGATGTCCTTGATTTCCTTGTCGATCGCCTTGAGGTCGTCTTCGCTGGCGTGGTTGCCGGTCAGCAGCATGTCGCGGACCTGCTCGATCGGGTCACGTTCCTCGCGCATTTTCTGCACCTCTTCACGGGTGCGGTATTTGGCGGGGTCGGACATGGAGTGGCCGCGGTAGCGGTAGGTTTTGACCTCAAGGATGTAGGGGCCTTTGCCTGCGCGGCAGTGGGCGACAGCGCGTTCGCCTGCCTCTTTCACGGCCAGGACATTCATGCCGTCTACTTCCTCGCCTGCGATGCCATAGGCTTCGCCGCGCTTCCAGAGGGCGGGGGATTTGGTCGAGCGCTGCACCGAGGTGCCCATGGCGTACTGGTTGTTCTCGATCACGAAGATGACCGGCAGATCCCAGAGTTGCGCCATGTTGTAGGTTTCATAGACCTGACCCTGGTTGGCCGCGCCGTCGCCAAAGTAGGTAAAGGTCACGCGGTCGTTGCCTTTGTACTTGTCGGAGAAGGCAAGACCTGCCCCCAGCGGCACCTGCGCGCCAACGATGCCGTGGCCGCCGTAGAAATGTTTCTCCTTGGAGAACATGTGCATGGAGCCGCCTTTGCCCTTGGAGTAGCCGCCTTCACGACCTGTGAGCTCGGCCATGACGCCGTTGGGGTCCATGCCGCAGGCCAGCATGTGGCCGTGGTCGCGGTAAGAGGTGATGCGTTTGTCGCCTTCCTCGGCTGCGGCCTCCAGGCCGACAACCACGGCTTCCTGACCGATGTAGAGGTGGCAGAAGCCGCCGATCAGGCCCATGCCGTAGAGCTGGCCGGCCTTTTCCTCGAATCGCCGGATCAGAAGCATCTCGCGGTAGTATTCCAAGAGCTCTTCGGCAGAAACGTTTGGTTTCTTGACACTTTTTCTCGCAGCCATAGTGGCGGGCTCCCCCTTAAGGCTAGATAGTTTAATGCTAAACTAATTCATAAATCATTTTGCCAGATCATGCGAGCGTTATTATTACGCACCGTCACCAAGGGGTAAACCCGCGGTTTGTGGGGCGCCGCAAGGCATGGGCTGGGGCGCATGGTGGGGCAATTAGGCAGGGGTTTTGAGCGCGCGGAACTGGCGGGGTTAATTTCAAGCGGTCAAAGCCGCTGCTTTGCTGCGCTCCCTGCGTTTGCAAGATCAGGTAAACCAGTGCTGCCAGATCAATGCATCCTGACCCTGCGTATCGTCACCAAGGGGCAAACCCGCGGTTTGTGGGGCGTCGCTAGGCATGGGCTGGGGCGCATGGTGGGGCATGGATCTGGGCAGGGTTTTGCCCGGCCCGGCAGGCGCATGATGATGGTCCGAACCCAGCTCTGCAACCAGATGCGTGGGGTCGGGCAGGGCTGTCTGCCGGGTTTGCGATGATGTTGGGGTGCATTGCGCGGGGGCCAGGTGGAGGTATCCCTGGAGGGCGGGCACCTGGCCCTGCGCGAGCGGTGCGGCGGATGGACGCCGCAAGCCCCCGATCAGGTATCGGGTTGATCTGACGCCTGTGTCGGGGCTGCGCGCCGGGCGTCAGGTCGTAATCTTAGCGGATGACGATTTCATCCGCGCGCAGCAGGCCCAGAACGGTGCGGGCCTGTTCGTCCAGGAGGTCGAGGTCGAGATAATTATCCGACAGGCGGTGCGTCAGGTTCTCCATCCGCGCGGTTTCGCGCTTCAGCTCGTCAAGATCCTGGCGCAGGGCCTCTGCCTCTGCCTGAATTTCTACCCTGCGAAACAGCCCGAAATCGCCCTGCACGGCGGCAAAGGTGAAATACGCGCTAAGCGCGAATGCAATCGTGGAAAACGCGAATGCGCCAAGAGATGGCCGGGTGCTACGGGTCACGGTAGGTTTGCCTGTATGATCTTCTGCTCAATTTCTGTGCCGGTTGGTCCGGCATCTGCATTAATCATGACACAGGATTTCAGATTTTGGAAACCGAAAAAGTGCAAATAATGAACATTTACTGACAAAAAAGCGCCCCGATCCGGTAGGATGGGGCGCAATTGGTTAATTTTCTGTTAAGGTTTCTGTGGCCCCGCATCCGGTCTGGAGTGCGGTTTCGGCCTCGATCCTCAGCCTTCCAGAGCGGCGACGCCGGGCAGGGTTTTGCCTTCCATCCACTCAAGGAACGCTCCACCTGCGGTAGAGATATAGGTGAAGTCAGCCGCTGCACCGGCCTGATTGAGGGCGGCTACAGTGTCGCCGCCGCCTGCAACGCTGACCAGCTGGCCGGATTTGGTCAGGCTGGCGGCCTGTTGGGCGGCGGCATTGGTGGCCGCATCAAAAGGCGCGATTTCAAAGGCGCCCATCGGGCCATTCCAGATCAGCGTTTTGGAGTTGGCAAGCGTGTCTGCCACCGCAGCAACGGTTTCAGGGCCCGCATCAAGGATCATCGCATCGGCGGGGCAGGCATCGGCGGCAACGGTTTCGTTTTCGGCGCCTGCCTTGAACTCGCGTGCGACCACGACATCGACGGGCAGCAGGATCTTGCAGCCGGTCTCTTCTGCCTTGGCGAGGATCTCACGGGCGGTGTCGGCCATATCGTGTTCACACAGCGATTTGCCAACATCAATGCCACGGGCCGCGAGGAAGGTATTGGCCATGCCGCCGCCGATGACCAGATTGTCGACCTTGCCGACGAGATTTCCCAGAAGCTCCAGCTTGGTCGACACCTTGGCGCCGCCAACAACAGCTGTGACCGGGCGTTCTGGCTGGCCCAGTGCGGATTCCAGCGCGGTCAGTTCGGCCTGCATCAGACGGCCGGCACAGGCGGGCAGCAGGCGCGCCAGTGCTTCGGTTGAGGCATGGGCGCGGTGGGCGGCAGAGAAGGCGTCGTTGCAGTAGATATCACCCAGTTGCGCCATTTCGGCGGCCAGATCTGCGTCGTTCTTTTCTTCGCCCGGATGGAAGCGGGTGTTTTCCAACAAGAGAACCGCCCCGTCCGCCAGCGCAGCAACGGCAGCTTCGGCAGCGGGTCCACGGCAATCGGCGACAAATGTGACCGGCGCGCCAAAGGCGGTTTCAAGCGCAGGCACCAGCGGGCGCAGGGACATGTCTTCGACAACCTTGCCCTTGGGGCGGCCGAAATGGGCCAGCAGGATCGGCTTGCCACCTGCGGTCAGGATATCCTTGATCGTGGGGGCGACGCGTTCGATGCGGGTGGCGTCGGTGACGCGGCCGTCTTCCACCGGGACGTTGATGTCAACGCGCACCAGAACGCGCTTGCCTGTCAGGTCCATCGTGTCGAGTGCGTTCCAGCCCATGGTCGTATCCTTTTTGGTCGTGGTTTGTCGTCATCTCAGTGGCCGCGCGGGACCCTGTTGGCCCCGGTGGCGTCGGCGCGATGTTTCGGAGCTTTTTGCCGCTCAGTCAATGGCGCTGTGCAATGCTCCCTTGGCAATCTGGGGCTTGAGGCTTAACTATCGGGCAAATGCAAAGAACAGGAGGGCCTCATGGCCGAGATCAAAGATCCCGAAAACACCGTCATCATCGAACTGAAAGACGGCAATGTCGTCATCGAGCTGCTGCCCGATATCGCGCCGATGCACTGTGACCGGATGAAAGAGCTCGCGCGGGAAGGTCAGTATGACAACGTGGCGTTCCACCGGGTGATCGACGGCTTTATGGCGCAGACCGGTGACGTGCAGCACGGCGACATGGAAGACGGCTTCAACCTGCGTATGGCGGGCACCGGCGGCTCCGACAAGAAAGACCTGCCTGCGGAATTCTCTGGCATTCCTCATGACCGTGGCACCCTTGGTGCGGCACGTTCGGCCAACCCGAACTCGGCCAACTCGCAGTTCTTCATCAACTTCAAGGACAACCATTTCCTGAACCGTCAGTACACCGTCTATGGTCGTGTGATCGAAGGTATGGAACATGTCGATGCCATCACCCGTGGCGAGCCGCCTGCGAACCCGGATCGCATGATCTCGGTCAAGGTGGCTGCTGATGCATAAGGCGCTGTCTCTGGTGGCTCTGCTTGCGGCAGGGCCTGCCTTTGCCTCTGGCCTGGAAATCCAGGTCGAGGGGGAGGCCAATGGCACCATCAAGATCGACCTCTTTGAGGATGTTGCGCCCAAACATGTTGAGCAGATCACCGCACTGGCGGCAGAAGGTCAGTATGATGGCGTGGTGTTCCACCGGGTGATCGACGGTTTCATGGCGCAGACCGGTGACGTGCAATACGGCAAGCTGGGTGAAAACATGAGCTACGCGGGCCGCGGCGGTTCCGAGCGTCCCGACCTGCCGGCCGAATTCTCGGATCTGGCGTTTGATCGTGGCGTGGTCGGCATGGCCCGCTCGCAGAACCCCAACTCGGCGAATTCCCAGTTCTTCATCATGTTTGCACCGGGTCATTTCCTCAACGGTCAGTACACCGTTGTGGGTCAGGTGACCGAGGGCATGGATGTGGTTGACGCGATCAAGCGCGGCACCGGCGGCAATGGCGCCGTTGTCGGCCAGCCGGATCTGATGAAGACCGTGACTGTCACCGACTGAATTGTGAGCGACTGAATTGGGACTGATTGACCTCTGACTGGCTAAGCGGTCCCGTTCACGAGACAAACAAAAACGGCCTGCACCCATTTGGGCGTGGGCCGTTTTTTCGTGCTGCCGACCTGTGGGCCCATCCGTTGGCAGTTGAGATCGGGCAAGCCCCCTTTAGAACAGGAAATTATCCGCATCCATCAGATCGGAAAGCGTCACGTTTTCTACCAGGATGGATACATTGGCAAAGGAAATGCGCACGTCACCGCCCAGTTCCTGAAAACCCAGTTGCTGCAGCCCGTTTGCGCCTCGGGTGATTTCGATCATGTCTTCGCCAATGCGGAAATCGGTGATGGTGTCGTGGCCATGGCCGCGGGAGAAGACAAAGGTATCGGCATGGGTGCCACCGGTCAGGCGGTCGTTGCCTGTCTGACCGATCAAACGGTCCGCACCGTCGCTGCCAAACAGCGTGTCTGCGCCGCGCCCACCAAGGATCAGATCATCGCCACCGTCGCCACGCAGCACGTCGCGGCCGTTGTTGCCCATGAGCGTGTCATCACCAGCATCGCCCAGAACCGTGTCGTTGCCCTGGCCTGCGCGCAGGAGATCGGCGTCAGCCCCGCCATCAAGGTGGTCGCGCCCGCGGCCCCCATCCAGCGTATCGGTCCCAGCGCCGCCCAGCAGGTGATCGCGGCCATTGCCAGCCAGCAGCAGATCAGCCCCGTGATCACCGCGCACCACATCGCGGCCGCTGTTGCCGATCAATGTGTCATCGCCAAAGCCCCCTTCGATCAGGTCATGGTTGCTGCCACCAGCGATACGGTCATGTCCTGCGCCGCCAATGAGAAAATCCTGACCTGCGCCCCCGGTGATGGTGTCATCTCCGTCGCGGCCGTGGATCATGTCGCGCATCCCACGGGGGGCGGTGATGGAGCTGGTCAGCAGATCATCCCCATCGCTGCCTTCGCGCAGGTGGAGCGTCTGGCCACCGATCTTCAGGATCTCTACCCCAAAGAGCATGTCGCGGCCTTCGCTGGTGGTCACGGTCGCACCAACGATGTCATTGAAGGCAAAGCTGTAGCCGGGCAGGCTGGGGGTGATCACAAAGCTGTCGATCCCCGCGCCGCCAAAGATGGTGTCATCGCCGCTGCCTGCACGGATGGTGTCATTGCCGTCAAATGTGATGATCCGCTCGCCACCATTCCAATGGGACGTGTAGCTGTCATCCCCGGCAAGGCCGATCTGCAGCAGTTCTGCGAAACTGCTGGCGGCGATCTGGGCGGAGGTCAGCGTCAGATTGGTTGCTGAGATCAGCACGCTGCTGTCGTGAAAAAGTTCGAAACTGTGAACCGTGCTTGTCGGGGTCAGATTGCCCGCCCCGTCGTAGCCAAGGACCCCCTGAAAGCGCAGCACATGAACGCCAGAGGCAAGAACGACCTGCGTGTCAGAGGCCGACAGGACCGTGACTTGGGTGAAGTCGAAGGATGAGAAATCAAAAGACGGTGCCGTATTGGCCTCCGCTGTAACGGTGACTTGTGCCATTGTCTGCCCTGATCTTTGCCTGTTGCACCTTAAGATGCTTTGGCAAGACCCTAGAGCGGTTCACTTTTTTCACAAAGCCATCGTTAACGTTTTGTTAACCAGTTACCCCATCCTGTTGCACAGAGGGCGCAGAACAGGTGGTTGCGACGGCAAAAGGCGCCCGCTGTGGGGCGCCTTGCATGTCTTTGGTCTGGTCAATGCGGCGGCTGGCCGGAGCCGTCAGAACAGGAAGTTGTCGGCGTTGTCCAGCTCTGCCAGGGTGGTGTTTTCGACCAGAATGGTCACATCCGCAAAGGTGATCTGGATGTCATCACCCAAGGTGTTGAAGGTCAGATCATCCAGCCCATCCGCCCCACGGCCAATCTTAATGCGGTCCTGACCGACCGAGAAATCGGTGATGGTGTCGTTGCCATAGCCCTGGTGGAAGACAAACGTATCGGCATAGGCGCCGCCGGTCAGTTGATCATCCCCGGCCTGACCCAGCAGTCGGTCGCGCCCGGTGCCACCCAGAAGGGTATCGTTGCCACCACCGCCAAACAGCAGATCGTTGCCGGAGCCGCCATTCAGGAGGTCGGTGCCGGTGCCACCCTTGAGGGTGTCATTTCCGCCGCCACCAAAAAGACGGTCAGCATGGGCGCCGCCGTCCAGCACGTCAGCGCCACTGTGACCGGCAAGGTAATCGCGGCCATTGCCGCCACGCAGGAGATCATTGTCAGCCCCACCAAGGAGGCGATCCCAGCCGTTTCCGCCAAGCAGCGTGTCCTGGCCTGCATCTCCGCGAAGCGTGTCCTTGTCGATGCCGCCATTGAGGTAGTCCGCGCTGCGCTGGCCGACCAGCAAGTCCTTGCCAGCGCCCCCGTAAAGGCGATCAGCGGAATCGCTGTCGACGCTGTTTTCAAAGTCAGCGTAAAGCGTGTCGTTGCCAGCACCGCCATAGATGGTGTCACTGCCGCTGAACCCGCGGATTTTGTCGTTGCCGGCTTGGCCGTGCAGGATGTCGTTGCCGTCGCCGCCGGAAATGTAATCGTGATTGGCCCCACCCTTGATCAGGTCATTCCCGCGCTCTCCGATCAGAAAGTCCCGGCCGCCACCGCCCTGAATGGTGTCATCGCCGCCCCGACCATTCATCATGTCCCAAAGGGAATTTCCGATGACTGTCTGCGTGCTGATCAACCGGTCGTTGCCTGCGCCACCTTCAGCGATGAGGGCGGTTTGATCCTCGAACTGAACGCGTTCGACGTTCAGAAGCGTGTCCTCGCCATCCGGGGAGGACACCTCGACCCCGCGGGAATACCCCCAGGAGATCGACCATTCGTTACCCGTTGCCCGAACCATCACCGTGTCATAGCCCGTGCCACCATCGATGGTATCGTTTCCGCTTCCTGCGCGGATGGTGTCGTTGCCGCCCAACGTTTCGATATACTCGCCAGAGTTCCAGGCGGAGGTGAAAGTGTCGGCGCCTGCCATCTCGCGTGTGATCAGCGTGGCAAAGTCATAACGGGAAAGGTCATAGCCACTCAGGCTGAACCCTGTCGCGGTGACGATCTGGCTGCCGCTGTACTGGAACGAGAACCCGCGTACCACACTGCTTTGTGTGAGCGCGCCATTGAAATCATATTGGAAAGAGCCCGTCAGCGTCAGGCTGAAGTCACCGAACGCGGCTGTGATGGCCGAAGAGGTGGTGGAGACCAGCCGGGCAGCGTCCAGATCAAGATTGTACAGGTCGTACTCTGGTACATAATTTGCGGTCGCTGTGACGACGATATTGACCATTCCCAAATCCCCTAAAGTCGAATGTCTTGAATCTTTAAACGCTTATGGTTGAATTGTGGGATATCGTAAACTTTTCACAAAATAAACCGAAAACCGCACCCAACATGTGGGGATTTCAAAACAAAACGCCGCAGGGGGCCTGCGGCGTTTGATCTTGTGGGGGACATCCAGTGCCTTGCAGTGTGCTGCAGGTCGGTTGCCCTGATGTTGCTTTTCCTCAGCCTTCGGCTTTGGGGGTTGGTGCGGCAGCGGGGGCTGCGGCGGGTGCAGCCGGGCGAGGGGCGGCGGCTTTGCCGGGGTTCAGCGGATCGTCCTGACGCTGAACAGAGCCCTCGAAATGCGCGCCGCTTTCGATTGCGATGGTCTTGTGGATGATGTCGCCTTCGACCCGCGCGGTGGAGGTCAGACGGACCTTCAGGCCACGTACACGGCCCACGATGCGGCCGTTGATCACCACGTCATCGGCGGTCACTTCGCCCTTGATGGTCGCGCTTTCGCCGATGGTCAGCAGGTGGGCGCGGATGTCGCCTTCAACGGTGCCTTCGACCTGGATATCGCCGGTGGTCTTGAGATTGCCGGTGATGTGCAGATCAGAGCTGAGCACGGAGGCCGGCGGTTTGGCCTTGGGGGCTGTTGCCTTGAAATCGCTGGCAGGGGGCACCGGTGCCGAAGACGGCGCGGGGGCCGCAGGGGTTGCTTCAGCCGTTTTCTGGCCGGGCTCGTTGATTTTGCTCTTAGAAAACATTTCTCGCAGCCTTGATATAGATCATGGGGTTTACGGGTTGGCCGTTGACCCTGACCTCGTAATGGAGGTGGGTCCCGGTGGACCGTCCGGTGTTACCCATATCAGCAATGTGATCCCCGCGCGAGACCCTTTGGCCGACTTTGACACGCAGGTTGGAGTTATGGGCATATTTCGTCTCAATGCCGAAGGCATGTTTGATTGTGACCAGCTTGCCATAGCCGGATTGCCAGCCTGCATGGGTCACGACGCCATCCGCCGTGGCATAGATGTCGGTGCCGGTTCTGCCAGCAAAATCAGCGCCTTTGTGCAAACGGCGGCCGCCGGTCTTGGGGTCGCGGCGATAGCCAAAGCCGGAACTGCGGCGGACCAGGTTCTGATTGACCGGTGCGGCAAAAGGCGCCTTTTGTGCGGCCAGGCGATAGAGGTTCAGCTGATCCATCTGTTTCAGCAGCTCATTGGCGCGCACTTCCTCGCGGGAGGGTTCCTCACCGCGAGTGGACAGGGATAAAGGGGTCAGCGGACCGCCCTGACCGCTATAGCCGCGTCGCACCTGTTCAAGGATCCGGTCGGTGGGCATGCCGGCGCTGCGGAACATCTTGTCCAGCGGCTCTACGGAGATTTCCATCGCCTCTTCGAGCTGGCGGAAGATCTGGTCGTTGCGCTCGTCTATCAGGCGCAGTTCCAGTTCCAGTGCGTCGCGTTCATCAAGGGCCGATTGTGCATCTGCCTCGATCTGATCGCGTTCCGCTGCGGTTTCCGCCAATGCCTCGGCCATAAAGCCCATCTGCACCGGCGCGCTGGCCGCCATCAACTGAGCAGGGCTGTCGGCGGCGGTTTCCTGTTTCAGCGCCGCAAGCGCCTCGCGGGCGTTTTCCCGCTCTTTCATGGTTTTGCGCAGGGTGGTCTGGATCACTTCGATGCCGGTTTCCAGCTCGCGGCGGCGGGTTTCAGAGGCCAGCAGTTCGGACTGCATCACCGAAATCTGCGTAAGGGCTGCGTTAAACCGTTCCTGCGCGGCCAGCGCCTCTGCCGCGCGGTCATCGCGTTCGACAGACAAGGCATTTAGACGGGCGCGATAGGTCATCTGATCGCGCTTGGCCTGTTCGCGGAAATTTCCGGACCCGATACTGTCCATCAAGACGATGGCGGTTGCGACAATCGACCAGGCGACAAAGGCCGCGATGCCCACAAAAGCGAGCAGCTGGGTTTCAGAGCGCAGGCGGATGAACCGCGTGTCAGAGTCGGATTTCAGAAAGACGCGCCGTTCCGGAAAACGGCGTTCAAGAAACGAGTGAATTTTGATCGCCAGACGTGTGCGCACGCTTTGATCCCTGTCTTGTCCCAGTCTTTTGGCCATCCCGCAGGGCGGCCGAAGTCGCGGATGCGTGAGGCACCAGACAGGACAACGCGACATGGCGCAGGTCCCGCTGCGGCCAAATCCTCGCGTATGCAGTCCTCCTCGGTCTGGTCTGTGCCGCGGGGCGGCAACAGGCCAATGCCGCTGCATCCGGCGCGGGTCAGACCACGCCATGGCGAAAGGGAATAGCCAGCCGGGTCCAATTGGGCAAGCCTGTTGACCCAGTGCAGGGCGGTTGCGGGGGCCATGCTGGCGGGCGGCGGCGCAATTGGCGGGGATATCAGCGAAAATCCGCTTATCCACAGGCTGTCGGTCGCGGGCACGGGCAAAGACGGGACACAGACAAGGCGCGTGGCCTGCCTATCATATCCATGCCCATTTTCTGCCCGTTCCCTAAGCCTGCTGGCGGTTCGATCGGCGTTTGATGGCGCGTGCAGGTCAGCGCAGGGCAGCGGGTTTTTCGGGGATTTCGTCTGCGAGCGGCCAGTAGAAATCTGGTGGCAAACCGGCCTCAGCGCGTTTTTCCTCGTTGAACGGGGGCTTCAGGTGGCCGTGGAAGTATTTTCCGACAAGCTGGTGGAACACCTCCTTGGGGTCGAGGTTGTCGCGCCCGCACAGAAAGTGGAACCACTTGGAACCATAGGCGACGTGGCTTACCTCTTCGGCGTAAATCACCTCCAGCGCGTCAACCGCCTGGGTCAGGTTGGCCTTGCGGAAAATTTCGATCATGCCGGGGGTGACATCCAGTCCGCGCGCCTCGAGCACCATCGGCACAACGGCCAATCTGCCCATCAGATCCTCGGCGGTGTCTTCGGCTGCGCGCCACATGCCTGCGTGAGCAGGAAGGTCACCGTAGAAGCTGCCGAGCGCTTCAAGGCAGTCACACATCAGGTTGAAATGTTTGGATTCTTCGTCAGCTGCCTTAACCCAGTCATCAAAGAAGCCAAGCGGCATCGGGACATGCGAAAACCGCGCGATGATATCCCAATGGAGATCAACGGCATTGAGTTCGATATGGGCTACCGCATGTAGCAGCGCCTTGCGACCGGCCTCGGATCCGGGACGACGACGGGGCACATCGCGGGGGTTCAGCAGTTCGGGTTTGTCCGGGCGCGCAGGGTGCAGCGGCGGGTTGGCCGTGCCGATGTCGATCTGGGGGGCATCCCCATTACGATAGGCAAACCAGCGCGCGGCGTGGCGGCGGGACAGGGCGGTTTTTTCGCGTCCGTCCGCGGTTGTCAGCACCTCCTGTGCCATCTGCGCAAGGCTGAGGGGCGGCGTGTCTGCTTGGTTCGAGGTGGCGGCGCTGGTCATGGTGTCGGGTCCGTTTCGGCGGTGATCTGGTCTTGGCTGGATGGGGCCATTCCCTGCCACCCGGCGCGCTGAGCTGCAAGCGGATTGGTGCCTCTGCGCAGTGACGCGGCGCAGAGGTCAGGGATTTGACGCGATCAGAGCGCCTTTGCGGCCTCCAGAACCTCGGCAACATGGCCATCGACCTTAACCTTGCGCCAGATCTGGGCGATATTGCCCTCGGCGTCGATCAGGAAGGTCGAACGCTCAATCCCCCAATGTTTCTTGCCGTACATGTTCTTTTCTTTCCAGACGCCATAATCCTCGCAGGTGGTGCCGTCTGCGTCAGACAGAAGCGGCGTCGTGAGGCTGTGTTTGGCGACGAATTTGTCGTGTTTTGCGACCGGATCCTTGGAGATGCCGTAAACCAGCGCCCCGGCATCGGCAAAGGCCTGCAGATGCTCTGAAAATCCGATGGATTCCTTGGTGCAGCCCGGGGTATCATCGCGCGGATAGAAGAACAGGACGACGGCCTTGCCGCGCAATGCCTCAAGCGAGACGGTTTCGCCGCCGTCTCGGGGCAGTGTGAACAGGGGCGCAGGGTCTTTGGGAGCGAGCATTATTGAGGTCTCCAAACGGTTTCGCAGGGTTTGCGTGCCATACATAGGCCATCACGGGCAAAGGGAAAGCAAGGATTAAACCGGCCTCATCAAAAGCGGCCGATCCTTCGCAGGTGACGAAGGAGACGGCAACCGACGCGGCTGCTGACACGGCGCGTGATCCGGCCCCTGACAGGGGCGCGGAGGAGGTTGCCGTGGCGGTGCCTGTCGCTCCGCCTGAGCTGGAGTTTGTCGACCCTGCCAGTGTCGTGGACGGGGCACCGGAGCAATCCGAGCATGCTGCGGTTGCAACACCTCTTGAGGGGCCGGGCGAGGGGGACGGGATTGCAGCTGGTGATATCGCCGCCCCCGTCGACGCAGAAGACCCTGCGCGGCAACCGCCCCTGAAACCAGCGCGCCGCAGACGTGGGATCGGCCACAGGATCCTGCGGGGGGTGACGGTTGTTGCGGTGGGTTTTGCCCTGCTGTTTGGCAGTTTCGTCTATCTCGGCATGGACACGCGCTTCAACGCGCCTGACTGGTTGCGTGAGCGGGTCGAGCGCCGGATTGAGCAGCACCTTGGCGGGCTGACCATCGAATTTGGTGGCATTCACCTGGTGGTGAACCGGGGCTGGCGACCGCGCGTCAGCCTGCGGGACGTGACATTGCGCGATGAAAACGGTTCGCGGGTCGCGCGGCTTGCGGATGCGCAGGCCTCTTTGGCGATGCGTCCGTTGTTGCGGGGACAGGTCCGGCCCAAGTCCATCAGTCTCAGCGGTTTGTTTGGCACCTTGCGGCGCGGCGCAGACGGCAGCCTGCAGCTCAGCCTGGCCGAGGGAGAGGCGCCGCTGCGGCAGGCGGCGAACCTTGCGGATCTGATCGAACAATGGGAAAGCCAGCTGGAGCTGCCAGTCCTGTCAGCGCTGATTTCCGTCGAGACCGAGGCGCTGACCCTGCGCTACGAAGACGACCGATTGGGGCGCGTCTGGACCTTGGATGGCGGCAGCGTCCGGATGAGTCGCGTGGGGCAGGACATTGACCTTGCAGGCGTTTTTTCCATTCTCAGTGGTCGGGGCTATGTCGGATCTGTCGAGGCCAATTATGCGTCGGCCATTGGCTCCAAGGCGGCTGAGTTTGGCATCCTGATCGATTCCGTCGCCAGCGAAGATATCGCGGCGCAGTCAGCGGCCCTTGGCTGGCTGGAGCCGTTGCGTGCGCCGATCTCGGGATCGTTGCGTGGTGGGGTCGCGGCAGACGGCGGGCTGTTGCCGCTTTCGGCCAGTTTGCAGATCGGGGAGGGCGTGATCCAGCCGACCCCGACCGCGCGGCCCGTTCCGATCAACGGCGCGCAGAGCTACTTTACCTATCTGCCCGACGTGCAGGAGCTGCAGTTCAACGAACTATCGGTGAATACCGGTTGGGGCTCTGGCGCGATGGAGGGGCGCGCGCGCCTGATGGGGGTCGAGGATGGCCAGCTCACCGATCTGGTGGGGCAGCTGCGGTTTCAGGATCTCAACCTCAACGATGACCGCCTGTTTCAGGTGCCCGTGGATCTGCAGGGGGTGAGCGCGGATTTCAAACTGGAAATGGACCCCTTCCGCCTGCGGCTTGGCGAAATGCTGGTGCGGGACGGTGAAACCCGGATCCTTCTGGATGGTCAGATCACCGCAGATGAGGGGGGATGGGAATATGCGCTCAATGGGTCGGCCAACAGGATCTCTGCCGAACGGGTCAAACAGGTCTGGCCCCTGACAGCCCCCCCGAAACCGCGCGAATGGGTGCAGGAAAATCTGCTGGAAGGCTATGCGCGGGACGTCAATTTTGCGCTGCGCGGCAGTGGTGCGCAAAAGCCGTTCGTCTATCTCGATCTTGCGTTCGAGGATGCCGCGGTCAAATTCCAGAAATCGCTGCCCCCCCTGCGGGATGCGTCGGGTCAGTTCAGCCTTTATGGCAACCGCCTGGTGGTTATGGCGACCAAGGGCTGGGTCACTGCCGATCAGGGCGGACGTGTGGATGCGGCCGGCACCTCGTTCATCATTCCCGACACATCGGTCAAGGATGGGGCGCCGGGGATTGCGAGGATCGTTGCAAACGGGTCGGTCACTGCGGCCCTGTCGCTGCTGAACCGCGAACCTTTGAAAGTGATGGACAAGGCGAACCTGCCGGTGGACATCGCCGATGGTCAGGTTGCTCTCAGCGGGACGCTGTCGCTGGCGCTGCGTCAGGGGCTTGCGCCAGAGGAAATCGACTATCACTACACCGGCCGGATCCGAAATGTCGGCAGTGATACGCTGGTGCCGGGTCAGTCCCTGTCTGCGCGGGAGCTGGCCATCAGCGGTGACCAGGATCACGTGCTGATCGAGGGTGCGGGGGCTTTGTCCGGGGTGCCTGCGACCGCACGATGGCGCCATCCGGTTGGCCCTGCGCTCAGCTCTCAGGAGGGCGGTGGCGCGGCGGTCCCCGTTCGCATCAGCGGCACCGTTGAGCTGTCACCGAATACGGTTGATGCGCTCAATATCGGGCTGCCTGCGGGATCGGTCTTTGGCGAGGGAGAAGGGGTATATGAGGTTGTCATCGCCAAGGGGGCAGCGCCAAAGCTGAGCTTGACCAGCGATCTGGCCGGGCTGGGGCTGCGCATCCCTGCGCTCAGCTGGCAGTTGGGCGAGGGGGGGACAGGGCGTCTCGCGCTTGAGGCGACGCTGGCAGAGCCCCCGCGCGTGGATGCGCTGCGGCTTGATGCGGCGGGACTGGTGGCGGAAGGCACTGTAAGTCTCGCGGACAACGGCGGGCTGGAGCGTGCGCGTTTTGGCGCCGTCAATTTGCGCAACTGGTTCCGGGGCGCCGTCGACCTGATTGGTCGCGGTGGGCGGGCGCCTGCCATCAACGTGCTGGGCGGTGTGCTTGACCTGCGGCAGATGCCGGACGGGGGCGGTGCTGGTGGGGGCGGTTCGGCTGGCGCATCTGGTCCGATCACGCTTTCTCTGGACCGCATGCAGGTCACCGACAGCATCGCGCTCACCGGGTTTCAGGGGCGGTTTTCCACCACCGGGGGGCTGAACGGCGATTTCACTGCCGCGCTGAATGGCCAGACCCGCGTCAGCGGTGTGGTGGTGCCAAAGGACGGTGGGTTCGCCACGCGTATCCAGTCGGAGGACGCAGGTGGCGTGTTCCGTGCAGCGGGTGTGCTGCGTCATGGCTCGGGTGGGAGTTTCGACATGTCACTGGTGCCCGCTCCGGGCCAGCCGGGAGAATACGACGGTCAGATCCTTGTGCGAAACACCCGGATCAAGGACGCCCCTTCCATGGCAGCCCTTGTCAACGCGCTCAGCCTTGTGGGGCTTGTGGATGTTCTGGCCGGTCAGGGGATCCTGTTCACCACGGTCGAAGCGAACTTTCGCCTTGGGGCGACCCATCTTATCGTGCGCGAAAGCAGTGCAGTGGGCCCGTCAGTCGGCTTGTCGATGGATGGCAATTACGACCTGAAGACAAGCGCGTTGAACATGCGGGGGGTTCTGTCGCCCGTCTATATCCTGAATGCGATCGGCAGCGTTCTCACCCGCAAGGGGGAGGGGTTGATCGGGTTCTCGTTTACTCTCAAGGGGACCGCCGACGACCCGAAGGTGCAGGTCAACCCATTGTCGGGTCTTGCACCTGGCATGTTCCGTGAACTGTTTCGCGGCCCCGCGCCAAGCCTTGCCGGGCAGGAGCCTGCAGAACCATCCCCGCCAAGCACAGAAGAGGTGAAGCCGCCTTACTCTGTCTCTCCGGGCGAGGATCGTTAAGCCCTGGGAAGGGGAGAGACATGGCCGCGTTGGAGGGGCTGTGAAAACCTGTTGGCCAAGCGCAGGACAACACCCTATATGGCGGCTCATGAAACTCAGTGATTTTGATTTTGACCTGCCCGACGATCTGATTGCGACCCGCCCGGCGGTGCCGCGGACTTCTGCCCGCCTTCTTGTGGCTGAGGCAGATCAGATCAGTGATGCAACCGTTGCCGATCTGGGCCAATGGCTGCGGCCTGGCGACCGGCTGGTTTTGAATGACACCAAGGTGATCCCGGCGCGGCTGAGCGGGCAACGTCATCGCGACACCGCACAGGGGCCGATGGCCGCGAAGGTCGAAGTTACCTTGTTGGAACCTGGTGCTGATGGCTGCTGGAGCGCGCTTTTGAAGCCTTTGAAGAAGGTGAAGCTGGGCGAAGAGATCATCTTTTCCGATCAGTTGAGCGCACGTCTGGACCGTGTAGAGGACGGGCAGGGCTATCTGGCATTCAATCTGAGCGGCGATGACTTTGACACCGCACTGGCAGAGGCCGGAGCGATGCCGCTGCCGCCGTATATCGCGGCAAAGCGTGCAGCGGATGAGCAGGACAAGACCGACTATCAGACGGTATGGGCGCGCAATTCCGGTGCGGTGGCGGCTCCGACGGCCTCGCTGCATTTCGATGAGACGTTGCTGGCGCAGCTGCGCGAGATGGGCGTGAGTTTCAGCTATGTGACCCTGCATGTGGGGGCGGGTACGTTCCTACCGGTCAAGGTAGAGGATGTGACGACCCACAAGATGCACTCTGAATGGGGGCGTGTCAGCGCTGAGGCGGCCGCAGAGATCGCCGCGACCAAGGCGGCTGGTGGCCGGGTGATCCCTGTGGGCACCACGGCGCTGCGCCTGATCGAGAGCGCTGCGCGCAGCGGTGCAATCGAGCCATGGGAAGGGGATACGGATATCTTTATCTATCCCGGCTTTGCGTTCAACGTCGCGGATGCATTGATGACCAACTTTCACCTGCCGAAATCCACGCTGATGATGTTGGTCTCTGCGCTGATGGGGCAGGAGCGGATCCGCGAGATTTATGAACATGCGGTGTCACAACGATATCGCTTCTTCTCTTACGGGGATGCGTCGCTTTTGATCCCTGCGAAGACGCGGGTTTGACAGAAGAGCGGATGGCGATCTGCGAGGTGTGGAAAAGCCGGAGGTGATCCGGCCGTGGTCTGGCCCGCCGATGCGCGCTGGACCTTTGCCATTTTGGCAGGCTGCATGTTTGGCCTGTCACCGGCCACCGGGCCATGCCGCATGATGTATCCGCACCAGAGCCGACCCCGACCGCAAAAAACTGTGCCCGCCCTGCGTTCCCCACTGGAAAAGGCGCGACACAGATAGCCAATGGTACTCATCGAGTGCAGAAATTTGCGTTGGGTCATGAAACTGCAATCAAATTCCCGCAGATGCGGGCCGGGGCGGTTTGCCGCTGATTTGACAATCGACATAGACTGGACCGGCGTTTGCCGGGGCGGCCATCGGATGGTCGTTGACTGAGAAAGACATAGGAGAGACGGGCAATGTGGCAGGTTCTTTCGAGCGCATGGGCTTTGTTGTTGGGCATGGGCATGCTGATGGTGGGCAACGGCCTGCAGGGCACGCTCTTGGGTGTGCGCGGCGATATCGAAGGGTTTTCGACCCTTGAGATGTCTTTTGTGATGTCTGCCTATTTTGTCGGCTTCCTTGGGGGCTCGCGCCTTGCGCCTGAAATGATCCGGCGGGTTGGCCATGTGCGGGTCTTTGCCGCGCTTGCGTCGTTCATTTCAGCCGTGATGATCCTGTATCCTGCGATCACCAGCCCCTGGGCCTGGGTTCTGGGGCGCGTTGTTATCGGCTTCTGTTTCTCTGGCGTGTATGTGACCGCCGAAAGCTGGCTCAACAATGCGTCTGACAACGCCAACCGCGGAAAGGCGCTGTCGCTTTACATGATCGTGCAGATGATCGGCATCGTGTCGGCGCAGGGCCTGTTTCTGGTTGCGGACCCGGCGGGTTATGAGACCTTTGTCATCGCGTCCGTTGTGGTTTCGGTCTCCTTTGCGCCCATTCTGCTGTCGATTTCGCCCACCCCGGCGTTTGATACGACCAAGCCGATGACGCTGAAGAACCTGATGAAGGCATCGCCGCTTGGCTGTGTGGGGATGTTCCTGCTTGGTGGTGTTTTCTCTGCCCAATTCGGCATGAGCGCGGTTTATGCAGCATCTGCGGGGCTGACCCTGACCCAGATTTCGATCTTTGTCGCGACCTTCTACGTCGGTGCGCTGCTGCTTCAATATCCGCTTGGCTGGTTCTCTGACCGGATGGACCGCCGTGTGCTGATCCTGTTTGGGGCCGCAAGCGGGGGTGGTGCTGCGTTGTTTGCCATGCTGATGGGCGGAAACTTTCTCTTCCTGCTGGCGGCAGCCTTTGTGATTGGCGGCATGACCAACCCGCTTTATTCGCTGCTGATTGCCCATACCAACGACTATCTCGACTACGATGACATGCCCGCCGCCTCTGGTGGTCTGGTGTTCATCAACGGTCTTGGTGCCGTTGCGGGGCCGGTCATCACCGGTTGGCTGATGGGGGACGGGGTGTTTGGCGCGCCTGGTTTCTTCCTGTTCATGGCGGTGCTGCTGCTGGCGCTTGGCATTTACGCGACCTACCGGATGACCCAGCGGGCCGCGATTCCGACCGAGGAAACCGGGACGATTTCGCCGATGTCGCCGACCGCCTCCCCGGTTGCGGTGGAATTTGCTCAGGAATATGCCATCGAAACCGAGATCGAAGAGCAGGAAGCCGCCAGCGAAGCCGCCGCTGAGGCGCGCTGATTGCGCTAACCTGTGGATTTCGCGCCCATATCTTCACAAAGATGTCGGGTCTGACGCAAAACGTGACGGGAAGCCTATTGTAATAGATGCACAAAACGGACTGAATTTCAGGACGATGTTATCTTTGGAGGCTTCCCAATGACGGGTCCCGACGAAATCCTGGACTTCTGGCTCAACACGGTGGGCGAGCAGGGCTGGTACAAACAGGATGAGGCGCTGGATCAAGAGATCCGCACCCGGTTTGAAACCACCTGGGAGGCCGCATGTGCCGGTAAACTGAACCATTGGCGCAGCGGCCCCGAGGGCGTGCTGGCCTATATCATCCTGACGGATCAGTTTCCCCGCAACATGTATCGGGGCAAGGCGGCAGCCTTTGCCTCTGACGCGCTGGCGCTTGCCTCTGCCAAATGCGCGATCAGCAAATCCTGGGACATGAAGATCGCCGAGCCTGAGCGACAGTTCTTCTATCTTCCGCTCATGCATGCCGAGAACCTCTGCGATCAAGAGCGCTGTGTCCGGCTGATGCTGGAGCGGATGCCGCTGAGCGGGGCGTCGAACCTGCTGCATGCGCGCGCACACCGCGAGGTGATCCGGCTGTTTGGTCGCTTCCCCTATCGCAACGAGGCGCTTGATCGCTCCAGCACGGCACCTGAAATGGATTATGTGATGGCAGGCGGTTACGGCAGCACCGTGCGGAGCCTGCAGGCCGTCAGCTGACCCTGCCAAAAACAGCGACAGCATCTTTGCCCCGCATCCTTATGGGTGCGGGGTTTTGTTTGGTCATCGCGCGGCGGCAACCCGCCAGCAGCCACGTGGGGCGGGCGCCGCGGTTGATTGGGGGCCTTGAATGCGGGCAGGGGCGCTGGCATGGTTCCTGCATCCACAGGTTGCCGAGGGGACAAAGGTGTCTTTGCGCCGCGCATCCAACAGGGGCATTTTGCGCCATTGCCGCAGCGGCATGTGGGTGATTGCAGTGCAGAGAAAATTAGTTTAACGGTAAACTAGTTTTTGATCCAGTTTGGCGAGGAACCACCATGGCCGCAGAAACCTATGACGTGATCGTAATCGGCGCAGGCCCCGGCGGCTATGTGGCTGCCATCCGGGCAGCGCAGCTTGGCCTGAAGACCTGCGTGGTCGAGCGCGAGCACATGGGCGGCATCTGCCTGAACTGGGGGTGCATCCCGACCAAGGCATTGCTGCGCTCCTCCGAGGTGTTTCACCTGATGGAACGGGCCAAGGACTTCGGCCTGAAGGCGGAAAACATCGGCTATGATCTTGACGCGGTGGTGAAACGCTCGCGCGGGGTGGCAAAACAGCTGTCTTCGGGCATCGGCCACCTGATGAAGAAGAACAAGATTGATGTGGTGATGGGCGAGGCATCGATCCCCGCCAAGGGCAAGGTGTCGGTCAAGACCGACAAGGGCACGCAGGAGCTGTCGGGCAAGAACATCGTTCTGGCCACCGGCGCGCGCGCACGGGAACTGCCGGGGCTGGAAGCGGACGGCGATCTGGTCTGGACCTACAAGCACGCGCTGCAGCCTGTCCGCATGCCGAAGAAACTTCTGGTGATCGGTTCTGGCGCGATCGGCATCGAATTCGCCAGCTTCTACAACACGCTTGGCGCCGACACGACCGTTGTCGAAGTCATGGACCGGGTGCTGCCGGTGGAAGACGCGGAAATCTCCGCCTTCGCCAAGAAGGCCTTTGTCAAACAGGGCATGAAGATCATGGAGAAAGCCATGGTCAAGCAGCTGGATCGCGGTAAGGGCAAGGTAACGGCCCATATTGAGGTTGGCGGCAAGGTTGAGAAGCAGGAATTCGACACAGTGATTTCTGCCGTGGGCATCGTCGGCAACGTCGAAGGGCTGGGACTGGAAGGTCTGGGCGTCAAGATCGACCGCACCCATGTGGTAACTGACGAATTCTGCCGCACCGGTGTTGATGGACTTTATGCCATCGGTGATATCGCCGGTGCCCCCTGGCTGGCCCATAAGGCATCGCACGAGGGCGTCATGGTGGCAGAGCTGATCGCAGGCAAGCACGCGCACCCGGTAAAACCCGAGAGCATCGCAGGCTGCACCTATTGCCATCCGCAGGTTGCCTCTGTCGGTTATACCGAGGCGAAGGCCAAGGAGCTGGGCTACGATATCAAGGTCGGCCGCTTCCCCTTTATCGGCAATGGCAAGGCCATCGCGCTGGGTGAACCAGAGGGCATGGTCAAAACCATTTTTGACGCCAAGACCGGTGAATTGCTGGGCGCCCATATGGTCGGTGCCGAAGTGACCGAGATGATCCAGGGTTATGTGGTGGGCCGTCAGCTGGAAACCACCGAAGAAGACCTGATGAACACCGTCTTCCCGCACCCGACGCTGAGCGAAATGATGCATGAAAGCGTGCTGGACGCCTTTGACCGGGTGATCCACATTTAAGCGGATCTGCACAGCAGAACGACAAGAGACCCCGGCCCGGCGCCGGGGTTTTTTCGTTCCGGTGGGCTGAGGGTTGTCGGTAGAGCACGGGATGCCTTCATTTTTAGAAGTTCAAAGTTGAACGCAGGGTCGCAGTTTGGCGCGGCTGTTGTCACCGTCTTGCCCGAATTGGCGGGCGAATTGGACCTGTCCCCGCTGGCAGTGGGGCGGCGCTCAGAACGGGCTTGTGTTTCAACTGAGTTAGGCCCGGATTAGGGCGGAGGTTTCCAAATGAATTTCGAGAATGTTCTGAACTGGGGTTTCCTGCTGAGCTACAACCCGTTTGATGGCGCGACACAGACCAAGGGCGCGCAGCGTTAAGCAGGGCGCGATTGCGGACAGGGCGTCTGCGCGCAAAGGCTGGTAACTTTGCCAAAGGGGGCGTAAGCACGGGGCTCGCATTTTAATCTGCCCCGGACCAGCCCCATGACCCAGACAGCTGAGAAACAGGCCCTTTCTGCCACGCGCTGGAGTGTGGTCTTGATTATCTGGGCAGCCGGTCTGGGGGCTGGCGCCCAATATGGCAAGATCAGCATTGTCTTTGATCGCCTGTCGGAGATGTATCCGGAGGCGGGAAACTCGTTGAGCCTGACCATGTCGATGGTCGGACTGATGGGGATCCTGCTGGGCGTGGTGGCGGGCGGCTTTGTCGCTGCATTTGGCTATCGCCGCAGCCTTGTCTGGGCGCTGTGGATCGGCGCGGCCATGTCGGCATTGCAGGCCATCCATCTGCCCTATGGGCTGTTCCTGGCCACCCGGCTGATCGAAGGTCTGTCGCATCTTGGGATTGTCGTGGCGGCGCCAACGCTGATCCCGCAGATTTGTATCCCGCGCCACCGCGGCACCGGGCTGTCGATCTGGAGCACCTTCTTTGGTGTATCTTACGCGCTGCTTGTCTGGTTTGGCCTGCCGCTGGTGGCGGGTTGGGGTGTGGCGGCGCTGTTTGCGGCCCATGCCGGGTTGATGGCGGTGCTTGCGCTGGCGCTGGGGCATATGCTGACCTCGGTTCAGGTGCCGCCTCGAGAGGCCTATCCGCGCCTGCAGGGGTTGCCACATCTGCATCTGTCGATCTACCGATCTCCCTTTCGGATCGCTCCGGCGGCGGGGTGGCTGTTCTACACCACCTGTTTTGTGGCCTTTCTGACGGTTTTGCCGCCGCATCTAGACCCATCGGTGCGCGTCAGCGTCATGAGCGCGCTGCCGCTGGTCAGCATCGCAACCTCCATGACGCTGGGGGTCTGGCTGCTGCGGCGTGTCGCGGCGGTCAAGGTGATCCTGACCGGCTTTGCTCTGGCTGCGGCTGCGGCGGTGTGGCTGTGGATGATGCCGGGCCTGCCGCTGGCCTGCATGGGGCTGGCCGTGGCCTTTGGCCTTGTTCAGGGGGCAAGCTTTGCCTCGGTGCCGCAGTTGAACGCAGACCCTTCCGAGCAGGCGCAGGCAAATGGCGCCATGAGCCAGGCAGGCAATCTGGGCAACGCGCTTGGCACTCCGCTGATGGTCGGTGCGGTTGCCTTTGCGGGCTATGATGGGTTGATGATGACGGCGCTGTTGCTGTTCATCGGTGGCTTTCTTGTGCACCTCGTGCTGGGCCGGATGCGCCGCGAAACAGCGCCGATCTGATATTGTTCGCCTTTCGTTCTGATTTTTCTGTTGGAGACTCGCGCAGCAGTCCCTATCTGTAGGGCGAACATCACCCGCAGGGGTGGGTGACGTTGGATTTGGGGGCAGTATGGCTGAGTTGAAATCGATCGAAGTTCGCGGTGCGCGGGAACATAACCTCAAGGGCATCGACGTGGATATCCCGCGCGATCAGCTGGTGGTAATCACCGGCCTGTCCGGTTCGGGCAAGTCCAGCCTGGCGTTTGACACGATCTATGCAGAGGGGCAGCGCCGCTACGTCGAAAGCCTCTCGGCCTATGCGCGCCAGTTCCTCGACATGATGGAAAAGCCGGATGTGGATCACATCAGCGGCCTCTCGCCTGCGATCTCCATCGAACAGAAAACCACCTCCAAGAACCCGCGCTCGACCGTGGGGACGGTGACAGAGATCTACGACTACCTGCGTCTGCTGTTTGCGCGCGCAGGCACGCCCTACAGCCCTGCAACCGGCATGCCCATCGAGGCCCAGCAGGTGCAGGACATGGTCGACCGGATCATGACCCTTGAGGAAGGCACGCGCGGTTACCTGCTGGCGCCCATCGTGCGCGACCGCAAGGGCGAGTATCGCAAAGAGTTTCTGGAACTGCGCAAGCAGGGGTTTCAGCGTGTGAAGGTGGATGGCGCGTTCTACGAGTTGGACGAACCGCCGACGCTGGACAAAAAGTTCCGCCATGACATCGACGTCGTGGTGGACCGTATCGTGGTGCGAGAAGGGCTGGAGACACGTTTGGCCGACAGTCTGCGCACTGCGCTGGATCTGGCCGACGGGATTGCCATTCTGGAGACGGCCCCGAAAGAAGGCGATCCCGAACGGATCACCTTTTCCGAGAATTTCGCCTGTCCGGTCAGCGGGTTCACCATCCCGGAAATCGAACCCCGCCTGTTTTCGTTCAACGCGCCCTTTGGGGCCTGCCCGGAATGTGATGGTCTGGGGGTCGAGCTGTTCTTTGACGAGCGGCTGGTTGTGCCGGATCAGACGCTGAAAATCTATGACGGTGCGCTGGCCCCCTGGCGCAAGGGCAAATCGCCCTATTTCCTGCAGACCATCGAGGCCATCGCCAAACACTATCAGTTCGACAAGAACACCAAGTGGAAGGATCTGCCGAAAAAGGTGCAGCAGGTTTTCCTGCATGGCTCCGGGGATGAGGAAATCAAGTTCCGCTATGACGAGGGCGGTCGTGTCTATGAGGTCACGCGCGTCTTTGAAGGGGTGATCCCCAACATGGAGCGCCGCTACCGCGAGACCGACTCCAGCTGGATCCGCGAAGAATTTGAACGCTACCAGAACAACCGGCCCTGCGGCTCTTGCGGCGGCTACCGTTTGCGTGAAGAGGCGCTGGCGGTCAAGATCGGTTCTGGCGATCAGCTGCTGCATGTGGGGCAGGTGGTGCAGATGTCGATCCGCGAGGCGCTGGCCTGGATTGAGGACGTCCCGAACCATCTGTCTGCGCAGAAACAGGAAATCGCCCGCGCCATCGTCAAGGAAATCCGCGAGCGTCTGGGGTTCCTCAACAATGTGGGGCTGGAATATCTGACGCTGAGCCGCAACGCGGGCACCCTCTCTGGTGGTGAAAGCCAGCGGATCCGTCTGGCATCGCAGATCGGCTCTGGCCTGACAGGTGTGCTCTATGTGCTGGACGAACCCTCAATCGGCCTGCATCAGCGCGACAATGATCGCCTGCTCGGCACGCTCAAGAACCTGCGTGATCAGGGCAATACGGTGATCGTGGTGGAGCATGACGAGGACGCCATCCGCGAGGCGGACTATGTATTTGATATTGGCCCCGGCGCTGGCGTGCACGGGGGGCAGGTGGTCAGCCACGGCACCCCGCAGCAGATCGCAGAGGATGCGGCCTCCATCACCGGCCAGTATCTCTCGGGCAAGCGCGAGATTGCAGTGCCAAGCGAGCGTCGCAAGGGCAACGGAAAGTCGGTCAAGGTCGTAAAGGCGACGGGCAACAACCTCAAAGAGGTGACCGCAAATTTCCCCTTGGGCAAGTTCCTCTGTGTGTCGGGCGTGTCGGGCGGCGGGAAATCGACGCTGACGATTGAAACGCTGTTCAAAACCGCCTCTATGCGGCTGAACGGTGCGCGCCAAACCCCGGCGCCCTGCGAGACCATCAAGGGGCTGGAACATCTGGACAAGGTGATCGACATCGACCAGCGCCCCATCGGCCGCACCCCGCGTTCGAACCCTGCCACCTACACCGGCGCCTTTACCCCGATCCGCGAGTGGTTTGCGGGCCTCCCGGAGGCCAAGACACGCGGCTACAAGCCGGGGCGGTTCTCCTTCAACGTGAAGGGCGGGCGCTGTGAGGCCTGCCAGGGTGATGGTGTCATCAAGATCGAGATGCATTTCCTTCCCGATGTCTATGTGGAGTGCGAAACCTGCAAAGGCGCGCGCTATAACCGCGAGACGCTTGAAATTCAGTTCAAGGGCAAGAGCATTGCCGACGTGCTGGACATGACGGTGGAAGACGCCCAGCAGTTCTTTAGCGCCGTGCCATCCATCCGCGACAAGATGGATGCGCTGATGCGGGTCGGGCTGGGCTATATCAAGGTTGGGCAGCAGGCGACCACCCTGTCCGGCGGCGAGGCGCAGCGGGTCAAACTCTCGAAGGAGCTGGCCAAACGCTCCACCGGACGCACGCTTTATATTCTGGATGAGCCGACAACGGGTCTGCATTTCGAGGATGTGCGCAAGCTTTTGGAAGTGCTGCATGAACTCGTTGAGCAGGGCAATTCCGTCGTGGTGATTGAGCATAATCTCGACGTGATCAAGACCGCAGATTGGATCATCGATATCGGCCCTGAGGGTGGCGATGGCGGCGGTGAGATTGTTGCCGAGGGCACGCCCGAGGATGTTGCTGCGGAGCCGCGCAGTCACACGGGCCGGTATCTCAAGGATATTCTGGCAGCACGCAAGGTTGCCGCTGAATAGGGGGCTGAGCCCCGCGCGGAGCCAAGGGGCGCTGCCCCTCTTGGCCGTTGGCCAATTCACCCCGGAGTATTTTTGAAAAGGTGATGGGCGCAGATCTGGCCGCAGCAGGCCGAAGACGGGCGGGATCGACATCATAAAGGGGCCGAGAGGCCCCTTTTCCTTTGCGTTGGCGGAAGAGGGGGAGGCCGGTCGCGCGGATCTGGCGCGCGGACTAGGCGCGGGCGATTTTGCGGTTCGGAGGTTGGCCTGAAACGACAAGCACCGCCGACGTTCTGTCAGCGGTGCTCTCCACAGAGCTGGATCGGGACGGTGTTGGCCCTCGCCTGAGGGGGTGGGGGGTACATCTGCGAGACCTGAGGTCGCAGAACTGGAGGGCCGACCAATTTCAAAATCCAATTGGTGTGGATGTCTTCGTCATTTGGAGGGTCTGCCGCCGGGACCAAACCCCTGCCACATGTGGGGACCTGTGGCAGCGGATCAGCTGGTTGCAGATTTTGAAACAGATCCTTTCTTGCAAGGTGTGTTCAGTTTCAAAGTGGTCACTGGCCTTGTAACCGGGGTCACTTCGCAGCTGCCAGTTGCTGGGGGTGCAACCGTGAAAGATGCAGCCTGTGAAATGTCCGAATATCTTTCGGATGGTTGGGCCTTTCTGGCCTCCAAGGCTCAGCAATTTTGTCATTCAGGTAGTGGTGAAAAGGTGCCACAACAGCTATTTCGGGTCCATATGTAAGTTAATGCAACCTATGCGATAGTCTTGAAAATTTTAAAGACCTTGCTGTTTTGGTTTACCTCCTGGCCGGATCTGGTCGTCAAGATTGCCATGTAACTTGCTGGTTTTTCGACAAGTTTTGGGGTGGCTGTTGGGTCATCCCCGATCTGGAAATGGAAAAATCCGCAGCCCCCTGGCAGAGCTGCGGATTTGTGAACCCTTTACGGAAGGGCCTGGATGTCTCGCTGGGGCCGGGTCAGGCTCAGCGGTCGTGTCGGCTGCTTTTTTCGAACCGGGGCAGCATGGCGCTGAAGTCTTTGCCCTTGCCGTCCTCGTCCTCGACAAAGACCGCATAAAGCGCCTGGGCCAGAGCGCCCATCGGCGTGTCGGCATCCACGCTGTCAGCTGCCTGTTGGGACAGGCGCAGATCCTTGAGCATCAGTTCCGAGGCGAAACCGGGCTTGTAGTCGTTGTCAGCGGGAGACTGCGGGCCAACACCCGGAGCGGGGCAGTAGGCGTTCATCGACCAGCTGTAGCCGGAGGAGGTGGAGACCACGTCAAACATCTTCTGGCGATCAAGGCCCAGCTTGTCAGCCAGTGCAAAGGCCTCGCAGGTGCCGATCATGGTGATGCCAAGGATCATGTTGTTGCAGATCTTTGCTGCCTGACCGGCACCTGCATCACCGCAATGCACGGCCTTTTGGCCCATGATATCAAACAGAGGTTTGGCCGCATCAAAGGCGCCCTGGCTGCCGCCCGCCATAAAGGTCAGCGTGCCCGCAGCCGCACCACCAATGCCGCCGGAGACAGGGGCATCGACAAACTGCAACCCGGCATCGGCACATTGCTGGGCGACGGCCCGCGCGCTGTCGACGTCAACGGTAGAGCAATCCACCAGCGTGGCGCCTTTTGTCATTGCAGGCACCAGATCCTCTGCGACTGAACGCAGGATCTGGCCGTTGGGCAGCATGGTGATCACCACATCGGCACCTGTTGCGGCCTCTGCCCCGGAGCCTGCCATCTGCACGCCATCGATCTGCACATCGGCCATGTCAAAGCCCATGACCTCGTGGCCCTCCTTGGCGAGGTTGGCGGCCATCGGCCCCCCCATGTTGCCAAGGCCGATAAATCCGATTTTCATGTGTTATTCCTCCTCAAATCGCAGCGTGTCTGCGCCAAGCGGCATCAGCATCTGGCTGACGGCGGTGGTGGGCACGTCGCGGTCGGCATATTGCCACTTTGGCTGGCGATCCTTGTCAATGATCTGGGCCCGAATTCCTTCCAGAAAGTCGCCTTTTTCCATCGCGCGGTGGGTAAAGCGATATTCCAGTTCCAGCGCCTTGCGGATGCTCATGGTGCCTGCACGCAGTCGGTGCAGCATTTCGACGGTGGCCGCCATGGACAGAGGCGCATTGCGCTGCAGCAGTTTGAGGGTGTCCTGAGCAAAGGCGCTGTCAGCGTGGCCAAGGTCGGTCAGGATATCGCCAAGGGCTTCGCCACCGAAACAACGATCGATCTCGGCCTGCTGGGCGGCAAGGGGGCTTTCGCCTGCGTCTTTGGCGGCCTCAACCAGGTTGTCGGTGCGACCTGTCTCTTCCAGTTGGCGGATCAGATCGGGCCAGGCGTCTTCGGGGATGTAGTGATCGGCAAACCCCGCATGAATGGCGTCTGCGGCGGCCATCCGGGCGCCGGTGAGGCCGAGGTATTCGCCAAGGCGGCCGGGCGCGAGCGCCAGCATCAGGGTGCCGCCCACATCCGGGATCAGACCAATGCCGACCTCGGGCATGGCAACCTTGGTGCTGTCGCCCACCACGCGATGGGTGCCGTGACAGCCAAGGCCGACGCCGCCGCCCATCACAAACCCCTGCAGAAAGCTGACCACGGGTTTGGGATATTCAAAGATCCGCGCATTCATGCGGTATTCATCGCGCCAGAACCGACGGCCATAGTCAAAATTGCCCTCGCGGCCGGTCTGGTAAAGCTCGGCGATGTCGCCACCCGCGCAGAAGGCTTTTTCACCCTCCGCATCCATGACCACCAGATCAATGGCGTCATCTGTGGCCCAGTCCTTTAACGCGGCATCCACCGCAAGGCACATGTCATAGCTCAGCGCATTGAGCGCCTTGGTGCGGGTCAGGGTGATCCGCCCGGCGCGGCCGGTGACACGGATATCAATGTCGCTCATGTCTGCCTCAGCGGTTTTCGGCCAACAGGTGGCGCGCGGTGATCACCCGCATGATTTCATTGGTGCCTTCCAGAATCTGGTGAACCCTGAGGTCACGCACCAGTTTTTCAATGCCGTAGTCCGCAAGGTAGCCGTAGCCGCCGTGAAGTTGAAGGCATTGATCCACGATCTTGGAGCCTGCTTCGGTGACGAATTTCTTGGCCATCGCACAGTGTTTGGAGGCATCAGGCGTGCCCTGATCCAGCTTCCAGGCGGCCTGGCGCAGAAAGACACGGGCAGCTTGCAGTTCGATTTCCATATCAGCGAGCCGGAATTGCAGCCCCTGGAACTGATCGATGGATTTGCCGAAGGCCTTGCGCTCGGACATGTATTGCAGCGTCATGTTGAGCGCCTGCTGCGCGGCACCAAGCGAGCAGGACGCAATATTCAGACGCCCGCCATCCAGCCCCATCATCGCATATTTGAAGCCGCTGCCTTCTTCACCGACGAGGTTGTCCGCCGGGATCTTGCAATCGTCAAACTGGACCTGGGCGGTGGGCTGGCTTTTCCAGCCCATCTTGTCCTCAAGCCCGCCAAAGCTGAGACCGGCGGTGCCGTCTTCGACATAGACCGTGGAAATGCCCTTGGGGCCGTCTTCGCCTGTGCGCACCATGCAGACATAGGCGTCAGAATAGCCCCCGCCAGAGATGAACGCCTTGGTCCCGTTGAGCGTGTAGCCCTCGTTTGTCTTGGCCGCACGGGTCTTCAGGGCCGCAGCGTCAGAGCCGGAGCCCGGTTCGGTCAGGCAGTAGCTGAGGACAGTGTTCAAAGAAAGCACATCGGGCATGATGCGCGCCTTCATCTCGTCGCTGGCAAAGGTGTCCAGCATTTTGGCGCACATATTGTGGATGGACAGAAAGGCCGCAACGGACGGGCAGGCCATCGACAGCGCTTCGAAGACCAGGGTCGCATCCAGACGCGTCAGGCCCGCGCCGCCGGTTTCTTCGGACACGTAGAGCCCGCCGAAACCCAACTCTCCCACCTGCGGCCAGAGCGATTTCGGAATGGTGCCTTCGGCCTCCCACTGGCGGGCAAATGGCGCGATATTCTCCTGCCCAAAGGCATAGGCCATATCGAAGATGGCGGTCTGTTCCTCGGTCAATGCGAAATCCACGGCGTGTCCTCCCTCGTGTGAACGCAGCCCGGCCGGGATCTGACCCGGCGGGTCGTCATGAATTGAACGGTTGTTTATTTCTTAGCGGGGGATTGACCACAGAGCAAGCGGCAGCTGCGCAAAGTAGCAGTGCAGAAATGTCGATATCCGCTCGCGAAGCCTGCTTTGATGCCTGCAGCGATGCAAGAGACTGGTGAACCGTTTCTTAGGTTTTTTCCGCCAAACTGATGGAAATTTGTCATAAGGCCGGAGCTTGAAGCCTCTGTGGCCATGTCAGCTGAGGGCAGACCGTCAATGAACAAACCATTGCGCAAAAACCAACTTTCCAAATCAGCGCGTCGGAAAATGGCCGCGGCACCTCCGTCTCCCGTGGATGTGTTCAAGGCCGAAGCTGCGAAGGCTTTTGTCGAAGGCGACTACCCGCGTGCGCGCCAGTTCATCACGCAGGCCCTGACCCTGGCACCTGAGGATGCGCTTCTTCATGCTGAACTTGCCTCCAATTTCATGCAGGAGGCAAAATACGATCTCGCTTTGCGGCACCTGATGGGGGCGCTGAAACGAGAACCGACCAACCCAAAATGGCTAAGCGGGATTGGCACCATTTTGATGCTTATGGACCGCTATGAGGACGCGGTCGGCTTTTTCGAGGCGGTCTATCAGCTGGACCCGGAAAACGCGATGAACGTGTCGCGGCTGGTGCAGCTGCAGATGGATCTCTGCAAGTGGGAGGTCTATGAGGATCAGAAGAACAAGCTCCGGATCCTGGACAATGATCCGGCGAATGGCGATCCCTTTACCACCCTTCTTTACGTGGATGATCCGGCCTTTCAGAAAAAACGGGCTGTGACAAAGATGAAAAAGCAGCTCATGCTTGCCGATTTCAAACAGCGGAACGCTTTTGACCGGACCGCGACAGCAGGTCGCCGGATCCGTATCGGCTATTTTTCCAACGACTTTTTCAACCACGCCACCATGCTTTTGATGGCGCAGCACTTTGAGCTGCACAATTCTGACCGCTTCGAAGTGTTCATCTATGACTACAGCAACCAGCCGACCAACGCCTACCTTCAGCGGGTCGTGAAAGCGGCGGACCACTACAAACCAGTTCACGCGATGAAGGATGAGGATGTCGCTGAACTGGCCCGTGACGATCAGCTGGATATCGCAATCGACCTCAAGGGCTATACCAAGGGCGCGCGCCCTGCGATCTTTGCCTTCCGCGCGGCGCCGGTTCAGATTTCCTATCTGGGGTACCCAGGCACGACGGGTTTGCCGACGATGGATTATTTTGTCGCGGATGCTGTCACCGTCCCCAAGGAAGGCCGGCGACATTTCTCTGAGAAAATCATGTATATGCCGGACTGTTACCAGGTGAACGACAACAGTCGTCCCCGCCCAGACCAGACCCCGACCCGCGCTGATATGGGACTGCCGCAAGATGGCGTGGTGTTTTGCGCCTTCAACAACCACAACAAGGTGTCGCCAGCGGAATTCGATATCTGGATGGATCTGCTGAAACAGGTTGATGGCAGCGTTCTGTGGTTCCTTGCTGGTGCGGAGGCACTGCGGGTCAACATCCGCAAGGAGGCAGAGGCGCGCGGCGTCAGCGCGGAGCGGATTGTCTTTGCGGATCGGTGCAGCACGCCGGATCACATCGCGCGGCTCCCCCTTGCGGATATCTTTCTCGACACTTTTGCCTGTAATGCCCACACCACCGCGAGTGAACTGATGTGGTCGGGCGTGCCGGTCGTGACGATGCCGGGCCAGCAATTCGCTGCTCGGGTGGCCGCCAGCATCGTATCGGCGGTGAACTGTCCCGAGCTGATCGCGCAATCGGTTGAAGAGTATCGCGACATCGCCCTGCGTCTGGCACAAAACCCAAGCGAGCTGGCGGCCCTGCGCGCCAAGATCACGCAGAACATCCCTCAGACGCCGCTTTATGATTCCGAAGGGTACATGAAAAACTTCGAAGCCCTTCTTGAGCTGGCAATCGAACGGTATGACAACGGGCTGAAGCCCGATCATCTGCACCTCGACTGACATCACCAGCCCCGCCTGCAAGCTGCGGTTCAACAGAGCGCAGGCATGCACAGAAAACAAAACGCGCCCCTGGCATCAGAGGCGCGTTTTTTGCGGGTCTTTGGCGGCAGTCAAAACCTGCCACCAAATCCGTATACCGGGGCCAGATCAGAGCAGGCGGATTTTGGTGCCAACCTGAACCAGGTCGTACAGCTCTTCCACGTGTTCGTTGTAAAGGCCGATGCAGCCAGAGCTGCTCTGCCGGCCGATCTTGCGGGTGTCATGGGTGCCGTGAACCAAATAGGCAGGCCAGGTCAGATACATGGCGCGCGTACCAAGCGGATTGCTCGGAACCCCACCTTCGATCCGGGTGGGGAGGCTGGGGTCACGTTCCCGCATGGATGCGGTCGGGGTCCAGCTGGGGTTTTCGCGCTTGCGCACGATTTCGGAATAGCCACGGCGGGTCAGTTCCTCGCTCATCGGAACGGAGGAGGGGAACAGGCGATAGGTTTCCCCGTCGCCACCCCAATAGTGCAGCGCACGCGAGGAGATATCAGCCAGAATGCAGCCAACGCCCAACTCGTCAAAATGGTCACGCCAGTCCTGCTGCTGAAATGACGAAATGTTGCGGCGAACGGTGACCTCATCCTCGATCGGGGCCTCATCAGCCGGGAACGCATCGCTCGATTGCGCGCGCAGGAGGGACGGGGTGGCAAGGGTGGCGCCAAGCCCGGTAAGGGCCGCGCGGCGGGTCATACGGAACGTGCTCATTGTGTCCTTCGCTTCTTTGTTCGGCTCCAGACCATTGCGGTCTGCGTTATTTGCTCGAACATAGGGTTGCGCGGACGCAGACCCAAGAGGGGGCAGACATGATTTGCCCCGCCTCACAGGGATGTGTAGCGGGGCTGTGGTAGGTCTGGGCAAATTCCCGCCGAATGTGGCGGACTATATCGTCAGAGGGCGCGGGCCTGAGAAAAGGACACCAGCCGCTTGGCGTCTTCGTCCCACAGATGCAGGCGCGCATTTGCAAGGCTTTCGCGGATGGTCATGCGGTTGCCCTCGGCCAGTTCGGCATGGTCACGCAGCACCTGCGGCAACCGGTAGAACGGGATCCGGCTGTACAGGTGATGCACATGGTGGATGCCGATATTGGCGCTCAGCCATTGCAGGACCGGAGGCAAGACATAATGAGAGCTGCCGTGCAGGGCGGCGTCATGCAGCTGCCAGTTGCTGTCGTCTTCCCATGTGGTGGCCTCGAACTGGTGCTGAACATAAAACAGCCACAGCCCCGCAGTGGCCGCAATCAGCGTTGCTGGCACAAAGATTAGCAACAGCGGCATCAAGCCGCCGAAATACCAGATCGCGGCAAGAGCCAGAACAATGGTCAGATTGGTGCCCATCGCGCTGATCCAGTAGCGGGCCTGACCCATCAGGCCATAGGGGATCCGGTTTTGCAGGAAGAAAAGATAGCCAGGCCCAAAGCCGAACAGCGTGATGGGATGGCGATAGAGCCGGTACATGAACTGGCCCCAACGCCCGGAGGCGCGGTATTCGGCCACGGTCATTGTGTGGATGTCGCCCATGCCACGTTTGCCGAGGTTGCCATGGGTGCTGTGGTGGATGGAATGCGTCCGGCGCCAGACATCATACGGGGTCAGCGTCAGCACGCCGATGATCCGGCCCACCCAGTCGCTGACATGGCGGTTGCGGAAAAACGAACCGTGGCCGCAGTCGTGCTGGATGGTGAACAGGCGCAGCAGAAACGCCGCAATCGGAAGGGATAGCGCAAGGGTGAGCCAATAGCTCACCGAAAGCGACCACCAGGCAAGCGCCCAAAGGGCAAGGAACGGAACCACAGTCACTGCCAGCTCAAAGCTGCTGCGCAGGTGGTTGGGTTCGCGGTATTGCGCGAGGATCTTGACCCAGTCGCGTGCGGATTTTCCAGCCGCCTTTGGCTGGGGGGATATCTCGGGTGTGCTCATCTGCCTGCCGTCGTTCTTTCTATGCTTCAAACCGGATAGACGACCCTAGGTAATGAGCAAGCAAAATTACGGTGATTGGCCAGAAAAATGGGCAAAAACTGCCCAAACGGCAGGGTTGGCCGGGCAGGCGACGGCAGCAGAGGGCGGGTATGAAAGAAAGGCCCCGGACATTGCCGGGGCCTTCGTGTTTGGGTGGTGATACCTATGGCGTGCGGCCGGATATCAGTCCATCGCCTTGAAGTTGAACTCGCCACCTTCCTTGATGCCCGAGGGCCAGCGGGAGGTCACGGTTTTGGTGCGGGTATAGAACTTGAAGCTGTCCGGGCCATGCTGGTTCAGATCGCCGAACATGGATTTCTTCCAGCCGCCAAAGGTGTGGTAGGCCAGCGGCACCGGGATCGGCACGTTGATGCCCACCATGCCGATGTTCACGCGGGAGGCAAAGTCACGCGCGGTGTCGCCATCACGGGTAAAGATCGCGGTGCCGTTGCCGTACTCGTGATCCATCGCCAGTTTCAGCGCGTCCTCATAGGTGGCTGCGCGCACGGTGGACAGAACCGGGCCAAAGATCTCTTGCTTGTAGATATCCATGTCGGTGGTCACGTGGTCAAACAGGTGCGGACCAACAAAGAAGCCGTCTTCATAGCCCTGCAGTTTGAAGTCGCGATTGTCGACAACCAGTGTCGCGCCCTGTTCCACACCAGAGTTGATGAGACCCAGAATGCGTTCCTTGGCGGCTGCAGTCACAACCGGGCCGAGGTCGACATCATCACCGGCGGTATAGGGGCCAACCTTGAGGTTTTCGATGCGCGGGATCAGTTTTTCGATCAGCTTGTCGGCGGTTTCCTCGCCAACCGGAACCGCAACCGAGATCGCCATGCAGCGTTCGCCGGCCGCGCCGAAACCTGCGCCGACCAGCGCGTCAGCGGCCTGGTCCAGATCGGCGTCGGGCATCACGATCATGTGGTTCTTGGCGCCGCCAAAGCACTGGGCGCGCTTGCCGTTGGCGGTGGCGCGGGAATAGATGTACTGCGCGATCGGGGTGGAGCCCACAAAGGACACGCCCTGAATGATTTCGCTGTCCAGAATGGTGTCGACGGCTTCCTTGTCGCCGTTCACGACCTGGAACACGCCCTCGGGCAGGCCGGCCTCAACGAACAGCTCTGCGAGCATCAAGGGCACAGAGGGGTCACGCTCGGACGGTTTCAGAACAACCGCGTTGCCACAGGCCAGCGCCGGGCCGACGTGCCACAGCGGCATCATGGCGGGGAAGTTGAACGGCATGATGGAGCCGACAACACCCAGCGGCTGGCGCATGGAGTACATGTCGATGCCGGGGCCTGCGCTGTCGGTGAACTCACCTTTCAGCATCTGGGGCGCGCCGACGCAGTATTCGATCACTTCCAGACCGCGCTGCAGATCGCCCTTGGCGTCCGGAATGGTCTTGCCGTGCTCGCGGCTCAGTGCCTCAGCCAGCTTGTCCATGTCGCGGTTCATCAGCGCGACCATCTTCATCATCACACGGGCGCGTTTTTGCGGGTTGGTTGCGCCCCACTGCGGCTGAGCTGCGGCCGCTTTTTCAATGATGTCAGTGGTTTCCGCCGCACTCGCCATCGCGCATTTGTACTGCACTTCGCCTGTTGCGGGGTTGTAGACGTCGTCGCTGCGGCCAGAGGTGCCTGCGGTGATCTTGCCGTTGATAAAGTGACCGAGTTCTTCCATCGGATCCTCCTCTATTTGAGTTGGGGTAATCCTAGGCTTGCAAAAATCATCGCAAAAGAGGAAAGATCTCAAAGAGGCTTTGCAGGAACGCAAAGGGTTAACAGCGGATTAATGATCGGCTGTGGCGCAATGAGGAGAACAGGCTCATGGACCCACAATGGGATGATATGCGGGTGTTTCTAGCTGTGGCGCGCGAAAGCAGCCTGTCCGGGGCTGGTCGCGTCTTGAAGATGGACCCCGCCACCGTGGGCCGGCGCATTTCCCGCTTTGAAGAGGCACTGGATACGCCGCTGTTCGTGAAGTCCCCGCAAGGCTATGCGCTCAGCGCGGCGGGTGACAGGTTGTTGGGCCATGCCGAGGCGGCAGAGCAGGCGATGCGGGCCGGGCAGGAGGCGCTGGCGGGGCCCAGTGATACCCTGTCTGGCCAAATCCGGATTGGCGCACCGGACGGCAGCGCCAATTACCTGTTGCCACAAGTCTGCGCGCGCATCAGCGAGGACAACCCCGATCTTGATATCCAGATCGTCGCGCTGCCGCGCGTCATCAACCTCAGCCGCCGCGAGGCGGACATGGCTGTCACCGTCAGCGCGCCCACCGCAGGCCAGCTGCTGGTGCAAAAGATCACCGACTACAAACTGCATCTCGTCGGCTCACGTCATTATCTGCGCGACCATCCCCCAATCGAAAAGTTGGAAGACCTGAAGAAACACAAAATGATCGGCTACATCCCGGATATGATTTTCGACCGGGAGCTGGATTACCTCAACAACCTCGGCATCGAACGGGTGGCGTTGGCATCAAATTCCGTATCGGTGCAGATCAAACTGGCAGCAGAAGGCACGGCTCTTTGTGTTGCCCACGATTTCACGCTGCCTGCGCATCGGTCTTTGCGCAAGGTTCTGACCGACAAGATCAGTCTCACGCGGAGTTTCTATCTTGTGCGCCATCAGGGCGACCAGCGCAGCGAGCGGCTCAACCGGTTTGCACAGGCGCTGTCAAAAGGGATCCGCGACGAGGTGATCCGACTGGAAGGCTTGACTTGATGTCGGGATCCGGCAACGCTTGGGTTACGCAATAAAATTACAAAAACAGAGGAGCGCCCATGCTGATTCAATTCATTCTGAAATCCAAGGCAAGCTCTGGTGTGGTGACGATTGCACCAAATGCGACGATTTCTGAAGCGGCCAAGCTGCTGGGTGAGCACAAGATCGGGACCGTGGTGGTGTCGAGCGACGGAGAAACCGCAGAAGGGATCCTGTCCGAACGTGATATCGTGCGTGAATTGGCGCGCACGGGCCCCAGCTGCCTGAGCGACTGCGCCAAGGATTACATGACGCGCAAGCTTGTGACCTGTACCAGCCAATCCAACGTGGAAGAGGTGCTGCAGCAGATGACAGAGGGCCGTTTCCGCCACATGCCAGTGGTCGAAGAGGGCAAGCTGATCGGGCTGGTGTCCCTTGGGGATGTGGTCAAGGCCCAGCTGGCTGAGGTCGCGATGGAGAAGGACGCGCTGGAAGGCATGATCATGGGCCACTGATGGCGCATGGCCCGGGGCGCTGACACAGGCGTGGCGCCCCTGGCCAAAGATTGCATCCTGACGTTGCGGCGTTGCAGCAATTGGCTAAGACTTCGGTATTTTCACGCTCTTGCGCCCGGCGTGTAAAACATGTTTGCCTGCGCGCAACCAACCAGCAGGCAGGAGGGGCCCTATGCGTATTGGCTTGTATCCCGGAACATTCGACCCGATTACCCTGGGACATATCGACATTATCCGCCGTGCCAGCGCGCTGGTGGACAAGCTGGTGATCGGCGTTGCGATCAACCGCGACAAGGGGCCGCTGTTTTCGTTGGAAGAGCGTGTCGCCATGATCGAGGCGGAATGCGCCAAGCTGAGCGAACAGACCGGCACAGAGATCGTGGCCCACCCGTTTGAAAATCTGCTGATTGATTGTGCCCGCGACGTGGGTGCCCAGATCATCGTGCGCGGCCTGCGGGCAGTTGCGGATTTCGAGTATGAATTCCAGATGGTTGGCATGAACCGCGCGCTCGACAGCTCGGTTGAGACGGTGTTTCTGATGGCAGAGGCACGCCATCAGGCGATTGCCTCAAAGCTGGTAAAGGAAATCGCGCGCCTTGGGGGGGATGTGTCGAACTTTGTCACCCCTCTGGTCGAGGAAGAGCTGAGCAAGCGGCTGAACGGCTGATCAGATCACATTCCGCTATCGCATGAGATCAGGGCGGCGTCCGAATGGGCGCCGTCTTTTGGTGTTGTGGGGGGCGGAAAACAGGCCGAAAGGTCAACGCCAGAAGGCAATCCAGTCGATCAGTTCGAGCATACGTTTGCCGAGGAAGATCATATGCACATCGCCAAACAGGGCGATGTCGATGGCGATGGCCGCAATCAGAAAACCGCCTAATACAACTGCAATTGTGTTGGTCATCCATCTGGCCCAAAAGAGAAAACGCCCGCCCAGATATGCCTGAGCGAGCGTTTCAAAACAAGGGCTGCGTCTGCTAGGGGCCAGCTGAAGATCAGCTGAGGCGCGCCATCGCAACCGCAACATCTGCCATGCGGACAGAGAAGGCCCATTCGTTGTCATACCACGCCAGCACGCGCACCAGCTGGTCTTCGACAACGCGGGTCTGATCCGGCGCAAAGATTGAGCTCTGCTCTGTGTGGTTGAAATCAATCGAAACCAGCGGTGCAGGCTCGTAGCCCAGCACGCGGGACATGTGGCCATTGGCCGCCTCGCTCATGATCGCGTTGATTTCGGTCACGGAGGTCTTCTTGGACGCGCGGAAGGTCAGATCCACAGCCGAGACATTCGGAGTGGGCACGCGGATGGCAGAACCGTCAAGACGCCCCTTGAGGTTCGGCAGCACCTCACCCAGCGCCTTGGCCGCACCTGTGGAGGTCGGGATCATCGCCATGGCAGCCGCACGCGCGCGATACAGATCGCTGTGGCGGCGGTCCAGCGTCGGCTGGTCACCGGTATAGGCGTGGATCGTGGTCATGATGCCGCTTTCGATGCCGACGGTCTCGTCCAGGACTTTGGCAAGCGGGGCAAGGCAGTTGGTGGTGCAGGAGCCGTTGGAAACCATCACGTCGCCCGCTTCCAGCTTGTCGTCGTTCACGCCGAAAACAATGGTCTTGTCGACGTTCTTGCCCGGCGCCGACAGCAGTACCTTCTTGGCACCTCGCTCCAGATGCGCCTTGGCTTTTTCGCCGTCGTTGAATTTGCCGGTACACTCCAGAACAACGTCACAGCCGGACCAGTCCAGCTCATTCATGTCATAGGTCGAGAACATCTGCATGTCACCGCGACCCAGGTTCATGGTGCCTTCGCCGATGGTCACGTCGTTTGGAAAACGACCGTGCACGCTGTCATACTTCAGCAGGTGGGCTGCAGTTTCCAGGGGGCCAGTGGCATTGACCTTGACCACTTCGATATCGTCGCGGCCCGAGGCTGCGATATGCGCCAGAGTGCAGCGCCCGATGCGGCCGAACCCGTTGATCCCGACTTTGATGGTCATGTGCGTCTCTCCAAACGTGCAGAACTTGCCCTCGCTATAGCGGTCATTTCCCGTCACCAAAAGTGCGAAAAGGTATATAAAACCAGACTGTTAGCGCAAAACATGGATGGTTGCGGTAACGAAAATCACTGGTTGCGTTAACAGATTTTGCCGCCACCGCGCGGGCGCTTTTGCCCTGCGTCATTCGCATCGGAATTTGCGACAGGTGCCTGGACCCGTGTCAGTCCGGTCATATGGATCTGGGAACAATCCGGGGCTTGCGCGACTTGTACCTGAAAGGCGAATGGTTACTGTGGGCGCAACACGCGCAAGATGAAGAGGATCCCCCATGAGCGGTTTGTTGGCTTTGCTGGATGATGTGGCAGGCATTGCCAAGGTTGCGGCAACATCGGTTGACGATGTGGCGGCAGCTGCGGGCAAGGCCGGGGCCAAGACGGCGGGGGTGATCATTGACGATGCAGCCGTGACCCCGAAATATGTTCAAGGGTTCGAGCCCGCCCGCGAACTGCCGATCATCTGGCGGATTGCGCGGGGGTCGTTTTTCAACAAGCTGATCCTGCTTCTGCCCGTCGCGATGCTGCTCGCGAATTTCGCCCCCTGGCTGATCACGCCCCTCCTTATGCTGGGGGGCAGTTACCTATGTTTTGAGGGGGCCGAGAAGATCTTTCACGTGCTCTTTCCCCACGCCAGCCACGAGATCGAAGAAGACATGTCGGTAAAGGATCCGGGCCATCTGGAAGAGCAGAAGGTCAAGGGGGCGATCAAAACCGATTTCATCCTGTCGGCGGAGATCATGACAATCGCGCTGGCCGCGATCGAGGCGCCCAATGTCTGGATGCAGGCGGCGACCCTTGCGGTTGTCGGCATTGGCGTGACTGTTGCAGTTTATGGGTCTGTGGCGCTGATCGTGAAGATGGATGATGTGGGGCTTTACCTCACCAACAACGCACTGACCCCGGTTGGGCGGGGAATTGGTCGCGGGCTGGTGAAATTCATGCCGGTTCTGATGTGGATCCTGTCGGTGGTCGGTACCGCTGCGATGCTGTGGGTCGGTGGCTCCATCATCATCCACGGGCTGGAAGAGCTGGGCTTTGGCTGGCTGGGTCACCACATTCACGACTGGGCCTATGCCGTCGGCCACGCGGTTCCCGCCGCATGGGAGGGCTTTGCCGAATGGGTCGCCAAGGCCACGATGGACGGGGTGTTTGGGCTGGCCTACGGTCTGCTGCTGATCCCGCTGGCGACGAAGGTTGTGGGACCGGTGATAGGAAAGTTTACGGAATAGGTGATCCCTGTTAGGCTTGATACCCCTCGCGCTTTGTTTTGAAAGCAAAGGGTATCAGTATTTTTTCAGAACCAACCGTGTTGTCAATTAGGCTCGCTGTTTGAGAAACTCGGCTATCTCCAACTCGCGAGTTTTTGGGAAAATCCACCCCATAAGGGAGCGATTCCACTTTCCACCCAATTCTTTGATTTCCTCTTTAATAGGCTTAGTGTCACCTTTAACGACAAAGGACCGGATTTCCCCGTCTTTTTCATAGTCTTCGATGTATATTTTTCCAGATTTAGCAATCTTCTTGATCGTTTTAACCTTCTCTTTAACCTCCGATTCTGACGGAGCCGGTTTTGGGATGCCTTGCAAGAGGTCCCGGACGTTGTTGGTGATTTGCCCCAGAAGTTGTTCTCGTAGATCTTCAATAGATTTGTATGAACCAGTTAAACCGATTTTTTGCATACGGCTTTCGAAGTCTTTCAGGTTCTTGAACTGCTCAAGGTCAACTTTTTTGGGTTCAATCGCACGCGAAGAGAAGTACAACATTACAGGTCGGTTATTTTCAATGAACCAGTCAATCTCTTCGGTAGTACCGCTTTCACTTACACCAGTAGGCGTACCAAGACGTGTCCAAAAGACCCCGATAGCCATATCGCAGGTGTGAACAACTTGATTGTTGATTATTCCTTGAGCCCGATCACCCATCAATGGTGCAGAGTGAGTTTCCCATTTGACCGGCAGTAGCACAACGTTTTCGCGCTCTGCGTTCAAGTCGTTCCAACGGGAGATTACTTGGGAAATCGCTGTGCGCTCTTCTTCCACGTCCGCCGGACTTGCAATTAAAATTTTGAATACTTCGGCTTGAAAAGACATTTGTATACCTTCTTCTCGTTCTTGAAACTCGCCTGGGGCGCACATTACCCGTATACGCTCAACCTTTGCGGAGTTCCAGATGGCAGTTTAAACATCTTTAAAAAACGTTGTGTTGCTCAAATGTGTCGCTGGTCTCCTGAGGCAAAAAAAGGCGCCTTTAAAGGCGCCTTTTAAGGTTTGGAATTGGGCTATTCAGCCCAGCAGTTCTTTCACCTTCGCAACGGTGTTGTCGGCCGTGATGCCGAACTTCTCGAACAGCTCACCTGCGGGGGCGGAGGCGCCGAAGCGGTCCATGCCGACAAATGCGGCTTTCTTCTCCTGGCCGCGCTCACCCAACAGCCAGCGGTCCCAGCCGCCTGCGCGCATGGCGGCTTCGATACCAACGCGGACCGGACCTGCGGGCAGGACTTTGCGGCGGTAGGCCTCATCCTGCTGTGCGAACAGCTCCATGCAGGGCATGGAGACCACACGGGTGCCGATGCCTTCGGCTTCCAGCTTGGCCTTTGCGTCCATTGCAACCGACACCTCGGAACCGGTGGCGATCAGGATGACCTGACGCTTGCCCTCGGCCTCTGCCAGAACATAGGCGCCCTTGGAGGTGAGGTTGTTCAGCTTGTGCTCGGTGCGCACGGTCGGCAGGTTCTGACGGGTCAGCGTCATGACCGAGGGGGTTTCTTTCTCGGTCAGGGCGATTTCCCAGGCTTCTGCGGTTTCTACGGCGTCTGCGGGGCGGAACACATAGGTGTTCGGGGTCGCGCGGCAGATGGCCAGATGCTCAACCGGCTGGTGGGTCGGGCCGTCTTCGCCAACACCGATGGAGTCGTGGGTCATCACGAACACCGACGGGATTTTCATCAGGGCCGCCAGACGCATTGCCGGGCGGGCGTAATCGGTGAAGCAGAAGAAGGTGCCGCCATAGGGGCGGATACCACCATGCAGCGCCATCCCGTTCATCGCCGAGGCCATGCCGTGCTCGCGGATACCCCAGTAGACGTAACGACCCTTGCGGTTGTCGGTGTCAAAGATACCCAGATCGCCGGTTTTGGTGTTGTTGGACCCGGTCAGGTCCGCAGAGCCACCGACAGTTTCAGGCATAAGCGGGTTGATGACGGCCAGCGCCATTTCCGATGCCTTGCGGGTTGCGACCTTGGGCTGGTCTTCGCTCACCTGCTTTTTCAGCGCTTTGACAGCGGCGGACAGCTTCTTGGGGGCGTCCAGCGCATAGGCGCGGTTAAAGCGGTCCTGCTTCTGCTGGGAGGCTTCGGCAAAGCGCGCTTCCCAGGCTTCACGCTCGGCTGCGCCACGCTGGCCGATGGCTTCCCACTGGGCTTTGATGTCTGCGGGCACTTCGAATGCGCCGCCGGTCCAGCCATAGGCGTCCTTGGCCGCTTTCAGCTGTTCCGCGTCCGTCAGGGCGCCGTGACCTTTGGATGTGTCCTGCGCAGCGTGACCCAAAGCGATGTGGGTTTTGCAGGCAATCATGGACGGCTTCTTGGTCTTTTTCGCGGCTTCGATCGCGGCATCAATCGCCTTGGGATCGTGACCGTCGATTTCCTGAACATGCCAGCCCGACGCCTTGAAGCGCTGCACCTGGTTGGTGCGGTCCGACAGCTCAACAGTGCCGTCGATGGTGATGTTGTTGTTGTCCCACAGAACAATCAGCTTGCCGAGCGAGTGACGACCAGCAAGACCGATGGCTTCCTGGCTGACACCTTCCATCAGGCACCCGTCGCCTGCGATCACATAGGTGTGGTGATCCACCAGCTTGCGGCCGTACTGGGCGCGCTGCAATTCCTCGGCCATGGCGAAACCAACGGCATTGGCGATGCCCTGGCCCAGCGGACCGGTGGTGGTTTCCACCGCATCGATGAGGAAGTTTTCCGGGTGGCCTGCAGTCAGGGCGCCCATCTGGCGGAAGTTCTTGATCTGCTCAAGCGTGACCTGTGCGTCGCCCATGAGATAGAGCAGCGAATAGATCAGCATGGAGCCATGACCGGCGGACAGGATAAAGCGGTCGCGGTCCGGCCACTTTGGGTTCGCCACGTCGAACTTCATGTGTTTTTCAAACAGGACGGTCGCGACATCGGCCATGCCGATGGGCATGCCGGTATGGCCCGAATTGGCCGCAGCAACGGCATCGAGGGCCAGGGCACGGATGGCCGCAGCCTTGGTCCAATGTTCGGGGTTTGCGTTGCGCAGGGCAGTCAGATCCACTGGATTTTTCCTCTGGGTTTTAGGCAGACTGGTGGCTCAATAACAGTGATGTGGCAAAGATCAAGCGTTTGCGCGGCTTCTTGCGCGAACTATGTGCCGCAAGTGCTTGAAAGCAAACAGGGGGTAATTTATCCCTGCATGAACTAAGTTGGTTGCACAGCCGCTGGGCCGTTCTGATTCGCGCAAATTGCGCCTGAATCGGGCGGTGTTAGCGCTGTAGACGGGACCGGCAGATAAATACCGGCAGATACATCACGGGGTCGCAAAGGGACAGGCATGGAGCAGATCGAAGAATTGCAGGGTCGGATCCTGGCCGCGATGGAGCGGATCGGTGCGGGGGCCGCAGCCTTGCAGGAGACTGCACGCACCGCAACCGAAGCACGCGTTCAGGCCGAAGCAGAGGCGCAGTCGCAATCCAACGCTGCCCATGAAACGCTGAGCCGTGAACTGGATGAAGAACGGCTGGCCAACGCCCAGCTGGAAGAGCGGTTGAAAGTCCTGCGCAATCAGCTGCAGGAAGCCGAGGCCAAGACCGCCGCACCGGCCACCGATGATGTTGGCGAGCTTGCAGCCCTTCAAGCCGAGGTGGAGCTGCTGCGCAACGAGGTTGGCAACACCGCTGAGCGCGACGCATTGCAGGCCGAAGTGGCCAGGTTGAAACAGGAACTTGAAGTCCACGGCAACGAGGCCGCCTCGGCCCGTGAGGCGCTGCAGGATCAGCTGGACGAAGCCCTGGCAACCAATGCCCGTTTGAGCGAACAGCTGCAGGAAGAACCCGACGATCTGGGCGCGGCTGTAGATGCGGCGGCCCTGAATGCCGAGGTCGAAGCGCTGCGTCACCAGCTGGAGGAGGCCAACGCCGCGGTTTCAGCGGCTCAGGCGGCGGAACAGGCCGCGAGAGAGGCCGCTGCAGCTGGCCCCAGCGCCGATGAATTCGCCAATCAGAACGATATGTTGGTGCAGCTAGACCATGCCCAGCAGGAGCTGCGCGCGACTGCCGATCAACTGCGCGCCTCGAACGCCGCGCTGCGAGATGCAAACGCCGAAGGTGTCGGCAATCCTGACCTGATCAACGCGGCCCTGCAGTCTGAAGTGGACACATTGCGCGCGTCTTTTGCTGCCGAACAGGCGCATGTGACGGCGATCCTTGCCAAGCTGGAGCCGTTGCTGGCGCAAGCCGGGCAAGGGGACAGCGACCAGCAAGACAGCCCGGCAGAAGAGCCCTCGGTCGAGATCCCAATGATGGATGGCGCGCCGGTTGACACGCTGGCTGACACAATGGCGAGCGCCCGAACAGCCCAACCGATGCCCGAAGGAGAAGATATCTGATGCCCGAAGTCACAATTCACATCGGCGGTCGCGGGTTTGAAGTATCCTGTCAGGAGGGCGAAGAAAGCTATCTGCATTCTGCGGCCAAGATGCTTGACGATGAGGCGCAGGTTCTGTCCGATCAGATCGGTCGGATGCCCGAAGCCCGGATGCTGTTGATGGCGGGGTTGATGCTGGCGGATAAAACGGCAGCGGTCGAGGATCGTATCAAAGAAGTCGAAGCCGAGCTGGCCGCGCGCGATGCCGAGCTGGCCGAGCTGCGCGCCGCGCCCGCGCCAGAACCTGAACGGATCGAAGTGCCGGTTGTTCCGCCGCTTGTGACCGAGACGCTCGCAGAGCTTGCCGCCCGCACAGAGGCGCTGGCGCAGGAGATCGAAGAGCAGGCCGCCAGCTGATCAAGCGGCCTCTGTACAGGTTTGAAAAAGTAGGTTCAAATCACCCCGTAACCCCATGTGGTTGCGGGGTTTTTTACGTCCTGTCGATGGCTTTCCCACCCGATAGATACGCGAGCATCAGCTCGCCCATGATCTGGGCCAGGACCTGCTCTGATCGGGACTCTCCCACGATTGCGGCCACCGCGCCGCGATAGGCGGAAAGCGCCAGCTGCATGGCCTCATCCTGGGCAATCTCTGCTTGGGATTTTCCCCTGAGATAGTCGAAAATCAACGCCATTTCAGCGGCAAAATCCTGTCCCATCATCTCCTTCAAGGCCTGCAAACGGTCCGTTTCGCTACCGGTGATGTCTTGGGGCAGGGCGTCCCCGCCCGGCATCACCTGCCTTGTGCAGGCAAGAAACAGCGCCTCTTTGGTGGGAAAATAATGATAGAGCGAGCTTTTGGACAGGCCGAGGTGTTGCGCGATCTTGCGCATGCTCGTCCCGCCATAGCCATGCTGAGAGAAATACGCCGCGGCCCGGCGGGCGAGGTCCTTGCTATGAGCGTCGTGATCGATGATCTTTGGCATCTAATTTCGTCCGTTTGGTCGAAATAGAATTGACATGGAACCGCCCTCGCGTCCAATTGTTTAAATAGTCCAGTTGGACGAAAACAGTTTGGACCAAAACGGCATGACGCATCAAAGGGTGACAAGAATGGCTGGCAAAGCAGGTGGGGTGGACCGCACACATGGGCGGTCGATTGGGGTGAAACTTGGGTTTGCAGCCTTGCATGGGCTGTCGGTGCTGATCTGTCTTTGGCTTGCGTTTGGCGGATGGACCTGGCCGGATCCGATGCGCGCCAAGGTCATGGCAGGGGCTGCGGTTTTGTATTTTCTGCGCCATCTCGTGACCCTCTTCGTGCTGCTGCATCGCAGGGTGGAGCTGTCCGAGGGGTTGGGCCTCGCGGCATTCATCGCGAGCTTCGAAATTGGGTTCCTCCTGCTCGGCGCCGGGATTGTGGCGGAGGAGGCCCGCGCCTTTGGCCTATGGGATGTGGTTGGGGGTTCCCTTTTGCTGATTGGATCTGCGATCAACACCGGTTCAGAACTGCAGCGTTGGGCCTGGAAAAAACAGCCAAGCAGCAAGGGGCATTGCTACACCGGCGGGCTGTTTGCCTATTCGATGCATGTAAACTACCTCGGCGATAGCATCCTGTTCACGGGCTGGGCAATTCTCGCGGCCTCCATCTGGGCTGGAGTGGTGCCGCTGATGATGACGCTGATGTTTGTCTTCTATCACATCCCCGCGTTGGACCGATATCTTGCCGACCGCTATGGGGCCGAGTTTTCGGCCTATGCCGCGCGCACCGCCAAATTTGTTCCGGGGATCTATTAGGCGGGGCACAGCGCAGCCCCTTCCACAGAAAAAGCCTGCCACGATGATCGCGGCAGGCTTTTGTTTTGTGACGGCTGCCCGGCAAGCGCCAGGCCGTCAGGTCAGCCGTTGGCTTCGCGGATCTTGTCCGCAGCTGCCTTGTCGAAGGCGACGCCGTTTTCTTCAAACATGCCGTCCAGCTCGCCCGAGAGGGTCATTTCGGTGATGATGTCGCATCCGCCCACGAACTCGCCCTTGACGTAGAGCTGGGGAATGGTCGGCCAGTCGGAATAGTCCTTGATACCCTGACGGATTTCTTCGTCAGCCAGAACGTTCACGTCGGTGTAGTCGACACCGATGTAGTTCAAAACGCCAGCAACGCGCGAGGAAAAGCCACACTGCGGCATATCCTTGGTGCCCTTCATGTAGAGCACAACGTCGTTGCTTTTGACGGTTTCGTCGATGCGGGTTTTTGCGTCGGTCATGTTGCGTTTCCTTTCGGCGGGTGGGCCGTTGTTCCGTTAGCCGAGATATAGGGAAAATCGAGGGGATTGCCAATCCGGACTGATCCGGGCTGTTGGCAAGGGCGGAAGAGGGTTATTTCTTGCCCTTCGGGACAAAGAAACGGGCGTATTCGTCCGGGTCTTTGGGCACCTTCCAGGTCCGCATGGATCCCCCGCCCATACCCGACTGATAGTCAGATCGCAGGGTGTGGTAGTTGGGATCGTTGTCATCGTCCTCCAGCGGAGCCCGGCGTTGGCCGATGACCGCGACAATCGCAGTCATGACAATGATGCCGAAGATGAGGAGCGACAGAAACAACGACATCGTGGGTTACTCGGGCGCTTTGGTCGTCAGGGCGAGCGCGTGCAGCTCACCGTTGGAGCCATCCATCTTGCCCTTGAGAGCGGCGTAGACCGCGCGCTGCTGCTGGACGCGGTTTTTGCCGCGGAAGCTCTCGTCGATGACCATCGCGGACATATGCACACCGTCGTGGCCACCGACCTGAATTTCCGCATCCGGAAAGCTCTGGCGCAGCAGCTCTTCGATTTCGTGGGCTTGCATCGGCATGGGTGAAGTATCCTTATTTCTAGCTGATACAAAATGTAGGGTGCGGTCGGGGGCTCTGCAAGCAGATTAGGCGGTCAGATGGCCGGGTCTTTGCGCACGTATGGGGCAAGGCGGGGAACGAAGTCGGGAACAGAGGCGAGCGCCTCCTGCACCTCGGCTTCCTCAAAATCCCAGATCGTGGTCCCATCGGCAACCGCAAGCGTCGTCATCAATCCGTTCAGCGCTTGGCGGATGTCTTGGGGCAGATCCAGATTTGACGCTTCGCGCAGGATCAGCAGGGCCTCGTGGATGGGGCGCAGGACACGCAAAGCATGTGTCATATGTGGCAGGAGGTCAGGATCGTCGCGCCATGTCTCGCCCTGAAACAGCACCTCGGTCACCCGCTGCCCGGCGCCAGCGCAGGAATAGGCGATGCAGCCGCCAAAACCACGGCTGTTCAGATCGGCATGGATGGTGCAGTCAAAACAGGATTGGGAAAGGTTGGGGCAGGGGTGATCTGTCTCTTTCAGGATCGCGAAATCCTCATCCTCCTCAAACGGGTAGGCCACACAACAAAGCGCAGCGCAGCGGCTGCAATCGGCGGTCAGGTCGAGAGCAGGGGAGGAGGAACTGGCAGGCTGGGAATGGGTCATCGGATCACCTGTGAGATCTCGAAACAAAATGGGTGGGGTGACAGCGCCACCCCACCCGATATGTCGTGTTGAGGACCAAGCCCCAACGCGGTCCAGACCTTAGGCCACAGCAGCGGCAAAGCTGGAGCGGAAGATCTCCGACAGCTCTGCCAGCGGTGCTTCGGAGCCACCGATTTTCACGGTGTCGCCGCCGAATTTGCCAACGGTTGTCACGGTCACACCCGCCTGACCTGCGGCCATCATAAGACCCTCGGCCTGATCAAAGTTGCAGGCCACCAGATAGCGTGCCTGATCTTCGCCAAACAGGGTCGGGGTGTCGCCCGCGTCGATCTGAACGCCGACGCCTGCGCCTTCGGCCATTTCAAATGCCGCCAGAGCAAGACCGCCATCACCAAGGTCGGTGCAGGCCTTGATCAGATCGCGGTTGGCGCGGATGAATTCGCCGTTGCGCTTCTCTGCTGCCAGATCCACGGTGGGTGCGTCGCCGTCCTCGCGGTTGAAGACCTCGGCCAGAAGGGCCGACTGACCAAGGTGGCCGATGGTGTCGCCAATGAGCAGGGCGATATGGCCGTCGCGGGCTTCGCCGATGATCGGCTCTTCGTCCGCTGCAATCAGGCCAACCGCACCGATGGTTGGAGTCGGCAGGATCCCCTGACCGTCGGTCTCGTTGTAAAGCGAGACGTTGCCAGACACGATTGGAACGTCCAGCGCCGCGACCGCTTCGCCGATGCCTTTGATGGCACCGACGAATTGACCCATGATTTCGGGCTTTTCGGGGTTGCCGAAGTTCAGGTTGTCGGTTGTTGCCAAGGGCTTGGCGCCAACAGCGGTCAGGTTGCGATAGGCCTCGGCCACCGCCTGTTTGCCACCCTCGAACGGGTTTGCCTTAACGTAGCGGGGGGTCACGTCAGAGGTGAAGGCCAGCTGTTTGTCGGTGCCATGCACGCGCACGATGCCAGAGCCTGCGCCGGGGCGGCGGGCGGTGTCGCCCATGACCGTGGTGTCATATTGTTCATAGACCCACTGCTTGCCTGCGTAGTTCGGGCTGGAGATCAGCGCCTTGAGACCGTCAATCGGGTCGATTGTCGGCACATCCGCGTCGGTCAGCGCCTCAGGGGCCGGTGTCTCGATCCAGGGGCGGTCATACTCCGGCGCAGAGGAAGACAGCTTTGACAGCGGCAGATCGGCTTTGACCTCGCCGTTGTGCATGATGAGGAAGCGGTCTTCGGCGATGGTTTCACCGACGATGGCAAAATCCAGATCCCATTTCTCGAACACGGCCTTGGCTTCGGCCTCCAGTTCGGGCTTCAGCACCATCAGCATCCGTTCCTGGGATTCCGACAGCATCATTTCATAGGCTGTCATGTCCACTTCGCGCTGCGGCACGTTTTCAAGATCCAGACGAACCCCAAGGCCGCCCTTGTCACCCATCTCGACAGCCGAACAGGTCAGACCAGCGGCCCCCATGTCCTGGATGGAGATCACGGCGCCGGTCTGCATCAGCTCCAGCGTCGCTTCCATCAGGCGTTTTTCGGTGAAGGGGTCGCCAACCTGAACAGTTGGGCGCTTTTCCTCGATGGTGTCGTCGAATTCGGCCGATGCCATCGTCGCACCACCCACACCGTCGCGGCCGGTCTTGGCGCCAAGGTAGACAACCGGCATTCCGACGCCGGAGGCGGCGGAATAAAAAATGCCGTCGGTCTTGGCCAGACCGGCGGCAAAGGCATTCACCAGACAGTTGCCGTTGTAGGCCGGATGGAAACGGACTTCGCCACCGACGCAAGGCACACCGAAACAGTTGCCGTAGCCGCCGATGCCCTCAACCACACCGTTGACCAGCTGGCGGGTCTTGTGGTGGGAGGGCTCGCCAAAGGACAGCGCGTTCATCGACGCGATGGGGCGGGCACCCATGGTGAACACGTCGCGCAAGATCCCGCCAACCCCGGTCGCCGCACCCTGATAGGGTTCGATGTAAGAGGGGTGGTTGTGGCTTTCCATCTTGAAGACAACCGCATCACCATCGCCAATATCAACGATGCCTGCGTTCTCACCGGGGCCACAGATCACCTGCGGACCATCGGTGGGCAGGGTGCGGAGCCACTTTTTGGAGGATTTGTAGGAACAGTGTTCGTTCCACATGGCTGAGAAGATGCCCAGCTCGGTGAAGGTCGGCTCCCGCCCGATGATTTCCAGGATAAGATCGTATTCCTCGGGCTTGAGCCCGTGGTTGGCAATCAGTTCAGGCGTGATGGCAGGTTCCTGCATCCGTTTTACGTCCCCAATGGCTGCGATTGCGCGCCTTTTAGGGCAAGGAAGGCTGGGGGGGAAGAAAAAAGAGCAGGCATTCGTGCGCGCGCAGCATCGCTGCGACCCGATCACGCATCACAGCGCGTGAAGCCGGGGGAAATGGCACGAAAAAACAGACCAGAGAGGCTCTGGCCTGTTTTTGGACTGCGCGTCTGCGCGGACGGGTCGGTTATTTGTTCAGGATCGACTCGTCGTGCAGTTTGTCAGGGTTGTTCTGGGCGTAGGTCTCCAGCATGGCTTCCAGTTCGTCAGTGGTCTGACCCATCTGCAGCACGCCGTCGGTTTCCCACATGCCGTCCAGCGTGAACAGCATACCGCTCAGCTCGTCAGAAAAACCTTCGGTAAAGTCGACGAGGATCTTGCGCTGTTCGCCCGGCTCTGCGGTGACTTCGATCACGGTGCCGATCGGCGCGCCGTTGACGTCAACCACGGGGGCACCGATGAATTCGACGTTTTCTTCAATGAAGCTTTCGCCCTTGTCGTTCGGAGTCGCGTTTTCAGTCAGCACCAATGCATTTGCAGCACCGGTCATGGCGATAAGGGCGGCGATAGAGGTCATGCGAAGCATATCCAAGTCTCCTGTCTGATCCGTGTTTTGCATCTTCATGCGGTTCGCTGACACAACGATCGCTGTGCGTGATGGTTCCGAAAAATTTGAGACAAGGCAGCGAAATGGTGATGATGTTAACGTGGTGTTTACCGTTCAACCTGTTGATATAGCGCAAGGAACCACTTTCTGTTTTGGGCTATGTTTGCCGCATCCCTGACCGGTGGCCGGGTCCAATGCATCCCTGTCCTGCCTAATTTGGCAGCAGGTGGAAGCGGGCCAGCTGATCCTTTGGGCAGGGGGAATGGATGTGAAGGGGATATTGGCGCAATAGGTTGATCTCGGGCCTGCCGCAGTGCAGCGTTAGCGCATCAGGAGTTGGCACGGGCCGGATCCCCAGTGGGATCAACGTCCCGGCAGGATGGAAACTGTCGGAGGACGGCAGAGCAATGCGTTTGGCCAAAAAAAAGGCCGAGCACTAAGCTCGGCCGAAGTCCAACAGGGAGGTATGAAGGGCGACAGTGTCGCTGCCTTCGAAATGTGATTTAGGGGCGCATGCCCCCCCGATCAAGGGTAATCCTGCACACGTCATGGCATTCCTGCCATGCAATTTTTGCATGGCTAGATTTTGCCGAGCTCTTTCATGTGCTTGCGGTGGGCGATGATTTCGTTCTGAACGAAGTCCCGAAATGCCGAAATGCGACGCGAATGACGCAATTCTTCTGGGTAGGCGAGGTAGACAGGCACATCGCTGGTGTCCTCATCCGGCAGGACCGGAACGAGGTCGGGGAAGTCTTCTGTCACGTAATCTGGCAGCACGCCGATGCCCAGATCGTGGATAACGCCCTGCAAAACCCCAAAGTAGTTGTTCACGGTCAGCAGGGAAGACGGGTTATGTGTCATCAGTTTCTGCACCAGAACCGCGGCAGAGCCGACCTGGGCCGAACGCGGGTTCTGGCAGATCAGCCGGTGGGCGCCGATGTCTTCGATCACCTCGGGCATGCCGTTGCGTTCAACATAGTTGCGCGACGCGTATAGCTTCATCTGAACGGACATCAGCCGCTTGCGGATCAGATCGGCCTGGCTCGGCTCTTTCATGCGGATCGCCACGTCGGCTTCGCGCATCGGCAGGTCCAGAACCCGCTCCTCCAGCATCAGATCAACCTTGAGATCGGGGTATTGCTCATAAAGCTTGGTCAGGCGCGGGGCCAGCCAAAGGGTGCCAAAACCAAAGGTCGTGGTCACCCGCAGTTCGCCAAAGACCTCTTCCTCGCTGTCGCGGATGCGCGCTGAGGCGGCTTCGAGCCTCTTGGACATGGATTTGGTGGCATCAAACAGCAGTTCACCCTGCTCGGTGAGAATCAGCCCCCGGGCATGCCGGTGAAACAGGGTCGAGTTCAGGCTCTCCTCCAGCGCCCGGATCTGACGGCTGACCGCCGATTGCGACAGATTCAACTTGTCGCCCGCATGGGTTAGGCTGCCCGCGTCAGCCACTGCGTGAAATATTCTTAGCTTGTCCCAGTCCATACCTGTCACTTTCGATGCCTCAATCCAACCCTATATGAAATGTATCGATACTTTCAATTTCATAGGGCCAAGTGAAACACATTCTGACAGAAAACAGTATACAGGTCAGCAATTATGACCTATTATTGAGCGCAGATGAGCAAGCTAGTCATGGTTGGGGAGGCCAAGAATGAGCACGCAGAAGATTTCACTGAACGACAAATATGACCTGACCAAATCGCCGGTCATGCTGAATGGTACGCAGGCGCTGGTGCGGCTGATGCTGATGCAGAAACACCGTGACGTTCAGGCCGGTCTGAACACCGCAGGTCTGGTGACTGGGTATCGCGGCTCGCCTCTTGGTGCGGTCGATATGCAGATGAAGCGGGCAGAGAAACACCTGACCGCCAGCGATATCACCTTTCAATACGGTCTGAACGAAGATCTCGCCGTGACGGCCCTGTGGGGCGCCCAGCAGGCGGAGGTCCGCGGCGAGGGCAAATACGACGGCGTCTTCGGCCTGTGGTACGGCAAAGGGCCGGGCGTTGACCGCTCTGGCGATGCCATCCGCCATGCAAATATGGCCGGCTCGTCCAAATACGGTGGTGTCCTGATGGCGATGGGCGACGACCACACCGGCGAAAGCTCTACCGTGCTGCACCAGTCCGAATGGTCGCTGATGGATTGCTACCTTCCCATCGTCAGCCCGGCAGGCGTTCAGGAAATCCTGGATTACGGCATCTACGGGATCGGTCTCAGCCGGTTCTCGGGCCTGTGGACGGGGCTCAAAACCATGAAGGACACGATCGAGGTGACATCGGTCGTGGACGGCAATCCCAACCGGATGCAGCTTGTCACACCCGAATTTGATATGCCGGCGGACGGGTTGAACATTCGCCTGGATGACGACCGTTTCCGCCAGGAAAACCGCATCATTGACTACAAACGCTTTGCGGCAGAGGCCTACAGCCACGCCAACAAGATGGACAAGCGGATGTGGGGCAAGCCGGGAGCCAAGATCGGTTTTGTTGCAGCTGGCAAGAACTGGCTGGATCTGGTTCATGCGATGTCGCTGCTGAACATCGACGAGAACATGGCCGAACGGCTGGGCATCACCACCTATAAGGTGGGCCAGACCTGGCCACTGGACATGAAGGGCTTCAACGACTGGGCCGAGGGGCTGGACCTGATCGTGGTGGTCGAGGAAAAGCGCAAGCTGATCGAGATCCAGATCAAGGAAGCCATCTTTGATGACCGTCGGGGCCGCCGGGTTTATGGCTGGTACAAGGGCGGCGCAGGCGGCATGCACCGCGACGAGCTGTTCCCGACCAAATACGCGCTCGACCCGATCATGATCGCTGAAAAACTGGGGCAGATCCTGATCGAAGAGGGCCGCGAGACCGAGGCAATCCGCGCCGGGCTTTCGGCGCTGGAAGATGCCAAGCGCGCAGACAATGCCGAGGAGATCGCCGCGCGTCTGCCGTACTTCTGCTCGGGCTGTCCGCATAACTCCTCCACCAAGCTGCCTGATGGCTCCCGCGCTTATGCGGGGATCGGCTGTCACTTCATGGTGCAGTGGATGGACCGCGAAACGACCGGCTTTACCCATATGGGGGGCGAGGGCGTGAACTGGGTCGGCGAGGCGCCGTTCTCGAACCGCAAACATGTGTTCCAGAACCTCGGCGATGGCACCTACAACCACTCAGGCGTGCAGGCCATCCGCGCGGCGCTGGCTGAGGGCACCAATATCACCTTCAAGATCCTCTATAATGACGCGGTCGCGATGACCGGCGGGCAAGAGGCCGAGGGCGGGCTGACAGCGCAGCAGATCGCGCATGAGCTGACAGCGATGGGGGTGAAAACCATCGCCGTGGTCTATGATGAAAAGGAAGACGTCGACGCCAAGCTGTTCCCGGCGGGCATGCGCATGCACGAACGCGCAGAGCTGATGGTTGTGCAGAAGGAGTTTGAGCAGGTCGAGGGCGTCTCTGCCATCATTTATATTCAAACCTGCGCCGCCGAAAAACGCCGCCGCCGCAAAAAGGGCCTGTTCCCTGATCCCGATCAGCGGGTGTTCATCAACTCTGATGTCTGCGAGGGCTGCGGCGATTGCGGGGTGCAATCAAACTGCGTCTCTATCGTGCCCAAGGAAACGGAGCTCGGCCGCAAACGGGCGATTGACCAGTCCTCCTGCAACAAGGATTTCAGCTGCGTCAAAGGCTTCTGCCCGTCCTTCCTGACCATCGAAGGGGCAAAGATCCGCAAGGAGCCAACCGCCGCACTGGACCTGCCGGACCTGCCCACGCCTGAGCTGCCAAGCATCAATGGCACCCATAACGTGGTCATCACCGGCGTGGGTGGCACTGGCGTTGTCACCATCGGTGCAGTGCTGGCGCAGGCCGCGCAGATTGATGGCAAGGGGGCTGGCATGATGGAAATGGCCGGTCTCGCCCAGAAGGGTGGCGCGGTCCATATCCACTGCCGTATCGCCAACAAGCCCGAGGACATCAGTGCAATCCGCGTTGCCACCGGCGAATGTGACGCGCTGATCGGGGGCGATCTGGTGGTGTCTGCGGGGGCCAAAACGATTGGCCTGATGAAGACCGGCAAGACCGGCGCGGTGGTCAACAGCCATGAAATCATCACCGGCGACTTTACCCGCGATACGGAATTCCAGATCCCGAGCGACCGTCTGCAGGTGGCGCTGGAAGCGCGTCTGCGCGAGCGTCTGGACCTGTTTGACGCCTCTGAACTGGCGCGCGCCAGCATGGGGGATTCCATCTTCTCCAACATGATGGTCTTTGGCGCGGCCTGGCAGCGCGGCTTGCTGCCGATCAGCCTGGAGGCGATCCAGGAGGCGATCACCCTGAATGGCGCGGCGGTGGAACGCAACCTGCGCGCCTTCGATATCGGTCGCTGGGCCGTGCTTTACCCGCAGGAGGCCGCGCGTCTGGCAGAGCCCAATGTGGTCGAACTGCCCAAGACGCTGGACGAGAAAATCACCTTCCGCAAGGCGCATCTTACCGACTATCAGGGCCCGCGCCTGTCCAAGCGCTACGCCAAGATGCTGGATGGCATTTCCGACAAGGCGCTGAAGGAAGCGGTGGCAAAAGGCTATCACAAGCTGTTGTCCTACAAGGACGAATATGAGGTCGCCCGTCTGCTGCTGTCGAGCCGAGAGAAGGCCGAGGCCGAATTTGAGGGTGATCTCAAGATCTCCTACAATCTCGCGCCGCCGATGCTGACAGGCACCGACCCCAATGGACGTCCGAAAAAACGCAAATTCGGTCCGGGTATGGAGCGTTGGTTGCGCCTGCTGGCGAAGTTCAAAGGACTGCGTGGCACCCCGCTGGATCTGTTTGGCTACACTGCCGAGCGCAAGATGGAGCGGGCGCTGATCAAACAGTATGAGAGCGACATGAAGGAATGGCTGCCCAAGGCATCGCCTGAGATCATGGAACCACTCATCGCATTGGCAGAGCTGCCGCTGGAGATCCGTGGCTTTGGCCCGGTCAAGCAGGCCAATGAGGCAAAAGCCGCGAAAAGGCGCGAGGAAATCCTCTCGGTGTTGCGCCAAGGGGGCGAGCCGATGAAAACCGCCGCGCAGTAAGCCATGCGGCGAGCCGGATGATTTTACAGGGCGCTCCCACGTGGGGCGCCCTGATGTGTTTCGATGGCAGTTTGCCGCGCCCTGTCACACCTTTGTCATGGATCTGTCGCATAGAGCGCTTCCGGTCTAGACAGACCCTGCGACACCAGACGGAGACGCGACAATGCAGGCTCAGCGCCATCTTGCCCGTGACATTTCCTACGCGCATTCCGCCTCGACCCGCGCCGGGCGCGCGATGATCCGGCTCATGGAAAACTCGACTGGCCGGCTCAGCCTTATCCGGCGCGCAGCAGGCTACGAGCAGGAGGTCGCTGCCGGGCGGAGTTTTTGGGGCGTGATGGCAGAACGCTACGGGCTGACGCTTGATGTCGTTGCCGGTTCGCTGAGCCATATCCCCACCGACCAACCTGTCATCCTGATCGCAAACCACCCCTACGGCATTCTTGATGGGTTGATGATGGGGCATATTCTGGCCGAAACACGCGGCGACTTTCGCATTCTTGCCCATCAGGTGTTTCGGCGGGCCGAGGATCTCAGCAAGGTGATCCTGCCGGTTGATTTCGCCGAAACCAAAGATGCGCTGCGCACCAATCTGGCGACCCGCAAGACTGCGCTCGACTATCTGGGGCAGGGCGGCGCTATCGGCATTTTCCCGGGCGGGACGGTCTCTACCGGTGTGACGCCTTTTGCACATCCGATGGATCCGGGCTGGCGGGGGTTCACGGCCCGGATGATCGCCAAATCAGATGCGGTCGTGGTGCCGGTGTTTTTTGACGGTCACACCTCGCGGCTGTTCCAGATTGCCAGCCACATGCACGCAACACTGCGCATGGGTTTGTTGATCCAGCAGTTCAAAAAGCGCTTGGACACGCCGGTTCGCGTGGTCATCGGCAGGCCGATCGGGCGCGATGTGCTTGATCCGCTTGCAGGTGAGACAAAAGCAATGATGGATTTCCTGCGCAAAGCAACGTATGAGCTGTCACCAACATCACTCAAATCCTATGACTATGGGTTTGAGTTCGAAGAAAAACACCGGGCTTGAACGGGCCCGCACACCCAAAGGCAGTGCGACATGGCGGTTGGTATTTTTGATTCCGGACTTGGTGGTCTGACGGTTCTGGATGCGGCGCAAAAGCGCCTGCCGGATGTGGATTTTCTCTACTATGGCGACAACGGCCACGCGCCTTATGGGGTGCGCGATGCAGAAGATATCTATCAGTTGACTTACAAGGCCGTGAACGACATGTGGGAGCGCGGCTGTGATCTGGTGATCCTGGCGTGCAACACCGCCTCGGCGGCGGCGCTGCGCCGGATGCAAGAGGCAGGCGTGCCCGAAGGCAAGCGTGTGCTGGGTGTGTTTGTCCCGCTGATCGAAGCGCTGACCGAACGGGAATGGGGCGACAATTCCCCCCCGCGTGAAGTTGAAACCAAACATGTCGCGCTGTTTGCGACCCCGGCAACCGTGGCCAGCCGCGCGTTCCAGCGTGAACTGGCGTTTCGCGCCATTGGCGTTGACGTCGAGGCGCAGTCCTGCGGCGGCCTGGTGGATGCCATTGAAGATGGCGACATGATCCTTGCTGATGCGCTGGTCAAAAGCCACGTTGATGCGCTGCTGCGCAAGATGCCTAACCCGCAGGCGGCCATTCTGGGCTGTACCCATTATCCGCTCATGGAGGACGCCTTTCAGGCCGCACTCGGCCCCAAGGTCAAGGTCTTCAGCCAGGGGGCATTGGTTGCCGAAAGTCTCGCCGACTATCTGACCCGCCATCCGCAGATGCTGGGCACCGGTGGCAGTGCCTATCTGACCACGGGCGACGCAAATCGCGTCAGCACCCGCGCAACGCAGTTCCTGCGACGAGAAATCACCTTTCAGGCGGCCTGATCCGGGCGTTCCCGCACGGATTTTCTGCCGGTCCTTGACCTCAGACAAATCCGGTCGGGACCATTCCCTGTTATCACCGCCGCAAGCCTGCGTTTGCGGACACTGCATTTACCCAAAGGTCAAAGAGGTCTCACATGACCCATAAAGTAGCTATCCTTGGTGCCTCCGGATACACTGGCGCCGAACTGGTGCGGCTGATCGCCCAGCACCCGAACATTGAAATCGCGGCCCTGTCTGCGGAACGTAAGGCCGGTATGACCATGGCCGAAGTGTTCCCGCATCTGCGCCACATGGATCTGCCTGTTCTGTGCAAGATCGATGAAATCGACTTTACCGGTATCGACCTGTGTTTTTGCGCACTGCCGCACAAGACAAGCCAAGAGGTGATCGCAGCCCTGCCAAAAACGCTGAAGATCGTCGATCTGTCAGCGGACTTCAGGCTGCGCGACCCGGCAGAGTATGAAAAATGGTACGGCAACGCCCATGCGGCCCTCGATCAGCAGAAAGAGGCGGTTTATGGCCTGACCGAATTCTACCGGGAAGAGATCAAATCCGCCCGGCTCGTTGCGGGCACGGGCTGCAACGCGGCCACCGGTCAGTTTGCGCTGCGCCCGCTGATTGCGGCTGGTGTGATTGATCTGGACGACATCATTCTCGATCTGAAGTGTGCGGTTTCGGGGGCGGGGCGTTCGCTCAAGGAAAATCTGCTCCACGCTGAACTCAGCGAGGGCTACAACGCCTACGCGATCGGTGGCACCCATCGGCATTTGGGCGAATTCGATCAGGAGTTCTCCAAACTCGCAGGCCGCCCGGTCAAGGTGCAGTTCACGCCGCATCTGGTGCCCGCCAACCGCGGCATTCTGGCGACTGTCTATGTCAAAGGCGATGCACAGGCGATTTATGACACCTTTGCCAAAGCCTATGCGGATGAACCCTTTATCGAGCTTTTGCCATTTGGCGAGGCGCCGTCCTCGCACCATGTGCGCGGCTCCAACTTCTGCCATATCGGCGTGACACAGGACCGGATCGAAGGCCGCGCCATCGTGATTGCGGCGCTGGATAACCTGACAAAAGGTAGCAGCGGTCAGGCCTTGCAGAATGCCAACCTGATGTTAGGTGAGGATGAAACAACCGGCCTGATGATGGCGCCACTGTTCCCGTAAGGGGACAGCCGCCATGTCAGTGCCGTTTGCTAACAGGACAAAGAGGCCCCGATGAAGTCGCTCAAGAAACAACGCCGGATCCAGGTCATCGCGCTGACGGTTGTCGCGCTGGTGGTTGCGACGGGGCTGATTGGCTATGCGATGCGCGACGGGATCAACTTCTTCCGCTCGCCCAGCCAGGTGGTTGCCGAACCGCCCGCGGCGAGCGAGGTTTTCCGTATTGGCGGTCTTGTCGAGGAAGGCAGCATCGTGCGCGGTCAGGGCGAAACCGTGCGGTTTTCCGTCACTGACGGCGGGGCCAGCATTGCCGTGTCCTACACCGGCGTCCTGCCTGATCTGTTTTCCGAAAACGAGGGCATGGTCGGAACCGGTCGCTACGTGAATGGTGTGTTCGAAGCCTCTGAAATCCTTGCCAAACATGACGAAACCTACATGCCGAAAGAAGTGGTCGACGCTTTGAAGGAACAGGGCGTCTACAAGGAACCCGAAGGCAGCTAGCGCCCGCCAATTCCTACCCGTTGCCATATGAGCGTACGCCCTGGTCGGAGTACGCTCATTTTTGTTTGCGATCCTGTCTGTCTCACCCCGTTTGGAAGGGACAGAACATGCAGGACATCAAGGCAATTGCCGAAGACATCATCACCCGCGAAGGCGGCTATGTGGATGACCCCGATGATCCGGGCGGCGCGACAAAATACGGCGTCACCCTTGCGACGCTGCGCAGGCTGGGGCTGGATTTGACCGGTGACGGGCAGGTGGACAGGCGCGACGTGGCCTCTGTGAGCCGGAGCCAGGCTGTTGATCTATTCATCCGGCATTTCTTTGACAAGCCCCGCATCTCGGTCTTGCCGGAGGTTCTGCAGCCATCGGTGTTTGATATGTATGTGAACGCAGGTGACAACGCCGTGCGGATCCTGCAGCGGTTGCTGGCGACGATGGGATATGAGGTGGCGGTCGACGGCCGCATCGGCCCGCAAACCGCAAGCGCGGCCCGCGCCGCCGCAGAAATCGGGCGAACCTCGCTGCGCGATGCCTATGGCGTGGCACGGCGCAATTACTACTTTCGCATCGCCGATCGCAGACCTGCCAGCCGCAAGTATGCCCGCACCCGCAAAGGGGGCAAAGGCGGCTGGATCTTGCGGGCCGAGGCATTTGTTTCGCCGCGCTATCATCTCAGCCCGGCTGAATTTCAGGCCCGTGTGGCAGAATGGGGGTAGGGGTGATGCGGCTGTTGACGAGATTGATTGCCGACACGCTGCGGGCGCTGTTTGGTGGGGGGCGTAATGTGGTGGCCGAAACGGTCGAGGTGTTTCGCGAAAACGCCGAAGGGGCAGCGCTGCGCAGTGAGGCCCGCCATGAGGCTGCGATGGCGCAGTTTGCGGCCGAGTTCTCCCGCGACCGGCGCAGTTGGTTTGACCGGCTGATGGATGGGGTGAACCGCCTGCCGCGCCCTTTGCTTGCGCTGTCGACCCTGGGGCTCTTGGCGGCTGCGATGGTTGATCCCTTGTGGTTTGCAGCCCGCATGCGCGGCCTTGCGTTGGTGCCAGAACCCCTGTGGTGGCTTTTGGGCGTTGTGGTGTCGTTTTACTTTGGCGCGCGTCAGCAGGTGAAACACCAAAGCTTTCAGCGCGATATTGCCGCGCAACTGGCAAAGGCCCGCCGCGTGGCAGACGATATCGCCGAGATCGACACCCTTCGCACAACCGCGAAAGACGCAGCAACGCCGCCGCCGCAGGCGCCGATAGCCGCTGCCAATCCCGCCCTTGGCCAGTGGTTGCGAGACCGCGATGAGACGAGATGACCCGCCTGTACGACCCGGCAAGCTGTGCTAAATTATGCGCAATGGCCAACCCCTTGTCCGGGGTTGGTTCCCTCTCACTGCGGCGTGAGGACGCGCCGATTGCGATTGGCGGCCATTTCGCTTCGCCCTATAGATAGCCCATGATTACAGAACTCGGTCACTTCGCCCTCATCCTCGCTTTTGTGATTGCCATCGTTCAGATGGTGGTCCCGCTTATCGGTGCGCATTTCCGCTGGCCCGGCTGGATGTCGGTAGCAGAGCCCGCTGCGCAGGCGCAGTTTTTCTTTACGGCCTTCGCCTTTGGCGCGTTGACCTGGGCGTTTATCACCTCGGATTTTTCGCTGCGCTTGGTGACGCTCAACAGCCATTCCGCAAAACCGATGCTTTACAAGATCTCGGGCACTTGGGGCAACCACGAGGGCTCCATGCTGTTGTGGGTGCTGATTGTGAGCCTGTTTGGCGCGGTCGCGTCGGTGTTCGGCGGTGGCTTGCCACCCACGCTCAAGGCGCGGGTGCTGGCGGTGCAGGCTGCGATTGGCGTGGCGTTCTTTGCCTTTATCCTGTTCACCTCAAACCCGTTTCTGCGGCTGGCAGTGCCGCCCTTTGACGGGCAGGATCTGAACCCGCTGTTGCAGGATCCCGGTCTCGCCTTTCACCCGCCGTTTCTGTACCTCGGCTATGTGGGCCTTTCGATGGCGTTCTCCTTTGCCGTTGCGGCCCTGATAGAGGGGCGCGTGGATGCGGCATGGGGGCGTTGGGTGCGTCCCTGGACGCTGGCGGCGTGGATTTTTCTGACCATCGGCATCGCTCTTGGCTCTTGGTGGGCCTACTACGAGCTGGGCTGGGGTGGCTTCTGGTTCTGGGATCCCGTGGAAAACGCATCCTTCATGCCCTGGCTATTGGCGGCGGCGCTGCTGCATTCCGCGATTGTGGTCGAAAAACGCGAGAGCCTCAAAAGCTGGACCATCCTCTTGGCGATCCTCGCGTTTGGCTTTTCGCTGATCGGAACATTCATTGTCCGTTCCGGCCTCCTGACGTCGGTTCACGCCTTTGCCAACGACCCGGAGCGCGGTGTCTTCATCCTGATCATCCTGGCGTTCTTTACCGGTGGCGCGCTGACCCTGTTCGCGGCCCGCGCGCAGGCCATGCAGGCCAAGGGCGTCTTTGGCGTCGTGAGCCGGGAGACAGCGCTGGTTGCCAACAACATCCTGCTGGCGGTCAGCTGTTTCGTGGTGTTCTTTGGCACGCTCTGGCCGGTGGTGGCTGAAATGGCCTTTGACCGCAAGCTGAGCGTTGGCCCGCCGTTCTTTGATGCAGCCTTTACCCCCTTCATGGTGGTTTTAGGGCTAATCCTGCCTGTGGGCTCCATGTTGCCGTGGAAACGGGGCGTGCTGGGGCGCACCATGTGGCGGTTGCGGTTTGTCTTTGTGCTGGCTGTTGCGCTTGGTGTGCTGGCCTGGGCGATGCAGACCGGACGCTCCGGGCTTGGACCAATCGGCCTGTTCCTCGGCGCCTGGGTGGTGTTTGGGGCCTTTGCCGATCTTTGGCTGCGGGCGGGCAGCTCCGACCGGTTGGGGCGTCTGATCCGGATGCCGCGCGCTGACTGGGGTAAGGCGGTTGCACATGCTGGCCTTGGGGTCACGATTTTTGCCATTGCGGGTCTGACCGCATGGGAGGCCGAAGATATTCGCGTGGCTGAGCTGAACAAACCCTTCAACGTCGGCAGCTATACGCTGGAGTTGCAGGACGTGCGCCGGGTGCGTGGCCCGAATTACATCAGCACCATGGCTGATATCGAAGTCACCCGCGCAGGCAAATTCGTGGCGTTGCTGAACCCGGAAAAACGCGACTATCCGGTTGCGCAGATGCCCACGACAGAGGCGGCCATCGATTACCGTTTCCTGCGGGATCTTTATGTCGTCATCGGTGATCAGCAGGACAACGGCGGCTGGACCGTGCGGACCTATATCAAACCGCTGGCCAACTGGATCTGGGGCGGCAGCCTGTTGATGGCGCTTGGCGGTCTGCTGAGCCTGAGTGACCGGCGTTTCCGGGTTGCAGCCGGCGCCCGCCGCAGCCACCGCGAAGGAGTACCTGCAGAATGATCCGTTCCCTGTTGCGTGCCGCGGCGGTTGCCGCGCTTGTCCTGCAGCCGATCGCACCTGCCTATGCCGTCCAACCCGATGAGGTGCTGGCAGATCCCGCGCTAGAGGCGCGGGCGCGGGAGCTGTCCAAAGACCTGCGCTGTCTGGTCTGCCGCAATGAAAGCATCGACGAGAGCAACGCCGATCTGGCCCGCGACCTGCGGCTGTTGGTGCGTGAACGTCTGGTGGCAGGCGACAGCAATGAAGAGGCGATGGACTTCATTGTGGATCGCTACGGTGAATACGTGCTGCTGAGCCCACGCGCGACCGGTGCCAACTGGCTGCTTTACGCGGCTGGGCCGATCATGCTTGTGCTGGCGCTGATCATGGCGGGCGTGTACCTGCGCGGGCGCAGCAATACCAAAGCCGAAGAGGACGCGGTGCAGGCGCTGAGCGAACAGGAAAAAGCACAGCTCGATCGCATCCTCAAGGACTGATGCCAGGGCGATGTTGGGTCAAGTTGGGGCCGCCGTGACAACGGCGGCTCTTTTCGGTTGGGGTTACGCGGCGTTTGCCTTTTCCTGCCGGGCTCCTTAGGCAAATCTGCGACAAACGATTAACGGCGAGGCCCATTGATGGATTACAAGGAAATTCAGTATTCGCTGGCGGATGGTCTGGCCATCGTCACGCTGAACCGCCCGGCAAAGATGAATGCGTTGACGGGCCTGATGCGGGCTGAAATCACCCATGCGATGCAACGCGCAGGCAAGGAAGCACGAGCGGTGGTCATCACCGGGTCCGGCAAATCCTTCTGCTCCGGTCAGGATCTGTCGGATGCTGCGAGCCAAGGCAAGCTGGATCTGGAACGCACGCTGCGCGATGAATACACCCCAATGCTGGAGGCGATCTACAACTGCCCGGTTCCGACCATCGCCGCCGTGAACGGCCCGGCTGCGGGGGCAGGTGCCAACCTTGCCCTTGCTGCGGATGTGGTGATCGCCAGCGAGAGCGCCTATTTCATGCAGGCTTTTGCACGGATCGGCCTGATGCCCGATGCGGGGGGCACCTGGTTCCTGCCGCGTCAGATGGGTATGGCCAAGGCGATGGGCGCGGCGCTGTTTGCCGACAAGATCACGGCCCAGCAGGCCAGCGATTGGGGAATGATCTGGGAAGCTGTGGCTGACGACAGTTTTGACGCCCATTGGCGCGCCCGTGCGGCCTATCTTGCTGGTGGTCCGACGCGTGCCTTTGCTGCGATCAAGACCGCGATCCGCGATGGCTATGGCAACTCTCTGCCGGAACAGCTGTCCGAAGAAGCCCACCTGCAGGGGGAATGCGGCAAGACCCGTGACTTTATGGAAGGTGTCACAGCCTTTATGGAAAAACGGCCCGCGAAATTCGAAGGCCGCTGATCCGGGGTCAATTCAGCGCTGAACAAAAAAGCCGCCTTTCCAGATGGAAGGGCGGCTTTTTTATACCTAGCTGCAGGTTGGATCAGGATGCGAGCTCAACCAGGGAGACGTGATCTTCGACGTTGAAGTCGCTGCCTGCATTGACCAGGCGGACCACTTCCACACCATCGGCAACAAGGAATGCGTCGGTGCCGCCGTCGTCGTTGTCGCGTGTCACGACGTCCAGCTCGGGTGCGGCTTCGCCAGCGACATAGTAATAGATCATCCGGTCATCACTGGCGGTGAAATCCGTGATGGTGGCCTGATCGCTCTCGTCATTCATCCATACGCCTGTCTCAAAGACATCATCGCCCCGACCGCCTGTTACGGTGTCGTCCTTGCCAAAGACCACGGCATCATCGCCAGCACCGGCATTGATGGTGTCGCCCTGATCGTCGGTGTCATTGCGAATGTCATACTCCAGCGTGCTGATGACTTCTTCCTGGGATGACGCCGTCAGACGACCCTGAAGCAGGTCCTCATATTTGCCTTCGTCAAAAATGCCCGAGCCGACGATGGTATCATTGCCCTGACCACCCACCAGGTGGTCTTCGCCGCGGCCATCAACGAGGATATCGTCACCAGCATTGCCGCGCATGAAATCATCACCGTTGCCACCGACGATGACATCATTGCCCTCGCCGCCAAACAGATTGTCATTGGCAGAGCCGCCATCAATGGAGTCGTTGCCTTCGCCACCTTCAACGGTGTCGTTGCCGCCGCGTGCGTCGATGTTGTCGTCGCCTTCGCCGCCCGAGATGACTTCGTTACCGGAGGTGCCCAGCAAGAGATCCCCAAGCTCGCTGCCGTTGATTGCCGGGCTCTCGTTCTGGCCGGTTTCGGATTCATTATTGCTGGCGTCGCTGGTATCGTCGTCACCGCTTTCGTGAAGAATGATACCCGCAAGAAGGCCGACACCAAGCATGGTCATGAGTGCAATCACCGGAGCATCTCCCGCTAAGGTTTAAATAAAAATGTACCTAGGGGATAAGGTTGTTCTGCCCTGCAGTCAAAGAAAACGGGGCGTAAGCCCCTAATATCGTGGAAAAGAGGTTAACCAGGTTTCCAGCCAGCGAACAATATTACGGCCGAACGGGGATTGTTTGGATTTGTCATTGCCGATGTCCGTTCACCCACAGATTGCAGAGTGAGGCATAAAAAAACGCTGCCCCAAACAAGGGACAGCGTTGCAATCAAATCGGGGTCGAAACCTTAGCGGTTTTCGATGTCCACGTAGTCGCGCATGGTTTCGCCAAGATAGAGCTGGCGCGGGCGACCGATCTTGTTCTGTGGGTCTGCGATCATCTCTTTCCACTGCGAGATCCAGCCGACGGTGCGCGACAGCGCGAAGATCGGGGTGAACATCGAGGTCGGGAAACCCATCGCTTCCAGAATGATGCCGGAATAGAAGTCGACGTTGGGGAACAGTTTCTTCTCGATGAAATACTCATCGTTCAGGGCGGTCTGTTCCAGTTCCTTGGCAACCTGCAGAAGCGGGTTGTTTTCGACGCCCAGCAGTTCCAGAACCTCGTCGGCGGACTGCTTCAGCACCTTGGCACGCGGGTCGGTGTTTTTGTAGACCCGGTGACCAAAGCCCATCAGGCGGAACGGATCATTCTTGTCCTTGGCGCGGGCGATGAACTCAGGGATGCGATCGACGGTGCCGATTTCCTTGAGCATTTCCAGACATGCCTGGTTCGCACCACCATGTGCCGGACCCCAGAGGCAGGCAATACCGGCAGCAATACAGGCAAACGGGTTCGCCCCGGACGAGGACGCCAGACGCACGGTCGAGGTCGAGGCGTTCTGTTCGTGATCTGCGTGCAGGATAAAGATGCGGTCCATCGCGCGGGCGAGGATCGGATCAACATGGTATTCTTCTGCCGGAACAGAGAAGCACATGTGCAGGAAGTTCGCCGCATAATCCAGATCATTGCGCGGGTACACGAAGGGCTGGCCGATCGAGTATTTGTAGGCCATGGCGGCGATGGTCGGCAGCTTGGCGATCAGACGGATCGCAGCCACTTCGCGCTGCCAGGGGTCGTTGATGTCGGTGGAGTCGTGGTAGAAGGCCGACATTGCACCAACAACGCCCACCAGGGTCGCCATCGGGTGCGCATCCCGGCGGAAGCCGCGGAAGAAGTTGTGCATCTGCTCATGCACCATTGTGTGACGGGTCACACGGGTTTCGAAATCTTCCAGCTGCGCTGCGGTCGGCAGTTCACCGTAAAGCAGCAGATAGCACACTTCGAGGTGATGGGATTTGGATGCCAGTTGGTCGATCGGGTAGCCGCGGTGCAGCAGCTCGCCCTTGCCACCGTCAATGTAGGTGATGGTGCTGTCGCAGCTCGCGGTCGAGGTAAAGCCCGGATCGTATGTGAACACACCGGCCTGGCCATAGAGCTTGCGGATATCCAGAACATCGGGCCCGGCGGTCGGCGAGAAAATGGGAAGCTCGTAAGTTTCGCCATTCAGGCTGAGCTGGGCGGTTTTCTGTGTATCGGTCATCGATATCCCTTCCTGATACAGGCACGAAGGCGGCGTCAATTCCGCCTCGTGCAGGCGCACCTGCACGATAATTCGCGCAGGTGAGGTCATAGCGGCCACAGCTTACCCGGCAGTTAATGCGGTGGGTTCAGCCGGTGGCGTCGGAGAGTCGGGCCAGCGTTTCGTCCTGGCCCAGAATCAGCATCATGTCGAAAACTGAAGGGGTTACCGCACGACCGGCCAGCACGGCCCGCAAGGGGGCGGCCAGCTTGCCGAACTTGGTTCCCTGCGCTTCTGCAAATGCGTTCAGCAGCGCCTCCAGATCGTCTCGGGTCCAGCTAGCATTTTGCAGCTGCGGCGTCAATTCTTTCAGTATACCGTCGGATACATTTGCCAGCGCTTTTGCCGCTTTCTCATCCTGCTCAACCGGGCGGGATGTCAGGAGAAAATGCGCCTTTTCAAGGAGCTCTGGGAACGTCTTGGCGCGATCCTTCAGGCAATACATGCCCCGTTCAATATCATTTGACTGAACGTCACTCAGTTGTGGCTTGCCTGCCGCTGCGAGATAGGCCTGAATTTCATTCCGCAACGCAGCATCTTCGCTGATCGCGATGTGCTGACCGCAGAGATTTTCCAGCTTCTTGGTGTCGAAACGGGCAGGGCTCTTGCCGATGCCGTCGAGGTCAAACCATTCGCGTGCCTGGGCATCGGTGAAGAACTCATCGTCGCCGTGGCTCCAGCCCAGACGGGCCAGATAGTTGCGCATGCCAGCGGCTGGATAGCCCATCGCCTGATATTCCTGCGCGCCAAGTGCGCCGTGACGTTTGGACAGTTTCTTGCCATCGGGGCCGTGGATCAGCGGGATATGGGCCCAAACCGGAATATCCCAGCCCATCGCCTGATAAATCATCATCTGGCGCGCCGCATTGTTGAGATGGTCATCGCCGCGGATCACATGGGTGACACCCATGTCATAGTCATCCACGACAACCGCCAGCATATAAACCGGTGTTCCGTCCGAGCGCAGCAGGATCATGTCGTCCAGCTGGTCATTGCGGATGGTCACATCACCCTGCACTTCGTCCTTGATGACGGTGACGCCATCCTGCGGGGCCTTGATGCGGATCACGTAGGGCGCATCTGGGTGATCGGCCTCTGCCGCATCCCGCCAGGGCGAACGATAAAGCGTTGATTTGCCTGCGGCCTTGGCCTCTTCGCGGAAGGCGGCAATTTCGTCCTGCGTGGCAAAACACTTGTATGCCTTGCCTTCAGCCAACAGTTGCTTGGCGACCTCGGCGTGGCGGTCTGCGCGTTCAAACTGGCTGATCACCTCACCATCGTGATCCAGACCCAGCCAGGACATGCCTTGCAGGATGGCTGCTGTCGCTTCCGGGGTCGAGCGTTCACGGTCGGTGTCTTCGATCCGCAGCAGGAACTTGCCGCCGCGACCACGGGCGTACAGCCAATTGAACAGCGCAGTGCGCGCGCCACCGATGTGCAGATAGCCGGTGGGAGAAGGGGCGAAGCGGGTGACGACCGGTTTGGACATTTGGGTGATTTACCTTTTGGAAACCATAAGAGAGCTAGTTTTGTCGCCTGTCTACCGAGCCAAACGGCAAGGAGCAAGCATGGGCGCCCTGAGTGGTCTGGAACGGCTGCTGCAATCCCAGCGCGGGGACCTGTTTCCTTGGGTTCCGGTCCTATTCGGCTGCGGCATTTTGTGGTTCTTCTCGCTTAAGCATGATCCAACACAGACAGAGCTGTGTCTTCTTGCAGCGAGCGCCGCGCTCGCCTGTGTCGTCCTGGCAATTCGTCGTGGTCGCGGGCTCAGCGCCTTTGCTGCCATGGCGCTCTTGGTGGGGGTGGCGGGCTTTGGTGCGGCGCAGCTGCGCGCCTCCCTGGTTGCCGCGCCAGTTCTGGAGTTCCGGCTTTATGGCGCGGTAGAGGGCAGGGTGGTCGGCACCGATCGCTCTGTTCGTGACCGTCTGCGCGTAACGCTTGATCAGCTCCGTATCGATCGGTTGGCGCCGCAGGGCACCCCCGCGCGTGTTCGGATCAGTCTTGCTGATGGGGTTTCTGCGCCTGCCATTGGCGCCACGGTGATGACCACCGCCCATCTGATGCCACCGCAAGGCCCGGTTGAGCCGCGCGGGTTTGATTTTCGCAGGCATGCGTGGTTTCAGAAATTGGGGGCGGTCGGTTACACGCGGGTGCCTGTCTTGCTGGTGGAGGAACCGGGGGGCGATCTTGCCATTGCGCGGATGCGGGCGGCGCTCTCTGGCGCGATCCGTAGCCGCATGGCGCCCGAGACCGCAGGTTTTGCCGCAGCAATCACGACGGGCGAGCGTGCAGATATACCGCAGGCAGAGCTCGACGCCCTGCGCGCCAGCAATCTGGCCCATCTTCTGGCGATTTCCGGCTTGCACATGGGTCTGCTGGCTGGGGTGGTCTTTGGCGGGATCCGTCTGGGCTTTGCCCTGATGCCTCCAGTTGCGATGCGCCTTCCTGTCAAGAAACTGGCGGCTCTTGTGGCCCTTGCAGCGGCCGCATCCTACCTGCTGATCTCTGGCGGCCAGGTTGCTAGCACACGGGCTTTTGTCATGGTTGCGGTCATGCTGTGTGCTGTGGTGCTGGATCGTCGGGCGCTGTCCCTGCGGGCCGTGGCCCTGGCGGCGTTGCTGATCCTTGCGTTACGCCCCGAGAGCCTGCTTGGCCCCGGCTTTCAGATGAGCTTTGCCGCGACAACGGCGTTGATCGCGGTGTTTTCGGCCCTGCAGGCATGGCAGTTGCCGCCCTCTGTGTGGTGGGCGCGGGGGGCTGTCGGCGTTGTTCTGTCGTCGGTGGTGGCCGGGATCGCAACGGCGCCCTTTGCTGCGGCCCATTTCAACCAGCTGTCGCAGTTCGGGTTGCTGGCCAATGTGCTGGCGGTGCCGGTGATGGGGCTTTTGGTGGTGCCCTCTGCGGTTCTGGCGCTGTGTCTGGCGCCTATTGGTGGTGGCTGGATTGGTCTGTGGGGCATGGACCTTGGGATCCGCTGGATCCTGTGGGTTGCGGGTTGGGTCGCGGGCATGGACGGCGCGGTGCGACCGGTGGCAATGCCGCCCCCATCGGTGCTGGGGCTGATTGCATTTGGGGGTATCATGCTTGCCGTCTGGCGCGGGCCTTTGCGATGGAGCGGCACCATCGCCATCTGCACCGGGTTGCTGATCTGGGCGCAGGCCAGCCGACCCGTCGTGCTGATTTCTCCGGAAGGCGGGATGGTGGGCGTCATGACAGAGCAGGGGCGCGCCCTGTCGCGCAGCCGTGGGCAGGGGTTTGCGGCAAGCCGTTGGGCAGAAAACGACGGGACGTTGTTGACACAAGAGGATGCCGCCGCGCTCTGGCCTGATCCGGCTGCGTTGCCGGACTGGGGCTATTCCCTGAAGGGGCGGCACGCGGTTCTGGCGCTGCCTGATGGGGCGTGGCTGATCCACGTCATGGGCAAGGCCGCCCATGCGGCGCCCATTCCTTGCGTCCCTGACATCATCGTGGTGAGCGACCGGGCGGATAAATTGCCGTTGACTGGCGGCTGCCGAGTTATGGATGCGATCACGCTTCGAAAAACCGGATCTCTCGCGCTGCTTGCAGATGGGCGCTGGCTGACCGCGCGGGAGGTTGCCGGTGATCGGGCCTGGACGCTGCGCGACCAAGGAGAGTGAGGCGTGACCACGGTGAGCGGGAGAAAGGCGCCCCAATAGGACGGCACCGCGGGCCCTTTGCTGCTGTTTGGCTGTGGCGGGGCAAGGGGGGATGACGAACAAAGCGCGGATGACGACCGCGGTGTCAGGATGCCAGACTGCTGCGCCAATCACAGCAGTCTAGATCACCTTGCGGGCAGATCGTCCCAACTGCCCGCGAACTCTATCCGCCAACTCCGCGGCCGCAGCAATCAGCGCGGGCTGTGAGCAAAACCAGTCAACCCCAATCAGCCAAGGGGCAGATCAATAGGTTCGGATCAATCCGACCAGACGGCCCTGCACCTTGACCTGATCCTGACGATAGCGCCGGGTTTCATAGGCGGGGTTGGCCGCTTCAAGGGCGACAGACGTGCCTTTGCGATAGATCCGCTTCAGCGTGGCCTCTTGCCCCTCAACAAGGGCAACAACCACATCGCCATCATCCGCGACAGAGGTTTCGCGGATCACCACGATATCCCCATCGTTGATGCCCGCCTCGATCATGGAATCCCCCCGTACCTCCAGCGCAAAGTGCTGGCCCTGGGCCGACAACATAGAGGCAGGTACAGCGACCTGATGCGAAATCTGGTTGATTGCCTCGATCGGGACACCGGCAGCGATGCGGCCCATCACCGGCAGTTCCATCGCTGCAATGGTTGCAGCGGCCGGCGCGGTGCCCTGATTTGCGGGGGTGGGTGCCTCGGCCACATCCTCGGCCGCGCCGCCCAGACTGTCCGGAAGGCGAATGATCTCGATCGCGCGGGCGCGATGGGCGAGGCGGCGGATAAAGCCCCGCTCCTCCAACGCGGTGATCAGCCTGTGGATCCCCGATTTTGATCGCAGGTCCAGCGCAACCTTCATCTCGTCGAAACTGGGCGGAACACCATCTTTTTGCAGGCGGGTGTGGATGAAATCCAGCAAATCCAATTGCTTCTTCGTCAGCATGACGTTCCTCTCACAGCTCGATGTTTCCTTTTGTTCTACGCATGTTCCCGTTTTGTGTCAACGTCTGCCGCCAGAAAACCTGCACAAAAGCGTGCAGTTGACCCGCGATCCTGCGGGTCATCCTGTGGTTCAGGCGGGTATAGAGGCGCGGCGCCGCCAGGTTTTTAGGATCGGCGCTGGCGTCTGGCGTTTAGATCGGCAGGTAATTGACGCGCTCGCCAGTGGCGCGGGCGCCATCCTTGGGCGGGCGGACCACCAGCACATTTGCCTCTGCCAAAAGGGTCAGCCGCGCGCTGTCCTGATCGTCGAAAACGTGCACTGACTGGCCATCGAACCGACCACGCATATAGTGCTGTCGCGGGCCGTTTTCCGATACGGGATGGGCAAGCGGCGCGGTGAGCAGCGCAGGTGTATCTGTCCCGAGACCGAGCATCGCGCGCAACATTGGCAAGATGAAGATATGCCCGCAAACCATTGCTGAAACAGGATTTCCGGGCAATCCTACCATAGCGCTTTGGCCAAGTGTTCCGGCCATCAGTGGTTTGCCCGGCCGCATCGCCACCTTGTAAAAGGCGCGCGACATACCAAGGGTTTCGGTGACACCCGCGACCAGATCGTGATCGCCGACAGATGCACCTCCGATGGTCACGATCAGGTCTGCGTCCTGCGCCAGTTCAAATGCCGTGCGAAGATCGCTTTCCGTGTCCCGCGCAATAGGCAGGATGCGGACCCGCGCCCCTGCGGCTGTCAGCAATGCGTCAAGCCCAAAGGTGTTGGACGCGATGATCTGATCCGGTCCGGGTGTGTCGCCAGGCAGGACCAGTTCGTCACCGGTAGAGATGAGGGCGACCGTTGGCTGTTTGCGCACCGGCACCTGGGCAATGTTCATGGCAGCGAGAAGGGCGATATCGGCCGAGCCCAGAACACGGGGGGCATCCATGGTGGTGCCGATCTGGAAATCGCCGCCCTTAGGGCGAATGTTGGTCGATGTTCCCGGGTGATCTGCGATGGTGATCAGGTTTCCGCTTCGGCTGATATCTTCCTGAATGACGACGAAATCCGCGCCTTCAGGAACTGGAGCGCCAGTGAAAATCCGAACGGCCTGACCGGCGCCGACACGCCCGGTAAACCCGTGACCCGCCGCGCTTTCGCCAATGACCTTGAACATCGCGTCTTTCTCGACCTCAGCCGACTTGAGCGCGTAGCCGTCCATGGCTGATGCGGCGAATGGGGGTTGATCGCGCTTGGCCGAGACGGGCTCTGCAAGAACCCGACCTGCGGCAGCGCGCAGCGGCACAGTCTCTGCCGCCATCGGGGTAACCAGATCAAGAAGCGTGTCGAGGGCGTCGGAAACTAAGATCATTTATGCCTCGTATCTTCCTGATTTTCCGCCATCTTTCAGGATTACGCGGATGCCACCAATCTCCATCGCCTTATCAACCGCTTTGGCCATGTCGTAGACGGTCAAGGCTGCGGTTGAGACGGCGGTCAGGGCTTCCATCTCAACTCCGGTTTGGCCGGTGGTTTTTACTGTGGCTTCCACGCGCACACCGGGCAGATCCGGGTCGAGGGTCAGCTCGACCGCAACCTTGGTCACCGGAAGCGGGTGGCAGAGCGGGATGAGATCCGGAGTCTTTTTCGCACCCATGATCCCCGCGAGGCGGGCAACAGACAGAACATCCCCCTTTTTCGCGCGACCTTCTGAAATGATATCAAAGGTTTCCTGCGCCATCGTGATGTGGCCTTCGGCAGTAGCGATGCGGGACGTCACGGCCTTGTCCGAGACATCAACCATATGGGCATCGCCCTTGCCATCAAAATGGGTCAGCGCCATCACATTGCTCCCGGCATCAGCGGATTGGCTAGGATTTCGCGGGTGGCGGCAGTCACGTCATCTTTGCGCATCAGGCTTTCACCGATCAGGAACGTGCGCGCGCCATAGCGGGCCATATCCGCCAGATCGGCGGGGGTGGACAGCGCGCTTTCGCACACGATTGTGCGGTCCACAGGAACCAGGCGCGACAGCGTGCGGGTGGTGTCGAGCGTGGTCTCAAATGTCTTGAGATTGCGGTTGTTGATGCCAAGCAAAGGTGATTTCAGTTTGCAGGCGCGGTGCAGTTCTTCCTCGTCATGGACCTCCAGCAGGACATCCATATCCCATTCAAAGGCAGCGGCTTCCAGTTCAGCGGCCTGGGCATCGGACACAGAGGCAAGGATGATCAGGATACAATCCGCCCCCAGCGCGCGGGCCTCTGCGACCTGATAGGTATCATACATGAAATCCTTGCGCAGGGCTGGCAGAGAGCAGGCATCGCGCGCCTCGGTCAGGAAGGATTTGGCCCCCTGAAAGCTGGGCGTGTCGGTCAGGACGGACAAACAGGTGGCACCGCCGGCTTCATACGCCTTCGCAAGCGCAGCCGGATGGAAATCTTCGCGGATCAAACCCTTGGAAGGGCTGGCTTTTTTGATTTCGGCAATCAGACCATAACCGTCGCGGCTGGCGTTCATCAGCGACTTGGCAAAGCCGCGAACGGGGCTGGCCTCGCGGGCTTCTGCCTCAACCGCTTCGAGCGGTTTGGCGGCCTTGTCGGCGGCGACCTCTTCCAGCTTGTAGGCCTTGATCTTGTCCAGCACTGTTTCAGTCATCTTGACGCCTCCGGTCACGCGTTCCAGTCGATGGTTGGCTGAGACTGCTCTGTCAGCCAACGGTTTACTGTCGAAAAGGGGCGCGAGCCGAAAAAGCCGCGCCGCGCTGACAGCGGTGAGGGGTGAGCGGTCCTCAGGATCAGGTGATCGCCCGGTTGAATATATTTTTCAAGCCCTTGGGCCTGTTTCCCCCACAGAATATAGGCGGTTGGGCGGCGACTGGACAGGGCCAGCACCTCATGTGCGAGCCGCTGCCAGCCAAGCGCCTTGTGCCCGTTGGCTTCCCCTGTAGGCACCGACAGAACGGTGTTGAGCAGCAAGACACCTTGGCGGGCCCAGCCGCGCAGGTCGCCAGACGGTTTCACGACGCCAACATCATCCTGCAACTCTTTGAAAATATTATTCAAAGATCGGGGGAGCGGGCGCACGTCAGGCGCAACGGAAAAGGCCAGCCCGTGGGCGTGGCCGGGGGTCGGATAGGGGTCCTGCCCCAAGATGACAACGCGGGTTGCCTCGGGCGGTGTCAGGGACAATGCCGCCAGCCGCTGCTCTGTTGGTGGCAGGATAACGCGCGGATCTTCAGCTACCGCTTGCGCGATAGCTGGGTAACTCTCGGTGAAAAACGGCAGTTCGGACCAGCCGCCCAGGCCCGCCAGATCGGCGCTCATTTGTTGGCGGCGGCCGTGGTGATGCGGGCGACGGCCTCGATCTTGCCGCGAGCAGCGCCGCTGTCGATGCTGGTGCGGGCCATCTCGGCGCCGGTTTTCAGATCGCTTGCCGCACCCGCAACCACCAGGGCCGCGGCAGAGTTCAGCAATACGGCATCGCGATAGGCAGAGGGTTCACCAGCCAGAAGGGCCTCAAACGCCTTGGCGTTTTCTTCGGGCGTTCCGCCGACGATGGCCTCGAACGGGTGGGGCGGCAGGCCTGCGTCTTCGGGGTGGATTTCCATTTCTGTCACGCTGCCATCGGGGTTCAGGGCGGCAACCCAGCTGACGCCGGTGATTGTCAGCTCATCTGTACCATCCGAGCCATGCACCAGCCAGGCCTGCTCTGATCCCAGTTTGCCGAGCGTTTCAGCCATCGGGCGGATCAGATCGCGGCTGAACGCGCCGGTCAGCTGGCGTTTGACACTGGCTGGGTTGGTGAGCGGGCCAAGAATGTTGAAAATCGTCCGCGTGCCAAGTTCCTGCCGGGTCGGCATTACATGGGCGATGGCCGGGTGATGCATGGGCGCCATCATGAAACAGATGCCCGCTTCGCGCAGGGCCTGTTCGGCCACCTTTGGCCCGACCATGACGTTGATGCCCATCTGGCCAAGCGCATCCGCCGCGCCGGATTTCGACGACAGGTTGCGGTTGCCGTGTTTTGCAACAACGGTTCCGGCCCCCGCGACGACAAAGGCGGTCGCGGTTGAGATATTGAGCGTGCCCTTGCCATCACCGCCGGTGCCGACGATGTCCATCGCACCCGCTGGGGCCACGACAGGGTTGCATTTGGCGCGCATCACGGCGGCGGCGGCGGCATATTCATCCACCGTTTCACCACGGGTGCGCAGGGCCATCAGCAGGCCGCCCATCTGGCTGGGTGTGGCGTTGCCTTCAAACAGGTGGGTAAAGGCGGCTTCGGCTTCGTCGCGGCTCAGAGCGCGATCCGCTGCAGCGTCGATCAGCGGCTTCATCTCATTGCTCATGCGGGCACCTTCATCACATCGAGGAAATTCTGCAGCAGCTTGTGGCCGTGCTCTGAGGCGATGGATTCCGGGTGGAACTGCACGCCGTGGATTGGCAGGCTCTTGTGCTGGAGCCCCATGATGGTGCCGTCTTCCAGCTCTGCCGTGATTTCCAGACTGTCAGGAAGCGTGTCGCGGTCCACCACGAGAGAGTGATAGCGCGTGGCCTCAAACGGTGTGGGCAGACCCGCAAACAGACCGATGTTCTTGTGGTGCATGCTCCCCATCTTGCCGTGGACGATGTCCTTGCAGCGCACGACATTGCCGCCAAATGCCTGACCGATGGTTTGATGGCCCAGACAAACCCCCATCAATGGTGTCTTGGTTTCTGCTGCGGCTTCGGTCAAGGCCAGGCAGATGCCCGCCTGATCCGGATCACAGGGGCCAGGGGACAACAGGATACCCGCTGGCTTCAGCGCCATGGCCTCCTGAACGTTGAGCGCGTCATTGCGGTGGACCTGCACATCAGCGCCCAGTTCCCCCAGATAATGCACGAGGTTGTAGGTAAAGGAGTCATAGTTGTCGATCAGCAGCAGCATAGTCGCGGGGCTCGTTTAAGGGCTGGCGGGCCGGGGCCGCGCCGCAGTATAGTGGTCGGGACATACATGTTCAGGGTTGCGCGGCAGCGTCAAGTCCACATCACTGCATCTGGGGCCGCATCGGGGTTCTTGACGCAGAGGTGAGCGTCTGACCAAAAGAACGCAACCGTTCCAGAAGGCAGCGAGAGGCAGATCAGACATGCGAGGGTTTCTTGGAGGCGTGAGTTTCGGGGCCTTGGTGGCCGCAGTTGGTGCGGTTGCCTGGTCGCTGTCGGTGCCGCTTCCGCAGTCTGTTGAGGTGAGCGTTGCCGAACCTGCCCGCGCACCGGTGACAGATCCGGCAGACAGCAGCCCGGTCGAGGATGTGGGCGCAGATCCTGATCTGGTTGAAACGCCTCCCGCGGCGCTGGATCCGCAGGTAGTGGGCGATGATCTGACGGCCCTTTCTGAGGCGGAGACCGCAGGTGGTGCGCGTCCGCAGGTCGGCACCACCGCAGGGAGCGTTGGCGACGCGCCAGGAGGCGTTGGCGCGCCCGCGATCGATATCGCCCGCGATGCCCCCGTGACCCCCGTTGATGCATTGCCCGCGCCGGATGCTCCGGGGCAGGAGCAGGATCTGGTGGTCTCTACCGAGCCCGCCCAACCCCCGGCACCGACAAGCCCGGCGCAGGATCAAAACCCGCTTGGCGAGACCACGGCGGAACCACGGCCAGAAAGCCCCGGCGAGACGGTCACTGATCCATCGACATCACCAGCGTCATCTGATGGCACTCAGGGTGCGACGGCCTTGCCCGCGCCGGATGTGGCGAGCAGCACCCCCGGTCTGGCCGCGCCTGATCTTGGCGGGCCGAGCCTGGGCTCTGTGCCCGATCCGACCGCGACGCCGCTTTTGCCAGGCCAGGGCCAGCCCGCACCTGAACAGGTGGGCACCCAGATACCAGAGGTGGCCGCGCAGGAGAGCGATGACAGCGGCGTCCAGCCGAGCCGGATCGCTGCCCTGCCGACCACAACCAACACCGGCGAAGCGGTAGAAACCACGCGCCCCCGCATCGGGACGCCTGCCGGTTCGCTGGTGGACCGCGACCGGACGGACGAGGGGACAGAGCCTGCAAGCGTCGCGCCCCGTGGGCTTGATCCATTTGTGGCCAATGCCGAAGCGTTTACCCCTGAAGAGGGCCGCGCGCTGATGTCGATCGTCTTGATTGATGATGCGGATGCCATCGGCGCCGAGGCGTTGCAGGATTTCCCCTATCCGCTGACCTTTGCGCTGGATCCCGATGATCCGCGCGCAGTGGAGAAGATGCGCGCGCACCGCGCTGCGGGGTTTGAGGTCATGGTGATGGCGGATCTGGCGCGTGATGCCTCTCCGCAGGATGCAGAGACAGCACTGGCTGTCTGGCTGGATCAGCTGCCGTCCTCTGTTGCGGTGCTGGAAGGCGTTCAGACCGGCTTTCAGGGCAACCGCCCGTTGGCAGACCAGATGGCGGCAGCGCTGGACGCGATGGGCTATGGAATGGTGACGCAGGACGCCGGGCTGAACACCGTCCAGAAACTGGCGCTGCGCAACGGGATGCCGGCAGGTGTGGTGTTCCGCGACTTTGACGGGGCTGGGCAGGATCCACGCGCAATCCGCCGGTTTCTGGATCAGGCCGCGTTTCGTGCGGGGCAGGAGGGGGCTGTGATCATGCTGGGGCGTGTGCAACCCGATACGATTTCCGCGCTCTTGCTTTGGGGGCTGCAGGATCGCGCGAGCCGGGTGTCCCTTGCGCCGGTGTCCGCCAGTCTGCGGGCGAAGCTGCCCACCGAGTAAATCGGCTGTTATCCCTGCGGATGACAGTTGGACCAGAAAAAAGGCGCCGCTCCGATTGGAGCGGCGCCTTTTGCCTTCGGCGAGTGTATTTGGGGAAAGATGACAGGGCGCGGGCGTGGCCCCTGTCAGCCTTGTGTCTCAGCCATTTCCGTTGCCGGTAAAGCGCGCGGCGTCCGCTGCAGCGCGGCGGATGGCGTTGGATTTATGGACGGTCTCCATATACTCGGCCTCCGGGTCGCTGTCGTAGACGACACCGCCGCCAGCCTGGATATAGAGGTTCTGATCCTTGACGATGGCAGTGCGCAACGCGATGCACATGTCCATGTCGCCGCCTGCCGAGAAATAGCCGACACCGCCACCGTAGATGCCGCGTTTTTCCGGCTCCAGTTCGTCGATGATTTCCATTGCGCGGACCTTGGGCGCGCCGGAGACGGTGCCTGCGGGCATGCCCGCAAAGAAGGCATCCAGCGCGTCCTTGTCCTCTGCCAGTTCGCCCACGACGTTGGAGACGATGTGCATCACGTGGCTGTAACGCTCGATGATGAACTTCTCGGTCGGGCGGACGGTGCCGATCTTGGCGACCCGTCCGGTATCGTTGCGGCCCAGATCCAACAGCATCAGATGCTCTGCCAGCTCTTTCTTGTCGGCCAGCAGATCGGCCTCCAGCGCCTTGTCCTCTTCGGGCGTGGCACCGCGGGGGCGGGTGCCTGCGATGGGGCGGATGGTGACCTCCTGCCCGAAGACGCGGACCAGAATTTCCGGGCTTGCGCCAATCACCTGAAAGCCGCCGAAGTTGAAGTAGAACATGAAGGGCGACGGGTTGGTGCGCCGCAGCGAGCGGTAGAGCGCAAAGGGCGGCTGTGGGAAGGCTTGCGTCCAGCGCTGTGCCGGCACCACCTGGAAGATGTCGCCTGCGCGGATATAGTCCTTGGCCTTTTCCACCGCAGCCATATAGCCATCCTTGGTGAAGTTGCTCACCGGTGGGGCCACCTCATGGGCATCGCCCAGATCGCGGCTTTCGGCGGGCATGGCGCGTTCCAGATCACGCACGGCATCCATCACCCGTTCAGCGGCCTGGGCGTAGGCGGCCTTGGCAGTCTGGCCTTCGCTGACCCAGGCAGGAGAAACCACCGTGACCTCGCCCTTGACGCCATCCAGCACCGCAATCACGGAGGGCCGCAGCATCAGCGCATCAGGCAGGCCAAGCGGATCGGGGTTCACGTCGGGCAGATGCTCTACCAGACGGATCATGTCGTAGCCAAGATAGCCAAAGAGGCCCGCCGCCGCCTGAGGAAGGTCATCAGGCAGGTTGATCCGGCTTTCAGCGATGATGTCGCGCAGCCGGTCCAGCGGGTTGCCGTCCAAGGGGGTAAAGGCATCGGCATCAAAGCGGGCATCGCGGTTCAGTTCAGCCAGCTCGCCCCGGCACCGCCAGACCAGATCGGGTTTCATGCCGATGATGGAGTAGCGTCCACGCACCTCTCCGCCGGTCACGGATTCCAGCATGAAGGCGTCTTTCTGCGCGCCTGTCAGCTTGAGCATCAGCGACACAGGTGTGTCGAGATCGGCGGCAAGGCGGGTGTAGACAACCTGGTTTTCACCGGCCTCGTAGGCTTTGGCGAAAGTGTCGAAATCGGGGGTCAGGGCCATGGGTCGCGTGCCTTGATTACTGGAAGTTCGCGTGAACAGCGCTCAGCGCCTGCGGATCAATGCGCGGCGCGGCGCGGGTCTGGACATCCTGCACGAAGGCTTCGAACAGGGCCTGAGCCAGCGCCTGATCCAGCTGGGTGCCCATCGCCTCGGAGAGAGCCGCCATTTCCGGGGTTTCGGCCACTGGCAGCTCTTCGGTCAGGCGCACCACAGCAGTGGCGCGCGGGTCCGAGACGACGGCCACATCGCCCGGTGCCATGTCAAAGACACGGATCATCATTTCCTGTGGTGCTGCCTCGATAAAGGCGGTTCGGGTCAGCCCCTCTTCTGAGGTGAGGATCAGATCTTCGGGCAGGTCGTCACCGCTGCGCAGCAGAGCGGCCACGCGGTCTGCTTCTGCCTTCATCGCCTCTTGCAGGCGGTTGTCCTGCCAGGCCGCGCGCAGCTTGTCCTGTGCGTCCTCAAACGGTTCGGGGCGCGGCTCCAGCTCTTCGTCAAGGCGCAGGGCAAACAGGCTGCCATCTTCGAGGAACTCCACTTCGGGGAAGTCTTCGATGGTGACAGCGGAGGCCACGCTGCGGAAGCCGTCATAAGCTGCGATGCCATCCGAGCTGCCAGTGTGCCAGTTGATCTGGCCCAGTTCCATGCCGGGTTCCTGCTCCAGCTCTTCCAGCGTGGCGCCACCGGCCAACATGTCGTTGATGTCTTCGGCACGGGTTTCGATCAGGCGGCGGGCGCGGTCGGTTGCCAGTTCTGCGCGCAGTTCGTCGCGCACATCATCAAGCTGGGTCACGCGGGCCTCAAGACGGCCGTTGACCCGGTAAAGCGCGGGGCCAAGGTCGCTGTCGAGAGGGCCGACAACAGTGCCGACCTCAGCGGAAAAGACATCCTGCGCAGCCGTGCCAAGATCGCCCATGGTCACATCGCCCATGTCGATATCCTGCAGGGTCAGACCGCGGTTTTCGACCAGTGCCTCAAAGGTGGTGCCGTTGATGTCAAGCTGGGCCTTGGCGCTGGCGGCGGCGTCCTGATCCGCGAAAACAAGACGTTCGACGAGACGGCGCTCTGGCACCTGGTATTCATCGCTGCGGTCGTTGAAGAGCTGCTGGAGGGCGGCCTCATCCACCTCGATTTCATCGACCAGCGCATCGGGGCGCAGGGCGGCGTAGGTGATGACCTTGGTGCGGGGCAGGGTGAACTGGTAGATATTGGCGTCATAAAAGGCGCGCAGCTCTTCCTCGCTCGGCTCAACCGCTGTCAGGGCGATGGAGGCAGGGTCGATCACCAGCCAGTCAAAGCTGCGGCGCGCACCGATGTAGTTGGTCAGGGTATCGCGCAGGGTGTCGGGCATCTCGGTTCCGACCATGACGGCGCCTTGAACCAGCGTGCGTGCGGACTCGCGGCGCAGATCCGCCTCAAAGGCGCGTTCGTTCAGGCCGATGTTTTCCAACGCGAACTGATAATTCTCGCGGCTGAAGTTGCCCGCAGGATCCTGAAACGCCTCAATGCGGCTGATTTCTTCAAACAGGTTTTCGTCACCGATGGACAGGCCAAGATCGCTGCTTTCCTGATCAAGCGCCGCGATTGCGATCAGCCGTCCCAGAACCACACGGTCAAGGCCAAGGGTGGTCAGCTGGGCGATGGGCATACGCTGGCCTGTCTGCGCCTCGAGCGCGCGCTGTTCCCGCTGCAGTTCGCGGGCATAGTCATCAACCGACACCTCCTGGTCGCCCACAACGGCAACAGAGCCGACGGACCCGGTGAAATTCACCGCGCCAAACCCCGCGAGGCCGACAATCAGCATCCCCATCAGGATCCAGACAAAGGTTTTTGATAGTTTTTTCATGCCTGCGGCCATGCTGTCCTCGTAAGTCGGTCTGCGATCTGCGCGGGGCAGATGGGATGCCAGAATATGTTTGGCTCTGAATACGCTGCGGGTCGGTCCGGGGCAAGTGACCTCTGCCTTGGGCGCGATCAGAGAAAAGGGAGCGGGCGGGGAAAGCCCGATCAGGTGGGTGCTGGTTCTAGGGGTGCCAGCCCGCCAATCGATCAAACAGCATCTTGATGCCGTCTTCGTCGACATTGGCAAAGGCGATGCGGAACTGGCGGTGACCGGCTGTTTCGCTTTTGGGTGTGAACATGCTGCCGGGCAGCATCATGACCCCCAGTTCGCGCACCAGCCGTTTCGCCAGATCCTCGGAATGCTGCGAAAACGGGTGTTCGACGTAGGCGAAATAGGCACCACAGCCCAACAGCTTCCAGCCGCGCTCTGCCAGGGGGCCAAAGCCTGTTTCGATGGCGGCGCGCCGGTTCAGCAGCTCTTGCCGTTCCCCCGCCAGCCAGTCGTCCAGGTTCTGCAACCCCCAAAGCGCACCAACCTGACCGAGCTGTGCGGGGCAGATGGCAACGGTGTCCAGGAACTTCTCCATCTCGTAGAGATGATCGGGGTGGGCTGCGATCGCGCCAAGGCGGTGGCCCGTCAGGCGATAGGCCTTGGAAAAGGAATAAAGGTGGATCAGCGTGTCGGACCAGTCGGGAAGCTGAAACAGCGCGTGGGGCGCACCGTCGCGGCTGTCGAAATCCCGGTAGGTTTCATCCACGATCAGCGTCAGGCCACGGTCACGCGCAAGGTCAAAGAACCGGCGCACCAGCCCGTCGGGGTATTCCACACCGCAGGGGTTGTTCGGTGTGACCAGAACGATAGCGCGGGTGCGGTCGGTGATCAGTTCTGCCGCGGCATCCGGGCAGGGAAGCATGGCCTCGCCAACGGGCAGCGGGCAGGTTTCGACCCCTTCCATATCGAGCCACATCTTGTGATTGAAGTACCACGGCGTCGGCAGGATGACCTGATCGCCGTCCTTGCAGATCGCGGCGATGGTGGCCGCAAAGGCCTGATTGCAACCTGCAGTGATCGCTACCTGCTGGGCTGAAATCTCGGCGGCGTAGTGATCGGACATCTTGCGCGCAAGCTCTGCGCGAAGCGCGTCCTGACCGAGAACAGCACCATAAAGATGGCTTGCGTCATCGTTCAGCGCGGCCTCGGCAATGGCGCGGCGCAGCCCTTCAGGCGGTGGGTCGGCAGGGGCCGCCTGACTGAGATTCAGCAGCGGCAGATCATCCGGCAGAGACAGCCCCTCCAGCCATCGGCGCGACTCCACGATGGGGGACACGAATGTGTCCATGGTGCGGGAGTGCTGTCGCGTCGGTCCCTTCTGAACAGAGGAGCTGCGGGTCTGGGCCATAATTCGGATGTTGCCTTATGTGATCGTGGGTCTTTTCGGCCCGAGGTTGGGCAGGGCCGCGCATACTCCGCCGCAAGCGGTAGGGATTTGCAAGGGCAGAAGCGTGCATCGGGCGATTTTTCCACTCATGGACGGGCCGATTGGGGCAGGGCCATGAAAAAAGGCGCGCCCGATTGCTTCGGTGCGCGCCTTGGTGGTCTGGCCTTGGGGGCCGATCAGTCGGTGCCGCGGTAAGGCTCGACGTATTGCAGCGCCATGTCCCACGGGAAGAAGATCCAGGTGTCCTGGCTGACTTCGGTGATGAAGGTATCAACCATCGGGCGGCCCTTGGGTTTGGCGTAGACGGTTGCAAAATGCGCCTTGGGATACATTTCCCGCACCAGTTCCAGGGTTTTGCCGCTGTCCACCAGATCGTCGATGATCAGCACGCCTTCTCCGTCGCCCATCAGCTCGGCGTCCGGGGCTTTCAGCACCTCGGCCTTGCCCTGCTCCTGGTGGTGGTAGGACTTGACGCCGATGGTGTCGACCACCCGGATGTCCAGCTCGCGGCTGACGATCATCGCCGGCGCCATGCCGCCCCGTGTGATCGCAACAACAGCGCGCCATGCGCCATCATCAGGGCCTTGGCCATCCAGACGCCACGCCAGCGCACGGCTGTCGCGGTGGATTTGGTCCCAGGAAATATGAAAGCCTTTTTCATGAGGCAGACGGTCGGTCATTTTTGATGCTCCTGCTTGGATCCGGCGGGCGTCAGACGGCGGCGATCTTGACGCCGAGAGCAGCCAGCAGGCCGCCAAAGATCCGGTCGATCACATGTTTGAGGTTGATATACCCGCGTCGCGTTTTCTCAAAGGAGAAGATGCGCGCGACAAAAGTGTTCCAGGTGACTTCACCCAGAAAGATGCAGAACAGAAGCGCGGCGAGGGCCAGCGCGCTGCTGTCTTCGGGGACGGTGCCGACAAAAACGGCACCAAAAAATGCGGCGGGCTTTGGGTTTGACATCTGGGTCAGGATCCCGAGGCGGAACGCGGCAAATGCGGTTTGGGGCAGGCGGGCGTCGCTTTCTTCCGACATGGGCTCGCTCGCGTGACGCCACATGTTCCAGGCCATGTAGATCAGAAACGCAGCGCCGCCGATCTTGAGAAGCGTCAACAGGAAGGGCGCGTAATCAAACAGGAGGTTCAGCCCAAACAGCGCGGCGCCTGCCCACATGATGGCGCCGGTGCCGATGCCAACGGCCAGCGCCAGTCCGCTGCGCCAGCCGCGTGCAAGGCCAACGCGTGCGGCCATCAGGACGGCCGGGCCGGGGCTGATCGCAGCCATGAAACACAGCAGCACAGAGGCTGTAAAAGCGGCAAAGGTCATGGCCTGTCAGTCCTTGTTGTGGGCGCGGTTTTCTGCGGCGCCTTCTGTATGTTTCATCATATCCCAGCGGGGCCGCCCATCCAAAGACGGCTGGATGGCCCGGGGTTTTGCGCAGATGGACGGTTATTTGCGTCCCGTGGCGGCATCGATGTCGGGCGCATCAACGGCCTTCATGCCAACAATGTGATAGCCCGCATCGACGTGCAGGTTTTCGCCAGTGACACCGGCAGACATGTCCGACAGCAGGTAAAGCGCGGAATTGCCCACATCATCAATGGTCACGTTGCGGCGCAGAGGCGAATTCAGCTCGTTCCACTTCATGATGTAGCGGAAATCACCGATGCCCGAAGCGGCGAGGGTCTTGATCGGCCCGGCCGAGATGGCATTGACGCGGATACCGTCCTTGCCCAGATCTTCGGCCAGGTATTTAACCGATGCCTCAAGCGCGGCCTTGGCAACGCCCATCACATTGTAATGCGGCATCACCTGTTCTGCGCCATAATACGTCAGCGTCAGGGCACTGCCCCCGTCGGTCATCAGCTTTTCTGCGCGCTTCATCACGGCGGTGAACGAAAAGACAGAGATATCCATCGTCATCTGGAAGTTCGACCGGCTAGTGTCGACGTAGCGGCCGCGCAGTTCGTTCTTGTCAGAAAAGCCGATGGCGTGGACCACAAAGTCCAGCTTGCCCCATTTTTCCTCCAATGCGTCAAACAACGCATCGATGGATCCTTCGTCGGACACATCGCAAGGAAGAACGATATCGCTGCCCAGTTGCTCTGCCAGCGGATCGACGCGCTTTTTCAGCGCCTCTCCCTGATATGAGAAAGCCAGATCTGCCCCGGCATCGGCACAGGCCTTGGCAATGCCCCACGCAATGGATTTGTCGTTGGCCAGGCCCATGATAAGGCCGCGTTTGCCGGCCATCAGTTGACTAGACATGCAGGATCTCCGCCCCTGAACTGTGAATTTGATGACCTTTAATATGTCGCGCGCGGCGCATCAAGGGCGCAGTCCCTTGTCGCGGCAGCGAACCGGCCCTAGGTTGCCGCAGACGCAGATGAAATTCACCAACACAACGAAAGAGGTGTGCCATGTCCGATCGCAGCGGGATCTTTGCCGGAGACGACCCATTTGCCATCGCGCGCAGCTGGTTGAGCGAGGCCGAAGAAAGCGAGATCAATGATCCCAACGCGATTGCCCTGTCGACGGTCGATCCTGACGGTCTGCCCAATTGCCGGATGGTGCTGTTGAAGGAAATCGAGGACGGCGCCTTTGTCTTTTACACCAACTATGAAAGCGCAAAAGCGGGCGAGCTGGACAGCGCGGGCAAGGCTGCGTTTGTCATGCACTGGAAGTCGCTGCGCCGTCAGGTCCGTGCCCGCGGCATCATCACCCGAGAAGATGGCCCGCAGGCGGATGAGTATTACAAATCCCGCTCGTTGAAGTCGCGCCTTGGGGCCTGGGCCTCGGCACAGTCGCGCCCGCTGTCGAGCCGGGGGGCATTGATGGCAGAGGTGGCCAAAGTCACCGCAACCAAGGGATCCAACCCCGATCGGCCGCCATTTTGGGGTGGTTACCGGCTGACACCTCTGGAGATAGAGTTCTGGGCTGACGGTGCATTTCGCCTGCATGACCGTTTTGTCTGGCGGCGTGAAAGCCCTGACTCTCCCTGGGCAACCACCCGCCTATGCCCCTAGGTCAAGAGCGAAGAATAGCAGAATTGTGACAATGATGTTTGTTTTTGGCTTGAACTTGGCTTGGAGATTAGAGCATCACACACGGACCTATAAAAAAATCAAATGGTGGTAAACGACCGTGGCAGAAGACTTGAGCAGTTTGCAGCAGATACGCGGACTGGTGAAATGGTTCGATCCAACAAAAGGTTTCGGCTTTGTCGTCTCCGATGAGGGCGGGCCGGATATTCTTTTGCATGTCAACGTGTTGCGCAATTTCGGGCAGAGCTCGATCGCGGATGGCGCGCAGGTTGAACTGGTTACGCACCGCACAGAGCGCGGTGTCCAGGCCGTCGAGGTGATCTCTATCACCCCGCCTGAGCGTGACGACAGCCCAGTCCTGAGCGATTTCGCGGAAATGGACCCAAAGGCCCTCTATGCAGAGCCGCTGCTGCCCGCGCGGGTGAAGTGGTTCGACAAGGGCAAGGGGTTTGGTTTTGCCAATGTATTCGGGCGCCCAGAAGACGTGTTCCTGCATGTCGAAGTGCTGCGCCAGTCCGGCTTGTCCGAGCTGCAGCCCGGCGAAGCGCTGGGAATGCGCGTGATTGAAGGCAAACGTGGTCGGATGGCTGTCGAAGTCCTGGCCTGGGAGGCCGCACTTCAGGCCGATCAGGAGTAACACAACATGCCCAGCCTTTGGTCCCGACTGACGCAATTCGTGACTGCCGGGGCCGGGGCTATTGTTCTGTCGCTCTCTCTGAGCGGGGCAGTCGCTACCGAGACAGCCTGCAACCCGGATCAGATTTCGCTGCGCGGTCCCTGGGGATCCGCGCAGTTTTCCATTGAAATAGCCGACACTGCCGAGGAACGGGCGCAGGGATTGATGCATCGCGCGTCGATGCCGCGTGGGGCAGGGATGTTGTTTGTCTACGACTATCCCCAGCGCACGGCGTTCTGGATGAAGAATACCCTCATCCCGCTGGATATGTTGTTTATCGACAAATCCGGCGTGGTGACTCGCATTCATGAAAACGCAATTCCCGGTGACCTGACCCCGATTGAAGGGGGCGACAAGGTGTTTGCTGTCCTCGAAATCAACGGTGGACTGGCTGCGCGCTATGGCATGACAGAGGGTACACAGACCCGGCACGAAATTTTTTCCAAATTTGGTGCGATTTGGGCCTGTTAGGGCTTTTCAAATCAGAAAGTCGGCGGTAGGAAGGCGCACGGTCCGGGGCGTGGCGCAGTCTGGTAGCGCACCTGTTTTGGGTACAGGGGGTCGTGAGTTCGAATCTCGCCGCCCCGACCATTTCCTCTAACGAGGATCAAAAACACCGCGCTTTATGCGCGGTTTTTTTGTGTCTGTTTACCTGGTTGAAAGGGGTTCGGGTTCACGGCTCAGAATCGCGTTCTCCGGTTTCCGGGCCACGATCTTGACGGTGGTTTTCCTCCGCAGGCGGGGTGGCGTTAATAGACTGTTAACCAACTGTTGCGGGTTGGCGTCGGATCGGTTTTACGGTAGCGCCTGCTTGGCGAAAAAAGTGGCGGAAGAAACGCTGTGCGACCTAGGGGTGAATTGGAGTTTTGCTACTCATCTTTAAGGGTCTGACCTGTGGATGAAACCACTGCAGGCACGCGCGGGTTTGATGGGTATAATTGGGGCAAACCCCTCTCTGCCCGTCAGAAATTTGTCGCGGCTTCACCTGCTGCTGTTGCGGAAACCTGTGGATGAAATCGAGCTGAATCGAGCGCGTTCGTCTGCCAAAAAAACCGTTAAAACAACGTCAATAGAAAAGATGCTCACAGAGCCCTAACTTTTGCGTTGACCCCCTATGGTCGAATACGTCAAATTGTGGATGTCAGAGCGTGCAGCACAAAATATGGTGGGTTCCACCTCCTCCCTGCACCAGAGAGACACCTATATCATTGGCCCGCGTCGCGGAGGCAGCCGCCTCGGTTCGCATCTTTCACAAGGTGCGTCAGCAGCGTTTTTCGGAGTCCTGTGATGCCGCCACGTCGCCGCAGAAAGGCGCGTTTTGTGAAATTTGGACTGCAAGAAAGAGGCAGACGGCATGAAAATTGAACGGAAATTCACAAAATCTGGGCAGGACGCTTACGCCGATCTGGAATTTGTTCCAGCCACATCGGAGATCCGAAATCCCGATGGCACCATCGTGTTCCGTCAGGAAAACATCGAGGTGCCCGCGAGCTGGAGCCAGGTCGCAAGCGACGTCATCGCACAGAAGTATTTCCGCAAAGCCGGCGTGCCGAGCAAACTGAAAAAGGTCCGTGAAAAAGGCGTGCCTGAGTTCCTCTGGCGCTCGGTCCCGGCTGAAGACGACACCCCCTGCGGTGGCGAGGTTTCTTCCAAACAGGTGTTCGACCGTCTTGCCGGTGCCTGGGCATACTGGGGCTGGAAGGGGGGCTATTTCTCTTCCGAAGATGATGCGCGCGCCTATTTCGACGAGATGCGCTATATGCTCGCAACCCAGCGCGCGGCGCCGAACTCTCCGCAGTGGTTCAACACCGGTCTTCACTGGGCCTATGGCATCAATGGTCCGGCGCAGGGCCACCACTATGTGGACTACAAGACAGGCAAGCTGACCAAGTCCGACAATGCCTATGAACACCCGCAGCCGCATGCCTGCTTTATCCAGTCGGTCGAGGATGATCTGGTCAATGAGGGCGGCATCATGGACCTGTGGGTGCGCGAGGCGCGCCTGTTCAAATACGGCTCCGGTACTGGCACCAACTTCAGCCATCTGCGTGGCGAAGGCGAGGCGCTGTCGGGGGGCGGAAAATCCTCCGGTCTGATGGGTTTCCTCAAGATTGGTGACCGAGCGGCCGGCGCGATCAAATCCGGTGGCACCACACGCCGTGCTGCGAAGATGGTGATCGTTGACGCGGATCACCCAGATATCGAGCAGTTCATCGAATGGAAGGTGATCGAAGAGCAGAAAGTGGCGTCCATCGTTGCTGGCTCCAAGATGCACGAGAAGATGCTCAATGGCCTGTTCGAGGCCATCCGCAGCTGGGACGGTGCAGAGGCAGACGCCTATGACCCCGCGGTGAACGAAGGTCTGAAAAAGGCAATTCGCGAGGCCAAGAAGGTTGCGATCCCGGAAACCTATATCAAGCGGGTTCTGGATTACGCAAAACAGGGTCACACTTCGATCGAATTCCCGACGTATGACACCGATTGGGACAGCGACGCCTACAGCTCTGTTTCGGGCCAGAATTCCAACAACTCCATTCGCGTGACCAACGCGTTCCTGCATGCGGTACAGAAAGATGCCGATTGGGAACTGATCAACCGGGTGGACGGCAAAGTTGCCAAAACCGTGCGGGCCCGTGACCTGTGGGAAAAGGTCGGCCATGCGGCCTGGGCCTGTGCCGATCCGGGCATCCAGTTCCATGACACCGTAAACGAATGGCACACCTGTCCGGCGGACGGAGAGATCCGTGGCTCCAACCCCTGTTCGGAGTACATGTTCCTTGACGATACCGCCTGCAACCTCGCATCGCTGAACCTGCTGACCTTCCTCAAGGACGGCGAGTTCCAGGCCGAGGACTATATGCACGCCTGCCGTCTGTGGACCGTGACACTGGAAATTTCGGTCATGATGGCCCAGTTCCCGTCCAAGGAGATCGCGCAGCGGTCATATGATTTCCGCACGCTGGGTCTGGGTTACGCCAACATCGGCGGGCTGCTGATGAACATGGGTTTTGGCTATGACAGCATCGAGGGGCGCGCCCTGTGTGGAGCCCTGACCGCGATCATGACCGGCGTCTCTTACGCGACTTCGGCAGAAATGGCGTCAGAACTGGGCCCGTTTGCCCGCTACGAGGCGAACGCCAACCACATGCTACGGGTGATCCGCAACCACCGCGCAGCGGCGCATGGCTCTGTGGATGGCTACGAAGGTCTGGCAGTCAAACCCGTGCCGCTTGATATCGCGAACTGCCCGGACCCGCGTCTGGCGGAACTGGCGATGAGCAGCTGGGACGAAGCGCTGGAGCTGGGTGAAAAGCACGGCTATCGCAACGCACAGGCCACCGTTGTGGCGCCGACGGGCACCATCGGCCTCGTGATGGATTGCGACACCACCGGGATCGAACCTGATTTCGCGCTGGTGAAATTCAAAAAGCTCGCAGGTGGCGGCTATTTCAAGATCATCAACCGTTCTGTTCCTGCTGCGCTTGAAGGGCTGGGCTACAGCACGGCGCAGATCGGCGAGATCGTGTCTTATGCGGTGGGCCACGGCTCTATCGGCAATGCGCCGGCGATCAACCACACTTCGCTGGCCGGACACGGCTTTGGCCCCAATGAGCTGGCCAAGATCGACGCCGCCCTGGAGAGCGCCTTTGACATCCGTTTCGTGTTCAACCAATGGACCCTAGGTGAAGATTTCTGCACGGGCGTTCTGGGCATTCCGGGCACCAAGCTGAACGATCCGACCTTCGACCTGTTGCGCCACCTCGGCTACACCAAGGCAGAGATCGAAGCCGCGAATGATCACGTCTGTGGTTCCATGACGCTTGAGGGTGCGCCGCACCTGAAAGAAGAGCACTACAGCATCTTCGACTGCGCGAACCCTTGCGGGAAAAAAGGTAAGCGTTATCTGAGTGTTGATAGCCACATTCACATGATGGCAGCGGCCCAGTCGTTCATCTCTGGCGCTATTTCCAAGACGATCAACATGCCAAATGACGCCACCATCGAGGACTGTCAGGCCGCTTATGAGCTGAGCTGGTCGTTGGGGGTGAAGGCAAATGCGCTTTATCGTGACGGCTCCAAACTCAGCCAGCCGCTGGCGGCTGCGCTGGTCGAGGATGATGATGAAGCGGCTGAAATCCTTGAAAGCGGTTCGCAGCAGGAAAAGGCTGTGACGCTGGCAGAGAAGATCGTCGAAAAGGTTGTGGTGAAGGAAGTCATCAAATCCCACCGCACGAAGATGCCGCAACGCCGGAAAGGTTATACCCAAAAGGCGGTTGTGGGCGGTCACAAGGTCTATCTGCGCACCGGCGAATACGAAGACGGCAACCTGGGCGAGATTTTCATCGACATGCACAAGGAAGGCGCTGGCTTCCGGGCGATGATGAACAACTTTGCAATCGCGGTGTCCGTTGGCTTGCAATACGGTGTCCCGCTGGAAGAGTTCGTGGATGCCTTCACCTTCACCAAGTTCGAGCCTGCAGGCATGGTTCAGGGCAACGACTCGATCAAGAGCGCGACGTCGATCCTCGACTATGTGTTCCGCGAGCTGGCAGTCAGCTATCTGGACCGCACCGACCTGGCACATGTCAAACCGGAAGGCGCGACATTTGATGATCTGGGCCGGGGCGAAGAAGAGGGCGTGTCCAACGTCTCCGAGCTGAGCGAAACCGCGGCAACCCGTTCGCTGGAAGTGCTGAAGCAGATTTCTTCGACCGGATATCTGCGCAAGCGTCTCCCGCAGGAGCTGGTGGTTCTGCAAGGTGGCCAGACCGCAAGCGATCTCTTGGCAAGTGGCACGGACACTGTCGCGGCCCTGCAATCGCTGGTGCCTGAAACCTCTGCTGTCGCGGCGCAGGCTGTCACCGGCGGTATGGACGCACGGACAAAGGCGAAGATGCAGGGCTATGAAGGCGAGGCCTGCGGGGATTGCGGCAACTACACGCTGGTGCGTAATGGCACCTGCATGAAGTGCAACACCTGCGGGGCGACCTCTGGCTGCAGCTGATCCGGCGGATCAGCCCTGCACAAGGCAAGAACATCGATCTGCGCTGCATCGGTTGGCGCGGGTCAGCCAACTCGGGATGGGTGCGCTCGTCCCGCCACGGACCGGGCACAGGCAACGACCTCGGGCGGTAATCAAAACCACCGGTTCCGTGTACCTCGAAGGGGAGACACAGGCTGTCTCCCCTCTTTCTTTTGGATGAGGTGTGTCGCTTAGTGTATTGGTTTGATGTGATTATATCGGTGCGGCTGCGCTGCCGAGAGCCGGTCTTTCTGGGCAACTGTCTGCCTGCATTTCGCGAAGATGCACGCCAAGCATCACAAGACCCGGCCAAAGCATGTAGGCTTCGATCTCGATGTTCTCGCCAAAAGACAACAGCACCATGGTCATCAAGATACCAAGCGGCAGGCGTCCTCGGGGATTGCGGGCAGCGTCAGCCATCACCACGCAGATGTGCAGGCCCAATGGCACCGCAAGCGCGAGAAATCCGACCACACCTTTGACGAACAGCAGGCCGAACCAGGTGTGATGGCTGCCGATTGGCATGTATTCCACGAGATGCGGACCGGGCTGGACGGTGCCATGCCCGAACCAGAAGGCATCGTTCTGCCAGCGTTCCTCGGCGATGCGCTGAAGGGTCTCGCGCACCCGCGTGCTGTCTGCGCGCGCCTCTTTGAAGGCGGTGATCCCGTTTTGCACAAAACTCAACAGCGCGGTGCCCACCACAGCAAGCGAAGCGGTCAAGGCAGCGGTGACATGCCAGGCCCATCCCTTGAGAACAAGAGGCAAGAGCCGCGGGCCAACAGTGCAGGCCACCAGCCCGACCAGCCCCATTCGCGATTTTGACGCCAAGATCATCAAGACGCCTGCGGCAATCCCCGCCGCCTTCCAGTTGCGGTTCTCCTCTTCCATCGCGAACAGCACCATGATGACCCCCAGCAAAGCGGCAAAGGGCGACCAGGGGGCGTAGAACTGCCAGCGCGGTGTCCAGCTGGAGGGGTCATAGGTGAAGAAATAGACGCTGAAATACTCTGGTCCCGGTCCCCCCAGAACCTTGAAGGGAGAGGTGAAGATTTTCTCTGGCAGACCAATGTATGGCGCAATCAACAGGATCGGCGCGAGCGCGAGTGTCCAGGCTCCGACTACACATTGGCCACGGATCAGGAGCGAGCGGCGGATCGGCAGGATGGCCCCAACCAGTGGAAACAACGCCAAAAGCGCCCAGCCTTTTGCCCAGCCGATGCTCGATTTGATGGTCTGCTTGGTGCCAAGGCCCCAGTCCAGATGGCCCACCCAAAGCGCCAGCAACATGACCGCCATGCCCAGCCCCCAGATCCAGATCAGGCCGGACACTGTGGTTGCGGGCTGCAGGTCCTCTCGCATTGCAGGCCCAAGGTAGGCCGCGAGCAGCGCCAGCGCTCCGGCCGTCCAGCCCAGCACCGGGCCGACAGCGTAGAGGGCACCAATGGCATAGAACGGCCACGTCCAGATCAGCGCCTTGTAAAGGAGGCTCTCTGCCGGGTTTTGCGGGCTCATCCGGCAACCCCCTTGGTTTTTTCGCGCCGCATGATCAGCTTGTCGATCAGTGCAGAGCGGCCCCAGCCAAGCGCCAGACCAATGGTCAGCATCAACGTGGCGGCGCCTCCGGCAGCCAGCGCCAGTTTGCGATTGGGCGAAGACGGGCGATCAGGCAGGGACGGGTTTTCCAGAACCTGCACCAACGGGTAGGAGGCATAGACGTCCGATTTGGTCGATTGGCTACGTGCGATAGCGCTGGCAAACACCGCCTCTGCAACGGAAAAATCCCTTTGCAGATCTTCAAGCCGGGCCGCAGCCGGGGCAAGACGCGTGAGGGTGGCCTGTTCCTGCTGCAGGCGGGTTTGCATGGTTTTCAGTTGTTCGGCTGTGCCTGCGCGGGTGGCATCCAGCTGAACGAGGCGCGACAGCAGTTCGGCCCTTGCCCCGGCGGGGGCCACGTCCAGCGTGGCCAGTTGGCTAAGGGGCAGGCCGGTCACGGCACTGGCGCGGATCCGGGCTGTCTTGAGGGCTGTTTCATGGGCCTGGAAAGCGTTGCGCACCTTGGGGTGCTGTTCACCGAAACTTGCCCGCGCTTCGGCCAGCGCCGCAGCATGGGTGCCGACCTCGTCGATCAGGGCCACAAATTCACTGTCGGCATATTGTTTAAGTGTTGCAGCGGCGGCTGCAGCGCTGAGACCAAGGCTCGCCTCAAGGGCTGCGACGCCTTCAGTTGCATCATTCAACTGCGCGATCAGATCCTCGACACGACCGCTCAGGCTGCGGGTGGCCTCTGCCATTGCGTCGTAGTCCTCGGCGGACAGCAGACCTGTTTCGTTCTGCAAGGCAACGATTTCCTGCCGGGTCCCGGCAACTGAGGTGCGGTATTCATCAATCGCCCCCAATCCGCTGTCCTCGCGGGTGTTCTGTTCATCGGCGCGCAGGGCATCCAACTCGCTCAGGAAGGCCGCAATCAGCGCATCGCCACGGGCCTGTGCGTCCTCTGGCGAACGGCCCGTGACCTCCAGATGGATCAGGCCGGTCTGATCAACCAGTTTGATCCGGGGCTTTCCAAACGCCTCACGGCTGAGATCAAGCGAAGCCGCTGCCGCCGCGAGAATGCGATCAGCGCCAAGCAGGCGCTTGTAGGTTTCGGTTGGGCTGACGGAGTTGGAGGCAAAGGCCGAATTCGCATAGGACGTGGCCTGACCGATCCCGTTCAGGTTCAAGGAGGCCGAGGCACCGGACCCCGGCAGGATCAGTGAGGTGTGCGAACGAAAGGTCAGAGGCGCTGTTTTGAGATATCCGCTGATGGGGGCCCAGATCAGCGCAGAGCCCAAAATCAGGCTGGCGGTGTAGCGCGGCAGGCGCCCCAGATCGTTCAGACGCCCCCCTTTCAGGGCGCGGATCGCGTTGTGGCGAAAGCTGTGCTTTGGCTTGGCGAGAAAGTTGTAGCGAAGCTGTTCGGGGGTCATTGCGGCTCTCCTTTCTCTAAAGAATACAGGAAGCTAAGCCGCGTTTCGGCAACCCCGATGGGCAGTCACGCAGGGCGTTTGTGCGCGCGCCTATCCGTCTGGATAGTCAAAACAACCCTTTGTCACGGGCAACCAGCGCTGCCTGCGTTCGGTTGCTGACCTTCATTTTGCGATAAAGCGACTTCATGTGCAGTTTGACAGTGGGTTCCGCGATATTGAGATCACGGGCGATTTCCTTGTTGGCCTTGCCTTCGCTCAAACCCCGCAGCATCTCGATCTCGCGGGGAGAGAGTGTGGCGGTCAGCGGGCAGGGCGTGTCTTCGACTGCGGTCATAAAGTCGATGGGCGCATATTGTTCGCCCATTGCCATGAACCGGACAGCATTGATCATTGATTTTGCGGGCAATGTCTTGGGCACAAACCCTGCGGCTCCCGCATCCAGCGCCTGTTCGGCAACCTCGCGGCTGGCCTGGCCCGAGATCAGCGCAACCCGCTGGCCGCCGTTCATGGCCATCGTGTCAAACAGACCTTGCAGCCCATCCATCCCCGGCATGTTGTAATCCAGCAGGATCAGATCAAAGGGGCCATCTGTCTCCATCCGTTCCTGCGCCGCAGGCAGGCTATTGGCGGCGCATGTGCTCATGCCGCCTTCGCTTTCGAGAAACATCACCAATGTGTCTCGCAGAAGGTCGTGATCATCGGCAATCAATACGCGCATGCTGGGTCTCCCTCGCTGTGCAATCCGTTCAGATGCCCGGATCCGGTCGGGCGCGGTTTGTCTTTTTAGATTAGGCGCGGGCCGGGCCAGCGCACCAGCGCGAAAGGGGAGAGCCTGCTGTCTCTTTGGTATGGGGCATACCCCCTTGGATAGGGGCCCTGTTCGAAGTTGAAAATCGCTGTCCCTATGTCCACCAAACCTGTCCGTCCGCTGCGTTGAGCCACTGCGCATCATTCGACACCCTGAAGACAACCAACGTCTTATCAAGGAGTTGCATGATGAGCTTCCAGTTCCCTTTGCTGCACACCACACCGGTGACACCTGTGTCCCGTCCGGCTCTGGCAACCCAGTATCTGCCAGCGCTTGACCTTAACCTGGTTGATGAAACCGCCGACAAAACCGTTCGGGCTCTGCTGGCTCCGGGCCGTCGGCGGGTGTTCTTCATGAACGCCCATTGCTGCAATATTCGCCGCCAGGATCGTGGCTATGCAGATGCGGTGGCGCGCGCGGACATGTTGTTGCCCGATGGCGCGGGCATCGAACTGGCCGCCCGCTTTACCGGGCAGAAACTGGCCGCGAACCTCAACGGGACCGATCTGCTGCCAAAGCTGCTGGAGCAGGCCGCGACCCGCGGCAAGTCGGTCTATCTGTTTGGTGGCAAGCCGGGTGTCGCGGATGCGGCAGCCGCGCAGCTGATCCTGAGCACGCCGAACCTGCGCATTGCCGGGACACAGGATGGCTACGGCGGCGCAGCGGACCCCGAGGCGGTGATTGCCGATATCAACGAGAGTGGCGCAGATATCGTGCTGGTCGCAATGGGGGTGCCGCTGCAGGAGATGTGGCTGGATCGTTACGCCGATCGCCTGGCGGCTGACCTGACGCTGGCTGTCGGCGCGTTTCTTGATTTCAGCGCAGGTGTCATTGACCGGGCTCCGCGCCTTGTCCGTAAGGCCCGGATGGAATGGGGCTGGCGCCTGATGAAAGAGCCGCGCCGTCTCGCCAAACGCTACCTGGTGGGGAATTTTACCTTTGTCGGCAGTGCCGCAAGACGCGCCTTCGCCACTGCCGAAAACCGGGCAAAGCGGCGCATCGCGGCCAAACGGGTGCTGGACGTGGCAACGGCCGCAACTGCGCTGGTTCTGCTGGCACCAGTCTTAGCCCTGACAGCCCTTGCCATTCGCGCCGAAAGCCGGGGGCCCGTTATCTTTCGCCAGACCCGCGTAGGTCAGAACGGTGAGACATTTACGATGTTCAAGTTCCGCTCCATGAGCCAGGACGCCGAGGCCCGCAGGGCGGCCGTCCTGTCGCAATCGGATCGCGATGGTGTGTGCTTCAAGGCCAAGGCGGATCCGCGCATCACCCGGGTTGGACGGTTCATCCGTCGCGCCTCAATCGACGAGTTGCCGCAAATCTTCAATGTGCTGCGCGGGGATATGTCCATTGTCGGTCCCCGTCCGGCCCTGCCGGTCGAGGTTGATGCCTATCCGCCGCGGGCGCTTCGCAGGCTGGCGGTAAAGCCCGGCATCACAGGTGTGTGGCAGGTCTCTGGGCGCGCGGATGTCGGGTTTGACGAGATGGTCGAGATGGACATCGCCTATGCCAAAGAGGCCTCTGTCGGGCTGGATCTGGCGTTGATGTATCGCACGATCGGAGCCGTTCTGTCGGGTCGGGGGGCCTACTGACAGACCGCGCATCCGAACGGTCGCGCCCTGCAAGCCACCTGCCGGTGCTTGCGGGGCGCGCTAGGTTTTTGCGGGCAGATCACGGTTTCTTGTGCAGAAGATACCCCGCAGACTATCCTTTAGGATAGGGCACGATACCTCTGTCCACGTGCAAGGTGGTCCATCTCATGGAATAAATTTCCCAGACACCAAAAGGGATGCGCCATGTTTCGTTTTCTGATGATGACTGTTTTCGCCGTTGCCTTCACCGCGACCCCGATCGCTGTGCCTGTCGCGGCCAAGGATCTTGGCAAGCCGCAGGAAGAGGTTGTTCTGACCGTATCCAACGCAGCTGTGACCAACATGGACGGCGCAGCGGTTCTTGATCTGGCGATGCTGGAACAGCTGGGTGCCCGCAGCTTTGAAACCACGACAATCTGGACGGATGGCCCGCAGCAGTTTGATGGTGTGTCCCTGGCCACGTTGATTGATGCCTTGGGAATGCAGGGCGATGCGCTCCGGGCGACTGCGATCAACGACTATTCCGTCACGATCCCGCTTGAGGACATTTCGGACGAGGGCGCGATGATCGCCTTTCGCATGAACGGTGCCCCGATGTCGGTGCGCGACAAGGGTCCGCTTTGGATTGTCTATCCTTATGACTCCGATCCTCGCTTTCAGACAGAGATCATCTATTCCCGCAGCATCTGGCAGCTGGATCGGCTGGAAGTGCTGAACTGATCCCGCCAGACCGCCCGACCCACAGACGTTCCCAAGACAAAGAGACATCACCACACGACTGAACCCACCCAGCAGGAGGCGGCAGCATGACTGGCAGTGCACCTATGACACCGCGCGTACGCATCCTGATTCTGGCTGTGTTGTTTTCCCTGGCCTTTGCAGCTGTCGCGGTCTTCGGCTCGCACATCTTGCGGGATGTGCAGGATCTCAACGCGGCCCATAAGGACAACCTGCAATGGTCGCTCTCGCAGACCGATGTGGAGTTCCTGGAATTCTACACCGCGCTGGTGGCGGCAAAGGGCGACGGTGATGACGATCTCAACACACTGCGTCGGGAGTTTGACGTATTCTACAGCCGCATCCGGATCTTGAACGAAGCGGAACTGTATGCGCCGCTGCGTGAGTTGCCGCGCCTTCGCACGGCATTGGGCCGGGTGGATGGGTTTCTGCAAGGGGCCCTGCCAGCGATTGATGCCAGCAACGCCGAGCTGAGGCAGAACCTCCCCGACCTTGCAGAGCAAGCGGCAGACATACGCCCAGTGGTCCGTGATCTTTCGATCTCTGCGCTGGGGCATCTTGTGGCACTGACGGACGCGCGCCGCGAACAGACGGGTCGGACGCTCGTGTGGCTTGGCCTTTCCGTGGGCGGGCTGATTGTGGCCCTGCTTGCACTGGCGGGATATCTCAATCACCTCAACTCCCAGAACGTGCGCCGGCGTGCCGAGGTTGTCGAGGCCAGTCGCCGGATGAATGTGGTCATGGGAACGTCGCTTGATGGGGTCATCATAAGCGATACAACTGGCCGTATCCTTGAGTTCAACGCGGCAGCTGAGCAGATCTTTGCAATCCCCGCCCAAGAGGTGATCGGCCGGGACCTGGCGGATGTGATCGTACCCGATCACCACAAGGCAGCCCATGCCGCAGGCATGGCGCGGCTGCGCAACGGGGGCACCCGGCGGGTTGTTGGCTCTGGCCGGGTCCGCCTTGAGGCCAAGCGCGCGACTGGCGAGGTCTTTCCGGTCGAGCTGGCCATTCAGAGCGCAGAAACCGCCCAGGGTGAGATCTTTGTCGCCTTTCTGCGGGATATCTCCGCTCAGGTCGCGGCAGAAGAGGAGCTCGTCTCCGCCCGCGATTTGGCGCTGGCTGGCGAAAAGGCCAAAACCAACTTCCTTGCGACCATGAGCCACGAAATTCGCACGCCGCTGAACGGTCTTCTGGGAAATCTGACGCTACTGCAGGACACGCGGCTCACGGCACGTCAGCGCCGTTATATCGGCAATATGGAAACCTCCGGCAAACTCTTGCTGAGCCACATCAATGGCGTTCTTGATATCACCAAATACGACGCAGGGCGCCTGCATCTGCGACCCGTTGTGATGAATATCAGTGATCTGGTTCAGGACATCATCGACAACCAAAGCGCCTCTGCCGCTGCCAATCAGTCGGTTCTGGAATGGCAATGGGATGGACCGGCAAAGAACTGGATCCGTGCGGACAAGGACCGTCTTCAGGACATTTTGATGAACCTCGTGGGTAACGCCGTCAAGTTCACCCACAACGGACGCATCCGTGTGACGCTGGCCTGCCTGGGGCGCGAAAACGGGTTGCAGATCGTGGTGGAGGATACCGGCATCGGGATCACCCCTGACCAGATCCGCCATGTGTTTGAGGATTTCGTGACGGGCGACAGCTCATATGCGCGAAATGTGGGCGGGACCGGACTTGGGCTGGCGCTGACCAAACGCTTTGTCACCGCGCTTGGCGGACATATCGATGTCGAAAGCACGCCGGGGCAGGGCAGCAGCTTTATCGTGGAGCTGCCGGTGGAAGAGGCCGAGCCGCCGCAACCTGCCGGTCCGATCCACGCAAGGCAAGCCCGTGGCAATCCGATCACCGGCCCCCGCAAGGTGTTGCTGGTCGAGGATAATCCGATCAACCGTGACGTCGCGCGGGAGATGCTGCGCGCCGCCGGTCACTATGTGGTCGAGGCACATAACGGGCGCGAGGCGGTTGATTTGGCCAGGGCCGGGCGGTTCGATCTGATCCTGATGGATATCAGCATGCCGGTCATGGACGGACGCAGCGCCACAAGGGCAATCCGCGCCTTGAACGGACCGGCCAGCCTGACCCCGATTGTTGCGCTGACCGCCAATGTGATGGCAGAGGAGCAGGCCGCCTTTCTGGAAGACGGGATGGACGGCATTCTGACCAAGCCCCTGTCCAAAGAGGCGCTGCTGGGGCTGTTCAGCAGCGGCGCCTTGCCGGAGCAGGTGGACGAGATCTGCGACCAGAAGGAGCCCGCAGTCTCGGACGAGCATCTGCAATCCCTCAAACAGGCGCTAAGCCCGGATGGCGCTCGCGTAATTGTGGCCCGTTTTTGCAAAGAGATAGAGGAGCTGGTTGGCTGGCTCGGGCAAGAAGGGGGCGAGCAGCGACAGGATTTGCCGCGCATCGCAGCAGAAGCCCACAAAAGCGCGGGCAGCGCCGCAACGATCGGTGCGCTGTGCCTGCGTCGTCAGCTGATCGCCATTGAAGAGGCGGCCAAATCTGGTAGCCGGGCTGATCTTGCACTGGCGATTGACGGCCTGCCTGCGATCTGGCTGGCCACGCAATCGGCTCTCAAGTCAGCGGCATGATCTCCGCGCTTCAGCGCGCGACAAGCCCCAGAACCCGGCCGATTTCGCCGATATTGGTGATAGTGCTGTCATAGCACGCGATGGAGTCGCCAGGCAGGAGATAAGGGTCATAATCGTCCCGATCCGCCCGGCGCAGCATGTTTTCAATGCCGCGTTCGATGACGACCGAAACTTTGGTCACCGGATTGCGTGAAAACAGGACAGCAGAGCGGTTGGCCGATGTGGCGCGCGCGCCGCCAACGCAGTTGGTGTCAATCACGGCCTGCATGAAGCGCGTCCCATACGGGATTTCGCGCACTTCACGCCCGATGGCAGAAGGCGCGTTGCCGGTTGCGGGTTGGGTGAGATTTGACAGGAACAGGGTGACCCCCGGCGGGCTGATCGGACTGGGGCGCATCAGATCATCCTGAAAACAGCCGCGGCTTGGGACGTTGATTTCATCGCCTGTCAGCAGCATCACATCCACGGCATTCTGGCCCTCGAAAACCCCTCGCATATCAAGCGTGTAAACCTTCGAGCCCCGGCGCAGCTGGATCGCTGAAATGTCAGCGTCGGGGCGCACGCCGCCCGTCGCCCGCAAGGCGGCAGAAAGATTGCGGGCCTCGGTTGATGCCCCCAGCGCCTCTTGTCTGCGGCTGTCGACCTGATCACCCGCGATCCCGCCAATTTCCACGGCCTTGGGCTCAAACACCGCGCCGGAAACGCCGACGGTCACAGATGCAAAATCCGCAACCCGAACGGAAATCCGGGGGTTTGCATCATAAAACCCGTTCTTCACCAGCTGGGCTGCAAGATCGGCCTCGACGTCGCGCACCAGCCGCCCTTGCGCCCGGATGGGCCGTAGGTAAGGCAGGTTCAACGTGCCGTCGCGTGAGACCACATAATCACCGCTAAAGGTGTCATCCTCTGCCACCCGGATATCGATCAGATCGTTGCGCGACAGCCGCTCTCCCCGCAAAGAGGCGCTGGCAAGACCGCCGAATTTGCTGCCATTGCCCTCGGCACCGCCGATAAGAGGGCGGCATTTGAGACGGTTGATTTCTTCGGACCGCAGGAACGTCTGTTCGCGGATGTCACGTTTTGGTTCGCGGTATTGGGCCTGATACCCGTTTCCGACCGCAACCGGTTCCAGGTTGCGGGGCTGGTTGATGGCCGTACAGGCGGCCACGCTCATCAGGGCCAGCAGGGCAGTTCCGGTCCGTAGCGTTGAATTCATTGCGCGATCCAAACGGTTAGCTGTTCTGACCTTGATAAGACAAGCGCACTCATCTTGCGAGAGATTTTGACGGGGATCGACCTCTCCTTTGGTGTAGGTCTGTGATCTTTCGCCCCGTGATCCTGACCGGGGGTGCGCAGGACACAGCCAAGGGGGCTGGGCTACCAAGGAAGGGACCGAAAATCATGGACCTTTCCGATGGCACAGCCCCGTTTCTCGAATGCACAGTTTCCCACCCGGTTGCCCAAGGTGCCGACGCTTACGCAGAACGTCTTTGCCTATGTCGGCTCCGAGGTTGCCAGCAAGGCGTCTCGCCTTTTGGTTGTCGTAACCGTCGCACGCACACTGGATCTGGCGCATATCGGGATCGCAGCCGCGGCACTGGCGGCGGCGGACATTCTGAAATCGCTGACTGAAAACGGGATCGGCCAGCGCATCATGGCCGCGCGGGACGAGGATCTGGAGGCGACCTGCAAGACGGCTCATCGGCTGTTCTGGATCTGGTGCACCGGGCTGTTTGTGTTTCAGGCGCTGGTTGGCGTGGCACTCTATGCCCTTGGGGGCAGTACAATGCTCTTGCTGCTGATCCTGCTTTTGGCGGGGGAATACCTGTTCATGCCGGCCGGTCTGGTGCAATGCGCGCTTGCCATGCGGGCCGGGCGGATGAAACGCACGGCTTTGATTGCCGGAACACAGGTTGTTGGTGCCAACCTTCTGTCGGTTGCGCTCGCTCTGGTTTGGGCGTCCCCCCTTGCGCTGATCCTGCCCCGCCTTGTGACCGCGCCTTACTGGTTGCTGGCAATGCGGCGGCTGCACCCCTGGACCGCCAACCCCGAGGTTCACCCAGCGCCGGTGCGTCCGTTCCTGCGGTTTGGGGCGACTGTGCTGGGGGTAGAGCTGGTCAAAGCGCTGCGCCTGCAGATCGACAAGGTGATTGTCGGGGCGTTGATGGGGGCCGAGGTGCTGGGTCTTTACTTCATGGCGTTCAACGCGGGCCTGGGGCTTGCGAATTCCTTCTCCACAGCGTTTGCGACGGTTCTGTTTCCACATCTGTGTGCAAGCAAAGACAAGCTCGCGGCGCTGAGCCAAAGCATCCTGCTCGCGCTTGGGATCATTACCCCGGCGGTGATCCTGCAAGCACTGCTGGCCCCCGTTTATGTTCCGGTCCTCTTTGGGGCGGGCTGGGAGGCGCTGGATGGGATCGTGTCGATCCTGTGCCTCGTGGCCATTCCGACGACGCTCTGGTCGGCCTGTGCAGGCTACCTGCGTGCCACGGGGCGGGCTGGGCAGGAATTTCGGATCACGGCGCTTCTGACTGTCGCGCTGTCGCTCAATACCGCGCTTCTGGCGCCTCAGGGATTGTTGGCGGTTGCCATTGGCTACGCGCTTGTTGCGTCGGCCGTGATGATCCTTGGTTCTTTTCCCCTCGTTCAACGTGCCTTCGCGCACAAACTGGCAAAGGTCTGAAACGATGATGAAATTCTCTGTAGTCATTCCCTGCTTCAACGCCGCGAAAACCATCACGGGCACCATCGAAAGCCTGCAGGCCCAGTGTTATCCGAATTGGGAAGCAATCTGTGTAGACGACGGATCGACCGACCCGACCTGGGTCCAGATCCGCTGCATGGCCGCCGGGGATAGCCGGATCAGGCTTTATCGCAACCCTGGCAAGGGGCCGAGTGCGGCGCGCAACTTTGGTGCCTTGGACATCGCAGACGGTGACGTGATTGCGTTTTGCGACGCGGATGATGAATGGGCCCCATCCAAGCTGCGCGAGCTGTCGGTGATCTTTGCTGATCCTTCGGTGGCGGGGGCCTATGGTCAGATCGCCTTTTTCTCGCACCGGCCGTGCGATGCCAGAACCCTGTCCACGGTTCCGGAGACAGACCTGAGCGTTGACATTCTGATGGGGGAAAACCCGGTCTGCACCATGTCCAACATGTCGGTGCGCCGTGACGTGATGCAGAGCGCGGGCGGCTTTGACGAAACCATGCTGCACAACGAAGATCTGGAGTGGTTGATCCGCCTTGTGGCGCAGGGCGCGCGGATTGTGGGGATGCCGATGCTGCAGACCTACTACCGGCGCAGCACCGGCGGCCTGTCAACCGATCTGGACGCGATGGAGGCGGGGCGCGAACGGGCGCTGCAAACGGCCATCGCCATGGGCCATCGCCCGTCGCGCCGTTCCCATGCCATCTATCACCGCTATCTGGCCCGCCGCGCCCTGCGGCTCGGGATGGGGCGCACCACTGCCCTGCGACACGCGCTGTTGGGGCTGGGCCAGTCTCCACGCGGGTTTCTGTCCCCTGTGCGCCGTGGCGCGCTCACGCTGCTCGGCTCCGTCTGTGCCGCGCTCATCCCGCGCCGCTTCAGCCGCAGCCTGTTTTCCTGACCCCGCAGAGGAGAAGTTTCATGACATTTGCTTCGATCATTGTTCCTGCATTCAACGTTGCTGACACTCTGCCGCAGACACTGGATGCGCTCTTGGCCCAGAGCTGGCGGGATTTCGAAATCATCGTGGTGGATGATGGATCCACCGACGCCACGGTGCAGGTGGTGAAATCCTATAGCCATGATCGTCGGCTGCGTCTGATCAGCCAGGCAAACCGGGGTCTGGCCGGGGCGCGCAACACAGGGATTTACGCGGCGAAGGGAGAGGTCATCGGGTTTTGCGACGCCGATGACCTGTGGGAGCCCACCAAACTGGCCGAACATATCTGGCATCTGCGTGAAAATCCGCATGTCGGAGTGAGCTACTCTGGCTCTCTTTTGATTGATGATGATGGTCAGCCCACCGGTCACGCACAGCGCCCACGGCTGAACCGGGTCAGTGCCGCCCATGTGTTCAAGCGCAACCCCGTCGGCAATGGTTCGGCGCCGGTGATCCGTCGGGCTGCGCTGGCAGATGTGTCCTACATGCCACCAAGCGAGAGCGAGCGGCCGTGGTATTTCGACGAGACCTTTCGCCAGTCCGAAGACATCGAAATGTGGCTGCGCATGGCGCTGGTGACGGATTGGGCGTTCGAGGGCGTGCCAGGTCTGCTGACACGCTATCGGGTGAACTCTGGCGGGTTGTCGGCGGCGACAGATCGCCAGCTGGAAGCCTGGGAGCGGATGGTGGCCAAGCTAACCCCGCTTGCGCCCGAATTTTTTGCCCGCCACACCCGCGAAGCGCGGGCCTATCAGCTGCGTTACCTGTCCCGTCGCGCGATTGTCGATATGGACCGGGGGCGCACGCTCACCTTGACCCGCCGCTGGTTGGAACAATCAAAACTGCCGCTCATCAAGGAGCCGGTGAAATCCACGGCAACCCTCGCAGCGGCTGCGGTTCTGGCTGTGTGCGGTGAGGGGTCGCTGCGCCGCCTGATGCAGCTGGCCTCGAAATTCAACCGTGCCGGAGGGCAGGCGTGATGCTGAACGAAACCCGCCCCCGTGTTCTGCACCTTGTTGACGATACCACCGCAGGTGGCGTCATGCGCGTCGTGGACTTTATCCTGTCGTCGCCCGAACTCAGCGTCACCGCTGATCACCAGTTGGCCGAAGTCGGTAATCACCCGCTGACCTTTGGCCGCTACGAGGCGGATGTGATCGTGTCCCACCTGTCGATCAACTGGCGCAACCTGCCACGGTTCCTTGCGCTTCGGGGGCAACACCCGATGAGCCGTCTCATTCATGTCGAACACAGCTACACCGAAGAATTCGTTGCCTTGAACGTGCCGTCCAAGCGACGCTTTGCTCAGCTGCTGCGGTTGTCTTATCGCGTGTTCGACACGGTTGTCGGCGTCAGCGATGCGCAGTCCAGCTGGCTGGTCGACAGCGGCTTTGTCAGCCCCGACGCAATCACAACGATCCGGTCTTGTGTTGATCTTTCGGCCTTTCGCAAGGTGAGCCCGGCTCAGGGAAAGCCACGGATCATCGGGGCCATCGGGCGGCTGCATCGGCAAAAGGGGTTTGATGTGCTGATCAAGGCGCTGCGCAAATGCCGACGGGCGGACATCGAACTGCATGTTTATGGCACCGGCGAGGATGAACCCTACCTGCGTCGGCTGGCGGCGGGTGATGAACGGATCCACTTCAAGGGGTTCGCTGCTGATCCGGTTGCCGCCATCGGCGCGGTGGATGTTGTGGCGATGCCATCCCGCTGGGAGGCATACGGCCTGGTTGCGATCGAAGCTCTGGCTGCGGGTCGCCATCTGTTGGTGAGCGAGATAGACGGTCTGCGCGATCACCTGCGCATCGGGGCCGCACCGGTTTGCGATCTGACGCCGGATTGCTGGGAAGCGGCGCTGGAAGGGCTGTTTGAGCGAGCAGAGGACTGCACCGCGACCCGCGCTGATCCTGCGCTGGAGCGGGATTTCATCCGCGGCTGGCGGGCGCTCCTTGCTGGATGACAAGAAAAAGCGCCGACCCCCACGCGACAAAGGGGCCGGCGCTGCGCCCACATCCGGTTGACAGAGCAGGGGCGTCAATCCGGTCTTGTGATGCGCACAACCGCAGTTGCGGCCTGTCGGGGCAGGCAGAACACGGCTGTATAGGGTTGGGCGAACCTGCACACCAAAGGTGGAAGACAACTTGCAAGGCTCGCCCGGGCACAGGCAGGGGGACTGCCGTGTCGGGGGGCTACCGGGCCGCGTTGAACTCTGAGGTCAGGGCCTTGAGTGCTGAGGCATGACAGGCGCAGACCGGCGCGACCTGGCCACCATCAATCAGCGATATCGTCGGGCGACCGACCAATGTGTCCGCTGTTGGCGAGGGGCTTGCGTAGGCAGGGGCCGAGAATGTCAGCGCCATGACGACGCCACCGGTTGCCAGTGCAGCCGCAGCTGCGGTGATGAGGAGAGAGGTCATGTCGTTCATGGCGAATTTCCGGGCAATTGATGGAACCAAAACGCGGTTCCGTTGGGAACAAATGGCCCTGAAACACGGGCCGGGTGAAATCTGTCGGATCCTGCGGCAGGCCGGTGGTGGAGGTCATTGCCAGCCGACCTGCCCGTCGTCTCCGTAACTCATGTCTAGCAGGCATTCATCTGTGCGGTCTTGGCAGGGCCTGCCAGGGTTTTGGCAGTTCCGGCCATCCCGGCCGGGGCTGCAGCAAGCGCCGGTTTTCGCGGGCTTGTGACCGCCGCACGAAACTGCGCGGGCGCCTGTCCTACATGACGTTTGAACGCACGGCTAAAGGTGCTTTGTTCGGAAAACCCGGTGAGAAAGGCGATCTCGGCAATGCTGCAATCGCCCCCCTGCAACAGGGATTGGGCAAGGGTCATCTGTGCCTCTGTCAGCACATCGCGGTAACTGCGCCCTTCGGCGGCCAGGCGACGATAAAGCGTGCGCTCACTCATCCCCATGTCGCGGGCGATCTCGCTTGCCTGCGGCGCGCCGTTTTGCAGCAGGTGGGTCATCCTGCGCAGAAGATCGCGCAGCAGCGGTGGCTCTCGGCGCAGTCGGCCATAGCTTTCCTGCAGGTGGGCCAGCATATAGTCCGACACAGCCGCATCCCCCAGCCGATTGGACAGATCAAGCGCGGAGCTGGGCAGGGTGATGGCATCGAATTCCGCGCCAAAGACCACATCACACCCAAACACAGCCTTGTAGTCCTCAGGCGACGCGGCAGGGGCGTGGCGGAACGAGACCTGGCTGACTGCAAGCGATCCGTCCAGCAACTTGCGCAGGTTGCTCAGGACACCCGCAAGCGCACATTCGTTGCGAAAGCCAAGGGCGGGATGGGGGTCACAGCGCCCTTCGATGCGAAAAACAGACAGTTCGCTGCCTTCGTCCAAACGATAGATCGCGGTTTCCGTAATCAGCCGGTAGTAGCGTTCAATCAGCTTGAGAGAGCTGCGCAGATCCGGGGCGGTTTTGACCGCAAGGCCCAGAACACCCAGCGCATCCGGAGAAATGGAGCGGGCGTAATCGGCAACCAGACGGGCCTGATTGGGATGGCCTGCGCGCACCCGCTCGATCAAATTCATATACTCGCTGTTGGCAATATAGCCGTCCGCTTCGGCGTGCAGCTGTCCTATGGGCGTGCCGTCAGACAAAAGCGTGCCCTCGTCGGTCAGGCTCCAGCCGTTCGCGCGCGCCATGGCTTTGGCAAATGCAATGGTAACATTGGTCATGATGGCCTCCCCTCGTGATGTTTCGGGGATGCTTTTGGCCCCCATTTCGTGGGCGGAACCGGGACAGGCAGGCAGTCCGGTTCCGCCGATGGGTCAGGGCAGGTCTGCCCCGACCGCAGCCAAGCGCGCCTCAAGCTCCTGGATGCGCCGCTCCAGGCGGGTGCGATCCTCGGCGTGGATGTGCGCGTATTCTTCTGCCGTAAAGCGCAGGGGCAGATGCTGGGGGCAATTCCAGTCAAACGCCTCCACGCGGATCAGCACAGCCCGTTCCGCCGACGCCTGATCTGCGCTCTGCAATTGGCGGATCACCTCAGCGTCCTCGACCAAAACAGCGCGCCCCCAGATCTTCAGCCGCTTGCGTCGGCTCCAATCCACCAGGATCAGCGACACCCGGTCGTTGCCCCGCAGATTCCCGGTGGAGATATACTGCCGGTTGCCACTCAGGTCCGCATAGCCGATGGTCTGTGCGTCCAGCACCCGCAAAAAGCCGGGCTGGCCACCGCGATGTTGCACATAGGGCCAGCCGGTTTCCGATACCGTGGCCTGAAACATGCTGTCACGCGCCGCGATAAACGCGCTCTCGCGCAGGCCCAGAAGGCGGCCGCCATCGCGGTCAGGATCCAGCGCAACGCTATAGGCCTCGGCCGAGCCATGGCGGGCCTGCTCTGCCTGAACAGCCGGTGTAAAGGCGATTTCAGCAAATCCAAGTGGCATGGTTAAGGGCTCCGCTCAGAGGCCAAGGTCGCTCAAGCCCGGATGATCATCCGGACGGCGCCCCTGCGGCCAGTGGAACAGACGGTCTTCTTCGCGGATCGCCAGATCGTTGATAGAGGCAATGCGATGGCGCATCAGCCCATCTTCGCCAAATTCCCAGTTTTCGTTGCCATAGGCGCGAAACCAGGCACCGGCATCGTCGCGGAATTCATAGGCAAATCGCACGGCAATGCGGTTGTCCGTGTAGGCCCACAGTTCCTTGATCAGACGGTAGTCTTGTTCGCGATCCCACTTGCGGGTCAGGAATTCGACAATCGCATCGCGGCCTTGAAAAATCTCGGCGCGATTGCGCCATTTGCAGTCGACCGTGTAGGCCAGCGCAACTTTCTGCGGGTCGCGGCTGTTCCAGCCATCTTCGGCCAGCCGGACCTTTTTGGCGGCGCTTTCTGCATCAAACGGGGGGAGGGGCGGACGTGTCATCGGGTGTATCTCTTGTCGGAAAGGAGGAGGGAGAGGTAAGAAAAATGGGCGCCCCGGTTTTCGGGACAGGGGTGGGGCGCCCGGGGACGTCAGGCCGCATCGGCTCCGACGACTGGGAAATCAATGGGGGTGCCAAGCGCCTCGTTCAGGTAATTGGTCAAGGTATTGAGCGCGACATGGGCGATGATCTCGACGATATCGCTGTTGGTGTATCCGGCATGGCGCAGCGCCCGCACATCAGCGTCCTGGACCTGGCCGCGTTCATCCACCAGCTTGACGGCGAATTGCACCGCGACATCGGCCTTGCTGTTCAAGGATTGCCCGCGTCGGTTGGCGAGGATTTCATCCGCATCCAGCTTGGCGCGGTTGCGTCCAAGATAGCTATGCGCCGCAACGCAATAGCCGCAGCCATTGGCCTGTGCGACCGCCAGGGCGATCCGCTCTCGCGTCGCTGGATGCAGGGTTCCGTTTGCCAGCGCCCCGGTCAGCCCAAGGTAGCCCTGCAGCGCTGCCGGGCTGTTTGAGGCGATCCGAAACAGATTTGGCACGCTCCCCATGGCGCGATTGATCTCCTGCAGGAGGGGTTTGGAGCGGGCCGGTGCGGTGTCAACGGTGGCGGGCAGGGGGATCCGGGTCATGGCGTATCTCTTTCCTTTGGTGGGCTGATAGGCAGGCTGAACGGGGTGGCTCAGAACCTGCATTCAGCATAGACAGACAGATCTGTATATATCAAGCCCCCGCTGCTCACAAAAAGATGTTGGACGTTGGGCGCGCGGTGTTTGCATTCTGGGCAGATATGCGGCAAGGGTAGACAGAATAGTCTGATTTACTGGGGAAACTCATGCGTTCGCGCCGCGATGATCTGATCGAAACTGCCCTGAAGCTTTTTTATACCGGCGGCTTCAATGCCACCGGAATTGACAAGATTTTGGCGGAATCCGGCGTCGCAAAGATGACCCTCTACAAGCATTTCGGCTCCAAGGACGAGCTGATTCTGGCTGTGTTGAAACGCCGGGACGAGCAATTTCGCGGCTGGCTCAGTGGCGAAATGGCCAAGGCCGGTCCGTCCCCCAAGGCACAGCTTCTGCAGATGTTCGATGCGCTTGAAATCTGGTTCAGCGGCAAGGCTTTTCCGGGCCTTGGCTTTTCCGGTTGCGCCTTCATCAACGCCGCGGGGGAGTTCTCAGACCCCGCGCATCCAGCCCATCAGATCGCGGCCGAGCACAAAGAGATGCTGGTTCGCCAGTTCACTGAGCTCTGCGCCGAAGCCGGCGCAGCTGATCCTGCAAGCCTTGCCGAAGAAATCGCCCTGTTGAAAGAGGGCGCGATTGCGACAGCCCATGTCCGCAACAAGCCCGAAGCCGCAAAGATCGCCAAAGCGATGGCAGAGCGGCTCTTGGCGGATCTTGACTGACAGGCGCGACGGGCAGGGCAATGACGGGCAGGGCCTGGCGTCGCACGGCTTGGCGCGCCAAACGGATCGGCCCGGCCCTGTATCCCCCAACTGGATAATCCGGCTAGCTAATCCCGCCTGTCCGGTTTGATCCAACCATTCCTTAACAGAGCGCGCGCAAATCAGTTGTTTCTGCAACGGGGTGCGCAGGTGATGTATAGTCGATTTCGTGGGAGTGTATTTCCATCCTCGACCCTTTGTTAGGGGTGGATGGCTCCGGCGGTAGGGATCGAACCTACGACCAATTGATTAACAGTCAACTGCTCTACCGCTGAGCTACGCCGGAATATGGGGGCGGTATAGGCATTGCGATCTGGCGCGTCCAGAGGAAAATTGCATTGAGCTGAGATTTTTTGTGGATAACGCGAAAAAATGCCAAGCTGTGGTTCTGTCAGGGTTTTTCGGCCTGGCCCGGCGGCGCTTTCAGCGTGGGAAAGATAATATATGGCTCGTTTGCGACATGGGTTTTGGGGAAATGCCGCTTTTCGACATGGGCGGTTGCGGTGGGTGACGCAGCCTGCAGGCGAGACAGCAGAAGGCGCAGAATATGACACAGACTGCCAAGGGTTGGCCGACATCACCGGATGCCCCGTCGACGGGTTTCGCGCAATCGGAATACAGGGCGCGCGTCGCTGCGCTGCAGGCACGCATGGCACAAAGCGGTATGGATGTGCTGCTGCTGACCACCGCGTCGGATTTCTACTATGTCGCGGGGTTTCTGACCCGGTTTTGGGAAAGCCCGGCGCGGCCTTGGTTTCTGTGCGTGCCGGCCTCGGGCGATCCGGTTGCGGTCATCCCCGCGATCGGTGCAGAGCTGATGGGGCGGGGCTGGATCGAAGACATCCGGACGTGGGACGCGCCTTTTCCGGGCGATGACGGCGTGAGCCTTTTGGCAGAGACCCTGCGAGAGCTGAGCGCCATCAGCCCGGCGCCCCGGATCGGCCTGCCAATGGGGCTTGAAACCCAGTTGCGGATGCCGATTGGTGACTATCTGCGTCTGACGGCTATGATTGCGCCCGCTCAATGTGTCGATGCAACCGATGTCGTGCAGCGCGTGCGGGAAATCAAATCCGAGGCTGAAATTGCCAAGATCCGGGCGGCCTGTGGTGTTGCTGACAGGGCATTTGCACGGGTGGGGGAATATGCCTGTCCGGGTGCGCGGCTCGACGAGGTGTTTCGCCGCTTTCAGATGTCCCTTCTTGAGGAGGGGGCGGATTGGGTCAGCTACACTGCAGGGGGCGCCGGGCCGGGCGGGTATGGGGATGTGATCTCTCCCGCGGATGATCGCCGACTTGCACCGGGGGATGTGCTGATGCTGGACACAGGCGCGGTGCTGGATGGCTATTTCTGTGATTTTGATCGCAACTACGCCATTTCCCATGTCGCCAAAGATACCGCTGCAGCGCAAGCGGCGCTGATGGTGGCGACGGATCATGTCCTTGGTCATTTGCGGCCCGGTCATCTGGCCTGTGATGTGCACCGCATGTTTGCAGAGCAGTTGCGCGCGCAGGGCGCGGTTCCGGGTGGTGGCCGGCTGGGGCACGGTCTGGGGCTTACGCTGACGGAATGGCCCTCTTGCACGCCCCATGATAAAACGGAGCTGCGGGCCGGTATGGTTTTGACGCTGGAACCCGGCGTTGAAATCGCACCGGGTCGCTGTCTCGTGCATGAAGAAAACATCGTCCTGCGTGAAAGCGGGCCTGAACTGCTGTCATCTCGCGCACCAAGGGCCCTGCCGATCCTCAGCGGGGTGGCGACATGAGCCAGACGCGTCAGCCTTTTCCCTATGATCTTGCCGGGCCAATTGGCAGCCGGGCGACGCTGGGTCTGGTGGTGTTACAGGTGGACGAAACGCTGGAGCAGGATTTTCGTCAGATGTTTCCGTCTGATGACGTCGCGATCTATGTCAGCCGCATCCCTTCGGGGGATGACCTGACACCCGACACCATAGCAACGATGGAAACCACAATGACGGCGGCGGCCTCGCTTCTGCCGGCGGCGGCGCCTTTTGATGTGGTCGGCTATGGCTGCACGTCGGGAACCACGTTGATCGGTCAGGCCCGCGTGGCGGAACTGCTGCGCGCAGGTGTCAGCACCCCAGAGGTGAGCGACCCGCTGACCGCGACGCTTGCAGCCTTGGGGGCGTTGAACATTACGGGGCTTGGGCTTGTGACGCCATATGTCGACAGTGTCAGCGAACCGATGCGACGGGCCTTTGAGGGGGCCGGTTTTGACGTGCGCGCAGGCGTTTCGTTCGGAGAGGAGGTCGAGGCGCGAGTGGCGCGTATTGATCCGGCTTCGACCTATGCCGCGGCGCTTGAGGTTGGGCAACAAAGCGATGTCGAGGCGGTGTTTCTCTCCTGCACGAACCTCCGCACCCTTGGTATCATTGCGCCGCTTGAGGCAGAGCTGGGCAAGCCAGTCCTGAGCAGCAATCAGGCCTTGGCCTGGCACATGGCACGCTATGCGGGGTGTCTTGATCTCTGCCGTGGGCCTGGCGTGCTGTTTGATCGGGGCTGATCGCGACGAAAGCAGGGCTGCGAAATTTCGTGTCCTGTGTTAGGCTGATCTTGGAAAGACCATGACAATTGACCGTCCGGGAACCGGGGCCCGGCACCGAGAGGGACGCCTGACGCGGCAGCGCAGGCGGCGCTTTGGGCAGGTGCAGATGGCGCCCCGGCCAACGCGCCCGCCGTGGCCCGCTGTGTTTGCGCACAGGCCCCGAAGGGGGACGAAATGGCTGAGATCACCCTGCCAGAGAACTGGCCACCGGCAACGGAGGCAACGGCAGATCATCCAGAAAGCTGGCTGCGCTATGAACGGGAATATCCCGGATCGAACAGGATTTCGCGGCTGATCGCGCATCCAACGGTGCCGTTCGTCGCAGGCGTCTCGTCGGGTGATGCCCCGCTTGATCTGGCGGAGTTTTCAACTGTCGCAGAGGCTTATCTCAATAAGCTGGCCAACTACGTGAACGGGGATACACGTCCCCTGGGCCAGGCCGACCCTGTTCTGAACTGGCTGCGCGCGGTTGCGGATGTCGAGGCCAGTGCCGTCTTGCAATGGTGCCCGATCTGGCCTGCGATAGATGGCAGTGGTGCGGGGCTTCAGGGGCCGATCGCCAGCTGGAACCTGTCGCCACGCACGGATGCAGCGTTGCCTGCCACCGTGGTTCTGGTCGCGGCAGAGGCCCTGCCGCTTGGTGCTGTGCCGGGCGCCGTGGCGCGGCTTCGCGGGGCGGGGTTTCGGGTGCCGATAGAGGTGCGCCGCACCGCTGAGGCCTATGAATTGATCCTGCGGGGGCTGACAGCCGAGTTTCCAGGCGGCACGCATCAGTCCCTGTCCGAGGCGCTTGCCGGTGCCTCTGCGCGCAACCGCGAGACGGTGCTGGAGAATTTGGGGCAGATCCTGCCGGGAGCACCTTTTGGGCTGGCCGCTGCGGATGACCCCAACCGTGGACAAGCCAGTCGCGTTTCCGCGCTTCAGCGTATTGCAGAAAAGAGCGGGACAACCGCGCGCTCGCTTTTGCTTCAGGATTTGCGGCTTGCGGGCAGCGTTGATGACCTGGTTGCGGGCAGGGGGCGGCTGCGCGTGCAACTGCTGGGGCGTGGATCGGCGGGTGGGGCCTCGTCCGCCGATGGGCTGAGCTACCGGGTGGATGCGCGTTTGACCCTCAGGGACAAGCAGGCTGACGTGGCGGCGGTGCAGCGCCAACCGCTCGTGACCCACGCCGTAGCGGGAAACGAGGGCATCGCGCAGGGCCAGCCACATCCAGCTGTCGGGCAGGATCAGCCGCGCATTCCGCCAATCGAAATCCCGCTCAGGGTGTTCCCTGTCCCACCGCCAGATTGGCAGGGGGACGGGGGGGTGCCGCGCCCGCCGCTTACCTGGCGCAGACCTTCCCGGATTGATCCCATTCTGGATGGCTTTCGTGACGATGTGGCCTTTTCCCTGGGCGGCGGTCTTGAGCTGGCGCGCCCGGCTTTTGTGGTTCGCAATTGCCCCCGGTTTGTGCCCGGCGATGGGCCGGCAAATCTGGCAAAGATGCTCCCCCATGGTCCTCTCGAACATCTGCCGCCGCGCCGGGATGTGTCGACCGCGATCAGCGCCTATTGGCATTGCCAGCAGATGTTTGCGTTGATGGAGAGCGCAGGGCTGCATCCCGATCACTACGTGGCGACCGCAGAGGGGCCATTGTCGGTCCATTATCGATCGGGGATCACGCCGGGGCCGGGCCGCAGTGGGCGGACCATCAATGCGCAGGTGCGCTATGAGGTGGCAGAAGATGCAGCCAGCCAGCCGCGGCCAGCGATCGACATGCATCTGGCATTGGCGACGTTGAACAGGTGGTCCCGGCCGACCCCACCGAGCCACGGGCGCAACCTGTCCGCGCGCCCTGCGCAGCCCCTTGGCTTTGCCAGCAGCGGGCGGTGGATGATGCATGAATTTGCCCACTATCTGTTGGCGGCGCGCATTGGTCAGCTGGAATTCGACTTTGCCCACAGCCCCGGCGATGGCATGGCCGCGGTCTATTTTGACCCGCTTTCGCAACTTGCAGAGCCCGACTATCCCGGCAATCCGCAGATGCGGGGGTGGACCTATCCCTTTGTTTTTTCGCCGCGCCGCCATGACCGCAGCCCGCTCAGGGGCTGGGGGTGGTATGGCCTGATGAACCGCGCCGTTGTTGAGGCCCCCCCAAGCGGAGGTGACATCCACAAGGGGTATCTGAGCGAGCAGATCCTCTCGTCCTCTTTGTTTCTTCTGTACCGGTGCCTTGGTGGCGACAGCGTGCACGAGGGACGCGCAGCGCAGGCGCAAAGGTTGCGGGCCTCGGATGGGGCTCTGTACCTGCTGTTGCAGGCGATTGCCGCGCTGGCGCAGCCGCCGTCTCGGGCGGAGATGTTGGAAGTAGGGATGGAGGCGGCAGCTTGGCTCGCGTCCTCTCCCGTGGTGTTGCACCGCGGCGGGGGCGAATGGCAACCTGCAACGTCGCACAAGGTGGTTCGCTGGGCCTTTGAGCAGATGGGGATGTTTCCGCTGGATCCTACCAAGGTCTGCCGCTCTGCGGGGGCGCCACCGTTGATCGATCTCTACATCCGTGATCGCCGTCCTCTGCGGTTCCCGACCGCTGTGGGGGATATGCCGGTGGGACCGGGGAGCTATGTGCCCGTCTCGCTGACATGGGAGGAGGCCAGCGCATGGATGATGCCGGGGCCATTGCCGTTGATCGGAAACAGGGGCCGGGTCACGGCAGAAGATGTCATGCTGCGCGGCTGGGTTGGAGTTGAACTGGCAGGTCATGTTGCATGGCCCTTGCCGGGTCTTGCCTTGCCGGTTGGCGCGGTCAATAGCAGTTCCGTTCAGGATCTGGCCGTAGGGGCGGCCCTTGCGAGTGCGGTGAACGAACAGGTGGCGCTGGCGCAGGCCAATGCAAACGCTGGGTCATCCATCTTGCTTCTCTATGAGCTCACGGCGCCCGGAGACAGGGCCAACACCGACCCCGCCGCAGCGCTAGCCTGCGGGGTGGATGACACCGCAGACCTGCCCGTCACGCAGCAGGCCCTGATCGATCTGGTGACTGGGGACAATAATCTGGGGCTTTACCGGTTCGCATCCTGACCCTAGCCGAGGCTCACAGCAGACCAGGGCGTTGGCCATTCCGTTGCAGCCTTATCCAGCAGCCGGTGCAGGGTCGGGACGGCAATGGGCTGCCACGGCGTGCCGTCAGGCGCGGCAGGGGCTGGGGTCATCAAACACGTCCAAATGCCCGCGGCGATATGGCGTCCGGCCATCGAATCCGATGGATAGTGCACTCCGATCCGCTCTCTGTTGACGGCGATGCGATGGGCCACGGTCAAAAGCGGGGAGGGCACGACATGCTCGCCCGTCATGTCCTCGTAGGTGGGCTTTCGCAAAAGGGCCCCATCCGGGAGTTGAACGGAGGTGCCTGATCCATCTGCCTTGTATCCGCTGACCACACCGAAACGTTGCGCGATGCCTGGAATTTCCAGCAGCAGCAATGACAGGAAATGAGCCAGAAATCCGTGACCGCTGGGAAAGGCCGGATGGGCGGGCGGGCCAAAGGGCACGGTGAGACCGGGCCGCAGAACCGATGGGCGCACCCTTTTGAAATAGGCCTTGTAGCTCATGTAGGCGACATTGCCGAGCGCGAGCCCCATATCGATGAGCTTGAGCGTGAAGGGATGATCAAAACTGTTCGCGCCAAGGAAATGGATCAGATAGGCCGGCAGCCCATCTGCCTGAATATCGCATTCCACGAGATACTGTTGGCGGTCATCTTCCATGTACATCTTCAGGATCTCAAGCTCTGCCTTGATGATGTCAAAGGCCTCCTCAGCCCTTGTTCGGGACACGGCCACGGTCGGGCCGGGTTGGTAGCGCCACAAGAGGTCGCGGTCTTCCAACCAGCGGGTGCCGACGTGATCGGGATGCCAGCGTTCTGGCTGGCTGGCGAATTCCAGCGCGGCCAGCGTCGCAGGCTCAGAGCGATCCGCCGCGCGCAGCCATTCGCCCAGATGCGGATCAAACGGCAACGCCCAGAAACGCAAGGCAGGATCCCAATCCTCGGTCGTCCATTCCAGAACAACTGGCGCTGCGGCCGGATCCTGGGGCAGCTGGTAGGGGTTGATGATCATCGACAGTGGAAAGGGTTCACCGCCTGCATTGTCGGGGGTAAAGTCGAGCGTCCAGGGCAAGAGGCCCAATTCGGCCGGTGTGGCGTAGTAGCTGCGGATGCTGCCAACGCCCGCATCCGCGCCATTGCCCAAGAGATAACCGTTGTCCTCCAACCCGAGGCCAAGCCCGTTGCCCAGTCCGCTGCCCAGTCCGTTGCCAAGCCCCAATCCCAGACCGAGACCAAGGCCCTGACCATTGCCCAAACCCAACCCAAGGCCGAACCCCTGACCCAGGCCAAGCCCGTTTCCGAGGCCAAGACCAGAGCCAAGCCCCAGCCCACGACCAAGGCCCAAACCCAGACCGTTGCCCAATCCATTGCCCAGTCCGTTCCCTAGCCCGAGCCCCAATCCAAGGCCGAGCCCGTTGGCCGCTTGTCCGCCCCTTGCGGTGCCCGCGTTTTGTCCAGTCATCGTAAATCCCCCCAAACACTCTTCAATAAACGCAACAATATATCTCAGCCGCCCTGCACCTGGCCGAGCGCCCTGCCGTTTTCCTGCTCTGCCTTGTTTTGATCTTTCCTGATCGGGGTTCTGGGTCATATGCCCGGTTTGCCCCGCAAAATGGCGATCAGCCTCAGGCGGGCAGCCCCGCGAGGAGCAGCCCCTTGGTGAGTTGTTCAAGTGCGGATTTCGATTTCAATGGATACCACGTCGCGAGTTTGGAGACGGAATAGTTGGGATCGAGCGCCAGCAGTTCCTTCCCGACTTCCTGCGCTTCTTCTGTCTGGCCCAGCAGGGCCAGTGCCGCCGCCAATAGCCGAAGCGCCGCGATAAATCGTGGCTTGTTCCTGCGGGCGTTTTTCAGAAAACGGACGGCTTCTTCGTAGTCCTCTTCGACAAACTCCGCGAGGCCGGCAGCGGTGAGGAAAAAGAAGTTGAGTGGGTCGTTGGGGGTCAGCCGCCAGACGTTCAACAGGCGCTTGCGGGCCTCTTTGCCATCACCAAGATAGGCATAGGTCGTCGCACTCAAGCCCCAGGCAATGGGCAGGTTCATATTGCGCGACAAAGCGTCCTCGAAGAGTTCCAGCGCGTCTTCGGGTTTGTTTTCATGCAGGCTGAGCACATGGGCACGCACCGAAAGGGTGAGCGCATCCTCCGGGTCCAGCTCGACCGCGCGACGGGAATGTTTGATGAGGGTCAGAATGTCATTGCGCAGATCCTTGGAATGCCCCTCGGCCAGCCAGAAATTCATGCACCACGCGAGATAGGCATGGGCCTGGGCATAATGGGGGTCCAGTTTGACCGCGCGGCGCAACAACTCGATCGCCTCATCATAGCTGCCGTCGTCAAGCTGGTAGAGACGGGATAAGGCGCGAAGAACACATTTGTAGGCATCCAGACTGTCTGGCGTGCGCCCGCCGATGTGTTCAGCCTCTGTGGACAGGACTTTGGGCTCCAGCATGGCGAGGATGGAGGAGGAGATTTCGTCCTGAAAGGAAAACAGATCATCCAGAGCGCCGCGGTAGGTCTGGGCCCAGATGGCGCGATTGTGGAGCACATCCATCAGTTCAGCGAAGATGCGCAGCTGGTCCCCGTGGCGTTCCACCGCCCCGGTCAACAGATATGACACACCCAGCTTGCGGCCGATATCGGCAGGTGTTTCCTGGGTGCCGCGAAATTCCAGCGTAGAGGTGCGGGCCATGACAAACATGGCCCTGCTACGCGAAACGCCAGAGATGATTTCTTCGGTGATCCCATCGCCAAAGTAATGTTCGTCACCGTGGCTGCTGCGATCGTCGAACGGCAGCACCGCGAGCGTAGGGCGATTTGACCAGTCGATGTGGGGTTGCAGCGGGCGCTGGCCTGCATCTGCGGCGCTGACCTGATAGACCTGCACGGTGCGGTCGATGTTTTTCAACAGGGGCGCGCCAAGGTCGTGAAACCGCAGCTGCATCTTGCGCCGCACGATATCGCGCACCAGCTGTGTGACCACAACCATTCCAGGCTCGGCCATCTGCTGAATGCGCGCGGCGACAACCACCCCATCTGATTGCACAGTGCCCGCGTCGTCGATCACGTCGTCGATGTTGACGCCGATCCGCAGCTGCATTGGGTTGTCGGTGGGTTGCTCTTGCGCGGCGCGGGACTGAACCCTGAGTGCCCATTGAACCGCTTCGGTGGCGCTGGCAAATTCCAGCAGCAACGCATCCCCCGCATCAGAGCGACGAATGCCGTGGTAGTTGCGCATCTCGCGCAACAGAACCGTGTCGCGCAGATCCTTCCAGCGCCGGACGGTTTCCGGCGTGTTTGCCTCCATATGGCGCGTGTACCCCGCAACATCGGCAAAGGCGAATGCCGTCAGCCGAGTGGTGAGTTTCTGCATTGATGTCTGGATTGGCCCCTGCATGGAAGTAGTCCCGCCGCCTAAGGCCTTAGTATACTCAAATGTGGAAAATTTGAAAGAATGCGGCGGTGTTAATTATGTAAGTGCCTGCTATTGGGGCGCCATTTTCCACTCGGCCGGGGATGTTAGCGATGGACATTGCCGACATCCGGGAAAACTGCCGTCTTTTTCACCGTTCCATAGACAAAACTCGTGTCGATAGAGCTGATGCCGCCGATCGGGTGCAGGCGGGCGCGGACGAAACGTTCGTAATCTTCGAGGTCGGCGACAACCACGCGCAGCAGATAGTCGGCAAGGCCGGTCATCACGTAGCATTCCAGCACCTCGGGCGTGTCGCGGATGTGGCGTTCGAAATTGGCAACCACGCCCTCAGTGTGGTTCTCCAGGCTGACGCGAACAAAAACCGTCACGGGAAGGCCGTAGATGCGTGCATCCACGTCGATGCTGTAGCCGGTAATCACACCGTCCTTTTCTAGATTGCGCAATCGGCGCAGGCAGGGAGAGGGCGAAAGATTGACGGCAGCAGCAAGGTCGAGGTTGGTCATGCGGCCGTTGCTTTGCAGCGCGCGAATGATGCGACGGTCGGTTGCGTCCAGTTTGGGTGTTTGTGGCATAATATGCCAATCCTTTCGTTATCTGGGGTGAAAATAGCAACTAATAGCCTTTGGTGCCAGCGTAGCATTGCGGAAACACGAGGGAGATTTCCATGACCAAACCTGGTTCCAGCTTTGCCACCCGCGCCATTCACCACGGCTATGACACCCAATCGCAGCAGGGCGCGTTGAACCCGCCGCTCTATCTGACCTCGACCTTCACGTTTGAATCGGCCGAGGCCGGCGGAGAAATGTTCACAGGCGAGCGGGAGGGGCATTTCTACACCCGGATCTCCAACCCGACGCTTGATCACCTGGAGCAACGGATTGCCAACCTTGAGGGGGCTGAGGCGGGGCTTGCGACGGCCTCTGGCATGGGCGCGATCACGTCGACCCTTTGGTCGTTTCTTGCTGCCGGGGATGAGATCATCCTGGATAAGACGCTATATGGCTGCACATTTGCCTTTATGACCCACGGCTTGCCGCGCTTTGGCGTGAAGGTGCGGCTGGTGGATATGACCGATCCCGCCAATCTGGTCGAGGCAATCAGCACCAAGACCAAGCTGGTCTATTTCGAAACCCCGGCAAACCCGAACAACCGTCTGATTGATATCGCGGCGATTTCGGAAATCGCCCATAAGGTCGGCGCCAAGGTTGTGGTCGACAACACCTTTGCCACTCCGGTCATCACCCGGCCAATCGAGCTGGGCGCAGATATCGTGGTGCATTCGGCCACCAAATTCATCAGCGGCCATGGCGATGTGATTGCCGGTCTGGTTGTGGGCTCCAAGGAGGATATCACCCAGATCCGTCTGGTGGGGCTGAAAGACATGACAGGCGCGGTGATGTCGCCCTTTAGCGCGATGCTGCTGATGCGCGGCCTGAAAACGCTGGAGCTGCGGATGGAACGCCACTGCGCAAACGCGCAGAAGGTGGCAGAGGCGCTGCAATCCCACCCGGCGGTGGAGCGGGTTTATTATCCGGGTCTGGACGGGTTTGCCCAAAACGATCTGGCCAAGCGGCAGATGGCTGGTTTTGGCGGCATGATCCCGTTTGAGGTCGTCGGTGGCAAGGCGGGCGGTATTGCCATGATGAACCGCCTGGAAATGATCCAGCGCGCCGTGTCTCTGGGCGATGCGGAAACGCTGATCCAACACCCGGCGAGCATGACGCATTCGACCTACACTCCGGAAGAACGCGCCGAACACGGCATCGCCGAAGGCCTGGTGCGGATGTCCGTTGGCCTGGAAGGGGTCGATGATATCATTGATGACCTGATGCAGGCGCTGTCGTCACATAACGCCTACGCCGCCTGATGGTCTGGGGTGGGCGCGCAGTCTGCGGGCCCATCCCATACCCTGATCCACCCCAGCCTTGCCCTGACCAGCCCCTGCGCCAATTCTATGTCGAATGGTGCAGCCGGGAGCGGTGCGTCCTGACGATCAGGACAACAGCCCGCGTGCCGGTCAGCCTATCTTTGTCGTGATGAGGTTCCCCATGGCCCATAATGCCCAAACTCCCGTGCCACCTTCAGCAACTCTCAAGACCATTGAACAGCGGCTTTTGTGGCTGTCCCACTGGATGATCCACAACGCAAACCACCTGCGCGCCAAGGAAGACGGCATCAAGATCGGCGGCCATCAGGCCAGCTCTGCCTCTATGGTGTCGATCATGACCGCACTGTATTTCAGCGCCCTGCGCCCAGAGGATCGGGTGGCGGTGAAACCTCATGCGTCGCCCATCTTTCATGCGATCCAGTATCTGATGGGCAACCAGACCCGCGAAAAGATGGAGAATTTCCGCGGCTTTGGCGGCGTGCAAAGCTATCCCAGCCGGACCAAGGATATTGATGACGTGGATTTCTCCACCGGATCTGTGGGTCTGGGCGTGGCGATCACCTCCTTTGCGTCCATGGTACAGGACTATATCACCGCGAAATCCTGGGGTGCGGACGCGCCGCAGGGGCGCATGGTGGCGCTGGTTGGCGACGCTGAGCTGGACGAGGGCAACGTCTATGAATGCCTGCAGGAAGGCTGGAAAAACGATCTGCGCAACACCTGGTGGATCATCGACTACAACCGCCAGTCCCTTGACGGGATCGTGCGGGAAGGGCTGTTTCAGCGGATCGAGAAGATCTTTGACGCCTTCGGCTGGGATGTGGTGAAGGTAAAATATGGCGCCCTGCAGCGCGCGGCCTTTGAAGAGCCGGGCGGCGACAAGCTGCGCCAGTGGATCGATGATTGCCCCAATCAGACCTATTCTGCGCTGACCTTCATGGGCGGCGCGGTTTGGCGTGCGCGCCTGATGGAGGACCTTGGCGATCAGGGAGAGGTCAGCGCATTGATCGACCGGCGCTCTGATACAGAGCTGGCGGCGCTGATGGAAAACCTTGGCGGCAACTGTGTGAGCACAATGGCAGAGACCTTTGCCGCCATCGACCATGACCGCCCGGTCTGTTTTCTGGCCTATACGGTCAAGGGCTGGGGCACGCCAATCGCGGGCCACAAGGACAATCACGGCGGCCTGATGAACAAGAGCCAGATGGCGGAATGGCAGCGCTATATGGGTGTGGCCGAAGGCGAGGAGTGGGAGCCCTTTGCCACGGTCAAGGATCCTGCGGCGCTGCAGGGTTTTCTGGATCAGGTGCCGTTCTTTGCAAAGGGCGCGCGTCGCTACAATGACGCACATCTTTCTGTTCCAGCGGTCGAGGTAAAGACGGATCGGGAAATGTCGACCCAGATGGGGTTTGGCAAGATCCTTGATGATCTGTCCAAAGGGGATAGCGATCTGGCTGCGCGGATCGTCACCATGTCACCGGATGTGACGGGGACCACCAACCTTGGACCTTGGGTCAACCGGCGCAAGCTGTTTGCCCGCACTCCCCAAGCCGATGCCTTTATCGAACACAAGATCCCCTCTACCGCGAAATGGGAATTCACCCCCGACGGTCAGCACATCGAACTGGGCATTGCGGAGATGAACCTGTTCCTGCTGCTTGGGGCTGCGGGACTGTCCCATTCGCTGTTTGGCAAGCGGCTGATCCCGATTGGCACTGTCTATGACCCGTTTGTGGCGCGCGGTCTCGATGCGCTGAATTATGCCTGCTATCAGGATGCGCGCTTCATGATTGTTGGCACGCCATCCGGGGTGACGCTGGCGCCGGAAGGTGGTGCGCATCAATCCATCGGATCACCGCTGATCGGGATGAGCCAGGATGGCCTCGCGGCCTTTGAGCCTGCCTTTGTCGATGAGCTGGCGGTCATCATGGAATGGGCCTTCGACTATCTGCAACGGGACGGAGACGGCGACCCGGACGAGCGCACGTGGCTGCGCGATGAAACTGGCGGTTCGGTCTATCTGCGGCTGACCACCAACCCGATTGAACAGCCCGGCAAACGCGTCGACGATGATTTCAGACAGGGGGCGATTGATGGGGCGTACTGGTTGAAAAAGCCCGGCCCGAACTGCGATGTGGTCATTGCCTATCAGGGGGCGGTCGCGCCGGAGGCGATCAAGGCGGCTGCCGCAATTGGTGAGGGGCGCCGGGATGTCGGGGTTCTGGCTGTCACCTCGGCCGACCGGCTGAATGCAGGCTGGACCGCCGCCCAGCGGGCCCGCGCCCGTGGCGTGGCGCAGGCGCAAAGCCACATCGAGACGCTGATGGCGGGCTTGCCTGCGCATTGCAAGGTCATCACGGTGATCGACGGCCACCCGGCGACCCTGGCATGGCTGGGCAGCGTTTGGGGGCACCAGTCGATCCCCCTTGGGGTTGAGCATTTCGGCCAGACCGGCACCATTGGGGATCTCTACCACCACTTTGGCATTGATGCCGAGGCGATCGTGCATGCCGCTGATGGTCTGACAGCGGGGCGGCGGCTGAAAGCCGTCTAGCAGGCCCGACGATGGCAAAGCAAAAAGGCGCAGAACTCTGCGCCTTTTTTGTTGGGTCATACAGCGCGCCGGATCAGGGGTGCGCGTGGGGTTCCGCCTCGCGGAAGATGCCAACCAGGTCGGTGGTATTTCCATCCTCGCCCTTCATCGCAATCCCGTGGCTTTCCACCCAAACGATGGTGCCGTCAGGTTGGCGCAGTCGTTTGATAAAGGAAAAGCTGCCACCGGCCTCAATGGCTTTTGCCACAGATCGCTCGACGCTCGGGGCATCGTCTGGATGGAAAAAGTCAATCGCGGATCCGAGTTCAGGCGTGTACTCCTCCGGCGTCAATCCGTGGATGTCATAGACCCGCGGTGACCAATAGATCTCCTGCTCTTTGCCGGTGATGGACCAGAAGCCAATTCCGGCCATATCGGTGACCAGCTTTGCCTGTGCCAGTTGACCTTCTGCGGCTTTGCGGGCGTTCACGGTTTCGGTGACATCGGTGCCGATGGTAAAGATTGTCGGGTCGCCATCGGTGGGGTGCGGGATCTGATGCCGGGCCATGTTGATCCAACGAACGTCTTTTTTGCCAGGCATCGTGAGCTGCACCAGATCCTGCGTGAAGCCGCTACTGTCACTGAGCACTTTGGTGTCATCTTCAAACAGCTTGCGACGGGCTGCACTGATGCCAAGGGAGAAGACGTTGCGCGCCAGCGCGTCCTCTCGCTTGACGCCGAGAAGTTCGGCATAGGAGGCGCTCATCCGCAGGATATCACCATCGCGGCTGCGGTTCATGAGGAACAGGCCGGAGTTCTCCAGGATCATCTCCATCTCATGGGCCATGGCCGGGAATTCCGACACAACCATCGTCACGCCGAGGATTTTGCCGTTCACGTCGAAGTAAGGCGAACAGTTGATGCGAACCTGTTTGCCACCGGCTGTGAACTCCTCCGTCACGGTTTGGCCAAGCCGCAGCGCATCGTTGCACATGGGGGCAAGCGGCGGATAGCCGTCAGGACATTCGCATTGGCTGATATGCGGGCTGGAAATCGGTCGACGGATGCCAAACAGGCGTGTTGCGGCTGCTGTCGCCTGCGTGATCTGAAGCGCGCTGTCCGCGACGACAATCGCCAGTGGTGTGCTTTCCAGAACAGAAATCAGCTCGCCTGTGCGACCGTTCAGTTCGGTTGCGGTGACCTGCAATTCTTCGTTGACGGTGATCAGCTCTTCGTTGGTGGATTGCAGCTCTTCGTTGGAGGTTTCCAACTCTTCGTTTGTGGCCTGTAGTTCCTCGTTGGTGGACTGCAGCTCTTCGTTCAGGGATTGCAGTTCCTCGTTGGAGGTTTCCAGTTCCTCGATGGTCTGCTGCAGCGCCTCGCGGGTGGTCGCCACCTCGTTCTCCAGCATCCGGATCCGCTCGTAGTTGGGATCGCCGGGGTTCTGTTCTGCCGCGGTCGCTGCCAGTTTTGCACGGTCGACCGTTACCGGGGTAAAGACGACAAGCGCTGCACGCTCGCTGATTTCCTTGGCGACGATGGGAAAGACGTCGAGCCGGATTTCTTCATCGTCGTTTTCCGCCAGCAGATGACGGACGCCCCCTTTGCGGGCCCCGTTCTTGAGCGCGATGGTTATGAGACTGCGGGCTTCCTCGCGCAGCGGACTGCGCAGGAGATCAAGATGCATCCGGAGCGAGCTTTTCTCGCTGACCTCGATAAACGGGCTGACGTTGCCGTAGACCCGTGCGATCGAGAAATCCTCGGTCACCAGGATCGAGTTCTTGCCGAGCGACTGCGCCAGCGCCTCAAACAGCTGCCGGTCCGTTGAAGGGCCGGGGTCAACAGGGGGGTTGATGACCGGACGCTGGACCATGAGCGGCAGATTGGGCATCGAGTAGGGCTGGCCGGACGTCGCCCGGAGCGAACGCTTGTGGTAGACATGCGTGGCCTCGCGGTCCTGCACAAATAGCTCATCAGATCCCGCGATGCTTTCAGCGGTGCCGAGAAACAAAAGCCCGTGGGGCGCCAAGGCATAGTGAAAGCGCGACATCACCCGTTGTTGCAGGGCGGTGCCGAAGTAGATCAGCAGGTTGCGGCAACAAATCAGATCCACCTTCTGAAAGGGCGGATCCTGACAGACGTTGTGGTCGGAAAACAGAACCGCATTGCGCAGGTTGTCGATGACCTTCACGCCGTCGGTCTGCCGGACCAGGTATTTATCTGCCAGCTCGGACGGGATGTCGTTCAGGGCTGACAGCGGGTAAACGCCCGTTCGGGCAACGCGCAGCGCGTCTTTGTCGATGTCGGTCGCAAAAATCTGCACATTGGATTTGAACTGGCTTGTCGGCTCGCCCAGAACCTCGGCCAGGACCATCGCCACCGAATAGGCCTCTTCACCGGTGGCACAGCCGGCAATCCAGATCCGCAATGGGCCGGGGCCTCGGTCCTTCAGGAGCTGCTGCAGCATTTTGCGCAGATGCTTGAATTCTTCCTTGTCGCGGAAAAAGCGGGTGACCGAAATCAACAGATCCTTGAAAAGGGCATCCACCGCCTGCGGGTTTGCCCTGCAGAACTGGGTGTAGTCCTCCTGGCTTTCGATCCCAAGCGCCAGCATGCGCCGTTCGATGCGACGGTTGATGGTGGTCTGTTTGTAGTCGCGAAAGTCGACGCGGGTGCGCGCCAGCAGGATCTGCAGCAGGTCAGCCAGAGGTCCGTCATTGTTCGCAGATTCAGAACGGAATTCGGCAAAATCCCGTGGGCTGGACAGAATTTTGGAAATATTGGCGCCAATCTGGCTTGGCCGCAAAATCAGATCCACGCAGCCGCTTTGGATGGCTGCGACCGGCATGCCGTCGTATTTCGCGCTTTCTGCCTCCTGGGCAATGGTAATGCCACCGGATTCCCGGATCGCCTGGATCCCGTAGGCGCCATCGCTGCCGGTTCCCGACAGGATCACCCCGGCAGAGCGCGCGCCGCGATCTTCGGCAAGCGAGACGAGAAAACGGTCGACTGAGGGGCAGGGGGTTCCCGGCTCTGAATTGGGATCTGCCAGCAGGACCAGTTTGCCTTCCCGGCAGATGACATCATGCTTGGGAGGGGTGATGTAGATCACGTTGGCCTCTGGTGTTGTTCCGCTTGCAAGCGTTTCAACGGTGAGGTCCGTCTGGCGCGCAACCAATTCAGCCAAAAGGCTTTTGTGGGTTGGCGACATGTGCTGCACGACGACATAGGCGGCTGGCAGATTGCCCGGCAACGCGCTGACCAGCTCCCGGATGGCTTCCAATCCGCCAGCTGAGGATCCGATCCCGATCAGTGTCAGGTTGTCGCTTGATTGCGTTGTCATTTGGCTGCCTATCTCTTAAAGTATCAAAACCTGTCTGAAGCATTCACCTTCCCGGGTCTATGGGCATCTGACGACTGGCGTGTTTTTTTCTGGTTGCTTCGGTCGGTGCGAGTTCGTGTTATGGTTGTTTAACGCTTGACGTTAGTCTGAATTGGAAATTACGCTTTGTAAACGAAATGTTTAACCTTCCTAATTATAGGTTAAATATATAACGGCGTGAGTTAGGTTGGTTGACATGAATATTTCCAGAATTTCAGACGTGGCTGACCGCGCAGATGGTCATAGACGTTTCGTCGTAAACCTGACGGAGCGGGGCGCAGATGATATCATTCTGAAATCCTGCGAAGTCCTGTCGCACAGCTTTCGCAACCGCGTCTCCTTTAGTGCGCAAATGCGTTGCAGTGAAATCTTTCACGAGCAGATCAGCACTGCCATTGACGAATGCCTGCAGGGGCTGGGCGAAGGGCACCAGGTGCTGTCGCTGCCTTCTCTTGTCGTTGAATTGCCCGGATTAATCATGGCTGGCGCCCATGTCATCGCCTCTGCCGAGGAAGATGGCGTTCGTGCCATTATCGTGCGGTTCCGGATCAGCGTTGGCAGCATGGCCCATGCGTTCCTGCAGGACGTGGGGTTCGGCGCTGGACTGGAGGAAACCACCCGCGAGCTGAGCGCGCAGGTGCTGAGCGAGATTGCCATGCCGCTGCTGAATGTGCTGGCCGCGTCAGACACGGGCCTGGTCGACAGCGAGCGGGCGATTGGTGTTCTGGGGCAGCAATTGTCTGAACGCGTGCACGAGATTCGGTTTAATATCGAGATGGTGAAGCGGTTCACCGAGCAGCTTGAAAGAGACCGAAGCGGTTCGCGCGTTGGATTTATTGAATTCCAATCGAATGAAAAATTGACCTCGAACTGAGATTTTTTATTTCTCTTTTACGGTCCCAAAAAATCCAAAAACTGTTTCCATCTTGGGTTTGACCCGGCATTCGGGTCGTCCCCAGAGCGTGCGTTGCTGCCCAGATTGAGCAGCGGCTCCATGCGATTTGTCCGCCACCTATGAGGGTGATCCGGCGTTCGGTTGATTTTCCGTAGCGCGCTGGTTCGCGGTCGGAAAGCTTTAAGGTTTGATATTTTAAGCTTGAACCAAATCACCTGATCAGCCTAGGCTCGACTCAGAGGCCGGTGAACCGGCCCATTGGACCTGTGCATTCTAGAGGGATGATGGGGTGTTCTGGCAGAGCGCGCGTAAGACGGTGCGGGCTGTGCAGTTGGGCAACTGTCGGAAATCTTTCACAAAGACCGGCAAAATGCTGGCGCCGCGCGGTTCAATCGGAAAGAGTAAGCTGCGAGGAGCTGCCATCAGAAGCGGCCCTCTTTGCTCAGACAGACCAGGGAGATGGACCTATGAAGACCCTCACTACAATGGCGCTGGCGACAGCGGTATCCGCGCTGGCAATGTCCGCGGCAGCAGAGACCAAGATCGGCATGATCACAACCCTGTCCGGCGGTGGCGCGGGCCTGGGTGTTGATGTGCGCGATGGTTTCATGCTGGCGATGGAACAGGCCGGACGTGACGATATCGAGGTGGTGATCGAGGACGATCAGCGCAAACCCGAAAGCGCGGTGCAGATTGCCGACCGCATGATCCAGTCCGAAAAAGTCGACATCATGACCGGCATCATCTGGTCCAACCTCGCGATGGCGGTTGTGCCCGCAGCAACGGCGCAGGGTGTTTTCTACCTGTCACCGAACGCAGGCCCGTCTGCACTGGCCGGTAAACGCTGCCACGAAAACTACTTCAACGTGGCATGGCAGAACGACAACCTGCACGAAGCCGCAGGCGCCTATGCAAATGATGCAGGTCTGAAAAACAGCTATATCCTTGCGCCGAACTATCCGGCGGGCAAGGACGCGCTGACCGGGTACAAGCGGATGTACCAAGGCGATCTGGCGGGCGAGACCTACACCAAGCTGGGCCAGACCGACTATGCCGCCGAGATTGCCCAGATCCGGGCCTCCGGCGCCGATAGCGTTTACTTCTTCCTGCCCGGTGGCATGGGGATTTCCTTCCTCAAGCAATATGCCGACAGCGGTGTTGATCTGCCGGTTGTTGGCCCTGCCTTCAGCTTTGATCAGGGCATCCTGCAGGCGGTCGGCGGTGCGGCCCTGGGGATCAAAAACACCTCGCAGTGGAACAAGGATCTCGACAATCCGGCCAACACGGCCTTTGTCGCCGCCTTCGAGCAGAAATACGAACGTCTACCGTCCCTTTATGCAAGCCAGGGCTACGACACCGCAAACCTGATCCTCAGCGCGCTGGACAAGGCAAGTGTCGATGACAAAGACGCCTTCCGTGCGGCGCTGAAAGCGGCTGAGTTCGACTCGGTCCGGGGGGATTTCAAGTTCGGTGACAACCACCACCCGATCCAGAACATCTATGTTCGCGAAGTCATTCAGGAAGGCGATGTATTCACCAACAAGATCATCGCAACCGGTCTGGAAAACCATGCAGATGCCTACGCGGCAGAGTGCAAGATGTAAGACCGCTTGAACCGTGCGGGGCGATTGAAACGTCGGCCCGCACGTGACCTATACCCAAATGTCGTGGGGGCCCCGTGTGCCTCTGCCTTGGTGGAACTAACTCATGTCCCTCATTCTTATACTGGAGCAGATCCTGAACGGGTTACAGTTCGGGGTGATGCTCTTTCTCATGGCGGCCGGGCTGACGCTTGTTTTTGGTGTCATGGGGCTGATCAATCTGGCGCATGGTGCGCTTTATATGGTGGGAGCTTTTGCAGCGGCGATCGTTGCGGCCTGGACCGGCTCCTTTGTGCTGGCGTTGGTTGCCAGTCTGGCGGCGGCAGCTGCGGCGGGTGCGCTGGTCGAACTGCTGGTGATACGCAAGCTGTATGACCGGGATCATCTCGATCAGGTTCTGGCCACCTTTGCGCTGATCCTGATTTTTTCCGAAGGCACGCGCTGGGTCTTTGGCTCATTTCCGCTGTTTCTTGACGTGCCAAGCTATCTGTCCGGCCCGATCAGCCTGCCGGGGGGCATTGAGTATCCGCTTTATCGTTTGACCATCATTGCGATTGGTCTGGTCGTGGCGGCAGGGTTGTTCTGGCTGATTGCCCGCACTCGCATTGGTATTCAGATCCGTGCCGGAGAAAGCGACCGCGAGATGATTGCGGCCCTTGGTGTCGATATTTCAAAGCTTTACACGCTGGTCTTCGCCTTGGGCGCGGCGCTGGCGGGGCTGGCTGGTGCGCTGGTCGGCGCGATCCAGTCGGTGCAGGTGGGCATGGGCGAACCCGTGCTGATCCTGGCCTTTGTTGTGATCGTGATCGGCGGCATCGGCTCGATCAAGGGGGCCATGGTCGGTGCGCTGCTTGTTGGGCTGACCGACACCCTGGGCGGGGTATTCCTGCCGCAGCTCTTTGGTCTCTTCATGGAGCCAGCCAGCGCCACATCGGTTGGCGCGTCGCTGGCCTCGATGCTGATTTACATCCTGATGGCAGCCATCCTGTTGGTGCGCCCGTCCGGTCTCTATGGGGGGCAGCACTGATGAACAGGGAAAAACTGTTGAATGCGGCGGTGATCCTTCTGCTGCTTGCGATCCCGTTGTGGGCGCATATGGCGGAAGAGCCATTTCTGATCACGCTGGCGACGAAGGTTGCCATCCTCGCCCTTGCTGGCGTCGGCCTCAACATCGCATTGGGGATCGGAGGTCTTGTCAGTTTGGGCCATGCGGCATTCTTTGGCATTGGGGGCTACGCGATGGGGATCCTTGCGGCCCACGCGCAGAATTATGAACCGCTGGCCGAGTGGCCAATGCTGATCGAAGGCACCAATCAGATGCCGGTGATCTGGCTGGTCGCGGTTGTCGCCAGCGCGCTGGCGGCGCTTGTGATCGGCGCGCTGTCGCTGCGCACCTCGGGTGTCTATTTCATCATGATCACCTTGGCCTTTGGGCAGATGCTCTATTACTTTGCAATCAGCTGGACGGCTTATGGCGGCGAAGATGGTCTGTCGATCTGGGTCCGCAATGAGTTTCCGGGATTGAACACATTGGTTCCGCTAGAGTTTTTCCTGATCTGCTACGTGATCCTTTGTGCCGCCTTGTGGTTCGCAGCGCGTCTGGCGCGTGCGCCCTTCGGCCTTGCGCTGTCGGCGGCGCGCCAATGCGAGGCACGGGTCGAAACCGTTGGCATCACCCCCTATCAATTGCGTCTGACCGCTTTTGTGATTTCCGGGGCAATCACCGGTCTGGCCGGGGCGCTGTTTGCCGATCTGAACCGCTTCGTCAGCCCCACCATGCTCAGCTGGCACACCAGTGGCGAGATCATGATTTTTGTCATCATCGGCGGCGTTGGACGGCTGTTTGGTCCGGTCATCGGTGCAGCTCTTTTCATTTTGCTGGAACATCTTCTGGGCGGGATCAGCGACTATTGGCAGATCTATCTTGGCGGTCTGTTGCTCATCATCGTGCTTTACGCCCGTGGTGGCGTGATCGGTGCAATCAGCGGACGGGAGGTGGCCCATGACTGACATGACTGATCCAGCAGGGGCAGATCAGGTGCTGAAGGTCAGCGATCTGAGCAAATCCTTTGGGGCATTGCAGGCCAGCAAGAACATCTCGTTGGACCTGCGGGCTGGCGAAATTCATGCACTGATCGGCCCAAACGGTGCGGGAAAATCCACACTTATCAAGCAGATATCAGGCGAACTTCGCCCAGACAGCGGATCTGTGTCTTTGCTCGGACGGCCGGTGGATGATCTGGACCGCGTGGCACGGGCCCGGATGGGGCTGGGGCGGACCTTTCAGATCTCGGCCCTGGCGATGGAATTCACCGTGCTGCAAAACGCCGTGCTGGGCGCCCTTGGCGCGAGAGGTGGCGTGTTCCGGTTCCTGGGCAATGTGATGCGCGACAAGGCGTTGGTTGCGCAAGCGGAACACGCCTTGGAGCGCGTCGGTCTGTTGAGTGATGCAAAACGGCGGACTGCCGATCTGTCACACGGCCAGCGGCGTCAGTTGGAGGTTGCGGTCGCTCTCACCTTGCAGCCAAAGCTGTTTTTGATGGACGAACCCATGGCAGGTCTTGGAGCAGGTGGATCGCAGGCGCTGACCGGATTTTTGGATACGCTGCGACATGAGGCGCCGATCCTTTTGGTTGAACATGACATGGATGCGGTCTTTGCCTTGGCGGACCGGATCAGCGTGCTGGTCTATGGTGAGGTCATCGCCACTGGCACCACAGAAGAGATCCGCAACAACGCAGAGGTGCAGCGCGCCTATCTGGGTGAGGAGGAGCCGGTATGACGCTGTTAAAAATGGAAAAAATAACGGCGTCCTACGGCCCTTCGCAAGCTTTGTTTGGCGTTGATCTTGAGATCGGCGAGGGCGAAGTTGTCGCCCTGATGGGTCGCAACGGTATGGGGAAATCGACCACGATCAAGACAATCTGCGGCATGTTGCCCGCCAGCGGCGGGGCTCTGACGTTCGCCGGGACGGATCTGCGCAAACTGCCCTCGCACAAGATTGCGCGCCTTGGGGTCGGGCTGGTGCCTGAAGGCCGGCGCTGTTTTGCGCCCCTGACTGTCGAGGAAAATCTGACTGCTGCCGCCCGTCCGGGGCCGTGGGATTTTGCGCTGGTGGCTGAGTTGTTTCCCCGTCTTGCAGAGCGACGGGATCAGACGGCTTCGTCCTTGTCTGGCGGCGAACAACAGATGCTGGCCATTGGCCGCGCCCTGATGATCAACCCTCGGCTCCTGATCCTGGACGAGGCCACAGAGGGGCTGGCGCCGGTGGTGCGGCAGGAGATCTGGGCGGCCATTGCCCGGCTCAAGGCAGAAAGCGGTCTGTCGATCCTCGTGGTAGACAAAACCCTGCGCGAACTGGCTGCCGTGGCGGATCGGGCTGTGATTTTGAACAAGGGCACATCGGTCTGGGCTGGGCCCATGGATGGCTTGAGCGACGAGTTGAAGGACAGCTATCTCGGCGTTTAGAAGAGGTAAAACAACCCGGATAATTATCTATCCGGGTTGTTTTTCAGTCCTTTACGCGGGCAAGTGAATGTTGAACCTCTCCCGCAATGCCTGATCCAGTATTGGATCGAATTGCGCTTGTGATGCTTGGCTCAGGATCTGTTCCTTGCGCGCGATTGCCTTTTCGATCAGATCGGGTTTGTCCAGCTCAGCCCATTCCTTTGGTGAGGTGCGATCGCCGAAGGTCGGGTAGACAAAATCCTGCTGCATCCGGCTGAGCGTGGCATCTGTGCCGAGGTAGTGACCAGTCCCACCCAGGCAGACCTCGGCAATCTGGTCGACGGCGAGTGTGTCCTCTGTCACCTCGATCCCACGAACACAGCGCATGGCCTGGCCGATCAGATCGTCGCTCAGGATCAGGGATTCCAGACAAAAACCCAAGAGCGAGGCATGCATGCCCGCCGCTTCGTAGATCATATTACAACCAGACAGCCCGGCCATCACGTTGGAGCACATCTGCTCCCATCCGGCCTGCATGTCCGGAAGCTTGCTGTCTGACGCACCCGCCGCAGCGCCGCCCGGCAGGTCATAGTAGCGATGCATCTGCGCACAGCCCGCCGTAAGCAGCGCCTGCTCTCCCGAGCCGATGGACATGGCCCCGGTCCGCAGATCCAGCCCGAAGGGCCATGTGCCAAAGATGGCAGGCGCGCCGGGTTGGACGGCGTTCACATAAACCAGTCCTGCAAGGCATTCCGCAACCGCCTGGACAATTGCGCCGGCAATCGTTGAGGGGGCTGTCGCCCCGGCCATACCTGCGGACAGCAAGAGGACAGGCATCCCCCCCTTGATGCACAGTTCCATCACCTCGCAGCTTTCGGTCGCAAACTTCATCGGTGGCACAACAAAGCAATTGGAATTGGACACAAACGGGCGCGCGCGCCATTTGTCTTCGCCTCCCGCAATCATGTGCAGCATCTCAAGTGCGGGGGGAACATGGCTTGGCTCGGTAAACGAGGTGCCGATGTGTTTCATTGTGCCAGAGCAGCTCGCGTAGACGGTATTGAGATCCATTTCCATGTTATCGAGGATGTCGCGGCAGACCATCGGACGTTGCAGGAAATGGACGTTGTCCAGCTGGTCGGTGATGCGGGCGGCATCGTGCAGATCCTGCACAGTGGAATCGCGGTATTCCTTTCCGTGGACGTCCACAACATGAACCGCAGCCCCCGCGGTGCCATAGTGCACCCGCGTCCCGGAGAGATCGAGATCGTTCTTGGCATCGCGGCTGTACAGCGTGATCGACCTGTTTGCCTTGGCAATCGTGTCCTCGACCAGCGCGCGGGGAAAACGGATGCGGCCATCATCGCCCAGAATTGCGCCAGCCTGCGTGAGATAGGCGATGCCGCTCTCTGGGGCGTCGGCCAGGCCGATCCGCTCAAGTGCATCAAGGGCGGCGTGGTGGATTTTGTCCATGTCGGCAGCGGACAGCGGATTGAGGGTGCCCCCCTCTAGCCCCGCGCGGATGGGGCGCAGATGGTCGGGCAGGGCCGAGGCGCGCGCAGCGCGGCGCGCAGAACGTCCGCCGGAGCGCGCAGCCCGGGGAGAATTGGATTGGTCAGTCATGTAAGGTCTCGTTGGGTTGGCAAAAGGGTCTTGAATTGCTCAACCCGGAAACGGTCGGCCTCTGGCGGCGCGACCGCGCGCGGCACCAATGGTGCGCCCGATCAGCGAGATCATCCAGCGATCGCCAGTGGCAGGGGCTCTCATGCCGCTCTCCTCGTTTCCTCTAGGAATGCTGGCACTTTTGACGACGGATTCTATCCTGTTTGCGACCTACGTGAAATTTGCGACCTCTTTTTCAGGGTTTTACGATTGATTGGTCAGCATGAAGGGGGGCGCCCGCGATCCGGTCATGGGCCAATCACATGAAAAAAGGGGCTTGGATCCCCGCGGCCAACCTGCCACGGAAATAGCCGGGGCATGCAGGATTTTACGTCCTCGCGGGGCTGCGTCACAACCGACTGTTAAGCTTTTGTGCGGATAATGACTGTTGCGGACGGACGCATGCCAAAACGGCGTGTCCCAACATGGGGTCGAGACGATGAAACCTGTCTCTTGCAACACGGTACAGACAATACCAGGCCGAAAAATGGGCCGTTTTCTGCGTGTGGCGGCTGCGTCCCTGTTATCTTCCGGGGTAATCCTGACACCTCCGTCAGTGCAGGCTGGCGATTGGGGGCGTTTCATCATTGGTGGGGCGCAGGCACCTGCGGGGCAACAGCAGGGCATCGGCGCCACCCCGGGGCAGAGTTTTCATCTGGAATATGACCACGACTTTGGCCGCTTGGTCATAGGTGGTGATCTCGCCGTTGACGGCGGGCCGGGCAGCGGTGTGGAGGATACGGTGCCAGAGCTGCGCCTGCGGGCCGGATATGATCTGGGCGATACCCTTGGCTATGTGACCGTTGGCACCGAGACCCAGGGGGAGCCGGGTGAAAGAGAGGAGCGCGCAGTGGTTGGCGTTGGCCTCACATACTCTCTGAACCGTGCCCTTCGGCTGAGCGGGGAATACCTGCATGAAACCGACCGCTCTACCCGCCCTGACACCGCTGGCGGTGACCGGATTTCTCTGACTGCATCGTTCAGTTTCTGACCCCGCTCCGTGCTCTCGCACCTGATGTCGGCCCCGCCGTTTCAAGTGACGCAGTGACATCGTGAATGTTGATCGGCTGATAGTAGCCGGGTGACATCGCAGGCGAGCAATGCCCCGCTGATGGCCGAAAAACCCCTGAAAACATGGGCCAATTGCTGCCGAAGAGCGGCCTGTTTCGGCCATTCCATGCGCAGAAATTCAATAAATTCGCGCCCCCTCTGGAACAAAAGGCGGCCCGTGTTTCTTTAGGTGGGGCAGGCGCCAGAGTGGGGCGCCTTCTGAATGACAATGTCGAACGACGAATAAGGAGAAATCGACATGACCCGTATCGTATCCATGGCAGCCATCGCCGCCGCACTGAGCACCCCTGCCTTTGCCGGCAACCTCGAAGAGCCGGTTGTGGAGCCCGTACCAGCAGCGCCCGTCACCGTGGTTCAAACCGGCACAGACTGGACCGGCGCCTACATCGGTGGCCAGATCGGTCAGCTGGATGCAGACACCAGCAATGGTCTGTCGGGGGATGATGTCTCTTATGGTATTCACGCCGGTTACAACTATGACTTCGGTCAGTTCGTTCTGGGTGGTGAACTCGATTATGACGCGACCGACACGGACCTGGGCGGCGCAACCGTGGATTCCGTTGCCCGTGCCAAGGTAAAGGCCGGCTACGACTTTGGCCCGGTTCTGGCCTATGTGACCGGTGGTGTCGCGCAGGTCGACACCTCTGTCGGGGATGAAACCGGCGAATTCTACGGCATCGGCATGGCCTACCGTGTGAATGAACAGTGGACCGTCGGCGGCGAGATCCTGGAACACGACTTTGACGATCTGGGCGGCAGCGGCATCAGCGCGGACGCAACCACCGTGTCCCTGCGGGCGTCCTATCGCTTCTGATCTAAGATGATCCCGATCCCTCAGACCTGAGGGCAGGCGCGGCGTATCCTTCGGGATGCGCCGCGTTTCTTTTGCCCTGCCTGTTTATTTGCAGGCTTGGCGGCGGATTTGGGCTGTGATATGCAAAAGCTCATGAACCGGCTGTGCAACATTATTACCTGCTGCATTACCTGCTGAAATACTCAGCGGGCTGGTTTCTGTCGTTCCCTTCTTTTGAACAACTTGCTAAGCCCGCGCTGCGCGCCGCTATCTTGCGGCACCCGTTGGGAGATCGGCCAGAGGCGCATGCGCTGCGGTCAGACGAAGGATTTGTGATGACGACGATCAAGCTGCACAACACCCGCACCCGAGGCAAAGAGGTGCTGGACCCGATCAATCCCGACGATGTGCGTCTCTACCTCTGTGGGCCGACGGTTTATGACCGCGCCCATCTGGGCAATGCGCGCCCGGTGGTGGTGTTTGATGTGCTTTATCGCCTCCTGCGCGAGGTCTACGGCCCCGATCACGTCAGTTATGCCCGCAACTTCACCGATGTGGATGACAAGATCAACGCAACCGCAGTTGCGCGCAAGGAGGCAGGCGCGCCGGGCACGCTGGAAGAGCTGGTGCAGGAGCGGACAGAGGAAACCATCAGCTGGTATCTGGCCGACATGGCCGAGCTGGGCGCGCTGGAGCCCGATCACATGCCGCGCGCAACCGCCTATATCCCGCAGATGATCGCGATGATCGAAGAGCTGATCGCCAAAGGCCATGCCTATCCAGACGGCGCGGGACATGTGCTGTTTTCGGTCAAGAGCTACAAGGACTATGGCGCACTGTCGGGCCGGTCGGTCGATGACATGATCGCTGGTGCGCGGGTCGAAGTGGCCGACAACAAGCGTGACCCGATGGATTTCGTACTGTGGAAGCCGTCCACGGATGAGCTGCCGGGCTGGGAGAGCCCCTGGGGGCGTGGACGCCCGGGCTGGCACATCGAATGCTCTGCCATGAGCCACGAGCTGTTTGGTGACAGTTTCGACATTCACGGCGGCGGCAATGATCTGATGTTCCCGCATCATGAAAATGAAATCGCCCAAAGCTGCTGCGCCCACCCGGAAGGCGATTTTGCCAGGATCTGGCTGCACAACGAGATGCTGCAGGTCGAGGGCAAGAAGATGTCCAAATCGCTCGGCAACTTTTTCACCGTCCGCGACCTGCTTGAACAGGGTTATCCGGGTGAGGTCATCCGCTTTGTGTTCCTGCAAACGCATTACCGCAAGCCGATGGACTGGACCGACAAAAAGGCAAAAGAGGCAGAGGCCACCTTGCGCAAGTGGCGGGCACTGACCGCGGGCATCGAGCCCGCGCCCAGTGCTGCTGCCGCGGTGATTGCCGCGCTGTCAGATGATCTGAATACCGCAGGGGCAGTGGCAGAGTTGCATAAACTAGCCTCAGCAGGTGATGCAGCATCGCTTCTGGTATCGGCGCAATTGATGGGCCTTCTGACAGAGGAGCTGGGCGCCTGGGTGAAGGGTGAAGAAGTTGATCTAAGTGTTTATGAAAAAGCACTTTTTGATGCGCGCACCGTTGCGATGGAGAACAAGGATTTTGCCGAGGTTGACCGGCTCAAATCCGCGTATCTTGGAGCGGGCGTTGAGGTTCGCATGTCAAAACAAGGGGTCGAGCTGGTGCCCGGTGCGGGATTTGATCCCGCGAAACTGGAAGCCGCTTTGAAGCCATGATGACGCCAGCCCGATCCGGGGCGCCTGCTTTTTTTGCCAAGCCATAAGGCCAGCCAATGACAAAAGAACGTCTTTACCTCTACGACACCACGCTGCGCGACGGGCAGCAGACCCAGGGCGTCCAGTTTTCCACGGCCGAGAAAACCCAGATTGCCGAGGCGCTGGATGCACTGGGCGTCGACTATATCGAGGGCGGCTGGCCCGGCGCAAACCCGACGGACAGCGGCTTTTTCGACGAAGCCCCCAAGATCCGCGCGACCATGACCGCCTTTGGCATGACCAAGCGGGCCGGGCGCTCTGCAGCCAATGACGAGGTTCTGGCAGCGGTGATGAACGCGGGCACGTCTGCGGTGTGTCTGGTGGGCAAGAGCCATGACTACCATGTGACCCATGCGCTTGGTATCGAACTGGAGGAAAACCTCGACAATATCCGCGCCTCGATCCGCCATATCAAGGACCAGGGACGCGAGGCGCTGTTTGACGCCGAACATTTCTTTGATGGGTACAAGGACAACCCGGAGTATGCGCTTGCCGCCTGCCGCGCGGCCTATGATGAAGGCGCGCGCTGGGTGGTTTTGTGTGACACCAATGGCGGCACCCTGCCAGAGGAAGTTGGGCGCATCGTGGCGGCGGTTGTTGCAGCGGGCATTCCGGGCAGCCATCTGGGCATTCACACCCATAACGACACGGAAAACGCCGTGGCCTGTTCCCTTGCCGCCGTTGATGCAGGGGCGCGACAGATCCAGGGGACATTGAATGGCCTGGGCGAGCGCTGCGGCAACGCGAATCTGACAACGCTGATCCCGACGCTTCTGCTGAAACAGCCCTATGCGGATCAGTTCGACATCGGCGTGAGCCGCGAAGGGCTGGCGGGATTGACCAAGCTCAGCCGGATGCTGGACGAGATCCTGAACCGCGTGCCGATGAAACAGGCAGCCTATGTGGGGGCATCTGCCTTTGCCCATAAGGCGGGGCTCCATGCCAGCGCGATCCTGAAAGACCCAAGCACATACGAGCACATCGACCCCGCACTGGTCGGCAACGCGCGCATCATCCCAATGTCCAATCAGGCAGGCCAGTCCAATCTGCGCAAACGCCTGTCCGAGGCGGGCCTGTCCGTCGAAAAGGGGGACCCTGCGCTGGCGCGGATCCTTGACCGGATCAAGACCCGCGAGGCAGAGGGCTATTCCTATGACACCGCGCAGGCCTCCTTTGAGATCCTGGCGCGCGAGGAACTTGGCCAGCTGCCCACCTTCTTTGAGGTGAAACGCTACAAGGTGACGGTGGAGCGGCGCAAAAACAAATACGACAAGATGGTGTCTCTCTCTGAAGCGGTTGTCGTGGTCAAGGTCGATGGAGAAAAGCTGCTGTCGGTCAGTGAATCGATGGACGAGACAGGTAGTGATCGCGGCCCCGTCAATGCGCTGGCCAAGGCGTTGATCAAGGATTTTGGGCGCTATTCCAAGGCGTTGGATGATATGCGGCTTGTCGACTTCAAGGTGCGGATCACCCAAGGCGGCACCGAGGCCGTGACCCGTGTCATCATTGACAGCGAAGACGGAAAGGGCCGGCGTTGGTCTACTGTCGGGGTGAGCCCGAACATAATAGACGCGTCCTTTGAGGCGCTTCTGGATGCGATCCGCTGGAAGCTGTTGCGCGATGACGCCTGAGGCGCGCGTGCAGGTTCTGCCCACTCTTTCTGCCTGAGAGATAGGTCTTCACGATGGACTTTGATGATGATCTGATTGCCTGTGCCGAACTGGTGCAGAAGGGGGATCCAGACCGGTTTCAAACCGTCATGGCCTCGCCGGTCAAGGTGCGGGGCGCGTTGTTTGCGCTCTATGCCTTTAACCTGGAACTGGCGCGCGCGCCCTGGGCGTCGGCGGAGTCGATGATTGCCGAAATGCGCGTGCAATGGTGGCGTGATGTGGGCGCAGAAATCGCCGCTGGCGGGCCTGTGCGACGGCATTTCGTGGCGACACCTCTGGGCCAAGTGCTGCGCCCGGATCTGGCGGCGCATATCGACGCGATGGCCGAGGCCCGCCGCTGGGACATCTATCGCGATCCGTTCGAGGATGAGGCCGCACTTGCCGATCATATCGACAAGACCAGTGGCTCGCTGATGTGGATGGCTGCGGCGACCCTTGGAGCAACTGACGAGACGGTCGTCCGTCGCTTTGGCTTTGGCGTTGGTGTGGCGAATTGGCTGCGGGCGATCCCCAAGCTGGAAGCGGAAAAGCGGGTTCCGCTGCTTGATGGGACCGAGGCCGGGGTCAAGGCGCTCGCACACTCCGGCCTTGAGGCCCTGCAGGAGGCCCGCCAACAGCGAACAAAGGTGGCGCGATCTGCACTGCCTGCGATGCTGCCGGGCTGGCAGGCAGAGGCGATCCTGCGGCAGGCCATTGCAGAACCTCAACGTGTGGCAGCGGGAGAGCTGGGCACCAGCGAGTTCCGCCGCCGTGCAGGGCTGATCTGGCGGGTGAGCACAGGTCGCTGGTGATTTTTCCAGCGACACCTGTGTGAAAACCAGATTCCCGCAAAAAAAAAAACGCCCGCGCAGACCTGCGCGGGCGGTTCTGTTTCAGCAATCGGTGGTGCCGTCAGGCATCGCGCAGCGCCCGTGGCCGCAGAACCAGCCACAGCAGCGCGCCCCCGGCAAGGGCCAGGAAGGGTGCCATCGCCATATTGACAGCGGTCCAGCCCTCGACCGGCGAGCCGCCAGAGCAGTTCATCAAACCACCCGAGGCCAGCGAGGCGAAGGTCACGCCGCCAAATACCAGAAGATCGTTCAACCCCTGCATGCGGCCACGTTCATAGCTTTCATGGGCACCAGCGAGCATGGTTGTCGCCCCGATGAAGCCAAAGTTCCACCCGATCCCAAGCAGGATCAACGCGATGAAGAAGTTTTCAAGATCAACCCCTTGAAGGGCAACAGCGCCCGCACCAGCAAGAATGAAGAGGCCAGCGCCGACAATCTTTTCCACCCCAAAGCGGGCGATCAGGTGACCGGTAAAGAAAGACGGCACATACATCGCCAGAACGTGGGCAGTGACCACATCTGCCGCGTTTCCTTCGTCAAAACCGCAGCCCACCACCGCAAGCGGGGTGGAGGTCATCACGAGGTTCATCAACGCATAGGACACCATCGCGCAGATCACGGCGACCGCAATCGTTGGGGTGCGCAGCATCTCCATCCGGCTGCGCCCTTTGGGGGCGTCCTCGGCCGGGCGGGGCGGTTTCGGGATCTTGAGGAAGACAAACAACAGCGAGCCAATCACATTGATCGCAATCACCGCCATATAGGTGCCGAGAAACGGAATAACAAAGGCCTGGCTTGTCGCCTTGACCAGCTGGGGCCCGATGATGGCGGCAAGAAGCCCACCGGCCATCACGTAGGAAATCGCTTTTGGCCGGAACGCCTCTGACGCGGTATCGGTGGCGGCAAAGCGGTAAAAGCCGTGGGCGCTCATGTAGATGCCGGTCATGAAGCTGCCGAGAAGGAAAATCGGGAAGGAGCCCAGGTAAAGGCCATACGCCCCGATCAGACCGCCAATCGCACCGGCCGTGGTTCCGACAAGAAAACCGGCCCGCCGTCCGTAGCGTTGCATGATGGCGGAAATCGGGGTCGCTGCCAGCATGGAGCCCGCGACCAAAAGGGAAATCGGCAAAGTTGCAAAACAGGCATTGCTGGCAAGCGATTGACCTGCAAGACCACCAATGGTGAAGATCATCGGCATCTGCGCGCCCAAAAACGCCTGCGCAAGCACCAGAATAACGACATTGCGCTTGGCAATCCGGTCGTCGTGAAGGGGAAGGCTGTCAGTCATGACAGATGGGTAGCCGTGAAAATCGGACGGGGCAAGAATGATGATGGTTGGGTGCGCTATGCGCGCGAAAAAGACGCAAGGAATGGCAGATGGCGGGACAGACGGACAAGGGCGATGTGGGACGGATCATTCTGTCAGATAGCTGTGTGAACGAAGGGGCGATGTGGTTGGCCCGCCAAGATCCCCGATTTGCAGACGCGCTGGCGCAATGCGGGCCACTGCCACTGCGGCGCAAGCCCGAAGGGTTTGCAGAATTGCTGAGCGCGATCGTCAGTCAACAGGTCAGCGTCGCCTCGGCCAATGCGATTTGGGGGCGGATGGTGGCAGCAGGGCTCGACCGGGCTGCGGTGATACAGGTGGCCAGCGACGAGGATCTGCGCGCTGCCGGGCTCAGTCGGCAGAAAATGCGATACGCCCGCGCCCTCGCAGAGGCAGAGATTGATTTTGACGCCCTGCGCCACGCCCCGGATGAAGAGGTGATCGCCACCTTGACCCAGGTTTCGGGGATTGGCACCTGGACAGCAGAAATCTATGCGATGTTCTCTTTGGGGCGGGCGGATGTGTTTGCCCATGGCGATCTTGCCCTTCAGGAAGGGGCGCGACTGCTTCTGGGGCTGAAGGATCGGCCGACGCCGGCCAAGATGCGCAAGATCGCAGAAGCCTGGTCGCCGTGGCGTTCGGTTGCGGCGCGCGTGCTCTGGGCCTATTACCGTGTGGCAAAGGACAGGGAAGGGATCCGATGACACGAGTTTTGAAAGCCGAACGCAAGGAGCCGCTGTCAGGTCAGACACGCTCGGTTGTGGTGTTTCTGCACGGCTATGGCGCCAATGGCGCTGATCTTCTGGGGCTTGCGGATCCGCTGAGCGAGCATCTGCCGGACACGCTGTTTGTGGCGCCTGATGCCCCCGAACGCTGCGCCGGTGCGCCATTTGGCTTCCAGTGGTTTCCGATCCCCTGGATTGATGGCTCCTCGGAAGAGGAATCCATGCGTGGCATGATGGCGGCAACCGAAGACCTGAACGCGTTTCTGGATGCCTTGATGGTGGACGAGGATGTGCTGCCGGAACAGGTCGTTTTGTTCGGGTTTTCGCAGGGCACAATGATGAGCCTGCATGTCGCGCCGCGTCGCGAAGATGCGATTGCGGGGATTGTTGCCTTCTCGGGTCGGCTCCTGTCGCCTGAGACTTTCAGCGACGAGGTGATCTCCAAGATGCCGGTTCTGCTGGTTCACGGGGATGCGGATGATGTTGTTCCGCCCCAGTCCCTGCCAGAAGCGGCAGAAGCGCTGCAGGAAGCCGGGTTTCAGGATGTTTTTGCCCATATCATGAAGGGGACCGGACACGGCATTGCGCCCGATGGGCTGAGCGTGGCTCTGGCGTTCATGCGGGACAAGCTGAGCCTCTGATCACCAAGATCGCAGACATGAGAGCAAAGCCGCGCGAGGATCAGCCCTTGCGCGGCTTTCTTGGTTTTCGGGGTTTGGCGCTGCCTGCTTTGGTGCCGCCTGCTTTGGTGCCGCCAGCTTTGGTGCTGGTGGCTTTGCCGGGCTTTGGACGCGAGGCGCGCGCCTCTTGTTTTGCTTCTGCCTCTTCTCGGGCGTGACGGCGGGCGATGGCCTGACGGTTGGGCGCGTGTTTGGGTCTGGGCGGGCCGGGGATGTTGGGCACCTCCAGATCCTCCCATTGCCCCTGACCGAGGCCATTGAGGGTCCACGCACCAATCGCGGCGCGGATCAGGCGCAATGTGGGATGGCCGACCGCTGCCGTCATCCGCCGGACCTGCCGGTTGCGCCCTTCGCGGATCGTCAGCTCTATCCAGCTGTCAGGCACAGATTTTCGCACCCGGATCGGTGGGTTGCGCGCCCAGAGGCCTTCGGGCTCGGCAATCAGGCGCGCTTTGGCGGGGCGGGTCAGCCCATCTTTCAGCTCAACCCCTTCGGCGAGCGCAGTGATGGCCGCCGCGTCTGGTGTGCCCTCGACCTGAACCCAATAGGTTTTAGGCATCTTGTGCTGCGGGTCTGAAATCCAGGCCTGCAGACGCCCCTGATCCGTCAGGAGCATCAGCCCCTCGCTGTCCCGATCCAGTCGCCCGGCAGGGTAAACCCCGGGCAGATCGATCCAATCGCTGAGCGTCGCGCGGGGGCTATCGGTGCTGCCGCGATCTGTGAACTGGGGCAGGACATCATAGGGTTTGTTGAAACGGATCAGACGGGTCATGGCCCTGCAATAGGCAGCACAGAGCGGCCACGCAAGGGGATCCTCCTGTCATGGGGGTGTCATGGAATCATCCTAGCGATGACAGGACCGGCTTGGTTGGGCGCAGATGCGGGCTTGATAATGGGGCTTGCCAGCTTGCTGACACGATATATAGTTAAATTCAGGCAGGGGCGGGCTCCCCGCCCTGGCGTCGAACCACAGACTGACCGGGCAGTAGGACCGTTGCAGAACATGCCAGACCACGATCATATCCGCACAAACATCAGCCAGCCGGGCCGGGCCCGTCTGGTGGCGTTGTCCTGTGTCGCGTGGTGGGATGATCCGCACCATGGTGTCAGGGTGCGTCCGCTGAGTGGCCTGCGAATACGTGCAGCCCTGAGCAGGAGCCCCCTTTGGACGCAGGTTCTGGTTCTGTTGAGCATGTTGAATTTTGAGACAAGCGCGTGGTTTCCACGCGCTTTTGTTTTTTCTGAAACCGTTGGTGTGTCGGGTCGTGCTGCGGCGCGGGGGCAGGGCAACGGACAATGGCAGGGGCCTTGGCGCGGACCTCAGCTGTTGCAACGAGGAGGTGAAGTATGACGGTCGCCGTTGGCAATCTGAGGACATTGATCCTGAATGCAGATATGCAACCCCTAAGCTGGGCTCCGCTGTCCGTGTGCAATTGGCAGGATGCCTTTGTCGCGGTCCATCAGGAACGCGTGATTCAGGTCAAGACCTATGAGGATGTGGAGGTCCATTCCGCGACCCAGTCATTTGAGGTGCCGGCCGTTGTCGCCCTCAAACGCTATCGCAAGCGCAAGAAGGTCGCCTTTACCCGGTACAACGTGTTCCTGCGGGATGAGTTTTGCTGCCAGTACTGCGGCAAACGGTTTCCCGCCAAAGAGCTGACCTTTGACCACGTGATCCCACGAAGCCGGGGCGGTGAATCCTCCTGGACCAATATCGTGGCCTGTTGCAGTGCCGACAATTTGCGCAAGGGCAATCTGACCCCGCAGCAGGTGGGGCTGAAGTTGCGGCGCAAACCCTATGCGCCCAGCCCGCATGAACTGGACAACATCGCCCGACGCCTACCGCGGCCAAAGCCCGAGCTGCACCAGACCTGGATGGATTTTCTCTATTGGGACAGTGAGTTGGACAGCTAAGTTCCACCGATATGGAAACGCAAAACGGCCCCGACCAGTTGTGCTGGCGGGGCCGTTTGTCGTCTTTCCTGTGCCGCTTAGGGTTTGGCGCGCTGCACCATGCCAAACAGATCACGCGGATCATCGGGATCGGCCAGCATATCGAGGTCAAAGAAGAAATCGGTGCCCTTGATGCGATCACGGATGTAGCGCAGGGCCGAGAAATCTTCGATGGCAAAGCCAACGCTGTCAAACAGGGTGATCTGCTTGTCGTCGCGGCGGCCCGGTTTCTCGCCCAGGATCACCTGCCACAGCTCGGTCACTTCGAAATCTTCGGGCATCTGCTGGATTTCGCCTTCGACGCGGGTCTGGGGCGGAAACTCGACAAACACGTCAGACCGGGTGAGGATGCCGGGCGCCAGTTCGGTTTTGCCGGGGCAGTCGCCGCCGATGGCGTTGATGTGAACACCGCTGCCGACCATGTTGTCGGTCAGGATGGTGGCATATTGCTTGTCTGCGGTGCAGGTCGTCAGGATCTGCGCCCCTTCGATTGCTTCTTCGGGGCTCTTGCAGACCACAACCTCAAGGCCGCTGCCTTGCAGGTTGGCGGCGCATTTTGCGGTTGCTGCCGGATCCACGTCATAGAGACGCACGGATTTCAATCCGCAGATCGCCTGCATTGCGAGGCTTTGAAACTCTGATTGCGCGCCATTGCCGATCATCGCCATCGTGGTGGCGCCTTTGGGAGCCAGGTGTTTTGCCACCATGGCAGAGGTCGCAGCAGTGCGCAGCGCAGTCAGGATGGTCATTTCGGTCAACAGAACCGGATAGCCGGTGTAGACATCCGCCAACAGACCAAAGGCCGTGACGGTCTGCAGCCCCTCAGAGGTGTTTTTCGGATGGCCGTTCACGTATTTGAAGCCGTAGGCCTCGCCATCAGAGGTTGGCATCAGCTCAATCACGCCGACGTCGGAGTGGCTCGCGACGCGCGGGGTTTTGTCGAACAATTCCCAGCGTTTGAAATCTTCTTCGATATAGGCTGCCAGATCCTTCAGCACCGTGTCGATGCCGATGGTGTGGATCAGGCGCATCATGTTGTCGACGCTTACAAAAGGGACAAGAGCCTTGTCTGAGGGTTGGGTCATGACACAGTCCTTTCACGGGGGCTGAGGTGGATGCCTGCCAGCATGCAGCGCACCGACCCGCCTGCGGTTTCAATAGTTGGAATGTTGAGCGGCAGCAGCGTGGCGCTCTGCTCGATGAGGGCGATCTGATCCGGGCGCAGCACTTCGGCTGCGCGCGCAGACAGCGCCAAAAGTCGTTCGCGGCCCTTCAGCTCAAGCGCATTGCCGGCAAATCCGGCAATCTGCTCTGGCGTCAGGTCGATCACTGTACGTCCGGTTTCCTCCAGCCGTTGTTTCACCTCGGCCCGGCGGGCCGGGTCGGTGATCATCTCAAGGCAGATCAGCGCATAGTCGGTCCCGATGCCCATCAGCACATTGGTGTGATACACATCGCGTCCCGCCGCATCCTTGGCTTCAAACACCATGGGTTCAAAGTTGAAATGGGTGCAGAAGCGTTCCAACAGAACAGGATCAGCGCGATTGGATTTGACGGTATAGGCGATGCGCCCGATGTGATCGAGCACCATCGCGCCGGTGCCTTCCAGCGCGAGATTGTCCTGTTCCAGCCCGGAATAGTCGATCACATCCTGTACACGGTAATCCCGTTTCAGCAGTTCGATCACATCCCATCGGCGTTCTTTCCGGCGGTTGGGCGCATACATGGGATAGACCGCAACATGGCCACCTGCGTGGGTCGAAAACCAGTTGTTTGGAAACACGCTGTCGGGCGTGTCGCGGCTGGTGTCATCAAAGACATGCACGGTGACACCCGCCGCGCGCAGGGTTTCGACTGCACCATCGAACTCCGCAAGAGCCTGCGCCGATGTCACTTCGGCTGTTTGATCTGCGAGGGTTTGAAAGGCGTTGTCGTCGCGTGTTTCCGGGTTGGAGCAGAAATGATGCGGCCGGATCATGACCACGGCCGATGGGGCCTGCAACAGCGTCATTGATAGCTCCGGGTCGGGCGATCGAACACCCGGCGTCCCAGGGCCGAAGCGCAGAGATCAACCATCAGGTGGGCGGTGCGGCCACGTTCATCAAGGAACGGGTTCAGCTCTACCAGATCAAGCGAGGTCATCAGCCCGGAATCGTGCAGCATCTCGCAGACCAGATGGCCTTCACGCACGGTGGCGCCACCCGGAACGGTGGTGCCGACAGCAGGCGCGACAGACGGGTCAAGGAAGTCGACATCCAGCGACACATGCAACATGCCATTGGCGTCTTTGACACGCTGCAGGAACGCAGAAAGCGGACCGGCGATGCCGTTTTCATCAATGTCGCGCATGTCATGGCGGTGGATCTGGCTGTCTTCCAGCGCCAGGCGTTCGGGAGTATCGACAGAGCGCAGGCCGATCATGCAGACGTTTTCCTGCGGCACGGGGTTTGCGACCTTGGGAAAGCCCGCAAAATCAGGGCGACCTGTGAAATAGCCGACGGGCGTGCCGTGCAGATTTCCGCTGTCCGTCGTGGCGGGGGTGTGGAAATCGGTGTGGGCATCAAGCCAGAGAACAAACTGCGGGCGCCCGACCTTCGCCGCGTGGTTTGCCACCCCGACAACAGAGCCGAGCGACAGCGAATGATCGCCGCCCAAAAAAATCGGCAAGCCGTCTTTCATCGCTTCTTCCGCAGCGCGGATCAGCCGATTGGTCCAGCCGATGGTTTCATTGCGGGCAAAGATCAGCTCTTCGCCGCTGTCGGGGGCATGATCGGCAGGGCGCAGGTTGCCCTGGTCGATCACCTTGTGGCCAAGGCTTTGGATTGCGCGCGCCAGCCCTGCCGTGCGATAGGCGTCTGGGCCCATCAGACACCCTGCGCGTCGCTTACCACTGTCTACGGGGGCGCCGATCAGAATACAGGTCTTGGATGTCACGCGCATATCTCCTCTGCGAAAAGTGAATAGCCTACAGAAATCTCCGATTTGAGGTGGATTCCAGCGATCAATTTGCCCATATAGTAGGTCAAATAATCAAGGTGGACAGAAAATTGGACAAAACGGACGAAAGGCTGATCGCCGCATTGCGCCACAATGCCCGCGCGTCTCTGTCGGATCTGGCGTTGCAACTTGATCTGTCGCGGACCACGGTCCGGGCGCGGATCGAGCGGCTTCAGGCCCGCGGGGATATCCTTGGGTTTTCAGTGGTTCTGAAGGAGGATGTCCTGCGCGATCCGGTGCGGGGGCTGATGATGATCGGCATCGAAGGGCGCGGAACCAGCCGGATCCTACGCCAGCTTCAGGGCCTGCCAGAGGTGCGGGCGATCCACACCACCAACGGGCGCTGGGATCTGATCGTGGAGCTGGGCACCGAAACGCTTGAGACACTGGACACAGCGCTCGCGAAAATCCGGACTTTTGAGGGGGTTGTGAGCAGCGAGACCAATCTGCTGCTTGCCACCAAGAAAGACAGCTAAGGCTGGTGTTTCAACAGTGGAAATTGAAAAGACCGCCCTTGGGCGGTCTTTGTGTTTTTTGGCGTGGTTCAGGCCTTGCGCATGTGATTGGCGGCGGCGATCCAAAGCAGTGCAAGGACAAAGGATGCGACCGCATTCCAGCTGGCCATCGACAGGCCCAGCATCTCCCACGGGACATCATCGCAGCGCACCAGCGGTGCGGACATGATTTGTTGCATCAGCTCATCCGCGCTGAGGTTGCCAATCGGCCCAGAGGTGCAGGTGCTTGGGCCTTCCCACCAGCCGCGCTCCACCCCGGTGTGATAGGCGCCGACACCTGCGGTGGCCAAGGCGGCAAGTGCGCCAAGATAGGGCAGGATCAGGAGTGGAAATGCCAGCGCGACAGCGCCAATCACCACGGCCGCCCCATGTGGGTAGCGTTGCCAGATGCAAAGTTTGCACGGCGCCATTTCACCGATGTACTGAAAGCCAAAGGCCCCAAGAAGGAGCGCAGCAGAGCCTGCGCTGGCGAGGATGATGAGAAGTCTGCTCATGTTCAGAATGCCTTAAGTGCGAGAAAGCCACCGAACAGCGCCACCACGAAAACCGTGAAGACGAGGCCGAGGCGTTTTTCGATAAAGTCCCGGATGGGCGCGCCGAATTTCCACAACAGCCCTGCAACAAGAAAGAACCGCAGCGCGCGTGCAAGGATTGAGGTGGCGATAAAGGTGCCAAGGGGCATGCCGGTCCAGCCGGACATGATGGTGATGACCTTGTAGGGGAACGGGGTGACACCGGCCCCAAGGACGGCCCAGAACCCGAAATCATTGAAACGTGCGTTGAATTCGGCCATGGCGTCCGCCTTGCCCATAGCTGCCAGCACGGGCTGGCCGATGCTGTCGTAGAAAAACGCACCGATCGCATAGCCAAGCACCCCACCCGCGACCGAAGCAACCAGGGCGACCAGAGCAATGATCCAGGCCCGGTTGGGGCGCGCCAAAATCATCGGGATCATCAGCACATCCGGCGGGATCGGAAAGACCGAGCTTTCAACAAGGGCGACGGCACCAAGCCACCATAGGGCCCGCGGATGATCGGCCAGGGCCATGGTTCGGTCATATAGCGCGCGCAACATTGTGTGGGGGCTCTCCTCTTCAGTTGCCAAAGCGGTGCCACGTGGTCGCTGAAAGGTCAACCATTGCAATCGCGCCCTTGCTGACAGGGTCGTAGGGCAGGGCCGCAGCTGGCAGATCCTTGCCTGCCGGGTCGCAAAATTTCCGTTGATCAGACGTGATTTGCCTCTGGACCTCCCCGCGCCGCTTGGGTAGGAGTGTGGAAGTTGCCCAAGTGGCGGAATGGTAGACGCAGGGGATTCAAAATCCCCCGCTGGTGACAGCGTGCCGGTTCGAGTCCGGCCTTGGGTACCATCGCAAAAACAGAGAGTTAGCCTTGGCTGCTCTCTGTTTTTTCATTTCTGGATCTCGCAAAACCTATCGCGTTGTGACGGGCAGAACCGGTTGCTGGTTTGTGGCCTGCTGTGCTGGCCTGGTGCTGCAATTCACTCTGCTCGCCATGATTGCGTCCTGTTGGGATGCTCTGCTGAAAAAGTGCATCTGCTTGACGTTGGGATCGACTGGGCGACATGCTGATGGAAACTGCGTTAACCAGAAGCTGATATTCTGGGGCAGCTAATCAAAGTAAGAGGTGAGCGTCATGGAATTGGGATCAGTCGGAGGACAGCCAACAGGCGGTCAGTTTGCGCAACCGTCTCTCATGCCTGTGACCGGCGATCTGGAACGGTTGTCGGCAAGTTCCGGGCAGGAGTTCCTGCAGACCTTTGTCGATATTCTGCAGGACGTGTTGCAAAACGACTTTATGGCCATCAGCGAACTGCGCGTCGTTGAAAGAGAACGGATTCAGGTCAAAGCAGGCTGGATGGATGGCGAAAACATCGAGAATTTCGAGTATGATGCCTGTTTTACGCCCTGTCTCGACGCGATCCGAAGCGCCCAGATCATCATCACGCACAAGGGCGTACAGGACGCATATCCCGATGATGACCTGTTGCGCCACAAGGGATTGGAGAGCTTTATTGGCTATCCCGTTGTCAACGTCCACGGAGAGGTGATCGGCCTGATCCAACTTGGCTGGAAACACCAGATCGAAGAGGAAGAGAGCCAGCAGATTGTTGAGCTGATCGCGGATTTCGCCCGCCGGATTGCAACCGAGTTGGAAAACCTCCGCACCGTGCGAATCCTCAAGGCGCTGGCGCGAGGGCCTTCAGAGCCGTCAAAGGATGTGTTCCGTCTGGTGGCCGAGCAGGTGCAGCTGCTGCTGGGGGTTCGTGCGGTGATGATCGCAGAATGCTCGCAGGATGATGCCGATTACTTCAAGATTCTGTCCTATTGCGAAGGCAATGATTGGCTGACGGACATGGAAGGTCAGTTGATGACCTATGAGGGGCGGCCCTGTCATAACCTGAAATCCCAGCCTGAAGAGCGGATCGACTCTGGCCTTGCAGAGGCCTATCCCCATCATCCGCGCTATCGTGAGGCCAATTTCAACGCCTATCTCGGCATTCGGGTGAACGATACCGAGGGGGAAATGATCGGACACATCGTGGTGTTCAACCATGAAGGCGTGATCACCCATACCCTCGAGACAGAGCTGCTGTCCGTCCTGCGCGACCGGCTGGGGTTTGAAATCATGCGCCAACGGACCCTGGAACAAGAATAGCAGCCCGGTTTGAGCCACAGGGCGGGCGGCCCCGTCTAAGACGAGACAGCAGGTTTGTCCGGGGCGGATTTGCCGGATGGTGTTGGGTCTGGGCGGACCAACACGGGCCGTGCTCAGGCGTGATCGGCTCCGCGCACACAATTGCGCCCGGCGGCCTTTGCCGCATATAGCGCGCGGTCGGCTGCGGTCAGCAGATCCTGCGGCAGTTCTCCGTGATCAGGGTAGCTTGCGGTGCCGATGGAGACGGTGACACGGGGCAGGGTGGCCGCACCGTAGCGGATCGACGTGTCCTCAATCGCAAGGCGCAGCGCCTCTGCCATGTTTGCAGCAGTGGCCTGATCTGCGCCCGGCAGCAGAACCGAAAATTCCTCTCCTCCAAAACGGCAGGGCGTTTCGCCATTACGAAACACCTCCTGCATCTTGTCGCCGATGGCGCGCAGAACCATGTCGCCTGCGTCATGGCCGTGATTGTCGTTGAAGGCTTTGAACTTGTCAGCGTCAAACGACAGGATCGAGAACGGCGTGTTCTTGCGGGCGGCCATTGTGTGTTCTGCCCGCAGGGCCTCAAGAAAATAGCGCCGGTTGAAAAGCCGGGTCAGCGGGTCACGGGTGCTTTGGTCATGGAGCTCATCGCGCAGTTTCACATTGGCAATGGCAAGGCTGATGTGTTCGCCGCATTGAAGGGCGAGTTCAAAACCCTTCTCTGCGGCGTCTTTCGGGGTTTCGGGCGGATAGGTGACATGCAAAAGGCCCACGGTGTCACCATGGGCGACGATCGGAATGCACAAGGCATCTTCTACGGTGCGCAGGATCGGGTGATCCCGCACATGACCGCATTCAAAGGAAAACCCATCCGCATCAAAGCGGTAGCCCCGTCCGCGTCGCAATGCCCAACAGCTATCTGGCGCAATGTGTTCCTGCAGATGCGCATCACCCCAGGAACAGGCGCCATCCAGCACATCCCGGGAGTTGGAATAGATATACAGCTCTCCCTGCGTGTTCGGCAGGGCCTTGGTCATGAATTTTGAAACGACCGTAAACAGCTCTTCGAGCGACTTGCAGCATTGCAGCCATTCATCAAGCTCCGCGAGCGCCTTTGCCTCTGTTCGCCACTGCTGTTCCTTGGCAAGCATCGCCCTTGCCTGCTGCTCTGCCTCTTCGGCCTGGTGTTTGGCGGCAGCCAGGTCTGCGGCGTCGCGGCGAAACTGTGTGACGTCGGTGAATGTCACGACGTAGCCGCCATCCCGAAGGGGGCGGGCGAAGGAGTTGATGACCTTGCCCGATGCCATGTCACGGTCGAAATGAAACGGCTGGCCGGTGGTAAACAGCTGCTGCACCTCTGCTTTGCGGTCGGCCGTGATGACCCCTTGCGCCACTGTGATGGACAAAAAGGCCTCGCGCGTCATGCCAACGCAAAGATCATGTGGGCCAAGTTCGAGGACCTGAAAGATGCGTTCGTTATGCAGCGTGCAGACCCCATCAGAGGACCACACCAAGATCCCCTGTTCCATCTGGTTGAGAACATCCCGCATCTGTGCCAGCAGCGCGTCATTTGGCGCTGCGGCCTCGTGCCGTTCAAATGCACTGGGGGTTTCTAGTACCATACCGATCTCCATTCCACCGGACCAAGTCTATCAGCCAACCTTGACCAAGCGTTAAATCGCTGGCCGGAGAATGTATAAAATGCCATCAACCGTCGCTGGCCCCTGCGCCGCGCCCCAGGATCAGTTGACGGGATCATGCCGGCTGTTGCCGCGCGCAGGCCACTGGCTGGCGGCGATGGCGTCTTTCAATGCCTGGTAGGCGACGTCGTCAATCGCGGTGCCGGTCATGTCATCCATGATTGCAAACGCCTTTTCCAGCGGCATGGCGGCGCGATAGGGGCGGTCTGCCGTAAGCGCATCAAAGATGTCGGCAACGGTGAGGATGCGCATATCCATGCTGAGCTGATCTGCGCTGAGCCCGTAGGGGTAGCCACGCCCATCGAGCCGTTCGTGGTGTGCGGCGGCCACCTCCGCGACGTCCTCAAAGACCGAAACACGCCGCAACACGGCGTGGCCCAGAACAGGGTGGCTCTTCATAATTTCGAACTCTTCATCTGTCAGCTTGTCGGGTTTGTCGAGGATGGTGTTGGAAACCCCAAGTTTGCCGATGTCATGCAGCAAACCTGCGCGCATCATCCAGCGACGGTGCGCGCGATCATGGCCAAGCTGGGCGCAGATCATGTCGGTATAATCCGCAACGCGTTCCGAATGGCCGTAGGTGAAGGGGCTCTTGGCGTCGATGACGCGGGAAAACGCATGCGAGATTTCATCAAGGTATTGTTCATCCACCTCGATCGTCGCCTGGGCTGGGCTGCGCGACAGAACACGGTGTTCCAGCGTATCGCTTTGCAAACTGGCGGTGAAATCTGGCTGGCGGATCACCTCGCAGAACAGGGGCACCAGGTCTGGGTCGAACCAGCTTCCTGCGCGGCTTTCCAGTTCGGCGGCGGCGGCGTCTGCGCCGGATTGCATCGTAAAGACATCGGTGACCTGCGCCATGAGGGCGATGCGGGAATACAGAGGAATGGCAGAGCCGTGCCGCCCCTCTGGCTGGCCACCGCCGTTCCAGTGTTCATCGAGGCTGGCAATGCCCGCTGCCACGGCATCGGAAAATCGCATCATCCGTGCGATATCTGCCCCGCGCGTACAGCGGGTCTGGATCAGCTCTGTTGCGAGGGCCGAGGATTGGGCGATGACCGATGCGATGGTTTTCATCCGCCGTATCGTGTTGTCGCTGACACCGGTGTTGCGCGCCACAAACCCCAGTTTGTGATGTGTTGCCGCACCTATCACCTTGAAATTGCGCTTAAAGGCGAGGTCATCCGTGCGATATAATTCGCAGATCCGGGCGGCATTTGAACTGCAGCCAAGATCCTTGAGCAGCAGTGTGAAGTAAAGATCTGCGCGTTCATCGGCGCTGAGGTCCAGCGCATCTGCCACCTGCATCCCGATCCAGCAACAGCGAATGCAATGTCCTTCGGGCTGGCCTTCTGTCAGGTCAAGCGCGTGGCTCAATGCGCCCAGCAGTTCCGCCAGGCGAATGCTGCGCGGGGCGCCTGCAACGGTGGGTGAGGCGGCTGGGGGATCAATATGTTCGGCTGTCAGGGCCATTGGCGCGTATCCTCATCAACGAGAAAGACAAGGATACGCGATTGCGCCGAATGCATTGCTAACAATCGGAGCGGTTGGTTTACCCTAAGTTAAGCCACCCGATTGGCCGAGGCGTCCAACAGTGTCCGGGTATAGGGGTGCGCGGTCTGGCCTGCGCGCATGGCATCGATGCTGAGAACCTCAAGAATTTCGCCATGCTGCATCACAGCCGCCTGATCACACATATGCGCCACCACTGCGAGATCATGAGACACCATCACAAAGGTCAGCCCATGGGCCGCGCGCAGATCACTGAGCAGGTTCAGGATTTCGGCCTGCACCGAGACATCCAGCGCCGATGTCGGCTCATCCAGCAGCAGGATATCCGGCTGCGGCGCCAGCGCGCGTGCAATCGCAACACGCTGACGTTGACCACCGGACAGCTGATGCGGATAGCGAAAGCGGAAAGCAGGGCCAAGCCCCACGTCCTGCAAGAGCTGGTTCACCCGATCGTCAATTTCGCGAAAGCCATGCAGGTAAAGAGTTTCCGACAACACCTGATCCACTGATTGGCGCGGATGGAGCGAGGCGTAGGGATCCTGAAACACCATCTGCACGGTCTTGTAGAAATCCCGATCCCGCTTGGCACCCAGGGGGCGGCCTTCGACCTTGATCTCGCCGTTCCATTGCGGCGCAAGGCCGGTGATGGCCTTGAGAATGGTTGACTTGCCTGACCCGCTTTCCCCGACGAGGCCAAAGCTGGCGCCTTTGGCGACTGTCAGGCTGGCGGATTTGACCGCATGCACCAATGCGCCGTGATCTCCGAAATAGACGTTCAGGGCGTTGATCTCCAAGGCAGCGTTCATGTGCGACCCTCCACGCTGGGGGCATCGCGCCAACTGGGGTCGCGCTGCAACACCTCAAGCCGCGGACGCGGCGCATCAAATCGGGGCAGGCTGCCAAGGAGCCCGCGGGTGTAGGGGTGTTGCGCCTCGTGCAGGCGATTGGCGTCGCAGACCTCAACGATGCGACCGGCATACATGATCAGAACCCGGTCGCAGAACTGGGACACCAGATTGAGATCATGGCTGATGAAGATCAGCCCCATGCCGCGTTCCTTCACCAGACGATCCATGATCGACAACACCTGGCCCTGCACCGAGACGTCCAATGCCGAGGTCGGCTCGTCCGCGATCAGGATTTCGGGGTTGGGGATCAGCATCATCGCAATCATGATGCGCTGCCCCATACCGCCTGACATCTCATGGGGATAGGCGCCCATGACGCGCTCTGGGTCACGGATCGACACCGCCTCCAGCATCTCGAGCGCCTTTTTGCGGGCTTCGGCCTTTGTGGCCTTGGCGTGCAGACGGTGCGCTTCGATCAGCTGATCACCGATCGTCATGACCGGGTTGAGAGAGAATTTGGGATCCTGCATCACCATCGAAATCTGCTCTCCGCGGACCTTGCGCATGTCGCGCTCGGACTTTGCGAGGAGGTTTTCCCCGTGAAGGTTTATGTGATCGGCCTCCACGATGCCGGGATGACGGATCAGACGCAGGATCGCGCGGCCGGTCATCGATTTGCCCGACCCGCTTTCACCAACGATGCCAAGCCGTTCTCGGCCAAGCGAAAATGACACGCCGCGCACCGCGTCGAAGATGCCATTGCGGGTGGGAAACCGCACCCAGAGGTTTTCAATATCCAGAAGCGTGCTCATGAGGCGCTGTCCTTGGGGTCCAATACGTCGCGCAAGCCATCGCCCAAGAGGTTGAAGGCGAGCGAAACGGCAAAGATGGCGAGACCGGGCATGGTGGCAACCCACCAGTGATCCAGAATGAAACGGCGGCCCTCGGAGATCATGGCGCCCCATTCCGGGCTCGGGGGTTGTGCGCCAAGGCCAAGGAAGCCAAGACCCGCCGCGGCCAGAATGATGCCGGCCATATCCAGCGTAACCCGCACGATGAGCGACGAGATGCATAGCGGCCAGATATGTTTGATGATGATGCGCAGCGGACCTGCGCCTTGCAGCCGGATTGCACTGATGTAGTCGGAGGACCGGATCGTCAGCGTCTCTGCCCGTGCCATCCGCGCATAAGGCGGCCAGGCGGTAAGTGAAATCGCCAGAACCGCGTTTTCGATCCCCGCGCCAAGCGCCGCCACAAAGGCCAGCGCCAGAACCAGTCGGGGAAAGGCGAGAAAGATATCGGTGATCCGCATCAGGATCACATCGGCCCAGCCCCCGGCGTAGCCCGAGATGGTCCCCACCAAAAGGCCGACAACCGGTGCAATCAGGGCAACCAGCGCGACAATATAGAGGGTGATGCGGGCGCCATAGATCAGTCGGCTCAGGATGTCGCGGCCCAGAGAGTCGGTGCCAAGCAAATGCCCTTCGCTGCCCAGCGGCTGGAGGCGGTTTGCCAGATCCTGAACAAACGGGTCATGCGGTGCGATCAGGGGCGCAAAGAGGGCGATGGAAATCAACACCACAAGGATGGCCAGCCCCACCATCGCCATATGGTTCTGACGCAGGGCCAACCAGCCCTGATAAAGGGCTGAGAGGCGGGCCTGCCGACGCGAAGTCGGCGTATCACTGAGCAACCATTGCCGCAGGCTCTGGCCGCCGGATGAGGGCGGGGTTTGCGATGTCATGCTCATTTCGACCTCGGATCAAAGACTTTGTAGAGAAGATCAGAGAAGATGTTCAGGCAGATGAACACGAGGCCCACGACAACAGTGCCGCCCAGAACCGCGTTCATATCCGCCGACAAAAGGGCCGTCGTGATGTAGCTGCCGATACCGGGCCATGCAAAAATGATCTCTGTCAGCACCGACCCTTCCAGGAGGTTCGCATAGCTGAGCGCGATGACGGTAATCAGCTGCACCCGGATGTTGCGGAATGCGTGCGACCAGATCACTGCCCATTCACTCATGCCCTTGACGCGCGCGGTGGTGATATATTCCGCCGAAAGCTGCTCCAGCATGAAAGAGCGGGTCATGCGGCTGATATAGGCAAGACTGTAGTAGCCCAGAAGAGAGGCCGGCAGAACGATGTGGGAGAAGGCATCGCGAAACGCCCCCCAATCCCCGGCAATCAGTGAATCGATCAGGATCATGCCCGTGACGGAAGGGATCATGTCCTCGTAAAAGATGCCCTGGCGTCCGGGTCCGCCGACCCATCCAAGGATCCCGTAAAACAGCAACAGCCCCATGAGGCCGAGCCAGAAAATGGGCATTGAATAGCCAACAAGCGCAATCACCCGGGCGATCTGGTCGATCCAGCTGCCCCGGCGGACCGCTGCAATGACGCCCAGTGGCACGCCCAGAATGCAGCCAAATAGAATGCCAATCGTTGCCAACTCGAATGTGGCGGGGAATACGCGGGCTATGTCGCTTGATACATCCCGCGCCGTCAGCAGCGAGGTTCCGAAATCACCACGCAGGACATCGCTGACGTAGTAGAAAAACTGGACCGCCAATGATCGGTCGAGACCGAGCTCGCGGTAGGCGGCATTATACTGTTCTTCTGTTGCCCGCTCGCCCACAATGGCCAGCACCGGGTCGATGGGCATCACCCGACCGATCAGGAAGGTGACAAACAACAGGCCCAGCATCGTGACCGCAATAGAGGACAACGTCACCAGTGTGCCGCGTGCCCAAGGAGGGAGGGGCAGCCAGGGCCGCCTCTCCGTTTCTGTCGCGAAATTCGCCATCTTACTTGGTCACGTTCCAATAGGACGCAGCGGTGATCGCGGCACCAAGGCTGAGGCCTTCGACTTCTTCTGCAACGCCGGCCTGTTCGATCAGCTGGAACATCACCGCAAACGGTGCGGTTTCGCGGAACTGCGCCTGGATGTCATGATACATTTCCGCGCGCTTCTCGGTGTCACCTTCGACCACAGCGGCGGCGACCTTTTCTGTCAGCCCACCGGTGTCCCAGCTGTTGCGCCATGCCAGAAGGCCCGTCGCCTGGGCCTCGTCAGAGTTGTCGGGGTTATAGGCAAACGTGCCTGCATTGGTGTGCGGATCGGGATAATCCGGACCCCAGGCACCAAGATAGATGTCCAGTTCGCGGGCGCGGTATTTGCCAAGGATCTGTTTGCCGGTGCCCACCTCAAGGTTCAGCGTGATGCCTGCCTGCGCAAAGGTGTTCTGCAGGGACTGTGCGATTTCCAGACGTTCCTGTGCCTCGCGCACGCCGACTGTCAGCTCCATGCCCTCGACACCTGCTTCTGCGAGCAGGGCCTTGGCCTTTTCGATGTCCAGCGAGAACGGATTTTCGTCAACCGACCCAAGGTAGGTTTTGGGCAGGAAGTTCTGATGACCGACATACCAGTTCTTGAGGAAACTGTTTTCCATCCCTTCGTAGTCGATCAGGTATTTCAACGCCTGACGGACCTGCGGTTTGGACAGTTCGGGGTGTTTCTGGTTGAAGGAGACATACATCAGGCGGCCGCGCATTTCGCGCACCACTTCGACGCCCTCCACGCCTTCCATGCCCTCGACATCAGAGGGGGTGAGATCACGAGCCACGTCAACGTCGCCGCGTTCCAGCATCAGGCGCTGGGTCGCGCTTTCCTGAACATGGCGCACGATCACGCGTTTCATCGCAGGCTCACCACCATAAAAGCCGGGGTTGGCTGTAAGGGTCACGCTTTCCTTGGGTTTCCAGCTGGCAAGGGTGAAGGGGCCGGAGCCTGCGGAGTTGGTCGCCAGCCACTGGTTGCCCATGTCGCCATCAACCTCATTGGCCATGACGGTCTTTTCATCCAGGATCGAGCCGATGGTGGCGGTCAGGCAGTTCAGAACAAAAGAGGTCGCGTACCGTTTGTCCGTGGTAATGGAGAGCGTGTTGCCATCTACCGTGATGGTCTCGTCCACATTTTCCGGGGTAAAGCCGAACTGCGTGATGATGAACGACGGGGTTTTGTTCAGGATCACGGCGCGCTTCAGCGAAAAGGCTGCATCCTCTGCGCGGACGGGATTGCCTGACTGGAAGGTCACACCTTCGCGCATCGTGAAGGTGATGGTGCGGCCATCTTCGGAGACGGTCCAGCTTTCGGCCAGATCCGGCTGATAGCCCGCATCCAAATTGGCGGGATCAAAATTGACCAGTTTGCCATAGATGTTGCGGATCACATCGGCGCCCGCGAACTCAAAGCTCTGGGCGGGATCAAGGGTCGTGATGTCATCGATGCGGTTTGCAATCACAAGCATGTTTGCAGGTGTTTCCGCCATGCCGGCAATCGGGGTCACGCCCAGAGCAAGGCCAAGGGCGGCAGAGCCCAACAGGGTACGAATGGTCTTCATTACTAAACTCCCAGTCAAAGTGGTTTTTTGTTGTGGCGCGCTGTGGGCAGCGTCTTGTTATCGCTCGAAATAAACGGGGACTCTGGCGGCGCTTAATGCTGCGCTGACCAAAGGTTTCAGCTATCCTTCCAGGTGAGGTTCAAAACCCTGAGCCAGTTGTCCTGACAGAGCTTTTGCATCAGCGCATCGTCAACGCCGTGGGCCCGCAAGGCGGCCCGCAGCGCTGGCAGTCCCGCGATGGTTTCGATGTCCTTTGGCACAACCGCGCCATCAAAATCAGAACCAAAGCCGACGCGGTCTTCTCCCAGGTGTTCGATCAGGTGGTCCAGATGGCGCAGCATCCGGTCAATTGGCGTGTCTGCATCCATCCGCCCGTCCTCTCGCAGGAAGGCAACGGCGAAATTCAGGCCCACCATCCCGTCACTGTCGCGGATGGCATGCAGCTGGCGATCGGTGAGGTTGCGGCTGTGAGGTGTCAGGGCGTGCGCATTGGAATGTGTCGCAACCAGTGGCGCCTGACTGAGAGAGGCGATGTCCCAGAAACCAGCCTCATTGAGATGCGACAGATCCAGCATCACCCCCAAGGCATTGCAGCGTACCACCAGACGTCGGCCATCTGCCGTCAGTCCGGGACCGGTATCAGGCGTGCTGGGAAAGCGGAACGGAACTCCGTGACCAAAGCGGGTCGGACGGCTCCAGACTGGCCCGAGAGAGCGCAGCCCCGCCGCATAAAGCACATCAAGACAGGCCATATCGCGGTCGATCGCCTCGGCGCCTTCCATGTGCATGACAGCGGCCATGATGCCATCCGCCAGGGCCCCGCGAATGTCTGCGACGGTTTTGCAGATCCGCAGGGCACCGTCGCGCTCCAGATCAAGAAGAATGGCGGCCTGGGCCATCGCGACCTTACTGGCGTCAGACCAGGGGATTTCTGATGGCAACGGCAGGTCATAACTCGTGGCCATCATGTCATCATCATTGCCCAGAGAGGTGCTGTCGGGGACATAGATCGCAAAAAATCCACCACCAAAGCCGCCGGTTTTGGCCTTGGAAAGATCAATCTGACGCCCGCCGCTGCCCTGAAACCCGTCCGCGCCGGGAAGAACATCGTTGTTGTAAATCCGCAAAAGCAGATCATTGTGTCCGTCAAAAATGAGTGGATCAGTCATAACTTTCTTCCAATTCGAATTTATGAGGACGTGTTTTTTGCGCTAACGCAAGAGAATTTACGCACGCGACCTGCAACCTCCGCCTGTTTGCCCAAAATGAAGCGCCTTCACGCAAGGGCACACACCAAAAGGGACAGGCTGCACCTTGGCGGCCTGTCCCAATGATCAATATGTTCGGATAACGCCCGTTTGGGCGACTCAGCCGCTGTTTTGGCGGTTCTTGGAGCTCAGGCCGGTTTCAGCCCGTAGTTTGCAAATGCGGCCAGCGCATCGTCCATCTGTTCAGCTGTCAGCAACACGGGCGTGCCGATGCTGCGGGCCAGGATGTAGGTTTTTGCAAGGCTCTCCAGCTCGACCATCCGCCACATCGCGCGCGCCAGTGTGTCGCCGGTGACGATTGCGCCATGATTGGCCATCAAACAGCCGTGTCGGTCCTTCATTGCTGTCACAACATGACGAGACAGGTCAGCAGTGCCATACAGCGCGTAGTCCGCAAGCGGGACATCATGACCGCCAAAGGCCGCAACCATATAGTGGCAGGGCGGGATGGACATGTGATTGACCGCCAGTGCGCAGCAGTTCACCGGATGGGCGTGCACAACCGCCATTGTCTCTGGCTTTGCCGCCATAAGCGCCTGGTGAAACTGCCACTCGGACGACGGAGCGCGTTGACCATCGTTCGGGTCAGGGTCGCCGGACAGGGGCATCCGGACAATCATGTCAGGCGTCATCTGTTCGTAGGGAACACCGGACGGCGTGATCAGCATTTCCTCGCCTGCAAGGCGAAGGGAAATATTGCCGGAGGTGCCTTGATTGATACCTGTCCGGTTCATCTCCAGACAGGCATCAATGATGGATTGGCGCAGGGCGCGGCTATCTTCGGGCGCGGAGGACATGTTGCGTCCTTACTGTTTGGCCAGATCAGGGAAAAGCGCAGCAAGCCCGTCTTCGCTGGCGTCACAGATGCCGCGCTCTGTGATGAGGCCGGTGACCAGACGGTTTGGCGTCACATCAAAGGCCGGGTTGCCGCAATCTGTTCCTTCTGGGGTGACACGTGCGAGGCCAATGTCGCCATTTTCCAGGACGCCCTGCACATGGCTGACTTCGCGACTGTCGCGATCCTCGATCGGGATTTCGCGCACACCATGACTCACGGTCCAGTCGATCGTGGGCGAGGGCAGGGCGACATAGAAGGGTACGCCATTGTCGTGGGCCGCGAGTGCCTTGAGATATGTGCCGATCTTGTTGCAGACATCGCCCCGCCGGGTGGTGCGATCGGTGCCGGTGATGACGAGATCAACCTGGCCATGCTGCATCAGATGGCCGCCGGCGTTGTCGGTAATGTAGCTATGGCTGATGCCATGGCTGCCGAGCTCCCAAGCGGTCAGCGCACCCTGATTGCGGGGGCGGGTTTCGTCCACCCAAACGTGGATCGGCAGGCCTGCATCATGTGCCTGATACATCGGGCTGGTGGCGGTGCCCCAGTCGACGGTCGCAATCCAGCCGGCATTGCAATGGGTCAGCAGGCGCACCGGCTCTCCCGCTGGTTTTTTGGCGGCGATCTCGCGGATCAGCTCCAAACCATGTGCACCGATCTGGCGGTTGATCTCCACATCTTCATCCGCGATCTCATGCGCCAGGGCCAGCGCCGCTGACGCGCGTTCTGCTTCGGGCAGGGGGCGCAGGGCTGCAAGGCAGCGGTTCAGTGCCCAGCGCAGGTTGATTGCCGTGGGGCGGGTTGCATTCAGCATCTGCCAGGCGGCTTCCAGCGCGCGATCAGAGGGGTCCAGCTGCGCGGCCAGCGCCATGCCATATGCGGCCGTCGCACCAATCAACGGAGCGCCGCGCACGCGCATCTCAACGATGGCGGTTGCATAGTCCTCAAGGGTTTCGACAGGCTGAATGCGAAAGTCATGCGGCAACCAGCGTTGATCGATGATCATCAGGACCGATTTGTCATGGTCCCACCAAAGCGAACGATAATGCGTGCCATTGACCTTCATACGGTGTGTCTCCTGCGCAAAATGGACGGATGTGTTGCTGTTCTCCTAGCGAATTGCACGCAGAGTGCAACGGAATTGGTATTTCTGCCAAGCTATCGACCGCAGTCTTGCCGGGCCGTTAAGTATTTGTGCTGCAAGGCAGCATTTCTCGCTTGAAGGGAGTGGAGGGCTGACATAATTCAGCGCCGAACCCAGCCAGAGGCGGGTCAGTCAAAAGATCAACTGCATGGATTGTTTATTGATGCCATCTTGCGCTCAGGTGCGGCATTCTGACACAGTGTCGCGAATCCTGCGGTTCGTGTCGCACGGGGAAAATTCGGAGTTTGGCACCAGATACGCCAAATCCCCGTCATTCCGGCGATGCAGATCATGGGGGTGCCTTGACTTGGCATCTGGTGACTGAAACGCTTTTTGCACGGACCGGTGTGGCCACCGGAAAAAAGTGGCGCCAAGGCGCGACAATCCAAATCCGGCAGCTACATGTCCCGAAGGGTTCTAGACCCCCGCCGCAGATTTTGCGGCATTTCGGTTTCGACGATAAAATACGTGGGAGAACAACGAACATGACCAAAACGAAACTGGCCGTTAGCGCCCTGGTCGCAAGCGCATTCATGGCGCCTGCTGCTATGGCAGAAGAATTCATCACCATCGGCACCGGCGGTGTGACCGGTGTGTACTACCCGACCGGTGGCGCGATCTGCCGTCTGGTCAACAAAGGCCGCAAAGAGCACGGTATCCGCTGCTCCGTGGAATCCACCGGTGGCTCCGTTTACAACATCAACACCATCCGCGACGGCGAGCTGGAGTTTGGTGTGGCGCAGTCCGATTGGCAGTACCACGCCTACAACGGCACCTCCAAGTTCGAAGAGCAGGGCGCCTTTGAAGGTCTGCGCGCTGTGTTCTCCGTCCACCCGGAGCCGTTCACCGTGGTTGCACGTGCCGACGCAGGCATCAGCAACTTTGACGATCTGCAAGGCAAGCGCGTCAACATCGGCAACCCCGGTTCCGGTCAGCGCGGCACCATGGAAGTGCTGATGGAAGCAAAAGGCTGGGGCATGGACGCCTTTGCACTGGCAACAGAGCTGAAAGCCGCAGAGCAGTCCGCAGCGCTGTGCGACAACCAGATCGACGCGATGGTTTACACCGTTGGCCACCCCTCCGGTTCCATCCAGGAAGCCACCACTGCATGTGACTCCGTTCTGGTGACTGTTGACGGCGAAGCTGTTGAGCAGCTGATTGCTGACAACTCCTTCTACCGCTCGGCAACCATCCCCGGCGGCATGTACCGTGGTTCGGACGCAGACACCGCGACCTTTGGTGTGGGCGCAACCTTCGTGACCTCTGATGCGGTCTCCGAAGAAGCGGTTTACACTGTGGTAAAGTCGGTCTTTGAAAACTTTGAAGACTTCAAAAAGCTGCACCCGGCATTTGCCAACCTGAAGCCGGAAGAAATGGCGACCGCCGGTCTGTCCGCTCCGCTGCATGCAGGTGCTGCAAAGTACTACAAAGAACAGGGCTGGATCGAATAATTCAGACCAGTTGAACGAACGGGGCGCCAAGGCGCCCCGTTTTGCACCTGCGGTCCCCACGTCCGCTGACCGGGGTGTCAAAAACAAGTGAAGCAGTGCCATCATTCCGGGGCACCAGCTTTCGAGGGGAAACCATCATGACAAGTGAAACACAGGGCAACCGTCCGCTGTCAGAGGAAGAGCTTCAGGCTCTTGTTGCCTCATCCGACTCCGGTGCCCGCAACCCGATGGGCAGCGTTGGGCTGTTCCTGGCGATCGTGGCCTGTATCTGGTCCATCTTTCAGGTGCTTCTGGCATCGCCGGTTGCCAATCTCGTGCTGCCCGGCAGCGTTGTAAACAACTCCCGCCAGATCCATCTGGCGTTTGCGATTTTTCTGGCTTACGCGGCCTATCCTGCGTTGAAAACCAGCCCGACAGATCGGATCCCGGTGCAGGATTGGATCCTTGCCCTGATGGGCACCTTCACCGCACTGTATGGCTATATCTTTTACGAAAAGATCGTGAATGCCGGCGGCAAGGGCGATGATATCGACACCATCTTTGCCGCAATCGGTCTTGTCTTGCTGTTTGAAGGCGCGCGACGGGCCCTTGGCCCTGCGATGGCAATCGTGGCGTCGGTGTTCCTGCTGTATGTCTTCTTCGGCTCCTCTGAATTGGTGCCTGACGTGATCCGCTGGAAAGGCGCATCGCTTGACCGCGCGATGGAACAGATGTGGATCACCTCTGAAGGGGTGTTTGGCATTGCCCTTGGCGTGTCGACAAAATTCGTCTTTCTCTTCGTGCTGTTTGGTGCGCTGCTGGATAAGGCCGGGGCCGGCAATTATTTCATCAAAATGGCGTTTGGTGCGCTTGGCCACCTGCGGGGCGGCCCGGCCAAGGCGGCTGTTGTTGGTTCTGCCGCAACCGGCCTGATTTCCGGCTCATCCATTGCCAACGTGGTGACTACCGGCACCTTTACCATCCCGCTGATGAAGCGGGTCGGCTTCAGCTCTGAACAGGCCGGCTCGGTAGAGGTCGCCTCTTCGGTGAATGGTCAGATCATGCCGCCGGTCATGGGCGCTGCGGCCTTTCTGATGGTGGAATATGTCGGCATCTCTTACGTCGAGGTGATCACCCACGCCTTCCTGCCGGCCGCGATTTCCTACATCGCGCTGATCTATATCGTGCACCTTGAGGCGGTGAAGCGGAACATGCCGACCCTTGGCAATCGCGAAGTCAACCTGATGCGCACCGCGCTTGGGATGCTGAGCTTTTTCCTGGTGTTTGCCGGCCTGTGCTACGGCACCCAGTTCCCGGTGGACGCGATCGAAGCAACCGCACCGGATGCGGCTGGTCTGATCATCACAGTCCTGGTTGCGCTGGTCTATATCGCGCTGGTTTATATGGCCGCACAGGTCCCCGATCTGGAGCCCGATGACCCGAACGCCAAGGAAGTCGAGCTGCCGGATGTTGGAAAGATCTACAAGGCTGGTCTGCATTACCTGCTGCCGATTGTGGTTCTGGTCTACTTCCTGATGATCGAACAGAAATCGCCGGGTCTGTCGGCCTTCTGGGCGACCGCATTGCTGTTTGTGATCCTGCTGACGCAGAAACCGCTGAAGGCGCTGTTCCGCGGTCAGAGCAACCTGCTGCACAACTTCATTGATGGCGTGAATGACCTGTGGCACGGCATGGTGGATGGCGCTCGCAACATGATCGGCATCGCTCTGGCGACCGCAACCGCCGGTGTTATCGTCGGGACCGTTACGCTGACGGGCGTGGGGCAGGTGATGGCTGATCTGGTCGAGTTCCTGTCCGGCGGCAACCTGATCCTGATGCTGGTGATGGTCGGTCTGTTGTCGCTCATCCTGGGGATGGGCCTGCCGACAACGGCCAACTACATCGTCGTATCGTCTCTGATGGCGGGTGTCGTCGTGGAACTGGGCGCGCAATCCGGCCTGATCGTGCCGCTGATCGCGGTGCACCTGTTTGTGTTCTACTTTGGCATCATGGCGGATGTGACCCCACCGGTGGGGCTTGCGAGCTTTGCCGCTGCGGCCGTTTCGGGCGGGGATGCAATCCGCACGGGCTTTACCGCGTTCTTCTACAGCCTGCGGACTGTGGCGCTGCCCTTCGTGTTCATCTTCAACACCGATCTTCTGTTGATTGATGTCACCTGGGTCGAGGGGATTTTGGTGGCTGTAACAGCGACCATCGCGATCCTCGTGTTCACTGCGGGTACCATGGGGTATTTCCTTACACGCAGCCGCATCTATGAAAGCGTGGCGCTGGTGGCGATTGCATTTGCGATCTTCCGCCCGGGCTTTTTCATGGACTACATCCAGCCTCCGTTCACGCAGGTGCAACCTGCAGAGCTGGTCAGCGCGCTGGACGAGGCACCCGAGGGCACAGAGGTGCGTCTGAAAGTGGCGGGCCCCGACTTCGACACTGGCGAGATGACCGAAACCACCCTGGTTCTGACCGTGGGTGCTGGCGGGGGTCAGGCAAGTGTGGATCAGTTCGGTCTGCTGCTTCTTGAAGAGGACGGAACCGTCAAGCTGGAAGAGCCGATGTTTGGCACCCCTGCGCAGCCGATGATGGACGGGTTTGATTTCTATCTGGATGACCCTGTATCCTTGACCTCGGTCAAGGTGCCTGCGGATCAGCTGCCCAAGGAGCTGATCTTCATTCCGGCGCTGCTGCTGCTGGGGCTTATCGCTCTGATGCAAGCCGGTCGCGCCCGCAAAGAGGAGGCAATGGCATGAGCAAATCTGTTCTCTGCGCTCTGGAGCTGAATGGCGATGCGACAGACCGCAAGGTGCTGACAGAGGCCGCCCGGATGGCGGAGCTGGATGGCGCGCAGTTGGATGTTGTCAACGTGCTGCCCGATTTCGGCGAAAGCTGGGTCAGCGGCTTTTTCGAAGAACATCACCACGAACGCGCCATCAAGGAGGCAAACGATCGCCTCCAGACGCTGTGCAAGGAGGTGTTGGGAGAAGACCGCAATGCCAAGGTGCGCCACCTCGTCGCCACCGGTAAGGCCTATCAGGAGATCCTGAAGGTCGCCGACAAGGCGGGTAGCGATCTGATCGTCATCGGGGCTCATAAGCCGGAGCTGACGGATTACCTGCTTGGCCCAAATGCGGCGCGGGTGATCCGCCATTCCAGCTGCTCGGTCTACGTCGTGCGCTGAGCGGGGCTCAGGACTAAATCAAAGGGGCGTCCGTATCGGGCGCCCCAATTGTTTTTCTCACTCGTTTTGCCCTCAGGTCTTCGCTTCAGTCGCCGTCGGGCGCATAGCCTGTCATCTCCAGATAGCCGATCCCGGTTTGATTGCCGCTGATCCTGACCGGACCCTCCCAATATGGAAATGAGGTGCCCATCCAGGCGTTGGGGTTGATTGCGTCAACTTCGATATCGAGGTCCCTTTCGGCCAGAGTCAGCCGCCATCCTGTCGGGATGGTCCTGCCTTCGATATCTGTGTGCCTCAGCGGTTCGGCCTGCAGCGCGCCGGGGGGCAGTGGCACGGCCGATCCATCGGGCTCGATCCAGGTGCCAGAGGTGTAAACCTCCCGACCGCGAAGCTGAAAGCCCATCATCTTTGCACCACTGTCAAACCGCAGGGAAAACCAGTCCCAGCCGCTTTGATCGGGGGCCAGGGGCTGGCTGGACCACTCGCGATCAAGCCAGCCATCGCCGTGAACAGTGACAGGCCCATCCGGCAGATTAAGCGTCCCGCTGACCCGGTAATGCGGTTGCGAATAATAATAGCTGGCCTGGCCGGTCGCGGATTTGACGGAATATCCCTGTTCACCCTGCAAGACCAACGGGCCGTCCGCCTGCAGGTTCAGTTGATAGGAAAAATCAGCGCCACGGGCCGACAGGCGCAAGCTGTCCAATGCGTCCCTTTGGTCTGGTTTGCGCGGCTCAGCAACCATGTTCCAATCATCAATATAGGCGGCAAAGGGCTCTGCCGTGACACCGGCCTGTCCAATCCCGCCCCGCGCGATCCGCTCGGCGTGGAAATGCTGATTTGGCGTCGTAAGCCCGGCGTGCCCCAGCCAGATCTGAGGATCTCCCCAAACGGCCTCAAGGGTGGCCGTTTCATGGTTGGTGGTGCGCAGCGCAGAGCGGAACAAGGTCCACTGGATGCCGTAGTCCTGCCCGTCATCGCCCTGCAAGTTTGCGGTCAGATACCACCACTCGATCCGGTAGTCAGGATGTGGGCCGTGGTCGGTGGGAAACTGCGGCGCGACGCCGCGCTCGGGTATCGCAAACCCCTCTGCATCAGTGCCAAGCCCGGCATAACCCTGTGCTGCGGCTGCGTGCGGCATGGCGAGCACAAAGGACAGCAGAGAGACCGTCAGAGATTTAGCGTTCATTGGCAAAGACCCTCAGCAAGTCAGCAGGTTTCAATCGGGCGAGCCGCAGGGCCGGCAAGGCGGCAGCCAGCGCCGCCGCCATCAGCGCCATCGCGAAAAGCCGCAGCCACTCCATCGGGAACAGGACCATCGGCAGCCGCCATCCAAACGCCTCGACGTTCACAACCGCCAGCAACGCCCATCCAAGCATCAGGCCAAGGGGCAGGGCCAGAACAGCGGTCAATGAGGCCAGACACACACTGCGCAGCACCTCAAGGCGGGCAAGTTCGTGGCGCGTGACGCCCATCGCCCAGATCGGGGCGAGCTGTGGCAGGCGCTGGCTCCATAGGGTCAAAAGGCTCGTCAACATGGCAAAACCCGCAACACCAAAGGTGAGGAGATTGAGCGCGCCGGTCACCACGAACGTCCTCTCAAAAATCGCCAAGGAACGATCCTTGAGCGCGCGCTGATCGATGAAGGCGGTCGCGGGCAAATCAAATGCCTCTTGCAGGTCGGCACGCAGACCTTGGGCCTGATCTGCATCTACACGCAGACCAAAGCGGCGGTTTTCGATCCGGGGACGTTCTGCCAGCAGACGATCCAGCCCAACGATTGCCTGCGGATGGGGGTTGCCGTAGTCCGAATAGACGCCTGCAATCGTCATCTGCCAATCCGCCGCGATCTGCAGGGGATCGCCGGGCGCCAGATCTGCCCGGCGGGCCAACTGCTCGTTGATCAATACGCCGGTTCCTTGCGCAATTTGGTCCCAGGCCTGCGTCTGGGCAGCGATCAGCGGCCAGTTGTCACGGTAGGTCGCATCATCGACCACGCCATAGACCTCCATCGGGGCGCCATTGAACCGCTCGTCACTGTGGCGAATGGGAAGAACACGAACACCGCGTTCCTCCAGCCAGGGAGTGACCTTCCTTGCGTCATCGCTATTGGGGAGGGTCATGTACAGCTCTGACGCCAGACGCTGATCGAGCCAGCCAACAAAGGTGAGCCGAAAGCTCGAAACCATTGTTCCAACACCAATATTCGTGGCGAGCGCGAGCAGAAGGGCCATCAAGGCAAGGGAAAGCCCCGGCAATTGGGCGCGCATGTCGGCCCAAAGCCATTGGCTAAGCGGTCGTTTTGCGAGCCGTCCGCCCAGTGTCGCCAAGAGCGACAACAGCAGCGGCAGCAAAAGTGCTGCGCCGATCATCAGCGCGCCAAGAAACAGAAACCCTGCGAAGAGACCATCGAAGGCAATTGGTATGACAGCGGCTGCAAGAAGAAGAAGGCCACCCGCAGCTGCAGACCAGCGATGGCCGCGCAATGTCTGCTGGCCGCGCGCGGCAGAGGCCGGGGGCGCAAGGATGGGAAGCGTCCGGATGCTCCATGCGCTTTGCACACCAGCCATCAACATACCCGCAAGAGCCATGCCAAACCCAGACAGTACCCAACTGGGTCGCAGGCGCAGACTGCCCGGCAGATCAGCACCGTAAAGGCCAGAGAGCGTCGCCCCAACCCCCGGCATCAGCGCGGCCGCAATGAGATAGCCAAGGGCCAAACCAATAAGTGCGGCAAAGGTCGTGATGATCGCGAGTTCAGTAAATATGACTGATATCAGTATCTTGATAGGAATACCTAAGCTGCGCAGGGTGCGAAACATTCCGCGTCTTTGTTCGATGCCAAGTGCAATGGTGCCCTGAACGATGAACAGTCCGACAGCAAAGGCGAGCAGGCCAAAGGCCGTCAGGTTCAGATGAAAGCTGCGCGTTAGTTGCTCGGTGTCGGCACCGGTGGATCGGCTTTGCCGGATCAGATCTGGCGCGACGGTCCGCAATGGCGGCAGGCCGACTGGTTGCTGCGGCAAGATCACCAACCGGCTGATCCTGCTGCCTGACTGCAAGAGCCGGGCGACCGTCCCGATATCCCCAACCGCGGTGCCGGGTGGGACATTGGCGTTCGCAATGACTGGCGGCAGGTCTGTGTCGGGCAGCTTGGTTTCCGGGTGCACAAACAGACGGCCCGGCGGCAACAGGAGATCGGCAGATTGCAGCGGCTCCGCCTGCTGCGGCGTGTTCACCTCTGTGAGGGTTTCGGCCATCGGGTGGGTCAGGATGTCAATGCCAAGCAGTTCGATCCTGCTGCCCGGATCACCGAATTCTCCGATCAGGAGTGGAGAGACAAGCCAACCTGCACGTCGCAGTGCAACATACTGTGATAATTCAATAAACCCTCTATCACTGATCAGATAATCCTCTCGATCTGGGGAAATCTGAGCAGCGGCCTCGGCATAGCTGGCGCGGGCTTCGCTGTTGATTGCCTGCATCGCGGACCACAAGGCGGTGGCAAGGGCCAGGCCGATTACCAGCATACCAAGCTGAAGGGGTTGGCGGCGCCAATGAGATAGCACCGCCATCAGGGTTGCAGCGATCATGGGGCGGGATCCGACAGTTTGCCCTCCCGCAGGTGGAGCCGCCGATCCAAGCGACCTGCGATGTCTTGGGAATGGGTCACCAGCAGCAGTGCACTGCCGCTGTCGCGGCTCAAATCGAGCATCAGCTCCAGAACCGAAGATCCTGTTTTTTCGTCCAAATTTCCCGTCGGCTCATCGGCCAAAAGCAGCTTGGGTCGCAGGGCCAATGCACGGGCGATCGCCACACGTTGCTGTTGGCCGCCCGACAGTTGTTCCGGAAAGCGCCCTCTCAGCTCGGCAAGGCCCAGGCGCGAGCTGAGCTCTGCCAGCCAGTCGCCATCCAATCGACCTGCGAGGCGGGCGTGCAGGCCGATGTTCTGGCCCACGGTCAGGGATGGGATGAGGTTGAACTGCTGAAACACCAGCGCAACCTGATTGCGCCTGAGCGCGGCGCGTCCATCTTCGTCCAGGTGCTGAAGCGCGATGCCATCGACTGAAATCTCTCCGCTGTCGGCTTCGTCCAACGCGCCGGCGAGATGTAGCAATGTGCTCTTTCCTGATCCGCTTTCACCGGTGAGGGCGAGGCTTTGCCCCGAACGAAGGTGGAGCGACACCTGATCCAGGACTTGCACGGGGCCGCTTGGGGAATGGTAGGATTTCGTGACCTTGGCCATTTTTAGCATTTCGCCATAACCCTTTGCCTCGTTTTGTTTTTCTTTCGAACCACCTGGCATTTGCAGCAGCGGATCCAGCGCGATGCCTGATGGCAGGACAGTTGCGCAACCGCCACTCCGCCAATGTAGCCCTTTGATCCCAATTGCCAATGTGACATGACAGGTTAGCAAGGAGCAGCGCGCACGACGATGCGGGCAGACCGGTATTTCGAGAGCAAGACAACGGGGGCCGCACAATGACGCTATTTCAGCAACTGCTGTTGGGCAGCCTGTACCTTGGCATCTGTCTGGCGGTTGAGGCAGGTCTGCTGGTGTTCTGCGTTCATATCCTGCGCCACCGGCTGGATGCGCTCAAGCGGATTTGGCGGTTCTGGCGGATGGCGGCTGTGCTGGCGGTTGCGATCGGTCTGATCGTGTTTGCCCATACCGTGCAGGTCTGGATCTGGGCCTCTGCCGTGATCATGGCGGGCGCGATCGGGGATTGGAACACGGCAGTCTACTTCTCCCTCGCGACCTATACGACCTTGGGCTACGGCGATGTGGTTCTGGGGGAAGGGATGCGCATCTTTGCCGCTTTCGGTGCGGTGACGGGCTTGTTTGCCTTTGGGATCAGCACCGCGTTTCTGGTTGCCGCACTACGCGAGGTCTTCGCATTGGATCGCGAGAACGGGCGCTGAGCGGCCAGGGTCAGGATGCATTGATTTGGCATCACTGGTTTCCTGATCTTGTTCCTGACCCTAGAGGACAGGCGCCAGAAGCCGGGCAACCGGTGCGCCAAACCTGATCTGCCAGGTCTGTTCATCCAGCGTCTCCTTGATCAGCGCGGCCTCTGCAAAATCCGTATCCAGCATGGCCGCGACGGCGTCGCAGGTTTCGCCATCAAAGCACAGCGCCATGGTTTCGAAATTCAGCCGGAAAGAGCGGTTGTCGAGGTTCATCGTGCCCACTGCGGCGATACAGTCATCGACGACAAACACCTTCTGATGAAGAAAGCCACCAGTGTATCTGAAGATCTGCACGCCAGCTGCGCGCAAGTCGTCAAAGTAGGAAAACGCCGCCAGCCAAGGGGCGTAATGGTCAATGATGCCGGGGAGGAGGATGCGCACCTCAACACCCCGCATGGCCGCATTCTTGAGCGCGGCGACCACGTCCTGATCGGGCACAAAATAGGGTGAGGCGATCCAGATACGTGTCCGGGCTGCCGAGATGGCAGAAAAATACATCATGGACCCGTTCTGGTTCGGATCTCCTGGCCCGGTGCCGATGACCAGTGCGGGCTTGCCCGGCGAGGAAACTTTGGGACACTCCCAACTTAGCAGGTCAAGGATCGGATCCTCGGTCAGCCAGAACCAGTCTTCGCAATACCCAAGCTGCAGCTGCTGCACCACGGGCCCCTCCAGCCGGACCTGCGTGTCCCGCCAGCGGCCATAGTGCGGATCGCGGCCCATGTATTCATCACCGATGTTCATGCCACCGGTAAAACCAATCTGCCCGTCGACAATCACGGTTTTTCTGTGGTTGCGGAAATTCAGATGAAAGCGGTGCTTTGGGCCGGGCCGTGTGTCTGGATCGACCAGATTGACGCCGGCTTTCTCCAGATCCCGGCGAAATGTGGTCGACAGGCCGTGACTGCCGACCGCATCCGTCATGAACCAGACGGCAACGCCGCGGTTTCGGGCATCGATCAAGGCGTCTTTCAGCTGTCGGCCATGGTTGTCATCGCGAACGATATAGAATTGCACCAAGACATAATCGCTCGCTTCGCGGATAGCGGCGAGCATGGCCTCGGTGATTGCGGGCCCATCCACCAACAGATCAAATCGATTGCCGTTGCAGATGGGATAGCCCGCCAGACGTTCAAACGGGGCCTCGTTCAGGGGCAATGCATCGCGGTCCTGGGTGTGGCTGTCTGAATAGACCCGCAGCGCGTTGAGGATCTTGTCGGCCTTTTGCCGGGTGTCGCGATAGCGCGAAAACTTGCGATGCCCGAAAATGAGATAAAGGGGCAGGGCAAGGAGCGGCGCCGACAAGAGAAAGACAACCCAGCCGATCGCACCCTGTGGGGTACGGGCGGTTCTGGCTGCCTGCAGCGAGGCAAGCCCAGCCAAAACCCACATCGAGATCACAGCAGCGGTGCTAAGGATGAGCCAAACCATATGTTCCCGGATCCCCAATCAATGCTGAACTGCCTTGCAGCGCAGCCCAGAGCTTAGTCCGATGCAGGCCGCTTTCCAAGAACAGGCCGTTCGGGTGAAAACGCAATAGGCAGGCATATTGTTTCGAAAAATGGAACAATAAGGCAGCTTTGCCACAATTGCGCCCATATGCGGACCCACTGAACCGCTAGACCATGGTTAACCGGGATGGTCCGGCAAGAAATTTATGAGGGTCAGATGCGCGTGTTGCAATCGAAATTCCGCAAGCCTGAGCTTTTGAACAAGCTCGTCAAACGCCTCAGCTCCAAAGGGGTGGTGGGCGGTGATAGTGCCGACCTGCGCGTCAGCCTGCGCGCCGATGGTGCGGCCCATGAAACAATTGCGCTACAGGCGATGGCGATCCGCTCGATCACTCCAACTCAGCCGCGTCTCGGCTAAGTTTTTGAAATAGTTAAACCTCCCAAGTTCCTCCCAAACTCGTTTCAATACCCACCTCGCACTAAAAAGCCGGATCAAGGCTGGGCTGGGCGCCCGTCTTGGTCCGGCTCTTTTTTTGTTCGGTTTTGCCTCGGTTCAGAGGGTGTCGTCGTCTTCGTGCTCGTCCTCAAGCTGGGCGTTGCCGCGGAAACCAGTCGCCACCACAAATTTCTCCGAACTGTCTGAGCGGGAGGAGGGCGGTTTGACGTGGTAGACCTTGGTGAACTTCTGCTTCAGCAGCTTTTGCAGTTCACCCTCTGCGCCGCCGGCCAGAACCTTGGCGACAAAGGTGCCGCCTTCTTCAAGAACGTCAAAGGCGAAATATGCTGCGGTTTCACAGAGCGAGATGATCCGCAGGTGATCGGTCTGCTTGTGGCCGGAACTGGCCGCCGCCATATCCGACATCACGACATCTGCCTTGCCACCCAGCCATTCCTTGACCTTGTCGTCTGCGCCGTCGCTCATGAAGTCGAGCTGGTGGAACTCGGCCCCTGCAAGCGGTTCGACCTCTTGCAGGTCAACGCCGATGATACGGCCGACAGATTTGCCTGGCTTCTCGCCAAGGGCGTTGATCCGCTTGACAGCAACCTGCGCCCAGCCACCGGGTGCACACCCCAAGTCGACAACCCGCGCGCCATTGACGAGGAAGCGGAACTTGTCGTCGACTTCCATGATCTTGTAGGCCGCACGCCCACGATAGCCTTCTGCTTGGGCGCGCTTGACATAGGGGTCATTCAGCTGTCGCTGAAGCCAGCGGGTAGAGCTGAGCTTGCGCCCGCGGGCCGATTTTACCTTGACCTTCAGCTCGCGCTGGCCGCGACCGGAGGTATTCTTGCCGGTCGGTGTCTTTCCGGTGGGTGACTTTGCCATATCCGTCGTTCCTTGCCGTCGCACGAGACCTTGCCCCGGATGGGCAGGCGGCGCGGACGCTCATATCCAAATCTATGCCGTTCTTTAAAACGGTCCGTCTTCCAAAACGCCGTCGGCGCTCATTTGTGCATAAAGCAGCCCTTCACGCAGGCCGCGATCCGCAACCGACAACCGATCTGTCGGCCAGCATCGCAACAATGCCTGCAGGATGGCCGCGCCTGACATGATCAGCGCCTGGCGGTCTTCGCCGATGCGCGGGTCGCTGCGTCGTCCCTGAGGGCCGAGTTCTAGATAAGAGCGGATCACCTTGTCAATCTGATCGCTGGTCATCCGCAACCCATCCACTTTCGTGCGATCATAGCGCTTCAGGCCAAGATGCGAGGCGGCAACCGTCGTGACCGTTCCGGAGGTGCCAACAATCTGAAATCCTTCGCGGGTCTGTTCGTCCTTATAAGGGGCGAAATCCGCGAGGTTTTCCTCGAAAAACCAGCTCATCAGAGCAAAACGCGCGGCATCATCTTCGACATCGTGGAACTGATCCCGCAGCGTCGCAACACCAAGCGGAACCGAGATCCAGTCAACGACCTTTGCCGCGGGAAACGGGCTGTCTGCGGTGTGAAACCCGGCATGCAGCCGCATGATGGCCGAGGGCCGATCCCGGCGTGGCACCGAAGAAATGTCAATCCAGACCAGTTCGGTTGAGCCGCCCCCGATATCCACCACGAGCAGCTGGTCGGTTTTGGTCGACACAAGCGGCGCGCAGGAAATCACGGCCAGGCGGGCTTCTTCCTCGGGCTGGATGATTTCAAGCGTCAGCCCGGTTTCGCGGCGCACCTGACGGATGAAATCGCGCGCATTCTTGGCACGGCGGCAGGCTTCTGTTGCGACCAGCCGCATCCGTTTGACGCGATTTCGTTTCAGTTTCTGCTGACAAATTCTGAGCGCCTGTATCGTGCGCGTCATCGATGCGCGCGACAAACGCCCGGTACGCTCCAGCCCGGCGCCCAGTTGCACCGACTTTGAGAAGCTGTCCACCACATGAAAGCCGCTGCCCTTTGGCTGGGCAATCAGCATCCTGCAGCTATTTGTACCCAGATCCAGCGCCGCATAAAGCGCATCAGGATCCGGTCGGGCAGGTGCCGGGCTCTCGACCGCGCGGGGAAACGCGCCAGCACCTTTTGAACGCCTGGGCGCCATGACTCACGCCCTCCGATTATCGTGTTACCCCAAGCATATGGTCGCGGCGCCATACGCGCAAGATGGGCTGAACACCGGACAGACGATTTGCGGCGACCCATTTCAGCGATGCGAACAATGGAATTCATAAAGCTGTTGAAAATTATGACGGCTGGCAGCTGTGGTCACACAGTGCATGCGAATGTATCCAAGAGCGACCCGAAAAGGTCGCTCAACATCATTGTGAGGTCGAAATCCGGCGAACATCGTTGTCGGCGGCGCTCTAGAACCACAGATACCCAGACGCAAAGGAAGGCCAAGGCAATGCCCGACGTCACACTCGTTTACTGGCGCGACATCCCCGCACAAGTCATCGTCGGCAAAGGCCGTCGCGGGGCAAAACGCCAATTGGAAGAACGGTTTGAGCAAGCAATCGACCGTGCCGCCATGAAGGTGAACGCAAAGGATGCCGATGCCTATCTCGCGGAATGGCGCAAAGCAGCCCCCTACAGCGTAGAGGGCGAAGCAGCCGAAATCGCCGAGGCAGAAGCCCAGCGTCTGGAGGCGGAATACGATCAGGATCGCCTTAAGGCCCTGATTGCAAACGACGGATGGGCATGAGCCTGACATCTTTTTGGGAGGCCACGATGGCTTTGTTGAACTTCAAAAAACGCGACGCCGGGGCGGCACAGACATCTTCCCCCGAGGGCGAGGCCTTTCTGCAAAACTACTCGATCGAGGTGATGCCGCGCACGGCGGCCAAGGTCGACGATTTCCGTGATCTGCTGCCAGCGGGCACCCGCGTCTACATCGCCCACATCGAAGGCACTCCGATTGAAGAGATGGTCGCGACAGCCAAACGTCTGAACGACGAGGGCTTTCCTGTGATGCCGCATTTCCCTGCGCGGATCATCAAGGATGAGGCAACGCTCGCGGATTGGATCGCACGTTACCAGGGCGAGGCCGACGTCAAGCAGGCGCTGATGCTGGCGGGTGGCGTTGCCAAACCTCATGGCGCCTTCGACAGTTCCATGCAGCTCTTGGAAACCGGTCTGTTCGACAAGGCAGGGTTTACCAACCTGCACGTGGCGGGCCACCCGGAAGGCAACAAGGACATCGACCCCGACGGCAGCTCCAAGAACGTCGACGAAGCACTTCAGTGGAAACAGAAATTCTCTGAGCGCACAGATGCGAGCATGGCGCTGGCAACTCAGTTCGCTTTTGATGCCAAGCCGATCATCGAATGGGCAGACGGTCTGAAAGCCGCTGGCGTCGATCTGCCGATCCATATCGGTATCGCAGGCCCTGCCAAGCTGCAGACGCTGATCAAATTCGCGATTGCCTGTGGTGTTGGCCCGTCTCTCAAAGTGCTGCAGAAACGCGCGATGGATGTCTCCAAACTGCTGCTGCCGTACGAGCCGACAGACGTGATTGCAGAGCTGGCCGCGCACAAAGCCGCGAACCCGGACTTCAACATCACCAACGTCCACTTCTTCCCGCTGGGTGGTATCAAAACCAACGCCAACTGGGCCATCAACAACGGCGGCGACGCAGCCAAGCCGGTCAATTCCTAAGGATCAACTATGACCCGTACCATCATTGAATCAAAAACAAAAACCACGATCATGGGTTTTGATCAGCCGTTCACCGTTATCGGCGAGCGCATCAACCCGACCGGTCGTAAAATCCTGAACGAAGAGCTGGAGCGCGGTGATTTCTCTCGCGTTGAAGCGGACGCGCTGGCGCAGGTCGCGGCAGGCGCCACTGTTCTCGACATCAACTCTGGCGCGGTCTTTTCCAACAAGATGGCCGAAGACCCGCGTTATGCCGACAACAACTTTGTTGAACCGGACCTGATGCGTGAGCTGGTCAAGCGCGTGCAGGCTGTCACAGACTGCCCGCTGTGTATCGACAGCTCCGTTCCCGGTGCGCTTGAGGCCGGTCTTGAAGCCGCCGAAGGCCGCCCGCTGCTGAACTCTGTTACCGGTGAAGAAGAGCGCCTTGAGATCGTTTTGCCGCTGGTCAAGAAATACAACGTCCCGGTTGTTGCGATTTCCAACGACGACACCGGCATTTCCGAGGATCCCGAAGTCCGTTTTGCCGTGGCCAAAAAGATTGTTGAGCGCGCAGCTGACTTTGGCATCCCGGCGCATGATATCGTCGTTGACCCGCTGGTCATGCCGATCGGCGCAATGGGCACCGCGGGTCTGCAGGTGTTTGAACTGAACCGTCGTCTGCGCAACGAGCTGGGTGTGAACACCACCTGTGGCGCGTCCAACATCTCTTTCGGTCTGCCCAACCGTCACGGCATCAACAATGCCTTCCTGCCGATGGCTATGGCGACCGGCATGACCTCTGCGATCATGAACCCGGTGGCCCTGCCCATCGGTCCGAAGAAGATCGCTGAGAAGAAAGCAGAAGTCGAAGCGGCAGGCATCATCATCCCCGAAGGCATGGATGACGAGACCTTTGTTCAGCTGTTCGGCATGGGCTCCACCAAGCCGCGTCCCGGCAAGGAGATGGAGGCGATCCGCGCAGCCAACTTCCTCACCAACAACGACGAAGGTGGCGCTGAGTGGATCAAGTTCAACAAGGTCCCAGCAAAAGCCGGTGAAGAGGGTCGTGGTCGCGGTGGCCGTGGCGGACGCCGTCGTCGCGCCTGATCCCTTCAGGAATATGTCAAAAGAAAAGGCCGGGATGATCCCGGCCTTTTTTCATTTGAACCAAGGCCTTATGCCGGTTGACGGGTCGGTCCGACCACAACTTCACGAATGTTCATCCCTTGCGGCTGACCATACATGAACTCTGCGGTTCGGGCGATATCGTCAGGCTCCAGCGCGCCACCGATGCTCTCGCGCCAGTCCGCGTAGTTGGATTTGATCTGCTCATCCGTTGTATGGTCGATCAGCTCTGTGCCAACCACACCTGGGCAGATCGTCATGACGCGGACGTTGTCGTCTGCCACTTCTTCCCGGATGTTCTCACTCATGGCGGAGACAGCAAATTTCGTGCCCACATAGGCCGCGTGGTTCGGGAACGACTTGCGTCCTGCAATGGAACTGATGTTGAGAATGGTGCCGCTTTTGCGGGCCTTCATGTCTGACAGCACCGACTGCACCCCATGAAGCAGACCGATGACATTGACATCAAACATCTTTTTCCATTCTGCCGGATCTTGGGTGTCGATCTGACCCAGCAACATGACACCGGCGTTGTTCACCATGAGATCGACGGGGCCAAAGATATCTTCTGCCTCTCGAATGGCGGATTGCAGGGCGTCGGGATTGGTCACATCGACCGCGCGGCACAGCGTATTGGGAAGGTCAAGGGCCTCCAGCTTTTCGACCCGGCGCGCCAGCAGCAGCAAGGGGTGGCCGGCGTCGGAAAACCGTTTGGCCATCGCGGCCCCGATGCCAGAGCTTGCGCCTGTGATTGCGATCAGTGGTTTGGTTGTCATGTCTAACTCCTGTCGATTGGGCCTCGAGGGCCATTGTTTGCGTCTGGACAAGACATAGGACTGGCGATTAGCTGGTTCGATACCGTTAATCTGAAATCAGTGTCAGGTAAAAATGAACAATGTATCTTGGCGGGGCATCCGTGCTTTTCTGCTTGTTGCGGAACATGGCAGTTTTACGGCTGCTGCACGGGCCTCGAATATGTCAAAGGCCAACATCAGCCAGTTGGTGAGCGAGTTGGAAGAAGCGCTCAGCGTGCAGCTTTTGGTCCGCACCACCCGCAGCTTGCGTCTGACCGAGGTGGGGGAAGGCTATGCAGACCAATGTCGCAAAGCGATGAACCAGCTTGACGCTGCTGCGGACTGGGCAAGTCAATCCACCCGCACATTGAAGGGGGCGATCCGGATGAACTCTGTGGGCGGGCTGATCGGAGAGGACCTCGTAGCGCCGCTGATCATGTCGTTTCAACAAGCGCATCCGGATGTTACCGTCCGGCTTGATTTTTCCAGTGCGCGGGTGGATCTGGTTGATGGGCCCTATGATATCGTCCTGCGGATGGGCGAATTGCCGGATTCCTCGCTCATTGCGCGAGGGCTGCGAACCATTCGGACCCGATATGTCGCCAGCCCTGGCTTTGTCGACGCCCGCGGGCCCATCAACACCCCCTCTGATCTTGTCGATCTGCCGCTCATCTACGGCAGCGTCGATCATTGGCAGATGTCACGAAACGGAGAGGAGCAGACCATTCAGGCCCGCCGCGGCCTGCGCATTGCAAGCGGCAGGGTCATGCGTCGCGCCGCCATTGAAGGCCACGGCGTCGCCAGGATCGGGGATGTCTACTGTGATGCGGATATCAAGGCCGGCCGATTGGTAGAGGTCCTGCCAGATTGGGCAGAGGAAACGCCACTGTCCCTTGTCTGCCCACCGATGCGCCACCAACTGGCCCGTGTCAGGGCGCTGATGGATTGGCTCTGCAGCCACTTTCCAGCCCATTACCGCGCCGCCCTGAATGGCGAGCTACCTGAGTGGAGAGAAGCACAGGCATACCCGCACGCAGGCTCTCACAGGGGTGAGGCAGGTGGCGGAACGCTGTGATGAAAAGTGGCGCACCTGAGAGGATTCGAACCTCTGGCCTCTGCCTTCGGAGGGCAGCGCTCTATCCAGCTGAGCTACAGGTGCCTATGCCGGTCGTATAGCCATGCCTGCCGATCACTGCAATCACAAAAAACACCGGAACCATAATTCATTTCAGGCGTTTGTCCTGCGAGTGACAAATCGTGAATGCACTGCAAACGGAACTGGGAATGCTGCAAGAGGCCTTCAACGCACAAGAAAAAACCCGCAGCGGCGATGCATGCGGGTTCTTCGTGGATGGGGAAATCGGCGGTGTTTCAGCCGTTCCAGCTGCGGACCACGCCACAGTCCATGTGGACGAAATTGGACCGGCGGTATTTGCCGACACCCCCAGCGCGGCACGCGATTGCAGCGTTCGCCATCTGGGTGACAGAGCGAGAAGAGAGCCGCAGATCAGCCGCCTGACCGCGCATGTGCAGGGAGTTCTTTGCAACTCCGCGCGAGCGGCTGCGCAGCATCGCGTTGGTTTTCGGGCTGCGATAGCCCGACAGCATCATGTAGGGCTCGTTCACATCCAGCAGGTTATGCGAAGCGGCCATGATATCGATGGTGCGCAGGTCGATTTCCTTAACGTCGTCGCTGCGCCAGTCACGCATGAAGTAGTTGATCTCCTTCACGGCGTCTTTGATGTATTTGCCATCAATCCAGTAGACCATATCGATCCGCTCGCCGGTGCGACCGGAGAACATGCGGATGCGGCGGATATCGCCTGCGCCCCGCAAGAAGCCTGCTGCATTGGAAAAGGTGGGGGCCGCCGTCAAAGTGGTCGCCGCGAACGCACCCAAAAGGGCCCGACGGGAAAGTCCCGATTTGTCCGTCTTTGCTAGTGTCACTGCGCTGTCCCGTACGCCTGAAGTCTCTGCCTGTTGTCCGATGTTACGGACTTTCATGTGATCCTCTGTTCACGCAACGAATGTATGGCACATACAGAATCGTGAGCCAAGTTTTGAATGTTGCAGTGCGACATGAACCGTGAATTTAGGCAATTTTTTGCTGAAAAGGGAAATAAAGCGTTAATTTCCCCGTTCCTTAACCAGTTTTCCAAGGCCAGAGAGGTGCGGCTGCGACCCATATGTCGCAGGGCTCTGTTGCCTTTATGCGCTGATTGAAAAGTGAGTGGACAACCGGGGCTAGCGTTTACCAGGATTTCATATAGGCAGGCGCAACCTGTTATAATCCAAATACGATTTGAGGACCGAGACTGATGTCGCCCGTGATGATGACCCGAGCCATTCCAGCGCTGAAAGCAGGCGTTTTCGCCTTGGCCCTTGGGGGCATGATAGGACTGGCTGCACCAGCGCAGGCGCAGGTCGGTGCGTTCAAACAGGCGGTGGCGGAGGCTGCCTCTGCAAGCGAGCCTGTGGCGCAGTTCTACCGTGATACGAAATTCGAACCCATCTGGACGGGCAGTGACGAATCCTCGCGGCTGCGCCGTGCGGCGCTGTTTCGTGCGTTGGAAGAGGCAGGCACACATGGCTTGCCCGATCGTTCGGCCGAAATTGCCGACCTGATGAATATCCTGCGCAATGTGCAGACAACCCGTGACCTGGGTCGCGCCGAAGTCGCCATGAGCCGCGCTCTTGTTAACTATGCGGCTGATCTGCAGACGGGCCTCTTGGAGCCGCGCCGGATTGACGAGGGCATCGTCCGCAAGAAACATCAGCCCGATTTCGCCTCTTACCTGACCGGCATTCGCGACCAGGCGCCGGTGGCATTCCTGCGGAGTCTTGCGCCCCAGAACCCGCAATACCAGGCCTTGCTGCGCGAAAAGATGCGGCTGGAGGCCCTGCAGGCGGCAGGCGGCTGGGGGCCCACCGTTTCGGCCAAGAAACTGGAGCGGGGCGATCAGGGGGGCGCGGTGATTGCCTTGCGCAACCGGCTGATCGAAATGGGCTACCTGGAGCGCAGCGCTTCTCTTCGTTATGACACTGCGCTTGAAGGGGCGGTGCAGAAATTTCAGGCGGCCCACGGACTTGAGGCGGACGGCGTTGCCGGTGCAGGCACCATTGCGGAAATCAACAAACCGGTGTCTGCGCGGCTCAAATCGGTTCTCGTCGCGATGGAGCGGGAACGCTGGCTGACGCCCGATCGGGGTGAGCGCCATATCCTGGTGAACCAGACCGACTTTACCGCCAAGATCATTGACAATGGCGAGGTCACCTTTCAGACCCGCTCTGTGATCGGCAAGGACCATTCAGATCGCCGCTCGCCTGAATTCTCGGACGTCATGGAGCATATGGTCATCAACCCAAGCTGGTATGTCCCGCGCTCGATCATCACCAAGGAATATCTGCCCAAGCTGAAGGCAAACCCCAATGCGGTTGGCCACATCGAGATCACCGACAGCCGTGGCCGCAAGGTGAACCGCAGCACAGCAGATTTTTCGCAGTATACCGCTCGGAATTTCCCCTATGCGATGCGCCAACCCCCCAGCCGCAAAAACGCGCTTGGGCTGGTGAAGTTCATGTTCCCGAACAAATATAACATCTACCTGCATGACACCCCGCAAAAGAGCCTGTTTCAGCGTGAGGTCCGGGCGTTCTCGCACGGCTGCATCCGCTTGGCGCAACCCTTTGAATTTGCGTATGCTTTGCTCGCCAAACAGACAGAGAACCCCAAGCAGTTCTTTGACCGTATCCTGAGCAGTGGCAAGGAAACCAAGGTGGATCTGGAACAGCAGGTGCCCGTGCATCTGATCTATCGCACCGCCTTTGTCACGCCTGAGGGTCGGGCAGAGTATCGCCGCGACGTCTATGGTCGTGACGCAAAGGTATGGGCCGCGCTTGAACGGGCAGGGGTGGTGTTGCCGGGCGTACAAGGGTAATCCTCGGGCCCAAAGGCAGTTAACCGGAAGGGCCCGACATGTTTACAGTGCGCGAGATTGCCGCCTCTCTTGGAGCAGAGGCTGAAGGGGATCTGGATCTCACCATTTCGCGGGCGGCAGAGCCGCAGGACGCCGGGCCAGATGATCTCGCCATGGCGATGGCCCCGAAATATGCCGAAAACCTCTCTGATGGCTCTGCGCGTGTTGCGCTTGTGTGGGAGGGGGCAGACTGGCAATCAATGGGGCTGAAGGCCGCCATTTTTGCACCCCGTCCGCGTCTGGCTATGGGCGGGGTGACCCGGCTTCTGGATCCGGGCCAGGGGTTTGATGATTTCGGCATTGGGGTCCATCCCAGTGCAGTCGTCCACCCAGAGGCCGAGCTGGCAGCGGATGTAATCGTTGGCCCCATGAGCGTTGTTGCGCGTGGGGCAAAGATCGCCAGCGGATCGGTGATCGGGCCGCAGTGCTATATCGGTGCTGATGTGATGATCGGCGAAGGGGCCCAGCTGCGCGAAGGCGTCACGATCGGCGCCCGTGCCACCATTGGCTCACGATTTCGCGCCCAACCGGGCGCGCGTGTTGGCGGGGACGGTTTCTCCTATGTCACGCCCGAGGTGTCCGGTGTCGAGACCGCCCGCAAGACCATGGGGGATCAGGGCGACAGCAAAGCGCAGAGCTGGCTGCGGATCCACTCGCTCGGCGCGGTCGAGATCGGGGACGACGTTGAACTGGGCATGAACTCCACCGTCGATAATGGCACCATCCGCAACACCGTGATCGGTGATGGCAGCAAGCTCGACAACCTTGTTCACGTGGGCCACAACACCCGTGTTGGTCGGGACTGTCTGCTGTGTGGGCAGACCGGAATTTCCGGCTCGGTCGAGATCGGCAACAATGTCGTCCTTGGCGGGCAGACCGGTGTTGCAGACAATCTGTTCATCGGCGACGGCGTGATTGCAGGCGGCGGGACCAAGATCCTGTCGAATGTTCCCGCGGGCCGCGTGGTCATGGGCTATCCGGCTGTCAAAATGGAGACACATACCGAAATGTATAAGGCGCAGAGGCGTCTTGGCCGACTGATGCGCGACATTGATGCGCTGAAGAAGGCAGTTTTCAAATAACGGCGCTGTCACTACATGAGCAACTGAACCACAACTGGGGACCGTTATGAGCACACAGGACAAGGTCATCGCCATTATTGCCGAACAGGCCGTGCTGGAACCGTCGGATGTCGCGCTGGACAGCACTCTCGAAGATCTGGGGATTGACAGCCTCGGCCTGGTAGAGAGCATCTTTGCCATTGAGGAAGAGTTCGACATCACCATCCCGTTCAACGCAAATGAACCGGAAAAAAGCGAGTTCGACATCTCCAACGTTGCCGCGATCATCGTCGGCATTGAAAAGCTGATAGCAGAGAAATGATCGCGGCTCGGTTCGGCGAGGGCTCAGCATGAAACGGGTTGTGATTACCGGCATGGGGACGATCAATGCCCTAGGCCACACCGTTACCGAGACGATGACCTCTCTTGCTGAGGGGCGTTGCGGGATTGGCGAACTGGATTTTCAGGACGTTGACCGCCTGTCGATCCGGATCGGTGGGCAGGTGCACGGGTTTGAAGCGGAAGGCAGGTTCAACCGCCAGCAGATGAGTCTCTATGATCGCTTCACCCAGTTCACGCTGACAGCGGCCAAGGAGGCGATCCAGCAATCCGGGCTGGAGTTCCATGGAGAGCTCTCTCAGAAATCGGGCGTTGTGCTTGGGACTGCGGGCGGTGGCGTCTCGACCTGGGATGACAACTATCGCTCTGTTTATGAGGCGGGCAAAAATCGAGTCCATCCTTTTGTTGTGCCAAAGCTCATGAACAACGCGGCCGCAAGCCACGTCTCGATGGAGCATAACCTAAAGGGGCCCAGCTTTACCGTTTCGACGGCTTGTGCGTCCTCCAATCATGCGATGGCACAGGCGTTTCAGATGGTGCGGAGCGGGATGAGCCCGGTTATGGTCACCGGCGGATCGGAATCCATGCTGTGCTTCGGTGGTGTCAAGGCGTGGGAAGGTTTGCGCGTCATGTCACGGGATGCCTGCCGGCCCTTTAGCGCCAACCGCAATGGCATGGTCCAGGGCGAGGGCGCAGGGATTTTCGTGTTTGAGGAATATGAACACGCGCGTGCCCGTGGTGCGGATATCATCTGCGAAGTCATCGGCTTTGCCATGTCCTCGGATGCGGCTGACATCGTGATGCCCAGCAAGCAAGGCGCTGCCCGTGCAATCGCGGGTGCCTTGCAGGACGCCCGCCTCAATCCCGAAGACGTGGCCTACATCAATGCCCACGGCACCGGGACAGCGGCCAATGACAAAACCGAATGCGCAGCCGTTGCAGATGTGTTCGGCCCACATGCCGACAATCTGATGATGTCCTCGACAAAATCGATGCATGGGCACCTGATTGGTGGAACTGGGGCCGTGGAACTGTTGGCCTGCATCATGGCATTGCGCGACGGGATCGTTGCGCCCACCATCGGCTATGAGGAACCAGACCCCGAATGTGCGCTTGATGTGGTGCCGAACACCGCCCGCGAAGCAAAGGTCGATGTCGCACTCAGCAATGCGTTTGCCTTTGGCGGGCTGAACGCGGTTCTGGCATTGCGCAAGGTCTGAACCGATTGCACCGGACAAAAGAAAACCGCCGCCTCCGAGATCCGGGGGCGGCGGTTTCCTGTTTTTGGCAAAAGCCTGCGGTTACTGCTTTACCACATCCACGACGTTGTAGCCGGCGGTGAAGCCGCTCAGCGACATTTCCATGTTGATCACCTGATCCGGCGCCGGTGCCGGACGCAGGCTCAGCGTGGCAACCTTGCCCTTTTTCATGGCGTTGATGTCACCCTGCGTCAGACCAATCTGCGCAACGCAGCCGGTCGGGTTGCAGAACGAGTAATTGTAACGCTTGGCAGGACCGCCATCGACGGAAATGGTCAGGGCCGCAGGCAGGAGCGTTTCCAAAGGAACGATCACAGTCGCGCCGGCCACGGCCTGGCTGCCCTCCTGATCGATCCGGAACATCGAAAATTCCGCCATCGGGCTGCCGTTTTCGTCGGTCATGATCTGCAGCAACGAGCAGGGATCCTGCTCCTGTTCTGTTTTCACGCAGGCCAGATCCCAATCGCCATGTGTTTCCTTGGAATACCGCTGACCCAGACGCGGGCCTTCTTGCACAGGCTGGCCCAGATCCAGAACGTCGTCAGCCGTCGGGGCTTCGGCGTTTTCTGCTGCGGGCTGGCTCTCTTCGGTCGCAACCGCCCCAGAGCTATCCTGCGCCATCAGGGGCAGGGGCAGAGCCATCAGCGCTGCCAGGGTCATCGGGGTCAGGGACTTCATCATGATTGCCTCATATATCCTTGCTTGGTGAAATTGATGTAGCACGCCAAGATTGGGCTGTCAGGGGAATAACCACCAGAACCGGCATCGATGGCGGGGAATTGAGCGGGAAGTTTCTCACTGGCGCAAGGGATTGTTCAAAAAACAAAAAAGGGAGCAGAGCGCCCCCTTTTTCGTATTGTCTCTCCCCGTCGGACTGGCCGACTTAGTTATTGGGTAGGACGTTACGAAAGGGTCGGCCATCGGTCAACATGCAATGAGAAAAAAATGTGGTTAGCGCAAATTTTATCGACTCGCGCGCGCATTCCGCGCAGGTTTCCCGCTCTGGTTGCCGCTGCGGAAGGTGATATGCCTAAATGATAGGCATTCAGGGCAGAAACGCGGCAGAATTTCCACGCCAGCCAATCACTTACATGTATCAGATAGTCACGAAAAAAGGCCGTGCCAAGGGCACGGCCAGTCTGACAGGGAGGAAATGTCCACCAACACAACCGCATGATGGTCGGTGGGCAAGTATGACAGTCGCATGAAAAGGTTAATTTTGTATTTTCATTGAAACGATCGCCGCCTCTGCGCAGGATTGGTGACAGCACAAGGTCGACAGACCAAATTCAAAGGAACACAGGCAGCCATGACAGAGACCATTTTCATCGGAGGCGGCGGCGAGTCTTATGCTGAACCGCAGGAGATGACCCTGAAATACGCCAACCGCCACGGCCTGATCGCCGGCGCAACGGGCACCGGCAAAACAGTCACCTTGCAGATCCTGGCGGAAAGCTTCTCGAACGCGGGCGTCCCGGTGATCCTGTCTGACGTTAAGGGGGATCTGTCCGGCCTCGCCAAATCGGGGAGCGCGACGCATAAACTGCATGGTCCCTTTATGGAACGCGCGGCCAAGATCGGGTTTGCAGATTACAGCTATCACGCAACGCCAGTGACATTCTGGGATCTCTACGGAGAGCAAGGCCATCCCGTACGGACCACCGTTGCAGAAATGGGGCCGTTGCTGCTTGCTCGGCTGCTGGAGCTGAGCGAGGCGCAGGAGGGTATCCTGAACATCGCCTTTCGACTGGCCGATGAAGAAGGTCTGGCGCTGCTTGATCTGAAGGATCTTCAGGCATTGCTGGTCTGGGTTGGTGAAAACCGTGCCGAATTGTCGTTGCGCTACGGCAATGTCTCTACCGCCTCCATTGGCGCGATCCAGCGGGGACTGCTGGTGCTGGAAAATCAGGGCGGTGCGCAGCTGTTTGGCGAACCTGCGCTGGAGCTGTCGGACCTGATGCGCTGTGACGCGGACGGGCGGGGAATGGTGAACATTCTGGCGGCTGACAAGTTGATGGCTGCGCCGGGCCTTTATGCGACTTTCCTTCTATGGCTGTTGTCCGAACTGTTTGAGGAATTGCCAGAGGTTGGTGATCCGGACAAACCCAAGCTGGTGTTCTTCTTCGACGAGGCCCACCTGTTGTTTGACGACGCGCCAAAGGCCCTCATTGATAAGGTCGAGCAGGTCGCCCGCCTGATCCGCTCCAAGGGTGTTGGCGTCTGTTTCATCACGCAGTCACCTGCCGACGTGCCAGAGGACATCCTTGGCCAGCTTGGCAACCGGATCCAGCACGCCTTGCGGGCCTTTACCGCCCGTGATCGCAAGAACCTGCGCCTGGCTGCCGAGACCTACCGCGAAAATCCGCGGTTCTCGACCGAGGACGCCATTCGCGAGGTCGGTGTCGGTGAGGCGGTGACCTCGATGCTGCAAAAGAAAGGTGTGCCTGGCATAGTCGAGCGGACATTGATCCGGCCGCCCAGCTCCCAGCTTGGCCCGATTTCCGCATCCGAGCGCGCGGAGTTTCTGCGCCAATCCGATATGGCCGGAAAATATGACCAGCCTGCGGACCGACGGTCAGCCTATGAAATTCTGGCGGAGCGCGCTGCCAAGGCCGCAGCCGAGGCCGAAGCCGCTGAAGACGCGGCCGAGACCGCACCAGAGCCCATGGCACGGGAATACAACGCCGCCCGCCGCTATAGCGGTACGCGGGTCAGCCGCTCTAGCGCGCGTCGTGTCAAGCCGCGCGACAGCTTTGGATCGGCAATTGGCGAGGCGGTCATCAAAGAACTGAAGGGCACAACCGGTCGCCGGATCGTGCGCGGGATCCTGGGCAGTTTGTTCAAAGGGCGCTGAGCCCAGCAAAGCCCGGAATGGAAAACGCCGCCAGATCTCTCTGGCGGCGTTTTTTGTTGTTCGTGGCGATTGGCCTTAGCGTTCCGGCAACAGGCCCCGTGGGCTGAACCGCAGGACAAGCAACAGGATCAAACCCATCGTCAGCAGACGCATATGCGCGGCGCTGTCCAGAAGATGTGCCTTTACCGCGCTACCGTCGGAGAGCCCCGCAGTGATGGTTTCGATCAGGAGGAGACCCATAGGCTCTACCTTGATCCACAGGAACCAGATCAGCAGCCCGCCAAGAACCGAGCCAAAGTTGTTGCCCGACCCGCCGACGATCACCATCACCCAGATAAGGAAGGTAAAGCGCAGCGGGTTGTAGGTGCCGGGTGTCAACTGGCTGTCCAGCGTTGTCATCATTGCACCGGCGATGCCGCAGATCGCGGAGCCCAGAACAAAGATCTGCAGATGGCGACGGGTGACGTTCTTACCCATTGCTTCTGCGGCGACCTCATTGTCGCGGATCGCACGCATCATCCGGCCCCACGGGCTCTTGAGCGCCATCTGCGCCATCCACAACAGCACCAACAGCACAACAGTGAACATGAGCGAGTAGCCCAATTTGACATAAAGCGTGGATGCCAGAACCGGATCCAGACCATAGTCTGCCGCCTTTGCCACGAACTCTGCATCGTTTTGCAGGTCCACTTCATAGGGCATGGGGCGGGGCAGGCCGATGACGTTCTTGACGCCACGCGACAGCCAGTCCTCGTTTTTCATCACGGCAATGATGATCTCGGCAATGCCAAGGGTGGCAATCGCCAGGTAATCAGACCGCAGCCCAAGCGCCGTCTTGCCGATCAACCAGGCAGCGCCCGCCGCCAGCAGACCGCCGGCTGGCCATGCCAGAAGAACCGGCAGACCCAGACCACCAAGGTGGCCTGCAAGGGCAGGGTCAATGGCCTCGACACCGGCAACCGACGGGTCAAAGATCGCGCGGTAAACCACAAAGCCAACGGCAAGCACCGCAATCATCACGACGCTGCGCAGCTTGCCCGGCTCCATCATGCGGAACACGGCAATCGCGGCAACCAGCGTCATCGCGCCCATCACAAGGGCCATGATGATGCCAACACCGCCCTGGCTCCATGCGCCGGGGGTCGGGGCACTGGAGACAAGCACAACAGCCAGACCACCAAGAGCGACAAAGCCCATGATGCCGACATTGAACAGACCGGCAAAGCCCCACTGCAGATTGACCCCAAGCGCCATGATGGCCGACACCAGCCCCATGTTCAGGATCAACAGGGCCGAGTTCCACGACCCGGAGAAGAACAACGCATTGGTGGAGCCCTCAAGCAGGATCAGAACACCAACAAAGAGGAAGAGAAGCGAGGTTTTTACTGTATCGCTCATACCGCTTTTCCTTTGAATAGGCCCGTGGGCTTGAACAGAAGCACAATCACCAGGATGGTGAACGAGACGGCAAATTTGTAGTCCGTGCTCAGCAGCTGGACGAGACCATCAGGTTTCAGGCTTTCAGGCAGGACATAGGTGAGCACCTTTTTCCACGCATAGGTGATTGTCACCTCGGAGAAGGCGATGATGAAGCCGCCGGCAATCGCGCCAATCGGGCTCCCCAGACCGCCAACGATCGCTGCCGCAAAGATCGGCAGCAGCAGCTGGAAATAGGTGAAAGGTTTGAAAGACTTGTCCAGACCATACAGCACGCCTGCAATGGTCGCGAGGCTGGCGACGATCAGCCATGTGTACATCACCACCCGCTCCGGGTTGATCCCGGAGAGCAGCGCCAGATCTTCGTTGTCGGAATAGGCACGCATGGATTTCCCGGTGCGGGTCTTGTTCAGGAACCAGAACAGCAGGGCCACCACGATCACCGCAGTGATAACGGTGATACCTTGGGTGGTTTTGATGGCAAGACCTTCACGCAGGCCGGTCATGGCCTTGAAATCGCGCGCAGAAATCAGGAACCGTTCGCCATCCGCAAAGCGCTGGTCACCCGGGCCGATGACAAAACGGACAAGCCCGTTCATCATGAACATCACACCAAGCGAAACCATTACAAAAACCACCGGCTTGGCTTTTTGTGCGCGGTAGAATTTGTAGACGGTGCGGTCGGTAAACAGCATCAGCGCCATGGTCGCTGCGATCCCTGCAGGGAGCGCAAGCAGCGCGGTCGGCAGCGGGCCGAAGCTCACGCCGAGGGACTGAAGCCACCAGGTGACAAGGATGGTGATCATCGTACCAAACGCCATGGTGTCACCATGGGCAAAGTTCGAAAACCGCAGGACAGAGTAGACCAGCGTCACACCAAGCGCGCCGATCGCGAGTTGGCTGCCGTAGGCAATGGCGGGCACGCCAACGAAATTGACAAATGCCACTAGGGCGTTGAGGAAATCCATCTCTTAGCCCCCCAGGAAAGATTTGCGCACTTCGGGATCGGCCAGCAGCTCTTGGCCGGTGCCGGTATAGGCATTGCGCCCCTGTACCAGAACATAGCCTTTGTCTGCGATCTCAAGCGCTTGCTTGGCGTTCTGTTCCACCATCAGGATCGGCAGACCTGTGCGCGATACCTCGATGATCCGATCAAACAGCTCGTCCATCACGATGGGGGACACACCAGCGGTCGGTTCATCCAGCATCAGGACCTTGGGCTTGGTCATCAGTGCGCGGCCCACGGCCACCTGCTGACGTTGACCGCCTGACAATTCACCCGCCGGCTGATTGCGTTTGTCGCGCAGGATCGGGAACAGATCATAGACCTGCTCCATCGTGTCGCGAATATCATCGGTCCGGATGAAGCCCCCCATTTCCAGGTTTTCCTCAACCGTCATGGAGGTGAAGATGTTCTGGGTCTGCGGAACAAAGCCCATGCCCTTTACGACGCGATCCTGCGGAGACAGGGACGTGATGTCCTCGCCATCCAGGCGGACCGCGCCCGAGCGGACGTTGAGAAGGCCGAAGACGGCTTTCATCGCGGTGGATTTGCCAGCGCCATTCGGGCCGACGATAACGGCGATTTCGCCGGGGTTCACGGCGATCGTGCATTCATGCAGGATGTCCGGCCCCTTGCCGTAACCGCCTGTCATGGCATCGCCAATCAGAAAGGGTTCAGACATTATGCCTGCTCCAGTTTATCTTTGTTTTTCAGACCAGTGCCGAGGTAGGCCTCGATCACCTGCTCATTTGCCTTGATCTCGTCCAGCGTGCCTTCGGCAAGTTTCTTGCCCTCGGCCATGCAGATGACCGGATCACAAAGGCGGCCGATGAATTCCATGTCGTGTTCGATGACGACAAAGGTATATCCGCGTTCCTCATTGAGGCGCTTGATGGCGTCGGCAATGGTGTAGAGCAGGGTGCGGTTCACCCCGGCGCCCACCTCGTCGAGAAAGACGATCTTGGCATCCACCATCATCGTGCGACCAAGCTCCAGGAGCTTTTTCTGGCCACCGGAGATTTCGCCGGCCTTCAGGTCCGCGATATGGCTGATGGTGAGAAACTCCAGAACCTCATCCGCCTTGGCGCGCAGGGCGCGTTCCTCATCAGCGATCCGCTTGCGGCCAAACCACGTGTTCCAGAGGCTTTCGCCAGACTGGTTGGCCGGCACCATCATCAGGTTTTCCCGGCACGTCATGGTCGAAAACTCATGCGCGATCTGGAAGGTGCGCAAGAGCCCCTTGTGGAACAGCTCGTGCGGGGGCAATCCGGTGATATCCTCGCCATCCATGGTCACCCGGCCGGAGGTCGGTTGAAGCACGCCAGCGATGACGTTGAAAAGAGTGGTTTTTCCGGCACCGTTTGGCCCGATCAAACCGGTTATGGAGCCCTTTGCGATTTCCAGCGACGCGCCATCTACCGCGTGGAACCCGCCGAAGTGCTTGTGCAAGTCCTCGACGACGATCATGTCATTTCATCCCCTGCCGCAGTTTCACGGCTTTTGAATTTGGAACAGCCCGGGCAGAACCCGGGCTGATCATAGGTTAACATCTGAAAGAAATCAGAGTTAGCGGTACTTAACCGTGGTTACAGCACCGTCCTTGATTTCGATTTCACGGTAAGAGCCTGCGCTTTCACCCGGGCCAATCAGCTCAACGCCAGTTGCGCCCTGATAGTCGATCTGACCACCTGCAGCGAGGATCTCAAGCGCCTTGCCCAGCTCACCCGGATTGATCGGCTCGCCCGGTGCGTTAGCAACGTCGAGGATCTTGCCCGCGTAATCGGCCGGGTTCATGGAGCCCGCAGCCTGCATCGCCAGCAGGATCAGTGCTGCTGCGTCGTAGGATTCACCCACGTATGCGGAAGAGCCGTCAAAGTCAGCGTCTTTGGTCATTTCGGCAAAGATATCAGCACCTTGACTCTGGGAGCCGGGGAACTGGCCGAAGGAGCCGTCGAGATCCGGACCAACGTTCTGCGGCAGGGAGTCACCAACCATGCCGTCGGGCAGGCCAAAGGTGTCGAATGCACCGGTGTCAAGTGCACCCTGGATGATGCCCAGACCACCTTGGTCGAGGTAGCCCGCAACAACCAGAACGTCGCCGCCGGCAGAGGCCAGTGCGCCAACTTCAGCAGAGTAGTCACCTTTGCCGTCTTCATGTGCCGCAACGATGGTCACTTCGCCGCCCGCTGCCTCAAAAGAGGTTTTGATCGCGTCGGACAGGCCTTTGCCATAGTCGTTGTTGGTGTAGGTCAGCGCGATGGAGTTCACGCCGCGATCCTTCAGTACTTCGGCCATGATCTGACCCTGACGGGCGTCAGACGGCGTGGTGCGGAAGAACAGGCCGTTGTCTTCCATGGTCGACAGACCCGGCGAAGACGCCGACGGCGACACCATGACCATGCCGTTTGGCACAGCAACGTTCTGCAGAACTGCGCCGGTCACGCCGGAACAGTCAGAGCCCATGATGCCGTTGACACCATCGGAGAGCAGTTTTTCCGCGCTTGCGGTGGCGATGCCGTTGTCGATACAGGCAGAGTCACCACGCATGGTGGTCACTTTTGCGCCGTCCAGCAGCTTGCCAGATGCGCTGACCTCAGCGGCGGCCATTTCAGCAGCGCCAGCCATATGCGGTGTCAGCGATTCAATCGGACCGGTGAACCCCAGCAGAATGCCCAGCTTCACTTCTTTTGCATGACCGCCTGCAAACGCGGTGCCCGCAGTCAGGGCAGCGGCGGCGGTCGCCATCATGAGTTTTTTCATTTTTTTTGAACTCCCAATGTTGGAACAAAATGTTCAGATCGGACCCTAGGCAAGCAGGAATGGAAAGGGAAGGGCTTCTGCACAAAACCGAGGCAGGTTTTTTGGCGTTTCGTGGCGTTTTTTCGGCTCATCAATCCCGTGGGACGGATCGGGCGCGCAAACTGTCGGAAACCTCTACCCTACACATGTTCAGGACTGCCGGTTTCCCCCATTTCAGCGTCGCAACAGGTTCCCCACAGGTTCAGTGGGCGCAGGGGTGGATCTATGTGGTGGGTGCACTAGTTGAGAATATGCAAGGCCGCAGATTGTCATGCGGAGAAATATGTAGACTTATCATAACTGTCCCTGAAGCCGTTCTGAGAGAAGTATCGATATTATGCTCTTTGCTCCATTGGTCCGGATGCTGCGCACTGTCAGTTTATGTCGCGGCATGGCTGTTTGCGTCACCCTGGGTTTTGCGGCGTCAGCGCAAGCAGAGGACATCCAAACAAGCGAGGGGCCGCTTAAGCTCACGCAGGTCGCGCAGGGGTTTGATGTTCCCTGGGGTCTGGGTCTGTTGCCGGGCGGGGGCAGTCTGGTCACCGAACGTGACGGCAGGCTTCTATTCGTCGAAAACGGCACCGTGACAGAGGTCAAGGGCGTCCCACGGGTTGCCGCGCAAGGACAGGGTGGTCTTCTCGATGTGCTTGTTCCCCATGATTTTTCCTCGCACCGGGTGATTTTCTGGAGCTATTCGAAACGAGTGGGCCACGGGGCCACCACAGCGGTTGCGCGCGGCAAACTCAGCCGTCGCAACACTGCGCTGACTGATGTGCGCGACATCTTTGTGGCAAGCCCCGCTTCCACCACCGGGCGGCATTTTGGCTCTCGGCTGGCAGAAGGGCCTGATGGGGCCATCTACGTCACAATTGGTGACAGGGGGGATCGCCCGTCCGCGCAGGAGGTCGGCTCCCACAATGGCTCTGTGGTGCGGATCAACCCCGATGGCTCTGTGCCGCGCGACAATCCCCTGGTGGGGCGCACTGGGGCGCAGCCCGAGATCTGGAGCTACGGCCATCGCAATCCCCAGGGGCTCGCCTTTGATACGCAAGGGCGGCTGTGGTCCGCCGAACATGGCGCGCGCGGTGGCGATGAGATCAACCTGATCGGCAGGGGGCTGAACTATGGCTGGCCTGTCATCGCTTATGGGCGTCATTATTCGGGGCTCAAGATCGGGGAAGGCACCAGCCGTGCGGGAATGGAGCAGCCAATCCACTACTGGGACCCGTCAATCGCGCCTTCCAACCTTCTGATTTATTCCGGAAAAATGTTGCCCGACTGGCGTGGGGATATCCTTGTCGGGTCGTTGAAGTTTGACTATATCGCCCGCCTCTCCGGTACGCCACTGACAGAGGTGGAACAGATCAAAAGCGATGAGACCGGCCGGGTCCGGGATATAGAAGAGGCCGCAGATGGCAGCATCTGGTTCCTCTCGGAAACCGAGGGCACGCTATACCGCCTCTCCAGGTGATTTTGACAAAAAAGGCCGGGCACGTCGGCCCGACCTGTTCATTGCAAAACTCTTGCCTCAGGCGCTATTCGCTGGCCCCTTTGGTGCCGCGCTCACGGTAGGGGGTGGTGTTGTAATGTGCCCGGTAGCATTTGGAGAAATGCGACGGCGAGGCAAAGCCACAGGCAAGCGCCACGTTGATCACGCTCATGTCTGTCTGCATCAACAGGTTGCGCGCTTTTTGAAGCCGCAGTTCCATGTAATAGCGCTTGGGCGAGCGATTGAGATACCGCCGGAACAGCCGCTCCAGCTGGCGCGTCGACATGCCCACATTCTGCGCAAGAATTGACGGGCTGATCGGCTCTTCGATATTGGCTTCCATCATCTGGATGACCATCGACAGTTTCGGATGGCGCACCCCGATGCGGGTCGGGATGGACAGGCGCTGGGTGTCCTGATCCGTTCGGATGGAGGAATAGATCAGCTGATCCGCAACCGCATTGGCCAGGTCTTCGCCGTGATCATTGGCAATCAGTTTCAGCATCAGATCGATAGAGGATGTCCCGCCGGCGGTGGACAGGCGGTTTCCGTCGATCACAAAGACGGATTTGGTCAGGTCGACTTCATCGAACTCTTCACTGAAACTGTCGGAGTTTTCCCAGTGAATCGTCGCGCGCTTTCCATCCAGAAGACCCGCGCGCGCCAAGGCATAGGACGCCGTGCAGAGCCCGCCAACAACCAACCCCTTACGCGCTTCACGGCGCAGCCAGGACAGCAGGCGTTTGGTGGTGGCATCCTGAACGGCAATACCGGCGCACACCAGGATCGTATCATCGCGCTGCAGTTCGATCAGGTCTTCATCCACCTGAAAGGAGGTGCCGGCCGAACAGGAAACAGTCCCGCCGCCCTCACTCAGCAATGTCCATTTATAGACCTCACGTCCGACCATCCGGTTGGCAATGCGCAGACATTCCACGGCAGAGGCGAAAGACAGCATCGAAAAACTGTCCAAAAGCACAAACGCAAAGCGTTTCAGCTGGGGCTCAGAAGCCGGGGAATGTCTTGGCGTGCTTGGCTGTCGCATGGCCAGAGTCCTTGTTGTCGTATTTACTTCTGTTGGTGACTTTTTCAGCCACGAAATTTATCGCCCGTTTTCATAGCTTCGCGGTGTCGTCAAGACTTTGCAAATCTAAACTGGTCAGAAGCGGTGCGATTTCGTATAGGTACCGCTCACATTACAAGACTCTATCGGAGAAACAGCTATGAGTGAGTGGCAAAAATCGACCTGGCGCCAGAAACCGCGGGTACAGATGCCAGACTATACCGACGCCGACGCCCTGTCGGCTGTTGAGGCTCAGCTGTCCAAGTATCCGCCGTTGGTCTTTGCCGGTGAAGCACGTCGTCTCAAACAGCACCTTGGTGCGGCCGGTCGTGGCGAGGCGTTTCTGCTTCAGGGCGGCGACTGCGCCGAAAGCTTTGATCAGTTTAGTGCCGACGCAATCCGCGACACCTTTAAGGTGATGCTGCAAATGGCGATGGTGCTGACCTATGGCGCCAAGGTTCCGGTCATCAAGGTGGGCCGCATGGCCGGCCAGTTTGCCAAACCGCGCAGCGCGCCCACCGAAACCGTGAATGGTGTCGAGCTGCCGAGCTACCGTGGTGACATCATCAATGATCTCGCCTTTACCGAAGCCGCGCGTATCCCCGACCCAAAGCGGATGCTGCAGGCCTACACCCAGGCCGCTGCAACCCTGAACCTGTTGCGCGCATTCTCGACCGGCGGTTATGCGGATGTGAACCAGGTGCACGCCTGGACCCTCGGCTTTACCGAAGGGGAAAAGGCCGAACGCTACCGCGAACTGGCAAACCGCATCACCGATACACTCGATTTCATGAAAGCGGCCGGTGTGAACAACGACACCGCCCACACGCTGCAAAGCGTCGAATTCTACACCAGCCACGAAGGGCTGTTGCTGGAATATGAAGAGGCATTGACACGTCTGGATTCGACCTCCGGCAAATGGCTGGCAGGATCGGGCCACATGCTGTGGATCGGCGATCGCACCCGTCAGCCTGATGGTGCGCATGTCGAGTTCTGCAGCGGTGTGCAAAACCCCATCGGTCTGAAATGTGGCCCAACCACCACTGCCGATGATCTGAAGGTTCTGATGTCCAAGCTGAACCCGGAAAACGAAGAAGGCAAACTGACCCTGATCGCCCGTTTCGGTGCAGGGAAAGCAGGTGAGCACCTGCCGCGCCTGGTCAAGGCCGTCAAGGAAGAGGGTGCCAACGTGACATGGGTCTGTGACCCGATGCACGGCAACACCATCAAATCCGCGACTGGCTATAAGACCCGTCCGTTTGAAAGCGTTCTGCGCGAAGTGCGCGACTTCTTTGGCGTTCACGAAGCAGAAGGCACCATTCCGGGTGGCGTTCACTTTGAAATGACCGGTCAGGACGTGACCGAGTGCACCGGTGGTGTCCGCGCAGTCACGGACGAAGATCTGAGCGATCGTTACCACACCGCCTGTGACCCGCGCCTGAACGCAAGCCAGTCGCTCGAACTCGCGTTCCTGGTCGCTGAAGAGGTGTCTCAACTGCGCGCCCGCACAACGGCTCGCGCGGCAGGCTGATCGGCCAGCCCTTGCAGGGCTGACCCCGAAACATGAATAGCCCCTGCGCCGATGGCGTGGGGGCTTTTTTCTGCGCTCAGTTCTGACAGCAAGGGCCGGGCTGGGAATGGTCCGAAAAGGGAAACGCCCCGGACGTTCTGTCACGGGGCGCGGAATTTTGGGCTATGTCCAGTAGCGCAAAATAAACTGTTAGGAAGTTCTTAACCGATTCAGTCGCGGCTGACCACCAGTCGCAGATGGCTTCCACGCGCGGGGCGTTCTTTTTTCTCACCGCGCTCATCCTTGTCCGCAGCGATGCCACGGTTTTCGATCAATGCGCGCGCTTCGCTCATGATGGATGGTTCGTCTTTGAAACGCGCCTGGGTTTCTGCAAAACCGGGATTGGGTGTGTTCACATCCGCAGCAGGTTTTGCATCCTCGCCACGCGGTTTGGCCTTGAAGGCGGGGTCTGCACCATGTTCGGCAACCGGGCGGATCTGGGTTTCTGTGACAGAGAACCGCTGGGAAACACCAGTTGGGTTGCCTTCGGAGATGAACACGCCAAGCGCACGGCTCACATCCCCCAGATCGCTGCGCAAAGGCAGCAGAAGCATCCGTGCTTCACGCGATCCGCGCAGGCGGTTGTTTTCCGTCTTCAGCGTCAGTTCAATGATTGCGGGCGTGTCGAACATGTTTTCCAGCGCGCTGCTGACCTGTTTGCGGGCCTGCGGTGTGAAAAACGCCGTGATCGGCATGCCGCGCACTTCCATGCCGGCCATTTCGTTGACCTTCTGCCCCGCAAGACGGAAGCGGGCGATGCCAGGCGCAATACGTTCAAGGATAAAGGTTTGGGGCAGAATGTTTTCCAGGCCGCGTGGGTCGATCTGGGACCGGCTGGGGATGTCATCGCCCCGACGCAGTGCGGTCCAGTAGGATTCAGCCTGCCGCATCGGCGAGAGAGAGCCGGAGGAGCGGAAACGGTCCATCTTCACGACTTTCTGCTGACCAGTGCTGTTGTTGTCTTTGCGGCCGCCAAAAAACATCGGTGTCATCCTTGTTGGATCCGGCTGGTGAGGTCCAAGTGATCTTGGTTAGTCAACTCTTAATGCCGGATTGGTTATCCTGAAGTTAACATGACACAATCTAATTCAATTTTGGACTACTTCTTTAACGAATGGTTAACACATCCACTTGACACGTCGCGCAGGTGGACTTGGCCTGCAAGTCCTTGTAATCCGGGAAGGCTCGCACAGCTGTGCGCCACAATCGGGGGAGAGCACAACAGATGACCATCCATTCGATGACCGGATTTGCCGCTGCACAGGGGACGACGGGCGCCCACAGCTGGTCCTGTGAGCTGCGATCGGTGAATGCCAAGGGCTTGGACCTGCGGTTGCGTATTCCCGAGTGGCTGGAAGGGTTTGAACCCTTTGTGCGTGGTAAATTGGGCAAGGCGTTGGCGCGTGGGAATGTGTCGATGACCCTGCGCATAAACCGCAACGAGGACGCAGGCGCAGACCTGACCATAAACGAGGCGATGCTGGCCACTGTCCTGTCATCAATGGCAAAGATCGAAGCGGCCGCCAAAGTGGCGGGCGTTGATCTTGCCCCCAGTACCAGCGCAGAGATCCTCTCGCAGAGGGGGGTCTTGGAACAGGGCAACACCGCGGATGACCCGGCACCAATTGTGGCAGCTCTGAAAGGCGCCTTTGCCGCAATTCTGTCCGACTTTGTTAACATGCGCGCATCAGAAGGGGCGACACTAAAGGCCGTGCTCCTTGATCAGCTGGACGAGATTGACACCCTGCAAAGCCGCGCAGCAGACCTCGCAGAGGCCCGCAAACCGCAAATGGCCGAAACCCTGCGCACCAATCTGGCACGGGTTCTGGACAACGCAGACAAAGTAGACGAAGCCCGTGTCGCCCAGGAACTTGCGCTTCTGGCGGTGAAGGCGGATGTCACCGAAGAAATTGACCGCCTCAAGGCCCATGTTTCGGCAGCCCGCGACTTGCTCGCCAAGGGCGGGGCAGTTGGCCGCAAGTTGGATTTCCTGATGCAGGAATTCAACCGCGAGGCCAACACCTTGTGCTCCAAGGCGCAAAACAGCGACCTCACGGCAATCGGTCTCGATCTTAAATCGGTCATTGATCAGATGCGCGAGCAGGTCCAGAACATCGAATAACCGTCACACGCGATGTGGCGCACACATAATATATAGGAGAGCACGCCATGGCAGACCGGCGCGGCCTTTTGATCATCCTGTCTTCGCCATCGGGTGCGGGGAAATCCACACTGGCAAAACGCCTGCGGGCCTGGGACCCGAGCATTCAGTTCTCGGTTTCAGCCACCACGCGCGATCCGCGGCCGGGCGAAGTGAACGGACAGGACTACCACTTTATTTCGACAGACCAGTTCAAGACAGACGTTACAAACGGCGACATGCTGGAACACGCCCATGTCTTTGGGAACTTCTACGGCTCTCCCAAGGGGCCGGTGCAGGGCGCGATCGATGCGGGGCAGGATGTTCTGTTTGATATCGACTGGCAGGGCGCCCAGCAGATCCGTAACTCGGATCTCGGCCAGCACACGTTGTCGATCTTCCTGTTGCCGCCCTCGATCCACGAGTTGCGTCGCCGTCTGGAAAGCCGCGCACAGGATGACGCAGAGACCATCAGCCGCCGAATGCAAAAAAGCTGGGACGAAATCAGCCACTGGGGCAGCTATGACCATGTGCTGATCAACGACGATCTCGATGCCACTGAAGAGCAGCTGAAAACCATCATCACCGCCACGCGCCTGCGTCGCATCCAACAGCCCCACCTGATGGATCACGTGCGCGCCCTGCAAACGGAGTTTGAAGACCTGTCATGACCATTTACGCGCTCGGAACCTCCAAACCGCAGATCCACGAAGACACCTGGGTCGCGCCTGACGCGAACCTGATCGGCAAGGTCGTCCTGGAGGAGGGCGCGTCAATCTGGTTTGGCACCACCATTCGTGCAGAACACGAAGAGATCCGGATCGGGCGGGGCTCCAACGTACAGGAACAATGCGTCCTGCACATCGACCCCGGCTATCCGCTCACCATTGGTGAAAACTGCACCATTGGCCACAAGGCCATGCTGCATGGGTGCACCATTGGCGAAAACACCTTGATCGGGATGGGCGCGACCGTTCTGAATGGCGCGAAAATTGGCAAGAACTGCCTGATCGGGGCAGGTGCCCTGATCACCGAGAACAAGGAAATTCCCGACAACTCTCTCGTTATGGGGGCGCCGGGCAAAATCGTGCGGGACGTGGATGAGGCTCTTGTCGCCTCGCTTCGTCAAAGTGCGGTCCATTACCAAAAAAATATGCGTCGCTTCCGCGATGACTTAACAGAGGTCTAACACGTGAGAAATTCCAAAGGGTCGCTGATGCGGCCAGATCCGCTGCCGTCCAGTGCAAGCCACCCGGTTGTCACCCCGCTGAGCCCGTCGGTGGTATACGCAAGCGAAACCCCCGACGCGCTGGACGATCAGTACGAGGGCCGCGTCCATGGCTATACCTATTCGCGCGAGGGGCATCCGAACGCAGATGTCGTGGCCAAGCGGCTGGACGCGATGGAAGGGGCCACAGGCGGTGTTGTGACCGGTTCCGGCATGGCCGCCGTTACCGCCGTCGTCATGGGCCTTTTGAAATCCGGCGATCACGTTGTTGGGGGCAATCAGCTTTATGGTCGCTCGCTGCGCCTGATGGCTGAGGATCTGCCGCGTCTGGGAATTGAAACCTCTCTGGCTGATCCCGGCGATATTGCCGCTGTCGAGGCCGCGCTGCGTCCGGAAACCAAGATGATCCTGGTAGAGGCCGTTTCCAACCCGACACTCGCGATTGCCGACATCGATGGGCTGGCAAAGCTGTGCAAGGACCGCGACATCCTGCTTGTGGTCGACAACACCTTTACCACTCCGCGGGGGTTCCGTCCGTTCGAACGTGGCGCTGATATCGTGATCCACTCGATCACGAAGCTGCTGGCGGGTCACTCCGACGTGATGCTGGGCTATGTCGTTGCCAAAGATCAGGCGCTGAATGATCGGTTGCGTGTCTTTGCCGTCACCACCGGCCTGACGCCAAGCCCGTTTGATTGCTGGCTGGCAGAGCGTGGGATGCTGTCATTTGAACTGCGGTTTGATCGCGCGCAATCCACTGCTGTCACATTGGCCGATCACCTGTCCGCGCTGCCCGGCGTCAAGCGGGTGAATTACCCCACCCGCACCGATCATCCCGATCACGACCGCGCGATGGCGCTGCTGGACGGGCAGGGCTGCAATATGGTGAGCTTTGAACTGGATGGCGGCCGTGAGGCTGCCAATGCCTTTACCCGTGCAGCGGACGGGCTGAGCTTTGCCCCGACCCTGGGCGATGTGGCCACCACGCTGTCGCATCCTGCGTCGTCGTCTCACCGCGCACTGAGCGCAGAGCGCCGGGCAGAGCTGGGCCTTCATGAAGGGTTCTTCCGGGTCTCTGTGGGTCTCGAAGATCCCAAGGAGCTTTGCGCAGTCTTTACGGACGCAGTTGCAGCTGCCACGTCGTAGTTACAATTGACCGCTAAACCCACCAGCAGGGCAGCTACGGAGGCGACGGATGGCACAGGATCTGATTGATGGCTTCATGGAAGCCATGCCTCTGCCTGCCGTGCTGGTGGATCAAAGTGAACGCTTCATCGCTGCAAATGCGGCGGCGAAGACCCTTTTGGGCGCACATCTTGTCGGGCGCCATTTCGCCACCATCCTGCGCCAACCCAGTGTTGCGGCTGCGATTGAGGGCTGTCTTCACGACCGGCAGCCAAGATCGGCGCGCCATCTGTCCAATGACGGTGCGCAAGACACCACGTTTGAGGTTTGCCTGCGCTATATTCCGGGAATTGGGGCAGTCAACGGGGGCGCGGCCCTCGTCAGTCTCACCGATATCACAGAACGTGAGCAGGCCAGCCAGATGCGGCGGGATTTCGTCGCAAACGTCAGCCACGAGCTGCGCACACCGTTGACGGCGCTGATGGGGTTTATCGAAACCCTGCGTGGGCCGGCCCGCGATGATGCCACCGCACGCGAACGGTTCCTTGAGATCATGCAGGGGGAAGCCAACCGCATGAACCGCTTGGTTGGTGACCTGTTGTCGTTGAACCGTGTAGAAAGCGAAGAGCGCGTGCGCCCGCGCGAGCAGCTGGATCTGGGCGCACATCTTGCCTCAACACTGAAATCGCTCGAACCCGTGGCCCAGGCCAAAGAGGTGTCCCTGGCGCTCGAGGTTCCGCAGACGCCCACCTTGGTGACCGGCGACCCGGATCAGCTGCAGCAGGTTTTCACCAATCTGGTGGAAAACGCGATCAAATACGGGGGCAATCAGGTGCTGGTCCGTCTGTCCCTGTCAGACCGCGACCCCGCTGTGCGCGCAGCTGCCGTGCGGGTTCAGGTCATCGACAATGGGGCGGGCATTGACCCTATCCATCTGCCCCGATTGACTGAACGGTTTTACCGCGTCGACACCCATCGCTCTCGCGAACAGGGGGGCACCGGGCTCGGGCTTGCGATTGTAAAGCACATCGTCAATCGCCATCGCGGCCGGATGCGAGTCGAAAGCAGCGCCGGCAAGGGCACAACCTTCACTGTCATATTGCCCCGCTGATTTTTCCGGCGCTGCCTTACCAACGACAAGACGTGTCACAAAGGCCGTTTCCGGTCGAGACGGGGCGGCCGCCCTGGATCGCGCGCGCCAAGCAACTGACATCGCTATATAATATCTGAAAACCCGCAAACGGCGGGCAGGGGTTTCCCCCTTCTCCCAAGCCGAAAATAGTTAACGCTGCATCTGAATATCGGCGTTTTTTGTCATGAAAACTGCCTCCTCGCGGGGATTGTCATACAGCTGTTACATACCTGTCACAAAAGGCACATGCGCGGCCCTTAGGTCAGGGCGCAAGATCATCAGGGGATGGTCCTGAAAATTGACACCCAAGGAGACAACAGATGTCCTTTGTGAAATTTACCGCTTCCGCCCTGGCTATTTCGGCCGTTTCTGCAACCGCCGCTGCTGCGCGCGATCAGGTGCAGGTTGCCGGTTCTTCGACCGTTCTGCCCTACGCTTCGATCGTGGCCGAAGCTTTTGGCGAGAACTTTGACTTCCCGACACCTGTTGTTGAATCCGGCGGGTCCTCGGCTGGTCTGAAGCGGTTCTGCGAAGGTGTGGGTGAAAACACCATCGACGTCGCAAACGCATCGCGCCGCATCAAGGACAAAGAAATCAAAGCCTGCGCCGAAAACGGCGTGACCGATATCATCGAAGTCCAGATCGGCTATGACGGCATCGTCTTTGCATCGGACATCAACGGCAACGGTTTCGAATACACCCCGAGCGATTGGTTCCTGGCCCTGTCCGACGAGATCCTCGTTGACGGCAAGATGGTTGCCAACCCGAACAAGACCTGGGCTGACGTGAACACCGCGTTCCCGGCACAGGACATCCAGGCCTTTATCCCCGGCACCAAGCACGGCACCCGTGAAGTGTTCGAAGACAAGGTTATCCTGGCGGGTTGCGAAGCCACCGGCGCATTCGACGTCCTGCTGGCGGCTGCTGAAGGCGACAGCGACAAGGCCAAGCACAAGGCGGCTGAAAAGGCCTGTATCTCTCTGCGCACCGATGGTGTGTCCGTGGACATCGACGGTGACTACACCGAAACCCTGGCGCGCATCGAAAGCAACAAGGACGGCATCGGCGTCTTTGGCCTGGCGTTTTATGAGAACAACACCGACAAGCTGCAGGTCGCGACCATGTCTGGCGTCGTGCCCTCCACCGAGAGCATCGCAACCGGCGAATACCCCGTATCCCGCCCGTTGTTCTTCTACGTGAAAAAAGCCCACATCGGCGTCATTCCCGGCCTGAAAGAATATGCTGAATTCTTCGTCGCGGACGAAGTGGCAGGCCCCGATGGCCCGCTGGCAGAATACGGTCTGGTATCCGATCCGGAACTCAGCAAGACCCAGGCTGCCGTTGCAGAGGAAGCCGTGATGGGCGGCAATTCCTAAGCGCTCTGGCAAGAATGAAAATCGGGCCGGGGCAGAGTGTTGCCCCGGCTCTTGTTGTTACCCCTCTGGCCATGCGCCGGATCCCGCGTCGCAGTTTTTCTGACCTATCCGTCCCACCGAAACGGAGACTTTGATGCCGACACTATGGCTCGTATTTACCCTGATTGCCCTCGCGGCTCTGGGTTTTGTGCTGGGGCGCCAACGCGCGCTTGCCTCAGCCGGAGGCGATGTGAAGCTTCTGCATTCCCTGCCGGCCTACTACGGCCACAATGTCGCGCTCAGCGCGATTGTCCCGGCCCTTGCTGTGCTGGCGATTTGGTCCTTGGCCCAGCCAATGATGATCGAAAGCCGCGTCGCTGCGATGATCCCAGCCGAGAGCATTGCAGAAAACACCACCGTCTCGCTGGTGATGAGCGATGTGCGCCGCCTTGCCGAAGGTCTGGATCAGGCAGTGGAAGCAGGGGTTCTGGATGCCGCGGGCGCCAATGCGCTTGAGGCACAGACCATCGACGTGCGGGCGCTGCTTGGTCAGGTTGGTGTCGCGCTTGGCTCCGAAGTAAGCCCGGAGGTGCTGGCTGCAGCCCAACGCTATCGGAGCCTGACAGCAACGGGCAGCATGTTGAAAACCATTGTGGTTCTTTTGCTGTCCCTGGGCGGATTTGCCTGGGCCTACGGGCGCACCCACAAGGATTTTCGGGCCCGCAACGTGGTCGAGCAGGGCATCATGGCGCTGCTGATCCTGGCCGCGAGCCTCGCTATCCTGACCACTGTTGGTATCGTGTTCTCCATGCTGTTTGAGAGCCTGAACTTCTTTGGTCTGCACAGCTGGAGCGACTTCTTCTTTGGCTCGACATGGGCTCCGAACTTTCGCGGGGACAGTGAACTGTCAATCCTGCCGCTGCTGTGGGGCACGCTCTACATCTCGTTGATTGCGTTGCTTGTTGCTGTGCCGGTTGGTTTGTTTGCTGCCATCTACCTGTCCGAATACGCCAGCGGCACCGTGCGCTCCTTTGCCAAGCCGCTGCTTGAAATCCTCGCAGGCATCCCGACCATCGTTTATGGCCTTTTTGCACTGTTGACGGTGGGGCCGATGTTGGTGCGGATCTTCGGGCAGGGCGAAGACGGTCTGCTGGGCGTCGAATGGATGAGCGGTGCAACCTCTGTTCTGACAGCGGGTCTGGTCATGGGCATCATGCTGATCCCTTTCGTGTCCTCGCTGTCCGATGACATCATCAATGCGGTGCCGCAGTCGATGCGTGATGGCTCTCTCGGGCTGGGTGCGACCAAGTCTGAAACCATCCGCCAGGTGGTTCTGCCGGCCGCGCTTCCCGGGATTGTTGGCGCCATCCTGCTGGCCGCGTCCCGCGCGATCGGGGAAACCATGATCGTGGTGATGGGCGCTGGCGCGATTGCCAAATTCTCGCTCAACCCGCTGGAATCCATGACGACGATCACCACCCGGATCGTCAGCCAGCTGACCGGCGATACCGATTTTGCCAGCCCCGAAACCCTTGTTGCCTTTGCCCTTGGTCTGACGCTGTTCGTTCTGACCCTCGGGCTCAATGTCCTGGCGCTGTACATCGTGCGCAAATACCGGGAGCAGTATGACTAATGACCGACACCCGTCAAAATCCCGCAAACCATAAGGGCTGCTCACTGCTGCAGCACAGCGCCCGCACACGCAAACGCAATGCCGCAGAGCGCCGGTTCCGCGCCTATGGTATCGCTGCGATCTCGGTCGGCCTCTTGATGCTCTGTGTCCTGGTGACAACCATCGTGGGGCGTGGCACCGGTGCGTTCCAGCAGACCTTTGTGACGCTCGAGGTTGAGCTGCTGGAGAGCAAGCTGGACAAATCCGGCACCCGCGACATCGATGCGATCAAGAAGGTCACGACCTTTGGCTACGCGCCGATCATCCGGGCCGCGGTAGAGGCCAAAGTGGCCGAACTCGGCATCGACAGCCCGCTGAAAGCCAAGGAAATGGCCGGGATCCTGTCAAAGAACGCTGCCGCGACACTACGCGAATTTGTCATCGCAAACCCGGATCAGATTGGCGAAACCGTAGAATTCCGTTTTCTGGCCTCCAGCCGCGTTGACGGCTACATGAAGGGCCGCGTAAGCCGAGACAGCATCACCAATGACAAAAGCATTTCGCCGGAACAACTGGATCTGGTCGATGGACTGGTGAGCGCGGGCGTGGTTGAAAAGACATTCAACCTTGCCTTCATCACCGGCGCAGATGCCTCTGACGCGCGCCCCGAAGCCGCAGGCATGGGGGTCTCCATGCTTGGGTCGCTGTTCATGATGTTGGTGGTCCTTGCACTGGCGCTGCCCATCGGCGTCGCCGCGTCCATCTATCTGGAAGAGTTCGCGCCCAAAAACTGGTTGACCGATATCATTGAGGTGAACATTTCCAACCTCGCCGCGGTTCCGTCGATCGTGTTTGGTATTCTCGGCCTTGCGGTATTCATCAACTACATGCACCTGCCGATGTCCGCGCCTTTGGTGGGCGGTCTGGTCCTGACGCTGATGACCCTGCCAACTGTCATCATTTCGACCCGCGCCGCGCTCAAGGCCGTGCCGCCCTCGATCCGTGATGCGGCTCTTGGGGTAGGGGCCTCGCGGATGCAGGCTGTGTTTCACCATGTGCTGCCGCTCGCAGCACCCGGTATCCTGACGGGGACCATCATTGGTCTGGCGCAGGCCCTTGGCGAAACCGCACCGCTCTTGTTGATTGGTATGGTTGGGTTCATCGCATCCAACGCACCGGAAACCATTGCCGATGGCTTGCTGTCGCCGAACTCGGCCATGCCTGCCCAGATCTATGAATGGGCCAAACGTGCCGATCCGGCCTTTTACGAACGCGCTTGGGGTGGGATCATCATTCTGTTGATCTTCCTCGTAACCATGAACACAGTGGCTGTGATCCTGCGCCGCCGCTTTGAACGCCGCTGGTAAGTGGGGGCTGAAATGAACCAGATGACTGCATTGGAAAAAGACGTGGAAACACAAAAAACCAAGATCGCCGCCAAGAACGTGAATGTCTATTACGGCGAGTCTCACGCGATCAAGGACGTGAACGTCGAGATCGAAGACAACACGGTCACCGCTTTCATCGGCCCGTCAGGCTGCGGCAAGTCGACGTTCCTGCGTTGCCTCAACCGGATGAACGACACCATCGACATCTGCCGTGTGACCGGTGATATCGAAATCGACGGCGAAGACATCTATGACAGCCGCGTGGACCCTGTGCAGCTGCGCGCGAAGGTTGGAATGGTGTTTCAGAAACCAAACCCGTTCCCCAAGTCGATTTATGACAATGTGGCCTATGGCCCGCGAATTCATGGCCTGGCCGCCAACAAGGCGGAGCTGGACGAGATCGTTGAAAAATCCCTGCGCCGTGGCGCCATCTGGGACGAGGTGAAAGACCGTCTTGATGCACCGGGCACTGGTCTGTCGGGTGGCCAGCAGCAGCGCCTGTGCATTGCACGCGCAGTTGCGACAGAGCCCGAAGTCCTGCTGATGGACGAGCCATGTTCGGCGCTGGACCCCATTGCGACGGCCCAGATCGAAGAGCTGATCGACGAGCTACGCGACAGCTATTCGGTTGTGATCGTGACCCACTCCATGCAGCAGGCCGCCCGCGTCAGCCAGAAAACCGCCTTCTTCCACCTTGGCAATCTGGTGGAATTTGGCGCAACCGGCCAGATCTTTACCAACCCCGAAGATCCGCGCACCGAAAGCTACATCACAGGCCGCATCGGCTGATCGAGGACAAGATTATGGTAGAACAACATATTGCATCCGCGTTTGACCGCGACCTCGAAGCGATCCAGGCCCAGATCATGAAAATGGGTGGTTTGGTCGAAGCAGCCATCATGGATGCCGCTCGCGCATTGGAAACCCGCGACGAAGAGCTGGCCCAGCAGGTGCGCCAGGGCGACAAGGCAATTGATGGTCTGGAAGAGTTGATCAACGAAGAGGCCGCCCGCGTCATCGCGATCCGTGCCCCCGCAGCCGTTGACCTGCGTCTGGTTCTGTCGGTCATGAAGATTTCTGGCAACCTGGAGCGGATCGGCGACTACGCCAAGAACATCGCCAAGCGGACGGCTGTTCTCGCGCAGGGGCCAAATGTGTCTGAGAGTGCCGCTGCCATGCGCCGGATGGCCCGCGAGGTAGAGCTGATGCTGAAAGATGCGCTGGATTCCTACATCCAGCGCGATGTGGAACTGGCCCATGATGTCATCGCTCGCGACAAGGACGTCGATCAGATGTACAATGCCCTGTTCCGCGAGTTTCTGACCTTCATGATGGAAGACCCGCGCAACATCACCCCCTGCATGCATCTGCACTTCATCGCGAAAAACGTCGAACGGATGGGCGATCATGTCACCTCGATTGCAGAGCAGGTTGTCTATCTCGTGACCGGCGACAAGCCAGAGGATGACCGCCAGAAGGCCGATACCACCTCTTCCATTCCGCAGCAGGGAGTGTGATCCATGTCTGCGGACCAACCAACGGTACTGGTTGTCGAGGATGAGCTGGCCCAGCGAGAGGTGCTGGCCTACAATCTGGAAGCCGACGGATTTCGCGTGCTGCGCGCCGAAAACGGCGAAGAGGCGCTTTTGATCGTGGAAGAGGACACGCCTGACATCATCGTTCTGGATTGGATGATGCCGAACCTCAGCGGGATCGAGGTCTGTCGTCGGCTGAAGTCGCGCACAGAAACCCGCAATATCCCGATCATCATGCTATCCGCCCGGTCGGAAGAGGTCGACAAGGTGCGTGGTCTGGAAACCGGCGCGGATGACTATGTCGTCAAGCCGTACTCTGTCGTGGAACTGATGGCCCGCGTCCGGACCCAGTTGCGCCGGGTCCGTCCGTCAACGGTTGGTGTTCGGCTGGAGTTTGACGATATCGTTCTGGACGCTGAAACCCACAAGGTCAGCCGTGCCGATACGCAATTGAAGCTTGGCCCGACAGAGTTTCGTCTTCTGTCCACTTTCATGGAAAAACCCGGCCGCGTCTGGAGCCGTGAACAGCTTTTGGATCGGGTCTGGGGCAGGGACATCTATGTCGACACCCGCACTGTCGATGTCCACATCGGTCGGCTGCGCAAGGCGCTGACACAGCACGGCGGCACTGACCCGGTGCGCACTGTGCGCGGGGCAGGTTACGCTCTGGGATAGAATGTGCTTTCGCTATGGCATCTGGCACCCCCTGGCGATCCAGGGGGTGTTTTTGTGGGCTCAGCGTGGCAGCGGATCCTCTGGCTGGGCCTGACCTGCCAGCCAATCGCGAAATTTGACAAGCGCCGGATCCTTGGACCGGGTTGCAGGCCAAACTAGGTAATAGGCGCCGCGACTCTCTGTCGGAGAAGGGTGCAGCGCCACAAGCCTGCCTGTCGCAATGTCTTGTTCAACCAGATAATCCGGCATCAAGGCCACACCCAGGCCATGCAAAGCCGCCTGGGTGATGGTTGAGAATTGGTCATACATTGTGCCGGACAAACCCGTGGATGCGGGAACCCCGTGGCTTTCAAACCACTGGGCCCAGGCCTTGGGACGGGTCTGAATGTGCAAAAGGGGCAGGGACAGAATAGCCGCCGGATCCGGGATATCGCGCCCATTGAGCAGATCAGGTGCGCAAACCGGCAGCATCTGCTCGTGTTTCAGCAACAGCGCCTCGGTTCCCGGCCAATCCGCAGATCCGAAATGTATCGCAGCATCAAAGCCTTCACCGACAAAGTTGAAGGGTTCCAGCCGGGTAGACATGTTGATTGTCACATCCGGATGGAGACGGGCAAATTCTGGCAGTCGGGGCATCAGCCAACGCATTCCAAAGGCAGGTAGAATGGCCAGGTTCAGCGTACCCGCAAGCGGAGCTGCCTGCACCCGCAGGGTTGATTGCGCAATCTGATTGAGCGCCTGCCGCACCTCTGATGCATAGGTTTGCGCCTCTGCGGAGAGGCTGAGACGTTTCTGATCGCGCCGCACCAAATCAACGCCCAATTGCCGTTCCAGCGCCTGCAGCTGCCTGCTGACGGCGCCCTGTGTCAACGACAGCTCATCCGCCGCGGCCGAGGCGCTGCCAAGCCGGTCGAGTGCCTCAAGCGCGCGCAGCGCAGCAATTGATGGAAGAAATCGCCTAGGTGTCGCCATTCAGAACCACATCAATGTATGAGCTTTTGTCATGTTTTCTTGTGGTTCTATCGCTGTTTTTCACCTTACCGCAAGGTTAAACTCTGGCCCAGACACAAGGATCAAAAGGTGGACCAATGACCGACAAACCGACCCTGCGCGCCAAAGACGCCCCCGATCTGGGCAAGTTCAATTGGGAAGACCCCCTGCGTCTTGACGAACAATTGACCGAAGACGAACGCATGATCGCGGCATCTGCACGCTCTTATGCTCAGGAAAAACTTCAACCTCGCATTCTAAGTGCTTATGAAAACGAGGAAACTGATCCTGAAATCTTCCGCGAGATGGGCGAGATGGGCCTTCTTGGCACCACCATCCCCGAAGAATACGGCGGGCTTGGCGCGGGCTATGTCTCTTATGGTCTAGTCGCGCGCGAGGTCGAACGCGTCGACAGCGGCTATCGCTCCATGATGTCGGTGCAAAGCTCGCTCGTGATGTATCCCATTTACGCATATGGCAGCGAAGAACAGCGCCAGAAATACCTGCCAAAGCTTTCCTCCGGTGAATGGATTGGCTGCTTTGGTCTGACCGAGCCGGACGCCGGATCTGACCCCGCAGGCATGAAAACCCGCGCTGAAAAGACTGATGGCGGTTACCGTCTGACCGGGTCCAAAATGTGGATCTCCAACGCGCCCATCGCCGATGTCTTTGTTGTCTGGGCCAAATCCGAAGCACACGGCGGAAAGATCCGTGGTTTTGTGCTGGAAAAAGGCATGAAGGGGCTGTCGGCTCCCAAGATCGGCAACAAGGCATCGCTGCGCGCGTCGATCACCGGTGAAATCGTAATGGACGGCGTCGAAGTCGGCGAAGACGCGCTGCTGCCCCATGTCGAAGGCCTGAAAGGTCCGTTTGGCTGTTTGAACCGGGCGCGTTACGGCATCAGCTGGGGCGCGATGGGGGCTGCAGAATTCTGCTGGCATGCCGCCCGTCAATATGGGCTCGACCGCAAACAGTTTGGCCGCCCGCTTGCAAATACCCAGCTGTTTCAGTTGAAACTTGCCAACATGCAGACCGAAATCACCCTCGGCCTGCAGGCCTCTCTTCAGGTCGGTCGTCTGATGGATGCGGCAAACGCGGCGCCCGAGATGATTTCGATCGTCAAGCGCAACAACTGCGGCAAGGCGCTGGAGATTGCTCGCAATGCACGTGACATGCACGGCGGCAATGGGATCAGCCTGGAATTCGGCGTCATCCGTCACATGGTGAACCTGGAGACAGTCAACACCTATGAGGGCACCCACGACGTTCACGCCCTGATCCTTGGTCGCGCACAAACGGGCCTGCAGGCGTTTTTCTAAACTCCGCGTCTGACGGAAAAAATTAAACAAACCGCGCTTTTGGGATGCCAAAGGCGCGGTTTTTTGTTAAGATCCTTGCAATATTGTTAATGGATTCAGATGTTTACCGTTGGCGGACCCTTTGAATTCATGCAAGGGTGCTGGGCAAATTCGCAAACCCCGAACGCTCTGCAATTCGCGCAAAGATCTGTGCTGCAAATTGCAGTGCTGACTGAGGCTAAGTCTGGCCGAAACGGTTAACGCCCGGCCTGCGCAAATACCTGCAATAACTAACAATCGCGCCAGGCAGGGGTTAACGTGCTCCCGAAACCGCGCCAAGCGAGGCCAGAGACCGCCAGAGCAGCCCGCATTTTTGCAGACCCCGTTCAGCGCGAGAAATTTTCCGAACAAACAGGAGTTTTCGCAAAGCCAAAGCGAGGTAATCGGCAGGCTTTGCAGAAATGCAGGTAAACAGATTTGCGCCCACACAGCCATAACAACGCTGAGCAGGCGGTCGCACCGGAGTTATCACAAAACTCTCCATGAATGCGTACCATTTTGTAGCACGCCAGGGACCGACGTCTCAACCTGTGTTGAAAAAAGATGAATCGAAAATCTTAAGGAAATCCCGGTTTTTTTTTCACACCGGCGCAGGTGATTGATCAGGGATGTTGGCCCACAAACGCTGCTTCCACGCGGGGCGATTGCCGGTTGAAAAACATGACAGAAGGAAGACTGCAGAACAGAGAGACCGAAGCGAATTGCTCGTTTCCGTGTGTTTTATAATCTGTATTATGGTAATTATATATGCTATGCAGAACCCTGGAACCCGTTGACCTGGCTTAGGTTCTGGAAATTGGGCGCATCAGCCCTTCCTGAGCGACGCTGGCGACCAATCGGCCATCTTCTGTGAAAATGGAGCCTCGGTTGAACCCTCGACCACCGCCAGCAAAGGGAGAATCCATCGTGTAGAGATGCCAGGCGTCAAACTGCACCGGCGCATGAAACCACATCGCGTGATCAAGGCTCGCTGTCATGGCTTCGCCGTTGAGAAAGCTGAGCCCATGCGGCCGTAGCGCAGATCCAAGCAAGCCGTAGTCCGACACATAGGCCATCAACACATGTTGCAGCTGCGGACTGGCGTTCTTTGCCGCTTTCATCCGAACCCACATATGATTGATGTCGCTGGCTTTTCCAGGGTCGACAGGATGGCGCGGCTCGATGTCTCTGATTTCGAAAGGCCGTTCACGGGTGAATTCAACGCGGATCTTCTCGCTTACTTCGCTGGCAAATTTCTTGTGGAGATCCTCGCGCGAGACCAACTGTTCAGGGCCTGGAACCTCGGGAATGTCGTGCTGATGTTCCCAGCCGGGTTCGTTGATGTGAAAAGATGCAGCAAGGTTCAGGATCTGCTTGCCGTTCTGCATCGCGGTTACGCGCCGCGTCGTGAAGCTGCCGCCATCTCGTGCAGGATCGACCACATAGATCACCGGCTTGGATGGATCACCGGGACGGATAAAATAGGCATGAAGCGAGTGACACAGCCGGTCCGGCACGGTCAGATACGCCGCCATCAACGCCTGAGCGATGACCTGACCGCCGTAAATACGCGTTGGCGTTTCACCGCCAGAGCCGACCCCGCGAAACAGATTGCGATCCAGTTCCTCGAGGTTCAGAAGATTGAGAAGAACATCAGCAGCTTCAGGCATTTACGTGGCGACTTTCATCTGGATATTGGTGCAACGGCCACGCGCAAATCGCGGCGCCTTGCGCTCTCCTGTTTCGTTAATCCGTAAGCGCGCCGTGAACCAGCGCTTTCAGCTCCGCCCGCGACGGATATGAGCTTGAGGGCGCGAGTTGGGTAAAGAAAACCACGCTGAGATCCAGAACAGGATCAACCCAGAAAAACGTGGACGCCATTCCACCCCAGCTGAAGTCGCCGGGCGAACCCGGACAGCGCGCGCGTGCAGGATCAAGGACAACCGCGCCCCCGAGGCCAAACCCCATTCCTTCCATTGGCTGTTCAGCGAAACTTTGCGGACCCATCGATGCGATGTCACCTGAAAGATGATTTCGCACCATGAAATCAACTGTTTGCGGGGAAATGATAAAGCCGTCATCGGCGTGGCCTTTTCGGCGGATCATCTCGGCAAATCGCATGTAGTCGTCGATGGTGCCGACCAAGCCACCGCCACCGGAATGCATCTGTGTCCTGTGAAATGGGCTGGTGTGATAATCATCCGTCAGGCGAAGTGGATTGCCTCCGCGCTGCGCCTCGTTCAGGGCCATCGCGTCGCCCGCCAAGGGTGAATAAAGAGAGGCAAATTTGTCGCCGATGCCTTCCGGGGTCTGAAACCCTGTCATGGCCATATCCAAGGGATCAAAGATCTCGCGTTGGAAGAAATCTTCCAATGTCCGCCCACTTACCACTTCGATCACGCGGCCAAGGACGTCGATACTGACGGAATACTCCCACCGGGTGCCGGGCTGGAATGCCAGAGGCAGCTGCGCCAGCTCTCTGACTTGAGGGGCAAGCGCACCCAGCCCCGGTTTGAACATCAGATCAGCCTCAGCCATTGCTTCCGCCAGGATACCGGGATTGAACGGATAGCTCAGCCCGCTGGTGTGCGTCAGCAGTTCACGCAAGGTCGGCGCGCGGCTTTCCTCGGTTTGGCAGATATGTTCCGCGCCCGCAACAAGGGCCCGCATCTCTTTGAATTCAGGTATGAAATCGCTGACGGGTGCATCCAGATGCATCAGCCCGCGCTCGACCAGCATCATCAGAGCAACAGATGTGATGGGTTTGGTCATCGAATAGATCCGGGCGACGGTATCCCGGGTCCATGCAAGATCCTCCTCGATGTTGCGCGCGCCAACCTCACTATAATAGAGCTCCGCACCATGCCGGTTGATCAAAACGGCGCTGCCGGCGTATTTCTTTTGATCGACGTAGCGGTGTTGCCAATCCCTGATCCGGTTTAACCTGTTAACGGTCATGGGCGGTGCTCCTGTTGCGGGTGATCAGCCGATCACCTTGGTCATGGCCGGGACGGTTTCTTCGGTAAACCAACCATTTGCGGGTTCATTTGCGCCTGCGGCCATCGCGGTTTCAATCTTGGTGATCGTGTCACCGCGCAGCTGGCGCTTGATCGAGGCAAAGGCGCCCGCTGGCAGCTCGGCCAATGTGCGGGCCTCTTTCAGGGCATATCCCATCAGATCCTCGGCGTCGTCTGCGATGATATCGACCAGATTGAAATTGCGCGCCGCAATCGGACCAATGGTCTGTCCTGTCAACATCAGACGACGCGCGATATTCCCATCCAGCGTCGCACGGGCAATTTCGAGCGGACCGACCGGGAAATCGACACCGACCTGCACTTCTGCAAGGCCGAACTTGGTCTTGGCCATGGCCACCCTGACATCACTGCAAAGGACAAAGAACATCCCGCCCGCAATCGCAGCGCCATTGATGGCAGCGACTACAGGTTTGGGACAGGCATAGATCGCAAGAAACGCCTCGTTCAGTCCGCGCACCACAGCCTGCTGACGTGGAATGTCAAATTCACGTGCGGCTTTCAAATCCATCCCGGCGGAAAACACCTTGAACGGGCTTGTCAGGATGACGGCACGAATGTCCGGGTCAACCGCAATCGCGTCAAACTCTACCTTGATTTGATTGAGGAATTCTGGCGTCAAAGCGTTGACCGGGCCTCGGCCAAGCCGAATTTCAAAGACACCGCCGCCGTGGTCTTTGCGGGTGATCCATTCACTGTCGGACATAATATTCTTGGTCTCCAATTGGCTCCGGTTCTGAAGGCGGAGCAGTCAATTCATCATGCGCCTGCCACGCAGTCGGGTCGAGCGTTTTTGCCTCCGTATTACTACGGAGCCTAGGCTGCCAGGCGCAGATCAGGGCCTCATGCTGAGCGTTTCAGCAGCCGATATCAGTTGATCTGCATACGTGTTTTCAAGGGTTTGACGGCTGACATGAAAGGACGGCCCGCCAACATTCAGTCCGTACACCCGCATTCCATTCAATGAAACAACGGGCACGGCGATACCATTCACATCCTCGCGCCAGTCACCATAGCCGGTGCAAAACCCCCGCGAGGTGTATTCTTCCTGCGCCCGTCCCAGGCTGTCCTGACGGGCCTGCCTGCTGGTTGGGTCAAGCCGGTCTGCCACGGCCAGCGCCTCTGCCTGCTGATCTGCGGACATGCCCGCAAGAACCGCGCGGCCAATGGCAGAGAAAAACAACGGCAAGCGCATCCCGACATGGGCCGCAAGCGAGACATCCTCGCGAGAGCGATGCACCGCGATATAGATCACATCCGCATGATGTGCTTCTCCCAACGCGCTGGTAATATAGGAATTTTCCCCATTGCGCAGATCGCGCAGTATTTGGGACGCACGTTCCGATATGTCCATGCCCGCCAGAACGCCATAGCCCAGACGCAGCACCCCTGCCCCCAGCCGATAGCTGCCGGATCGTTCATCCTGCACCAGATAGCCCAGCTGACACAGCGTATAGGTCAGCCGCGATACCGTGGGTTTGGGCAAGTTCGTCCGCTCTGCAAGATCGGTATTCGTCAGCTCCAACTCATTGCGGCGAAAAGCCCGCAAAACATCCAGGCCACGCGCCAGCGCGGTGACGAAATTCCGGTCTTTTTCACCGCCTGCATCTGCTTCGGTTTCGCTCATTTCTGCCTGTCCTTGCGCAACGTGCCCTCGGCGAATGTTTTGCCTTTATCTTCAGGCCCTGGCCAGTGCCCCCAGGCCCGCCCGCGCGAACTCCGGCACATAAGCCCCTAATCTTGCGGCATGTTCTGGGTTTGATGCGTTGCCGTCCAGCCCTCTTTTGCGGACACCTTGCAAAATGGCAGCCATCCGGAAAAAGCTGAAGGCAAGATAATAGCCAAACCTGTCGATCCCTGCGAGACCGCGGCGGGCGCAGTAGCGATCGATGAACTCTGCATCACTCGGCAGTCCCAAAGCAGCGCGGTCCACTCCCGCAAGGCCCCGCCCCTCGTGGCCTGGTGGCATTTGCCACTGCATGATGACCCCGGCCAAATCTGCATAAGGGTGGCCAAGTGTGGACAGTTCCCAGTCCAGGACCGCGCGACAAGCCGCACCATCAGGCGCAAAGATCATGTTGTCGATCCGATAATCCCCATGCACCAGTCCGCTTTGCCCGTCATCCTCTGGCAAATCAGCATCAAGCGCCGCGATAAGAGCATCCATGTCCTCGATGGGCTCAACCTCGCTTGCGCGGTATTGTTTGCTCCAACGGCCAAGCTGGCGCGCGAAATAGTTGCCTTGCGGGCCATAGTCCTCCAGGCCGACCTCGCCGATCTTCACATCGTGGAGCGCAGCCAGAACGCGGCTCATTTCCTCTATCACGGCGCCTCGCTCCGCAGGGGAAATATCGCCCATCACAGGGTCTGAGAAGTTCCGGCCAACGACATGTTCCATAACATAAAAATCAGATCCTATCACCTCTGGATCCTGGCAGAGGTGATAGACTTTCGCGACCGGAACATCACTGTCGGCCAGTGCGGATTGCACACGAAATTCCCGGTCCACCGCATGTGCAGATTTCAGTAGCGCCCCCGCCGGTTTCCGGCGCAAGACATAGTTTCCAGCACTTGTGGTGATCAGAAACGTCGGGTTTGATTGTCCGGTCTGGAATTTCTCGGCTGTGATGGTGCTGTCAAAACCCGGCAGCCGGCCGGCCATATACCGCTGAACAGCGTCCAAATCGATGCCTTGCGCGCTGCTCATCTGTTCGCCTCGTTGTTTGCGAACTCTGCAGCAAGGGACCGGCACGCCGCGCGGTAGCCCTGATCGATTTCGGAAATCAATTCAGCGGCGGGCTTCACGGCCGTAACGGCACCAATCCCCTGACCGGACCCCCAGATTTCTTTCCAGGCTTTGGGCTTTGAGGAGCCGCCAGAAAAATTCATCTTGCTCGCATCCGCCGAGGGCAGATCATCCGGATCCAAGCCCGCAGCCTTGATTGATGGCTTGAGGTAATTCCCTGAAACCCCTGTAAACAATGAGGAATAAACAATATCTTCAGCGGTGCTGTCGACAATCATCTGCTTATATGCCGTTTCGGCGTTGGCCTCCTTTGTGGCGATAAAGGGGGAACCCGCATAGCCGAAATCAGCCCCCAACGCCCGCGCCGCCAAAAGCGAGCGGCCATTTGCAATCGCGCCGGAAAGGGCCAATGGCCCCTCAAACCACGTCCGTATTTCCGAAATGAGCGCGAAAGGTGACAAAACACCTGCGTGCCCGCCAGCACCAGCCGCAACAGCGATCAACCCATCCGCGCCCTTTTCGATGGCCTTGCGCGCAAATCTATCGTTGATCACATCGTGCAGAACAACGCCGCCGCAATCATGCGCGGCGTCATTCACTTCGGGCCGCGCGCCAAGGGATGTGATCCAGATCGGCACTTTCCAGCGATGACAGATTTCCAGGTCACGCTCTAGTCTGGCATTAGAACGATGCACGATCTGGTTCACGGCGAATGGCGCCGCCGGGGTGTCGGGGTTGGCCTGGTTGTATCGGTCGAGCTCTTCCGTGATCCGTTCCAGCCAACTCTCCAGCAACGGAGGCTCTCCCTCCTGCTCGCGCGCATTGAGCGCGGGGAAGGATCCCACGATCCCAGCCTTGCACTGGGCGATCACCAGATCAGGGTTTGAAATGATGAAAAGCGGCGCACCGATCAAAGGTAGCCGCAGTTTTTGCAGGGCGTCTGGCATCGCCTGACCAGCCTGCGTGTATTCCAAAGCCCTCATAATCAACACCTTACCCTGCACTTCTGACAAATGCGCCGCTTGGCGCACAGCTCTTTTGCATAGCAGAATTACATTTCGCAATTTCGTTGACAACGGGGCATCTGCGCAGAAGACTTCACGTCATATGGCCCGCGCGACGGGTGTTTGCACAGGGAAATGCCAATGCACGCCATGCTCTCGATCACGCCCGGAGGCCCAGAAACACTGGAGTGGGCGGAGACGCCAACGCCCGAACCCGGCCCCTCGCAGATACTGGTCGCGATCCGCGCCGCAGGTGTGAATTACCCTGACACACTGATGATCCGTGACCTCTACCAGTTCAAACCACCGCGCCCGTTTGCCCCTGGCGGGGAAATCGCGGGTGTGGTGGTCAGCACCGGCACAGCGGTCACCGATTTTGCCGTTGGCGATCGCGTCATGGCGCTGAGCGGCCATGGTGGATTTGCCACGCATATCTGTATCGACGCCGCAGATGCGCTGCGTATCCCGGATGCGATGCCTGACACTGATGCCGCGGCGTTCGTTTTCACCTATGGCACCTCCTACCACGCGTTGATGGAACGCGGGATGTTGCGTTCTGGCGAAACCGTTCTGATCCTTGGAGCCGCTGGTGGGGTTGGCACGGCGGCCATCCAAATCGCCAAAGCGGCCGGCGCCCGTGTGATCGCGGCGGTCTCGGATGCGGGCAAGGCAGAGGTTTGCAAGGCCCTTGGCGCCGACGATACGGTGATCTACGGACGCAACCCAGACAAGGAAGAGCAGATCTCTTTCTCGCGCAATATCAAGGCCCTGGCCGGGAAAGCTGGCGTCGATGTCATCTATGACGCGGTGGGGGGCTCTTATGCTGAACCCGCGCTGCGCGCCATCGCCTGGCAGGGTCGATATCTGGTAGTCGGCTTTCCGGCCGGGATTCCCAAGATCCCGCTCAATCTGCCACTTTTGAAGGGGTGCCAGATTGCCGGTGTGTTCTGGGGCGCCGCCGTGGAGCGTGATCCAAAGGGCCATCAGGCCAACATGCAGGCGCTGTTCGATCTATACGCAAGTGGGCAGGTCAAGCCCCTGATCCACGCGATCTACCCTATGAAAGACGCAGCCAAAGCGTTGGAAGAGATGCAAAACAGGCAGGTCATGGGCAAGGTGGTCATGGTAAACGATCAGTAAGATCCCCCCTTCATTATGGTCGGATTGCGCACTGCGCGCTTGCAAAGATAGTAGAAATACTTATCAATATGAGGGTATTACGTGAGAAAGCGAAGGGAGCCGTCATCGGCTTCACCGTCAACTCATCATAAAACCAACCGCCGCGACCAAAGACAGCGCTCCTGATCCGGTCACAGGCAATGTCACCAGAGCAGGACCACAAAATGCATAAGATCCTCGTCATGAATGGTCCGAACCTGAACCTTCTTGGCACGCGCCAGCCAGAGGTCTACGGCAGCGAGACCCTCACGATGGTCGAAGAGCGCTGCGTTGCCTACGGCAAGCAGGTCGGCATGGAGGTCACCTGCATGCAGTCCAACCACGAAGGTGTGCTCCTTGATGCCATTCACGCGGCGAAAGGCGTCTATGACGCGGCGATCCTTAACGCCGGTGCCTACACCCATACGTCGATCGCCCTGATGGATGCGATCTACTCCGTCGAGCTGCCCGTGGTCGAAGTCCATCTCTCCAACATCCACGCGCGTGAGACCTTTCGCCATACGTCCTATATTTCAAAAGCGGCGTTGGGGCAGATCTGCGGCTTTGGCTCGCAGGGCTATCTGATGGCGCTGGATGCGCTCAGGGCGCATCTCAATCCCGCGACACACGGATGAAACTGCGCGCCTACCTCGATTTTATCTGTGCGGCCAAAACCCTTGAGGAGCTTTGGCTCGAACACGTGCGCCAAATGGGCGACTATAAATTCGACAAGCTTCTTTACGGCTATACCCGCCAAAAGACCAAGACCTCTCTGGGGGATCCTGAGGATTTCGTCATCCTGTCCAACCATTGCAGCGAATACGTCGAAGGGTTCGTGAATTCCGGGCTTTATTTCGACGCCCCCATGCTGCATTGGGCGCTGGAAAACGACGGCCCCGGCAGCTGGACCCTCGTACAGGACCAAATCAGCAATGGCGGGCTCTCAGAGAGTGCGCAGAAGGTTCTGGAATTCAATGCGAAACATGGTGTCACCGCAGGCTACACGGTGAGCTTCAACTCCTCCTCCGACCGCTTCAAGGGGGCGATTTCGCTCGCTGCCCGCGATGGGCTCAACCAGGATGATGTCGAGGACATCTGGCGCGAACACGGCCGCGACATCACCTTGATGAACAACATGGCCCATCTCAAGATCCTGACCCTGCCCTATCAGCCCCCCAATCGCAGCCTGACCCGCCGTCAGCGCGAGGCGTTGCAATGGGTTGGGGATGGCAAGACGACCCAGGACATTGCCGTTTTGATGGGGCTGACCACAGCAACGGTCGAAAAGCACCTCCGCCTCGCACGTGAGGCCCTGTCGGTGGAGACCACCGCCCACGCGGTTCTCAAGGCCGCGCTGCACAACCAGATGTACACTATGGAAAACGAGTGAGTTTTCTTTAGGCGTCCAATACCGGCACAATTATCAATAGTTTCCCCCACCAATTCGTTTGCGAAAATTTGAATTGGTATGGAATTCATGACTTCCATCCCGCTCAATTTATAGGCATACTTAACATGTTCCGTGAGTGGGGCTTTGGCCTGGGACTGCAGGGTATGATCCTTGGAATTGCAAGGCGCTCAGACCTGTCCGGTGGCTACGTCTATTCTTCGACGCAAGTGCCGGCATGATTTTGGGGCTCTTTTCCGTTTGGATGAGGGCCCTTTTTCGTATCCACCGTCTTAGTATCCACCTTCGTGTCTCACGGCCGGATCTCTCAGCCGTATACCAGACATGAAAAAGGCCGGTGATCCCGCGGATCACCGGCCCCATCAAAACATAAGTCGAAAGACTTAGCCCTGAGCAGCTTTTGCCACTTCAGCAGCGAAGTCTTCTTTTTCGACTTCGATGCCTTCGCCGACTTCCAGACGCACGAAACCGGTGATGGTTGCGCCTGCTTCTTTTGCAGCCGCTTCAACAGTCAGGTCCGGGTTCACAACGAACTGCTGGTTCAGCAGGGTGGATTCAGCAACGAACTTCTTCATGCGGCCAACGATCATCTTTTCGATGACCTGCTCCGGCTTGCCGGACTCGCGCGCGATGTCCATCTGAACCTGCTTTTCTTTCTCGACGACAGATGCGTCCAGATCAGCTTCGGACAGAGCGGCAGGGTTCACAGCTGCGATGTGCATCGCGATCTGCTTGCCGATGGCTTCGTCGCCACCTTCCATTGCAACAAGAACACCGATTTTGCCCATGCCTGCGGTTGCAGCATTGTGGACGTAGGACACGACGTTGGTGCCTTCGATCGACGCCATGCGACGGACGGACATGTTTTCGCCGATGGTGGCGATTTTGTCGGTGATGGTTGCTTCGACAGTCTTGCCGCCCAGGTCAGCCGCTTTCAGCGCGTCAACGTCGTCAACAGACAGAGCTGCTTTTGCAATGCTGGACACCATTTCCTGGAAGTCCGCGTTTTTCGCAACGAAGTCGGTTTCGGAGTTCACTTCAACAGCAACACCTTTGCCGCCTTCGACGACAACTGCGACCAGACCTTCAGCCGCGGTACGGCCGGATTTCTTGGCTGCTTTTGCGAGACCCTTGGTGCGCAGCCAGTCAACAGCGGCTTCCATGTTGCCGTCGTTTTCGACCAGTGCTTTTTTCGCGTCCATCATGCCTGCGCCGGTGGATTCGCGCAGTTCTTTCACCATTGCTGCAGTGATTGCCATCTTAGGCTCTCCTCAAGTCAAATACGGTTTGGGGCAGGTCTACCCTGCCCCACATGTCAAATCGATGACACGAAGATCAGGCGTCGGCTTCAGCCGCAACAGCCTCTTCTTCCGGCGCTTCTTCCAGAGCACCCAGGTCAACGCCTGCAGCACCCAGCTGGGCGGTCATGCCGTCCAGAGCGGCGCGAGCGACCAGATCACAGTACAGCGCGATTGCGCGTGCCGCGTCGTCGTTGCCGGGGATGATGTAGTCAACGCCCTCGGGGGAGCAGTTGGTGTCAACAACAGCCACAACCGGGATACCCAGTTTGTTGGCTTCTGCGATGGCCAGCGCTTCTTTTTTCACGTCGATGACGAACAGCAGATCCGGAACACCGCCCATTTCGCTGATACCACCCAGAGACGCTTGCAGCTTCTCCTGGTCACGCTCCATGCCCAGACGCTCTTTCTTGGTCAGGCCTTCGGCGCCGGATGCCATGCGCTCGTCGATGTCTTTCAGACGCTGGATCGACTGGGAAACGGTTTTCCAGTTGGTCAGCGTGCCGCCCAGCCAGCGGTGGTTCATGAAGTACTGAGCGGATTTCTCAGCGGCTTCTGCGATCGGTGCAGCTGCCTGGCGCTTGGTGCCAACGAACAGAACGCGGCCGCCTTTTGCAACGGTGTCGCGGACAGCGGTCAGAGCCTGGTCCAGCATAGGAACGGTTTGGGTCAGGTCCATGATGTGGATGCCGTTGCGCGCACCGTAAATGAAAGGTGCCATGCGCGGGTTCCAGCGCTGGGTTTGGTGACCAAAGTGTACGCCTGCTTCAAGCAGCTGACGCATGGTGAACTCGGGAAGAGCCATGTATCTTTTCCTTTTCCGGTTTCGTGCCTTGGCGGGGGTCTCAGAGCGGATGCTCCAACCGGCGGTCTACCGGGGATGTCTCCCCCGGACAGGCCAATCCCCACCTGCGGATTGAATGGCGCGCGTATAAGTCAGCTGGGAGAGATGCGCAAGACCTAAAAGGACCAAGCTGACCCAGACCCACCATTTGGTGGGAAATCAGGGCTGACGTTCGGCCCAAATCGCCTCATGTCCTTGGCGGACCGCCCCCTCACAGGCCGCCGCCAGTGCCTTGCGGTCTGCAAAATCAGCAACCTTCAAAGCAGGGTGATAGGTCAGAACCACCCGGCCTTGCCGCGGCGACGCCAAGGTCTGCAGCAAATGGCTGGCAAAATCCATGTCTCCCCACCAGCCATAGAAATTCCGATCGCCACCCTTGGGCGGCAGGAACACCACCGATACTGGCTGGACCGAAATCTCATCCCGCAGGGTGGGATGAAAGAACGCCGCAAACAAAGTGGTCTTGAATGGCAGCACCCGCAGCCCGTCGGTCGAGGTCCCTTCCGGGAAAAACAGCAACTTGTGGCCAGCCATCAGGCGCTGCTGAAACAGCACGGTCTGGTTGCGGGCCTCGCGGGCGTCACGTTTGATGAAAACGGTCCCCGTCGCTCGTGCAAGCCATCCGATGCCGGGCCAATTGGCCACCTCTGCCTTTGAAACGAAATAGATCCGTTTGCGCGCGTTCAGGGCAAAGATATCAAGCCAGGACGTATGGTTCGCGACCACTGCGCCCCGCTCTGCCATCAGCTTGCCCCTTGTCTCAAAACCCATTCCCAGAATGCGGAACGCATTGCGACAGACAAACTGTGTGATGAAGGGCGTCACTGGCCTGTGCAGCCCGAAAACCGGCCGCTCTGCCAGACGTATCAGCAGCAGAACCAAAAGGCCGCCAAACACCAACAGTCCCAGGGCCAGCCCGCGCACCCCCACCAGGACCCACCCCAAGGCCGTTATCCGCGGCGCGTCGGGGGTTTGTTCGTCGTTCCAGGTGCTCATGCGGAGTTTCGCCCACCCTCATAAATCCGACGCTGGCGCTCGTTCATCTTGGCGGTATCAAGAACCAGACAGACATCCGTGGTGTTAAAGGCGTGGTCGACATAGGCGCCATCCCCCACAACCCCACCAAGACGCAGATACGCCTTTATCAGGGCAGGCGTGTCCAGCATCGCCTTGCGCCGATCAACGGCCTCCTTGGGCATCAGATCCATTGCTTGGTATGTTTTTGCGACCGGACGCAGCTCTTCCGGGGCCAGGTGGTTGTGATGCAGCATCGACAGCGCATCAGAGAGCGGCCCCACGTCTGTGCCGTGAAAACTGGCAACGCCAAACAGGACTTCGATGTCATGAGCTGCGACATATTCCGCAAGAGCCGACCAAAGGTGGAACATCGCCATGCCGCCGCGATATTCGGGGTGAAGGCAAGATCGCCCCAGTTCCAGCAGCTTGCGACCGGACTGAACAAGGGCCGACAGATCATACTCATCGGCTGAGTAGAACTGCCCCGCCTGCGCGGCCTGATCCGATCGCAGAACCCGGTAAACCCCCACGACCTCTGCGCGTTTCAAATCCTGCAGCAAGAGATGGTCACAGTAGGGATCGAACCGATCCCGCTCTAGCCCGGCCTGATGGTCAACCATCTCTCCGCTGCCACCCAGCTCGCGCACAAAAACTGCGTAGCGCAACGCCTGAGCTGCGCGCAGGTCGTCGTCAGTTCTGGCCAAGGTGACCTGAAATTGAGGGGATTGCGTTGACATGAAACCGCCCAAAGCTGATTTGCCTTGCGCGCAGCTAGCCGATAAGGCAGGCCATGTGCAAGTTTGGTTCAAATTTTCGATAGCTTGTTAACCGTTCATAAATGCTTATGACGGATCAAAGACTGGAATAAGGGCCACCTGGGCGCTGTTGAACACCACTTTTCCCTGATCGGGGAAATTGACGGTGATCCTGCCGCCTGCGTTCGCTTGCACCTGTCCCGTGCCCCATTCGGGGTGGTCTGGATGGGTCACGAGCATTCCAGGGGCAAGTATGGCGTTGAGGTCGTTCATGCGTGAAGGCCCAATTCGGAGGAAAGATATGTCTGTAGATAACGCTAATCTCGCGGCTTTGGTAGGGTCGCGCATCTGCCACGACCTGATCAGCCCGATCGGCGCGATCAACAACGGATTGGAGCTGCTTGGAATGTCCGGCGACATGTCCGGTCCCGAGCTGGAACTGATCTCTGACAGCGTGGCAAATGCAAACGCAAGGATCCGGTTTTTCCGCATCGCCTTTGGCGCGGCCAGCGAACAGCAGATCAGCCGGGCCGAGGTGGTTTCCGTGCTCGAGGACATCTCCAAGGGCGGTCGCTTGAAATACCAATGGACACCGCAGGAACCCGCAACCCGCGCTGAGGTGCGTCTGGCGCTTTTGGCTGGTCTTTGTCTTGAAACCGGACTGCCCTATGGCGGCAACGTCAATATCCTCTGCGCAGATGGCAAATGGACCGTCATTGGCGAGGGGAGCAAGTTGAACATCGATGACGAGCTTTGGGCCCGTGTGAGCGGTGGCAGCTCATCTGCAACAGTGACACCCGCGCTGGTCCAGTTTGCCATGCTGCCAGAGGCCGCCCGCGACTTGGGCCGCACGGTTCGGGTGGAACAGACGCTTGAACGTGTGACCATTCACTTCTGACGCTTCACGAAACTGGAAAAAATCAAGGCGCCGCAATCGCTTGCGGCGCCTTTTTCAAGTTCACACTTTGCGTAGTGTTAGGCCCGAACGGCGCCGTTGCCACGCACAAGATACTTAAAGCTGGTCAGTTGTGCCGCACCAACAGGCCCGCGCGCATGCATTTTGCCAGTTGCGATCCCGATCTCTGCACCCATGCCGAATTCCCCGCCATCTGCGAACTGGGTTGAGGCATTGTGCATCAGGATGGCACTGTCCAGCTCGGCAAAGAACTGCTCTACCGCGCGACCGTCCTCGGTGATGATGCAGTCGGTGTGCTGCGAGTGATGGGTGCGGATGTGGGCAATCGCATCATCAATGCTGTCCACCTGTTTGGCCGCGATGATGGAATCCAGGTATTCCCGCCCCCAATCATCCGCATTTGCGGCGACCATTCCGTCGGGCCCCGGCAGGCCACTTTCGGCGCGAATTTCGACCCCGGCTGCCGCGAGCGCGGCCAGCACCTCTGCACCGAGGGTCGGTGCAATATCGCGATGGATCAGAAGGCATTCAGCAGCACCACAAATTCCGGTGCGGCGGGTCTTTGCGTTTAGCACGACATCCAGCGCCTTTTGCGGATCTGCAGCCTTGTCGAGGTAGATATGCACAATCCCCTCCAAATGCGCAAAGACCGGCACACGGGCTTCACGCTGGACGAGACCGACCAACCCCTTGCCACCACGGGGCACGATCACATCCACCGTGTCCGTCATGGTCAGCAGGCACTGCACCGCTGCACGGTCCCGCGTTGGCACCAGTTGCACTGCATCCTCCGGCAAATCCGCCGCGCGCAGCCCTTCGACGAGACAACGGTGAATGGCCTGGCTGGAGTGAAAGCTCTCTGACCCGCCCCGCAAGATCACTGCATTGCCCGATTTCAGGCACAGCGCGCCGGCATCGGCGGTCACGTTCGGTCGGCTTTCGTAGATCACGCCGATGACGCCAAGCGGTGTACGCACCCGCTGAATGTTCAGACCAGAGGGCTGGGTCCATTCCGCCAGTACCTCGCCAACAGGATCAGCTTGGGCTGCAACCGCACGCAGACCCGCGACGATGCCACCAATGCGCTCTTCATCCAGGGCAAGGCGATCCATCATTGCGGGCGACAGGCCCTTGTTGCGGCCAAATTCCAGATCCTTGGCGTTTTCTGCCATAATGTCCGCGCGGTTGGCCCAAACAGCATCTGCTGCGGCATTCAGTGCTTTTTCTTTGCAATCTGCGGATGCTGTAGCCAGTTTTGCAGCCGCCTGCTTTGCACGTTTGCCGATGTCGGCCATCAACGCGGCAATATCTTGTGCGTCAGTCATTCTTAGAAACCCTTGTTGGACCCAATTCGCCACCGTCGGTGGTCAGGCTGGGACAGCCCTATCACGGAAACCGCTCACAGCGCCATATCATCGCGATGGATGACAGCCGCGCGCCCGGCATAGCCCAGAATTGCCTCGATCTCGCTCGACTGGCAGCCCCGGATGGCAGCGGCCTCTTCCGATGTATACCGGCTGAGCCCCTGCCCCAATTTCCGCCCGTCTGGGCCCAGGATGGCCAGCGGATCACCGCGGCCAAAGTCTCCTTCGATATGCAAAATACCAGCAGGCAGAAGGCTGTTGCCGTTCAGCAGCGCCTTTGCAGCACCGGCATCAACAGCCAATACGCCGCGCGTTTTCATTGCCGCGATCCAGCGTTTGCGAGCAAGATGGGGATCGTCCTGCGCTGTGAACCACGTGCACGCAGCACCGTTTTCTAGCATTTTCAGAGGGTTATCAGGCGAACCTTCTGTGATTGCCATGGCACAGCCAGCCGCCGTCGCCATCTTGGCTGCCAGCAGCTTGGTGATCATGCCCCCTTTGGACAGCCCGGAAACACCATCCCCGGCCATCGCCTCGATCTCAGGCGTGATCACATCGATCTGGTCATAGCGGCGGGCGCTGGGATCCAGAACCGGATTGGCGGTGTAGAACCCATCAACGTCGGACAACAGGATCAACGCATCTGCGCCGACCGTCACCGCGACCTGCGCGGCCAGGCGGTCGTTATCGCCATAGCGAATTTCATCGGTCGCGATGGTGTCGTTTTCGTTGACGATGGGCACGACACCCAGTCCAATCAGCGTCTCAAGTGTTGCGCGCGAATTGAGATACCGGCGCCGGTTTTCGCTGTCTTCCAGCGTAACAAGAACCTGCGCGGTCGTAATGTCATGCGGGGCCAGCGCCTCTTCGTAAGCGCGGGCAAGCCGGATCTGGCCCACCGCCGCCGCGGCCTGCGATTGCTCAAGCGGCAGATCCTGCGACGGCAGACCAAGGGCGCCGCGCCCCAGCGCGATTGAACCCGACGAAACAAGGATCACATCCTTGCCCATCCCCTTGAGCCACGCCACGTCCTCTGCCAATGCGTGCAGCCAAGACGCCCGCAATGTGCCGGTTGACCGGTCGACCAAAAGGGCTGAGCCGATCTTTACGACAACGCGTTTCGCATCGCTCAGGGTTGCCAAGAGCCCTGCTCCTCCTGAGGTTTCTGACGCAGACGATCCTCGTCGATCTCGGTCCGCATCGCCCGCAGAACCTCGTTCAGCCCTTCACGGCTCACGCCCGACATCATGAAGACTGGGCCGCCAACTGCGGCTTCCAGCTCTGCTTTTGCTGCGGCGCGCTCTTCGTCATCAAGGCTGTCCACCTTGTTCAGCGCGGTAATGCGCGGCTTGTCAGCCAACTCACCACCGTAGGCTTCCAGCTCGTTGATGATGGTCTCGTAATCCTCGGCAACGGTATCCGATGTGCCATCAACCAGATGCAACAGCACAGCGCAGCGTTCCACATGACCAAGGAAACGGTCGCCGATACCACGCCCCTCATGAGCGCCGGCGATCAGGCCGGGAATGTCGGCAACCACGAATTCAACGCCATCAATGCCGACAACGCCAAGGTTGGGGTGCAGCGTGGTAAAGGGATAGTCAGCGATCTTTGGCCGCGCGTTGGAGGTCGCAGACAGGAACGTGGATTTGCCTGCGTTCGGCAGACCCAAAAGGCCCACATCCGCGATCAGCTTCAGCCGCAGCCAAATGGTGCGATCGATGCCTTCCTGACCGGGGTTTGCACGCCGCGGCGCCTGGTTGGTCGCGCTTTTGAAATGCAGGTTGCCAAAGCCGCCGTTGCCACCCTTGGCCAACAGAAAACGCTCGCCAACCTCGGTCAGGTCCGCCAGTACGGTTTCCTGATCTTCGTCCATGATTTCTGTGCCGACCGGAACCCGCAACACGATGTCATCGCCATCCTTGCCGGTGCGCTGACGGCCCATGCCGGACTGGCCGTTTTTGGCAAAGAAATGCTGCTGGTAACGGAAGTCGATGAGGGTATTGAGCCCCTCAGTCACCTCAACCCAGACAGATCCACCCCGGCCGCCGTCGCCACCATCGGGACCACCGTATTCCATAAACTTTTCGCGGCGAAAGCTGACGCAGCCGTTCCCGCCCGAACCGGAGCGAATGTAGACTTTGGCCAGATCGAGGAATTTCATGTCAGCTCCTTGCTGATGATCCTACCGCTGCACGGCAGGGTGATTTGGGGCTGGCCCAAACTTGGGCCGGTTGCCCCGATTTAACGCAAACGCTGCGGCGCGCCAATCAGAGTTTTCGGCTGTAGGTCCAGGTCGGAACCGTGGCATCGCGCGCAACGGAGTATGTTTCGGCATCACCGAGGTATTCAAACCCGCAATGCGTCAGCACGCGCGCTGCGGCCGGGTTGTCCTGAAAGGCCGTCGCAAACAGCGTGCTGCAATTCTGTGGGTTGGTTTCGACAAGTGTCTGCAACGCCGCCGAAGCCAGGCCGTTGTTCCAAAACACCGGGGCGATCCAATAGCCAACCTCGCTTTGGTCACGGTCCAGCCGTTTGAGGCTGATGATGCCCTTCAGCTCTTCACCACCTTCGGACGTGCTGTCGATGGCCCAGACATCCTCTTCACGGGTGGGATCCATCGCGCGTGTCACAAAGGCCTCGATCGCTCCGGGCGGGAGCGGATGGGGAATGGCGCTGGTCATCCGAGCCACGCGCTCGTCGCTGACGTAATGCGCAATCAGCCCCTCATCGGATTTGCGCAGCGGGCGCAGCACAAAGCGACCAGCATCAATGACCTTCTGTTCCATAACACTCTCATCCAAACTCATGTCCTCGCTCCTCTCGAAGACGACCAAAGGCGCGCCAGAAACGATCCAATGCCGCGCAGATAACACGGTGCCATTGATATCTCGTTAGGCAAATTCGCCAAATACGGGTCAAAACAAAAAAGGGACCGGCGGTATCGCCGATCCCCTGATTTTCATCCACCTTGCGGGTCGGCTTATTCAGCGGCCTCCGCCACTGGCAGAACCGATACGAAAGTGCGGCCTTTCAGGCCTTTGTGGAAGGTGACTGCACCATCGGTGGTCGCAAAGATGGTGTGATCTTTGCCCAGACCAACGCCTTCGCCCGGCCAGAACTTGGTGCCGCGCTGACGAATGATGATGTTGCCTGCGATGGCCGCCTGGCCACCGTACAGTTTCACGCCAAGGCGGCGACCAGCTGAGTCGCGACCGTTACGGGAGGAACCGCCAGCTTTTTTATGTGCCATTCTGTCTCTCCTTAGCCTTTAGCCAGTTCTTTGGCTTGCTCAACCCACTCGGGTTTCACTTTGATGCCTTCGATACCAGCAATGTCTGCTTCAGACAAGGCTGCGATCTGGGCGAAGGTGGTCAGACCAGCTTCTTCCAGCTTCTTGGCAGCAGCCGGACCAACACCGTTCAGGTCGGTCAGTTTGTCGCCAGCAGCAGGTGCTGCCTTAGCTGCAGGAGCGGCTTTGCCAGCTGCCGGAGCAGCGCCTTGGCCGGATGCAGCTTTTACGCCGGATTTGTCAGCGCCGGATGCCAGGATCTCGGTGATCTTGACCAGAGTCAGCTTCTGACGGTGACCTTTGGTGCGCTTGGAGGAGTGCTTACGACGGCGCTTCACAAAGTGAATGACCTTCTCGCCTTTGATCTGATCGACAACTTCGGCCTGAACCGCAGCACCGTCAACAAAAGGCGCACCCACAACCGGTGCATCACCACCGAGCATCAGAATGTCGTTGAACTGGATTGTTTCGCCAGCATCAGCAGCCAGTTTTTCAACACGCAGCAGGTCGCCGGGTTGAACTTTGTACTGCTTGCCGCCGGTTTTGAGGACCGCAAACATATGCGTCTTTCCTTTTCTACCCGCGTCCTACGGTCCCTTTCGCATCAGATGCGTCCAGTGTTTCGGCCCAGGGCCACCTCGAACAGCGCGCCCCCCTCGGGGCGTATGACAAATAAACCCCGGCACAGAGATTCCGGGCCGGGATGCGGGCTTATGCGGTGATCGTGTGGATAAGTCAACCCGTTTTCGGCGGCAATTGCGCCACCACGGTGATGGCGTCAGATCACAGATCCTGCGCGGGCTGCAGATCCTGCAGACGATAGGCCAAAGCCTCAAATCGGTTGGCCGTAATCTCATACTGGACCGCGTTCAGCAGCGCATAAACCTGTTGCATCAGCGGATGCTCCAGCGCGTCAATGTACTGGTCAAGCTCGGCATCGCTGAAACCCTGGTAGGTATAGGCGCTTGCGGCCATGTTTGCAGCCTGCATCGCCATGCGTGTTGCCCCCTCCTGATCGGCCATGAACGCACGCAAGCCATCGCCATCCAGCTGCAGGTCAATGACCCCCGCAGCGCTGGCCGCCATGAGAAAGCGGAACTGGATTTCCTGCAGCGCCTTCACACCGGCATCAGCGGCATCAATCGCCTCTCCCATCCGCTGAAACAACTGCGGTCTGCTGCTGCCATCGGCCACAAGATCGCTGATGATCCGCATCCCTGCCTGCTGTTTGGCGTCATCATCTTCAACCCGGTGCGAGGCGTTCTCTGCGGCAACCAGCCGCGCACCCAGGGGACTGGCATAGAAATCCGCAGCATGAGCCAGCGCCTCTTCTGCCAGTGTCTCCTCCAGAATGGTGATCGCCGTTTCGCGCATCTCGTCGCGGTCAAAGACATCCTGCGACAGACGCACCCAGGCGGAACCAAAGGCGCCAGCATCAATCCCCAGCATATCCGGCGCCAGCTCTGCCGAATGGGCAATACTATCAAGTGCCACGTCGAACCCGGTCGTTTCGAGAAAGGCAATCACCTTTGCCCGATCCGCTGCCTGTGCAGCAACGGTTGAGAAAAAGAATGCAAGAACAAGGGCTAGCGCCCCTACTCCCTGGATTAGGCGTGTTCGAGAAGCATAGGTCATACCAGAAACCTAAGCGTTTTCGCCCCCGAGACAATCAAAATTGAAAATTCCCGCCAAAAGCGCGAATTCCCCCCTTGCGCCCCTGCTCAATCCTCTTTAAACGCGCTCTCACCCCCCGCGGAGAGGTGCCGGAGTGGTCGAACGGGGCGGTCTCGAAAACCGTTGTCCCTTCACGGGGACCCAGGGTTCGAATCCCTGTCTCTCCGCCACTTTTCCTCAGATTGAGAATGACCGCCACCGGACGTGCCCGTGCCGTCGCGATCGTAATCGCGGACAGGCTGCTGCCGGGCTCAATGTCGATCTCCCCCAGCACGCGGTCAGAAATTACGCAAATAGACCGTTCCCGCCCCTACCCTCGCGGATCAAGCCCTGCCTAGGCACGGCTCTCTTGATACACCGCCTCCAACAGCCCCTCGAAATCGCGGGTCCATGTCTGGGTATCAAACAGCGGCAGCTGGTCTCTTTCCTCCCTGAGTTGGCGTTTGATCCGGGAAAGACGCTCCGGATCCTTGGCGAGCGCGGCTGCTAACTGAACATAGTCAGCCACAGACGTGACCGACAGCTCGGCCAAATTTGCAGCATGCAGAATGCTGGTGGCGACGCGCGCAGCGAACTGCTCTCCACATAATGTGAGGATTGGCACCCCGCACCAGATCGCATCCGAAGCGGTGGTATGGGCGTTGTAGCTGAAACAATCCAGACAAAGGTCGACCTGAGAGATCCGGTCCAAGTGGTCTTTCTGGGGCAGCGGTCCCGTCAGGATCACACGAGCAGGATCAACCCCTGCGGCCTTGACCTTGGCAATCAACCTGTCTTTCAGATCAAGATTGCTGAGATAGAACACCAAAACAGAGTCAGGCGCGGCCTTCAGGATCTCCATCCAGGTTGCAAACTCCCGCGGGCCGATCTTGTAGATGTTGTTGAACGTCGCAAAGACAAACCGATCCTGCGGAATGCCGAAACGGTCGCGCATATTCGTGTCCGCAGGGCTGTAACGCGGATTGGTATTGGGTTGATAGCACTGCGGCATGCGTAGAATGCGTTCGCTGTAGCAGTGCTCTGCCTCTGGCGGGATGGTGATGGCGTCGGCAACCATGAAATCCATGTCGGCCATCCCCGAGGTGCCGGGAAAGCCCAGAAATGACACCTGCGCTGGCGCCGCGCGGTGGGCAAAAATCTCCGGTCGGGACTGAAACGTGTCTCCCTTCAGATCAATCGCAATGTCGATCTGATCGCGCCGCGCAACCTCAGCAATCTGCCCCGCAGAAATGGCCGAAACGTCGCGATAGGTGTCAGCGATCTCCTGTACCAGCTGCTGATAGCCGCCCTCTCGCGGGGCCAGATCGTAGACAAAGAACTCAAACCGGTCACGATCATGGGCACGCAATGCGCCCTCGAACAGATGCATCGTCGGGTGATCGTAAATATCCGCTGAAAAATAGCCAACCCGGATCCTGTCGCCGGGTGGATGTGGGCGTAGGTCAATTTGGCGGCTCACAGGCGCAGCAAGCCGAGCGTTCGCCAGTTGCAACTCTGGGTCGTCGATCAGCGTCAGCAATGTCAGAGGTGCGAATTTGTGCTGGTGGGAAAGCTGGCGCTGCAGGGTCGCGGTTTCCTGTTCCGCATCAGTCCAGGCAAGAAACTGTCGCCTGAGCCGCAAGATAAGCGGCAAGGCAATTGCATTGTTCTCATCCACCTCAAGCGCATATTCGAGGACCTCAAGCGCCTCCTTCTCAAGCCCGCCATCCCTGAGCCGCGAGCCAAGCGCCGCGATGAACACGGAATTATGTGGCGCCAGAGACAGCGCCTTTTGCTGCCAACCAATCGCCTCACGGATACGCGCCGGATCAGAGGCCACGATTTCGGCCAGATAGTGATAGCTGATTGCCGTTTCCCCCTCGCTTTGAAGGGATTGGCGCATCAGCGCCTCTGCAGAGGGAAATTCAGCACTGCGCATCATGGCGACGGCATGGGTGTAGAGCGGGCAATTGACCCCGTTTGGAAAGGCGACAGTCACAGCGAGCTCCTTTGCGGACAGATCGCTTCAACCTTTCGGAAATTTCTTAAGATCCGCTTAGGTTGCGACAGCCGGTGACGTAATTTGCGGGCTTTTATCCGTCGCGATAGCCCTGCCGATCCCTCCACGCACGACGTCCCGCCGTAAGGCCGGCCCAACAAAAAAATCGCCACCCAAGGGATGGCGATCTTAAGATGCGATTTTCGCAGCGATTGATCCTTTTCAGGTCAGGCAAACAGCTCATGCGCCAGTTCAAGAGCATCAACCAGAACGTCCACCTCTGCCCGCGTGTTGTACATCCCAAAGGACGCCCGGCAGGTCGCGGCAACGCCAAGATGCTCCATCAACGGGCCGGCGCAATGTTGACCTGCCCGGACCGCGACACCTTTTTTGTCGAGAATGGTAGAGATGTCATGTGCATGCGCCGCCCCTTCCAGCGTAAAGCTGAAAATCGCCGCCTTTTCAAGGGCCTGGCCCTGAACGCTCACCCAGTTCAGACCGGACAGTCGTTCGCTGGCATAGGATTTCAGATCCGCCTCATGGGCTGCAATCTTATCCATCCCAACACCCATCATGTAATCCAGTGCAACCCCCAGACCGATCATCTGGACAATACCAGGTGTGCCGGCCTCAAACTTCATCGGGGCGTCATTGTAGATGACACGGTCGCGGCTGACTTCCTTGATCATGTCGCCGCCACCCATAAACGGCCGCATCTCGGCCATCCGCTCTGGCCGGATGTAGATGGCGCCTGATGACGACGGACCATAGAGCTTGTGCCCAGTGATGGCGTAGAAATCACAGCCGATATCCTGTACATCCACCGGCATGTGGACGGCGCCCTGTGATCCATCCACCAGCGTTGCCACGCCGCGGTCTCCTGCGGCATGACAGATGGATTTCACATCAACAATCGTGCCCAAGACGTTGGAACATTGGGTGATTGCGATGAGCTTTGTCTTGGGCGTGATGGCATCGATCACCGACTGTGGGTCCAGGCTGCCATCTGGCGCTGTCTCAACCCATTTGATCACCACCCCCTGCCGTTCGCGCAAGAAATGCCAGGGCACGATGTTGGCGTGATGCTCCATCACGCTCAGAATGATCTCGTCACCCGCTTCCAGATTGGGCATCGCCCAGCCATAGGCGATGGTGTTGATGCCCTCGGTGGTCCCGGAGTTCATGACAATGTGGTCTTCGTGGCCGGCATTCAGAAACCGCGCGATGGTGCCCCTGACGGTTTCGTATTTCTCTGTCGCGAGATTAGAAAGATAGTGCAAGCCACGGTGAACATTGGAATATTCCTCAGCATAGGCTCGCGTGATCGCGTCGATCACGACCTGGGGTTTCTGCGCAGACGCCCCGTTGTCGAGATAGGTCAGCGGTTTGCCATTCACCTCGCGCGACAGGATCGGGAAATCGGAACGGATTTTTTCGACGTCATACATGGTCGGGTAGCCCCAGAATTTCAGGGGCCTGCGCCCCAACAAGGAATGTCAGAAGGAACAGAACGATCAACGCCGACATGAACACGGTGCCGATGGCCCGCCAGATCGACGCAAATTGATGTGCTTCCTTGATGAACAACATAAAGATCGCCAGCATGGCGAAATTTGTCAGCAACGCAATCAGCGAGGCGGCAAGCGGCAGGATCCCATGCAACAGGATCACGGCGACCAGCAGTCCGATCTGCAACGCATTGAGCCAGACAGTCAGCGCCAGAAGATCGCTGAACCGCGCCTTTCCACCCAGCCAACGCCCGGTCCAGGTCATCAGCGCACAGGTCGCCGCATGCAGACCAAAGACCGCGCCGGCATATGCCACAGCCGGGATAGCAGAGGTGAGCCCTGCCTGCGCAGGCGACATCGCGTCTGCAACCCGCAGCACCAGCGTATTCACGACAGCCGTCAGCGCGAGCCCCAGCCACAAGGCCTCGCGCGGCCAGTTCACCGACAGGATTTGCCGGGCTGCCTCGGTCGGGGCCTGAAACGTCAGACCCACAAGGGTTTGAAACGGAACCATCCGATCACTCACCTGTCTTTGCCCAGTAGGACTGCGCCATGCCGCTGATCCAGAACCACATGAACGCTGCAAACCACAGGCCGCCCACGAGGGTAAGCTCGACCCCGCTTCCGATAAAGCCTGCAACCAGACCATTCAGCAGCATCAGCGGGCTGGCCGCGAGAAAGGCCCAGAACAGCGCAAAACGGGCGTGCGCGCTGTCACCTTTTCCACCCAGAACCCTTGCAATCCAATGGATTACAAGGGAAAGCGTATAGAAAAGCAAGGGCGCAATAAAGATAAGCCCGAGCAGCGAGCCGCCCAGAAGCATATTCAACTCCTGCCCGGTCAGATGCGCCTCACGCGCACGGACGGGCATCTGCGCGATAAAGGCAAGCGCACACCCCGCCATGAGGATCGCCAGCAGCCGATCCTCTCGCAACCCCATGGCAAGACGCCGCGCAATTACCTTGCGCGGCCCCTTGTAGGTTGCAACGATGTCCTGCGTTATGGACATCAGCGGCGGCGGGCCAGCCAGCCCTCGAGACGCGCAACAAGCGCTGCGGCGATCTCGTCGTCTTCGATCTCTTCCACAGCCTCGGCCAGAAATGCGAGTGTCAGAAGATCGGTTGCAACATCCGCCGGCACACCGCGCGAGCGGAGGTAGAACAGGCCTTCCTCATCGATCGCACCGGAGGTGGAGCCATGCGAGCAGGCAACGTCATCGGCATAGATTTCCAGCTCAGGCTTGGCGAGGAACTGACTGTCGTCATCCAACAGCAACGACTGGGAAATCTGATATCCATCAGTCTTTTGCGCGCCTTCCTTCACCAGGATCTTGCCCTGGAACACACCGGTTGCCCCGTTGCGCAGCACCTTCTTGAACACCTGGCGGCTTTCGCAGTTCACCGCGTCATGGGTGATGAACACGGTGTCATCGTGATGAAAATCACCGTCCCCGACACAGGCACCTGCGATGTGCGCAACAGCATCGTCGCCGGTCAGTTCGATCACGGCCTCATTGCGGGTCAGGACGCCATTCACAGTCAGCGTGAAGGCCTTGAACACGGATTCCGTACCGAGGCGTGCAAACAGATGCGTTGCAGCGCGGCGTTCGTGATCGCGTCCTTGCGCACGAACCAGATGCAGGGCGCCGCCGTCCGCAACATCAACTTCCATACATTTGTTAAAGCGCGATGCAGCTGGGCCGTTTTCCAGAATGGTCGCAGACGCACCGCTTTCGACACGCACAACATGGTGCAGGATCGCGTCGGAACTGTCTGAGCCGTGACGATACACCAGGTTCACCGGCTTCGAAGGGGTGCCAGTCACGCGGATCACAACGCCATCCTGGGCGAAGGCCGTGTTCAGAGCCGCCAGCGGACGGGCCACCGGGGTTTGACCGCGGGCTTCAAGAACACCGTACAAGTCCTTGGCCCAATGGATATCTTTGTCACAGATATCAGCGATCCGTTCGATGCTGATCCCCTCAAGGCTCAGATCATCAGAGGCCTCTGCGTCAAACACACCATCGACAAAAACCACTTTGAGGCGGTCAAACTCGTCAAACATCGGGGCTTCGCCCGCGTCAAAGACGGCCGCTGTCGGCGCGTCGGCCTGCACCAGCGTGTCGGGACGGGTGTATTTCCAATATTCATCGCGGCGGTTGGGCAGACCCATGGTCTGCACACGCGACAGGGCGGCCTTGCGTGCCTCTGCCAGACAGCCACCTTCCGGCAGCGTCATCGCTGCCAGACGGGCGTCGGTATCGTTTTGCTTGCGTTCGGGAAGCGCCATTTACACACCCTCTTCCGCCAGAATGTCCGCATAGCCGTTGTTTTCAACTTCCAGCGCCAGCTCGGGGCCACCGGTCTTGATGATACGGCCGTCTGCCATGATGTGAACGACATCAGGTTTGATGTGGTCCAGCAGACGCTGATAGTGGGTGATGACGAGGAAGCCACGGCCTTCGTCACGCAGCGCGTTCACGCCTTCGGAAACCAGTTTCATCGCGTCCACGTCAAGACCGGAGTCGGTCTCGTCCAGGATGCACATCTTCGGTTCCAGCATCGCCATCTGCAGGATTTCGTTGCGCTTTTTCTCACCACCGGAGAAGCCGACGTTGACCGGACGCTTCAGCATTTCCGCATCGATCTTAAGGGTCTTGGCCTTTGCGCGCACATCCTTCAGGAAATCGGACGCGCTCAGCTCTTCTTCACCACGGGCCTTGCGCTGCGCGTTCACTGCGGTGCGCAGGAAGGTCATGTTGCCAACGCCCGGGATTTCCACAGGGTATTGGAATGCAAGGAAAATACCGGCTGCGGCGCGCTCTTCCGGCTCCATTTCCAGAATGTCTTCACCCGCGAGCGTTGCTTCACCGTCGGTGACTTCATAGCCGTCACGACCGGACAGAACATAGGACAGCGTGGACTTGCCGGAGCCGTTTGGACCCATGATGGCATGCACCTTACCCGCTTCCACGGTGAGGTTGACGCCCTTGAGGATCTGCTTGTCCTCTTCTTCAAGTTTGACGTGCAGGTTTTTGATTTCGAGCATTTTTTCCTCGTTTATATCTCTTCGGGGCGAACCCCGGTTGTTCCTGTGCCCCGAAGGGCGAATTCCTTAGCCGAGCACCACGGCTGTTCCGCTGGCCGAGACCATCAGCATGGATTGGCCGACCACCTCATAGTCCAGATCGACACCGACAACCGCATTGGCACCTTTGGCGCGGGCGCGGTCCTCGAGCTCTGCCAGCGCGGTTTCGCGCGCGTCCTGCAGCTTGCTTTCATAAGCGCCGGAGCGGCCGCCCACGATGTCGGTGATCGAGGCAAAGACATCGCGCACAACATTGGCGCCCATGATTGCTTCACCCACCACGATGCCCTTGTATTCGGCGATCTGGTAGCCTTCGACGTTTGGTGTGGTTGTGACAATCATGCCCTTGCCTCCATGCGTTGATGCCCAGGGGCCCGTCATTATCCGACAGACCCTTCCAGCGAGATCGCGACCAGCTGCTGCGCTTCCATGGCGAACTCCATCGGCAGGGCCTGCAGCACGTCCTTACAGAAGCCGTTGACCACCAGGGCCACCGCCTCTTCCTCGTCCATGCCGCGCTGGCGGCAGTAGAACAGCTGGTCATCATCCACCTTGGAGGTGGTCGCCTCATGCTCCACACGGGAGGAGTTGTTCTTGACCTCGATATAGGGAACCGTGTGCGCCCCGCATTTGTCGCCGATCAGCAAGCTGTCACACTGGGTGTAGTTGCGGCTGTCTTTGGCTTTGGGGTGCATCGACACCAGACCACGATAGGTGTTCTGCGCCTTGCCGGCAGAAATGCCCTTGGACACGATGCGCGACTTGGTGTTTTTGCCCAGGTGCACCATCTTGGTGCCGGTGTCGGCCTGCTGCATGTTGTTGGCAATCGCGATCGAATAGAACTCGCCTTGGCTTTCCTCGCCGCGCAGGATGCAGGAAGGGTATTTCCAGGTCACGGCAGAGCCGGTTTCCACCTGAGTCCACATCACCTTGGAGCGGTCGCCGCGGCAGTCAGCGCGCTTGGTCACAAAGTTATAGATACCGCCCTTGCCGTTCTCATCACCGGGATACCAGTTCTGAACGGTGGAATATTTCACTTCGGCGTCTTCTTCGATGATGATTTCCACCACCGCGGCGTGCAGCTGCGCGGTGTCGCGCTGGGGTGCGGTGCAGCCTTCGAGGTAGGACACATAAGAGCCCTTGTCCGCGATGATCAGCGTGCGTTCGAACTGACCTGTGTTTTCGGCGTTGATGCGGAAATAGGTCGACAGCTCCATCGGGCAGCGCACGCCCGGCGGCACGTAGACGAACGAACCATCGGAGAACACGGCAGAGTTTAGCGTCGCATAGAAGTTGTCGGTAACCGGAACAACAGAGCCGAGGTATTTCTTGACCAGTTCGGGATGCTCGCGGATGGCTTCGGAGATGGAGCAGAAAATAACGCCTGCCTTCTTCAGCTCCGCCTGAAAGGTGGTGCCGACCGAAACGGAATCAAACACCGCATCCACAGCAACCTTGCGGCCTTCGGCGGGCATGTCTTCTGCGCCTTCGACACCAGCAAGGATCATCTGCTCTTTCAGGGGGATACCCAGCTTTTCGTAGGTGGCCAGCAGCTTGGGGTCGACCTCATCCAGCGACTTGGGCTTCACTTCCATCGACTTGGGACGGGCATAGTAATACTGGTCCTGAAAGTCGATTTCCGGGTAATTCACCATCGCCCAGTTCGGCTCTTCCATCTTCTCCCAACGCTCAAAGGCCTGCAGACGCCATTCGGTCATCCACTCGGGCTCTTCGTTCTTGTCGGAAATCAGGCGCACGATATCGGGGTTCACGCCCTTGGGGGCATATTCCATCTCGATGTCGGTTTCCCAACCGTATTTATAGGCGCCACCAACTTCGCGCACGGCATCGACAGTTTCCTGATCAACGCCTTCTTTTACCTGAACATCATCCAAAGCGGCCATGGTCATCTCCTGCAGTCACGCCACGCGGGCGCGGTGTTTCTTCTGTTTGGCGCACCACGCTTCAGCAAAGCGCAGCACATCTGTTTCTGTTGTCTCGGGGCCCAGGGACACGCGCACGGCGCTCTGGGCGGTTGTCTCGTCATACCCCATCGAGGTCAGAACGGCGCTTGCGCGCACCTTTCCGCTGGAACAGGCGCTGCCCGCGCTGATCGCGAAACCGGCCAGATCCATTTGCATGACCTGTGTCTCGCCTTTCCATCCCGGGGTCGCAAAGCAGCTGGTGTTGGGTAGCCGTTTTGCAGATTTCCCTACGAAAATAGTCTCGGGGCTACCCTCTGCAAGGGCCGCCTCCATAATGTCGCGCAGCGCGGCAACCTGCTCCCAGACGCCGTCCGCCAGCAGTTTCGCCGCCGCCTCCGCAGCGGCGCCAAAACCTGCGATACCGACAACATTTTCCGTACCAGAGCGGCGGCCCATTTCCTGTCCGCCCCCCTTAATCTGTGCTGCCAGATCCGTGCCGCGTTTCAAAACGACAGCGCCGACACCCTTGGGCCCACCCAGTTTATGCGCCGAAATCAGCGCCATGGTTGCCCCCATCCAGTTGAACGCGACCGGCAGTTTGCCAAAGGCCTGTGTCGCATCCGTGACAGCCAACCCCTGCGGCAGAGTCTGGATCACGCCGGTTTCGGAATTTGCCAGTTGAAGCGCAGAGATTGCCGGATCCAGAACGCTGACTGCGCCGGTATCGGAAACCTGCAAATCCTCGACAGACCAGGCCCTTACAGCGTCATGTTCAACTGCAGCGGCGTGCAGATTTCGCCCCGCCATCGCCAGCTGCGCCCCTTCGGTTGACCCGGAGGTAAACACGATATCGGCGCCATCTGCACCAAAGGCCGCGGCAATCTGGGTGCGGGCCCGTTCGATCACGGCCTTGGCTGCGCGACCTTCGGCGTGCACCGAAGATGGATTTCCGCAAACCTCCATCGCGTCGACCATCGCAGCCTTTGCAGCAGCGCAAATTGGCGTTGTGGCGTTATGATCTAGATAGAGGCGCGACATTGCGTGTCTGTCTGTCCTGTGGTTGACCCGCCCTTGGCGGGCGGGAAACAAAAATTACACCTGATTTGGCAGGGGTTGTGCGGGGATCAATCGTCCACCACGGCGAAAAGGTTCGGCACCGCGGGGCATGGCGCAAGGTCGTTCTTGATCACATCAGAGAGCCGGGTCTGATGAAGGAACACATAGACATGTGCACTCAACCCCTCCCAAAGCCGATTGGTCAGCGACTGCGCCCGACTCCCCGACAGACCACCAGAGGCCCCCGCCCCCTTGTGCATGGCATCCACCGTCTCATCCACGGCGCCAAGCACATCGACAACCCGGATTTCAGATGCCGGGCGGGCAAGCCGATAGCCGCCACCCGGACCCCGGACAGAGTCAACAAGACCGGCACGCCGCAGTTTCACGAACAGCTGCTCAAGATACGGCAAAGAGATATCTTGGCGCTTGGAAATGTCCCCCAAAACCACCAAATGCCCCTCTGGCTGAAGCGCGATGTCAGCCAGCGCCACCATCGCATACCGTCCTTTCGTCGAAAGTTTCATGTTTTCAAATCTCCAGAACGGGACAAAGCAGCGAAAAGATTGACCTTGAACGCTGCAATGCGTATCTCAGCGGGACGGCAGCGTGACTTGGCCTCTGCCATCAATTAGAACCGTTCTAAGGTGCCCGACGGAATTCGTCAAGTTTTCCCGAACAGCATCCGCAGAAAATAAGAGTAGGATTCACTCACCCATGCCTGAGGTCATTTTTCCCGGACCCGAAGGCCGCCTGGAAGGCCGCTATCACCCGCAAAAAGAAAGAGACGCGCCGATCGCCATTGTGCTGCATCCGCACCCGCAGTTTGGCGGGACGATGAACAACAAGGTCGTCTACAACCTGCATTACGCCTTTTACAACATGGGCTTCACGGTTCTGCGGTTCAACTTCCGCGGCGTTGGCCGCTCGCAAGGCGAATATGATCAGGGTGTGGGCGAGCTGTCCGATGCTGCATCGGCCCTTGATTACCTGCAGTCCATGAACTCCAACTCCAAACACTGCTGGGTTGCCGGCTTTTCCTTTGGGGCCTGGATTGGCATGCAGCTGTTGATGCGTCGTCCTGAAATCACCGGGTTCATCTCTGTTGCGCCGCCGGCCAACATGTATGATTTCTCCTTCCTCGCGCCCTGCCCGTCTTCTGGCCTGATCATCAACGGTACAGCGGACCGTGTGGCGCCTCCTGCAGACACCACCAATCTGGTGAACAAACTGCACGAGCAGAAGGGGATCACCATCACCCACACCGAAATCGAGGGCGCCGATCACTTCTTCCAGGATCCCCACATGGATCCGATGATCAACAATGTCTCCGATTACGTCAAACGCCGTCTGACGGAGAACTCCCGCTGATGAGCACGATCGAGACGCTGGCACAGAAACTGGCGGCGGACACCCTCAAGGTGCAGGACGCCACCGGCGAAGAGCGCCTGTATATGGAGGTGAGCCAGGTTCTTGGGGCCGCGTCTCAATCGTTGGAAGAGGCATTCCTGACAGAAATGCGCGTGCGCCTTGCCGAGCGTAAGGCGCGCGCGTTTCTCAATGACAAGATCAACGCCGCAAAGGCAAAAATAGCATCCAAGGCACCAGAGCATGACTGACCCACAAGCGCGACTTGACCGCCAATTCCAATTTCTCCTGGAGGCGGACAAGCTGCGAAGGGTAAAACGGCAAAACCTTATTCTGGATGGCTCTCGCGAGGAAAACGCCGCCGAACATAGCTGGCACCTCGCGCTCTATGCGCTCGCCTTTGCGCCATTTGCTCCTGCAGATGTGTCGATTTCCCGCGTGGTGCAGATGCTGCTGCTCCATGACCTGGTTGAGATTGACGCAGGCGACCATCCAATTGGCGATGACATCGACTGGACCGCAGTTGCAGATGCAGAAGCCGCAGCGGCCACGCGCCTGTTTGCCCTTTTGCCAGCGGATCAATCCGTTTTCATGCATGGCCTGTGGCGCGAATTTGACGCCGCTGAGACAGCTGATGCACGCTGGGCCAAGCGGATCGATCACTGCCAGCCAATTTTCCAGACCTTGTGCAATGCGGACGTGCCTGACTTTCACGTCGAAATTGTTCGCAACAACCTGTTTGGGGGCCGTGCGGCGGCACTGAAGGACCATTTTCCCGAGGTATACCATCACGCGGTTGCGCTTCTTGAAGGGGCCAAACCCGATGATCGGATCACACAGCCGCTGGCCTTCCTCAACGCGGCCGACGCCCTCAAAGGCGTTAACAGGGCCACAAAGATCGGCGATGGCAGCCGTCGTGAAAACTCGGCTGAACACAGCTGGCACATCATGCTTTATGCTTGGGTTCTTGCCGAACACAGCCACGCGCCCATCGATATGGCCAAGGTTCTGCAGATGCTGTTGCTGCATGACATTGTTGAGATCGACGCCGGTGATGTCCCGATCCACTCTGGCTTGACCGCAGAACAATTGGCAGAAATCGAAGCCCGCGAAGAGGCCGCAGCCAAGCGCCTGTTTGGGCTTTTGCCCGATGCACAGGCGGCCGCCTTCCGGCACATCTGGCAGGAATTTGAGGCCGCCGAGACAAACGAGGCGATCTATGCCAAGGCCGTCGACCGGGTGCAGCCGGTTCTGTTGAACCTGCTGACGGGTGGTGGCAGCTGGATCGACTATGACGTGACGCTTGAGCAGCTTGACACCCGCGTCGGCCAAAAGGTGACACGCGGCGCGCCAGCTGTCTGGACCTATGTTCACAACCGCGTCGCCCCGTGGTTTGCCGAAAACGCCCGCGACTGACCTGATCCTTCAGGCCTGCTCGAGCCTAACTCACCCGGAGAGTCTGATGCCGCTCCATTATGTGTATCTTGTCTTTGCCGTGATCGCAGAGACGATCGGAACAACGGCCCTGCAGGCAAGCCAGCAGTTCACCCGCCTCGGCCCCTCTATTCTGGTGGTGATCGGCTACGGGCTGGCATTTTACCTGATGGCGCTGACGCTCCGGCATATGCCGGTGGGTATCGTCTATGCGATCTGGTCGGGCCTTGGGATTTTCTTTATCGCGGTCATCGGTTGGCTGGTATTTGGTCAGAAACTGGACCTGCCTGCTGTCCTTGGTCTTGGGTTGATCATGGCAGGCATTCTGATCATCCATCTTTTCTCGAAAACCTCTGGTCACTGAGGCAAGACAAAGCCGGGATTTTGCGCGTCGGCGCAACGCTGCCGCCTCTTGGGCGCCAAAAAGATGCATTTGCTCTGGCCTTTGTCCCGGTATCGCGCTATGCGCGCGGCAACTTCCTTACAAAGGCTGACACCTATGGACCTGCGCAATATTGCGATCATCGCGCACGTTGACCACGGCAAAACCACGCTGGTTGACGAGCTTCTGAAACAATCCGGTGCCTTCCGCGAAAACCAGGCTGTGGCGGAACGCGCCATGGACAGCAACGATCTGGAACGCGAGCGCGGCATCACCATTCTGGCCAAGGCAACCTCGGTTGAATGGAACGGCACCCGCATCAATATCGTCGACACCCCCGGCCACGCCGACTTTGGTGGCGAAGTTGAACGCATCCTGTCCATGGTGGACGGTGTGGTTCTGCTGGTGGACGCCGCTGAAGGCCCGATGCCGCAGACCAAGTTCGTGACCTCCAAGGCGCTGGCCCTGGGCCTGCGCCCGATCGTGGTGGTGAACAAAGTCGACAAACCCGATGGTGAGCCTGATCGCGCGCTGGACCAGTGTTTTGACCTTTTTGCAAACCTGGGCGCCGATGACGAACAGCTGGACTTCCCGTCCATGTATGCCTCTGGCCGTGCCGGCTGGGCCGACATGGAGCTTGACGGGCCGCGCAAGGATCTCTCTGCCCTGTTCAACCTGATCGTTGAACATGTTCCCGCCCCCAAACAGCTGGACCGCAAGGACGAGCCGTTCCAGATGCTGGCAACCACGCTTGGCTCTGATCCGTTCATGGGCCGCATCCTGACCGGTCGTGTCGAAGCGGGTACATTGAAAGCTGGCGATAGCCTCAAGGCGCTGAGCCGCGAAGGCGAGCTGATCGAAAACTTCCGCTGCACCAAGGTTCTGGCGTTCCGCGGTCTGTCGCAGCAGCCGATCGACGTGGCAGAGGCCGGCGATATCGTGTCGATTGCGGGCATGAGCAAGGCTACCGTTGCGGACTCTCTGCTCGACACCTCCGTGAACGAGCCCCTGCCCGCCCAGCCGATCGATCCGCCGACCATCACCGTGACCTTCGGCATCAACGACAGCCCGCTGGCTGGTCGTGACGGCAAAAAAGTCCAGTCCCGTGTGATCCGCGACCGCCTGCTGAAGGAAGCGGAATCGAATGTCGCCATTCAGGTCACCGACACCCCCGGCGGTGAAGCCTTTGAAGTCGCCGGTCGCGGTGAACTTCAGATGGGTGTTCTGATCGAAAACATGCGTCGTGAAGGCTTTGAGCTGTCCATCTCGCGTCCGCAGGTTCTCTTCAAGGAAGAAGACGGCGTTCGCATGGAACCGGTCGAAGAAGCCACTATCGACGTGGATGACGAATACTCTGGCGTCGTGATCGAGAAACTCACCGGTCACCGCAAAGGTGAACTGGTCGAGATGAAGCCCGCCGGCGCAGGCAAGACCCGCATCATCGCGCATGTCCCGTCGCGTGGCCTGATCGGCTATCACGGTGAGTTCCTGACAGACACCCGCGGCACCGGCGTTTTGAACCGCGTGTTCCACGGCTGGACCCCTCACAAGGGCACCATCCCCGGCCGTCGCGCAGGCGTTCTGATCTCCATGGAAAACGGCACCTCGGTGGCCTATGCTCTGTGGAACCTCGAAGAACGTGGCAAGATGATGATCGGCGCGCAGGAAGATGTGTATCAGGGGATGATCATCGGCGAACACAGCCGTGACAACGACCTGGAAGTGAACCCGCTGAAAGGCAAGAAGCTCACCAACGTGCGGGCCTCTGGTTCCGACGACGCGGTGCGCCTGACCACGCCGATGACGCTCAGCCTTGAAGAAGCCATCGCCTATATCGATGACGACGAACTGGTAGAGGTCACCCCCAACACTGTGCGTCTGCGCAAGCGTTACCTCGACCCGCACGAGCGCAAGCGCATGGCCAAAGCCAACGCGTAACGTCACGCAGATTTGACATTGAGAAAGGCCGCCTGTCAGGGCGGCCTTTTTGCTATCCAGCAGCGGCGTGCTACCGTTGTCACACAACCCGTTTGGCAAAGGGCACAGAATGCGGAAAATTCAGGTTCAGGGTGTTCACCATATCACCCTCACCGGCGCAGACCGGCAAACGTCCATTGATTTCTGGGAAGGCGTGCTGGGCATGCCCTTCATATTTGATCAACCCAATCTGGATGATCCGGACGAGGGACATTTGTATTTTGATCCGGGTGATGGGCGGCTGATCACGGTCTTTACCAATGAAAACCGCACCCCTGACCGCAAGCGGACCCCGACGGATCCCGGCTGTGTGCATCATTTGGCCTTTAACGTGTCAAAAGCCACCTTCAGCCAGGCGGTCGAGCGATTGGAGGAACGGGGTATTGGCCATTCCGGCCCGCGTGATCGCGGGTTCATGGATTCCATCTACTTCAAGGATCCGATGGGATTGCTGATTGAACTGGCCTGCTACCGGTTTGAACCCCCTGTCGGCTGTACCCATGCAGATGTCATGATCGCTGCACACCGGATCCGGGTTGCCAGCGGCGATTACAACATTCAGGAAAAACACCTGGCCGAAGCGATCGAAGATCTCGTCCAGCGCAGCCAATCCAGCCTTTCAGAAGACCGATCCGCCAAGAACCCCTACGCCTGAGGCGCCTCTATCCTTCAAAAGTAAAAGAGCGACCGCAAAAGGCCGCTCTTCAAAAGGTCTAAAATAGTGCGCGGCTTAGGCAGTGGTTTCAACGACCATCAATTCGCGCTCGGACGCACCTTTGGCATGGCTCAGCGCCTCTTGGTATTCCGGGCTGTTGTAGCAATCGACAGCCGCCTCGACGCTTGCGAACTTTGCCACAACATTGCGCGGCCGTTCCTTTCCCTCGAGCTGCACGAATTTACCACCCCGCGCGATGAACTCTCCGCCGTGTTTGGCAATCGCCGGACCCGCCAGCTCGGCGTATTTGCCGTATGCATCGGCGTCGGTCACGGTCACATGGGCAATCCAGAGTGCGGGCATTGGGGGCTTCCTTTGTCAAACGATCTTTCCGGCAGGTTACGATGTTTGCCGGAAAGACCAAGTGTTTTTTGACCTATTGGTCAATGCAGGCTCAGCCCGCGAGGAATGCCTCTGCGGCCTTCAGCGCGTCTTGCGCACCAGAGAAGTCCTTGCCGCCGCCTTGCGCCATGTCAGGACGGCCACCGCCCCCCTTGCCGCCAACCGCCGGAACGGCCGCTTTCAGCACGTCAACGGCGGAAACCTCAGACGTCAGATCGTCGGTGACACCTGCGGCGACCGCGACCTTACCGCCGTCGTTGGCAATCAGCAGGATCACGCCAGAACCGATCTTCTGCTTGTGCGCATCGATCAGACCACGCAGATCCTTGCCAGAGACACCTTCGAGCGCCTGACCAAGGAAGGTCTTGCCGCCGATGTCTTTGGTTTCAACTCCGCCACCAGCGCCGCCACCCATTGCAACCTGCTGTTTCAGCTGAGAAACTTCGTTTTGCAATGCCTTGCGTTCATCCAGCAGCGCCTTGATGCGCTCTGGCACATCGCCGGGCTGTGCCTTCAGTTCCAGCGCCGCCTGAGCCAGAAGGTGATCCTGACCCGTCAGGTATTGGAACGCCTCTGCGCCGGTCAGGGCCTCGATACGGCGCACACCTGCGCTGCTGGCGCTGTCACCCAACACAACAAATGTCCCGATATCACCGGTCTGTTTGACATGCGTACCGCCACACAGCTCCAGCGACCAGGTCTGGCCGTCCTGCCCCTTGCCAGTGGGCGCCTTACCCATCGACACCACGCGAACCTCGTCGCCGTATTTTTCGCCAAACAACGCCTGCGCGCCAAGCGCACGTGCATCATCAGGGGTCATGATACGGGTTTCCACGGTCGAATTCTGGCGGATGAAGTGGTTCACCTGCTGCTCAACGGTCCGGATCTCATCCAGGCTCAGCGCCTTGTTGTGGCTGAAATCGAACCGCAGACGGTCATCCGCGTTCAGCGAGCCGCGCTGTGCCACATGCTCACCCAGCACCTCGCGCAGCGCCTCGTGCAGGAGGTGGGTCGCCGAGTGGTTCGAGCGGATCGCAGAGCGACGCGCGTGATCCACCTCAAGCTGGGCAGCGGCCCCCTTGGTGATCATGCCGCTTTCCACCTTACCAAAGTGGATGAACACGCCAGCAGCCTTCTTGGTGTCACTGACGCGCACAACGCCACCGTCCACACGGATTTCACCGCTGTCGCCAACCTGACCACCGGATTCTGCATAAAACGGCGTCTGGTTCAGAACGACCTGCACATCCGTGCCTGCACCGGCCTCGGACACTTGGCCACCGTCAACAACCAGCGCCATGACCTGACCCTCTGCGGCCTCGGTCTCATAGCCAAGGAAATCGGTGGTACCGGCCTGATCGGCAACATCGAACCAGATCGTGCTATCCGCGCTTTCACCAGAGCCCGCCCAAGCCGCGCGCGCCTTGGCCTTTTGCTCGGCCATCGCGCTGTCAAAGCCGTCGGTGTCAACAGTGCGGCCCTTTTCGCGCAGCGCATCCTGTGTCAGATCAAGCGGAAAGCCGTATGTGTCGTAGAGTTTGAACGCAGCCTCACCCGGCAGCGGTGCGCCTTCATCAAGGTCGGCCAGTTCATCATCCAGCAGTTTCAGACCGCGATCCAGCGTCTGTTTGAAGCGCGTTTCTTCCTGCAACAGCGTCTCTTCGATCATCGACTGCGCCCGACCCAGCTCCGGATAGGCTGCGCCCATCTGCTGAACCAACGCAGGCACAAGGCGATGCATAACCGGATCCTTGGCGCCAAGAAGATGCGCGTGGCGCATCGCCCGGCGCATGATGCGGCGCAGCACGTAGCCGCGGCCATCATTGGACGGCATCACACCATCCGAGATCAGGAAAGAGGTCGACCGCAGGTGATCTGCGATGACCCGGTGATGGACGTTCTGGTCGCCATAAGGATCGACATTGGTCACGTCGGCCGAGGCTTCGATCAGCGCCTTGAACAGGTCGGTGTCGTAGTTGTCATGGCTGCCCTGCAGCAATGCGCCAATCCGCTCCAGCCCCATGCCGGTGTCGATCGACTGCATGTCCAGCGCCTTCATCGAGCCGTCTTCGAACTGCTCATTCTGCATGAACACGACGTTCCAGATTTCGATGAAACGGTCGCCGTCCTCATCCGCGCTGCCCGGAGGGCCGCCCCAGATGTGATCACCATGGTCATAAAAGATCTCGGTGCAGGGACCACAGGGTCCGGTCGGCCCCATCTGCCAGAAGTTGTCAGAGGTATCGATGCGGATGATGCGATCTTCCGGTACACCGACCTTTTTCCAGATCTCAAAGGCTTCGTCATCGGTGTGGTAGACGGTCGTCAGCAGCTTTGACTTGTCGATCCCGAATTCCTTGGTGATCAGTTCCCATGCAAACGGGATCGCCTCTTCCTTGAAGTAGTCACCAAAGGAGAAGTTCCCGAGCATCTCAAAGAATGTGTGGTGGCGCGCGGTATAGCCCACATTGTCGAGGTCATTGTGCTTGCCCCCGGCGCGGACGCATTTCTGCGATGTTGTTGCGCGGGTGTAGTCGCGGGTTTCAAGTCCTGTGAACAGGTTCTTGAACTGCACCATGCCCGAGTTGGTGAACATCAGGGTCGGGTCATTGCGCGGCACCAACGGACTGGAGGACACAACCTCGTGGCCCTGTTTGGCAAAGTAGTTCAGAAAGGTTGAACGGATATCATTGAGCGTCGGCATATACGGGATCTCTTTGCTGGCTGTCTCAGCGGTCCCGGCAGGTGTAGCCCCAGCCTTCCGGCCTGTCCAGCACTGCAAGGCGCAAAACCAAGGGTGAATTCGAACGAAAAAGGGCGCGGAAGCCTCCACGCCCTGATTTGATCAAAATTTCATGCGGTTTTCGGCGTTTACGCCTCAAGGATATCGTCGTCACCGCCCTCGGGTCGATCGAATTCCAGACCATGCGCTGCACGGATCTTGTCCTCGATATCATAGGCGATATGAGGGTTTTCCCGCAGAAACGTCTTGGCATTCTCGCGGCCCTGCCCGATCCGTTCGTCGCCGTAAGAGAACCAGGCACCGGATTTTGCAACCACACCAGCCGCAACACCAAGATCAAGCAGCTCACCCATCTTCGAGATGCCTTCGCCATACATGATGTCGAATTCAACCTGCTTGAAGGGCGGTGCGACCTTGTTCTTGACCACCTTGACGCGGGTCGCGTTGCCGACCACTTCGTCGCGGTCCTTGATGGCACCGATCCGGCGGATGTCCAGACGGACGGAGGAATAGAACTTCAGTGCGTTACCGCCAGTTGTGGTTTCGGGCGAGCCGAACATCACGCCGATTTTCATCCGGATCTGGTTAATGAAGATTACCATACAGTTGGAGCGGCTGATGGAACCGGTCAGCTTGCGCATGGCCTGGCTCATCAGGCGGGCCTGAACACCCACATTGCTGTCGCCCATGTCGCCTTCCAGCTCCGACTTGGGTGTCAGTGCAGCAACAGAGTCGACGATGACCATGTTGACCGCGCCCGACCGCACCAGCGTGTCGGTGATTTCCAGGGCCTGTTCGCCGGTATCGGGCTGCGAAATCAGCAGTTCGTCCAGATCAACGCCCAGCTTGGCCGCATATTGCGGGTCCAGCGCGTGTTCCGCATCCACAAAGGCGCAAACGCCGCCTTTCTTTTGTTGTTCTGCGATGCAGTGCAACGTCAGCGTGGTCTTGCCCGAGCTTTCAGGACCGTAGATTTCAACGATCCGTCCCATCGGCAGGCCACCAATGCCAAGTGCGATATCAAGCCCCAGCGAGCCGGTCGAAGACGCCTCGATCTCGTTCAGGGGGTTGCCATCGCCGAGCTTCATGATGGAGCCCTTACCGAACTGCCGTTCAATCTGCGCCAGGGCGCTGTCGAGCGCCTTTTGTTTGTCGCCGCTTTTCTTGTTGTCTTTCATGGTCAAAAGATCCGCCATAGTCCCTTGTCCCTTCCTATGTGTCACACCCGCAGGCGGGCGGCAATCACTGCTTTGTTCACCTCATGTTCTATATGAGATCAAAACAGGAACATTGCAAGAAGAACTTCGCTGGATGTTCTTCTTTGTTCTCTCTCCGAGTTGGTAGCCAACATGGTTAAGAGAGTGTTATTGAAGGGAGAACCACGGGTATTTGAGCAGGCTTTTCACGGTATGCTGATCTTTTTCAAAGAACGTCTGGCGCTGCTTTCGGTGCCGAAAACCGGCACCACGGCCTATCACGCCGCCTTGGCGAGCCGGGCGGATGTGGCGATTTCAAACCCGCCCGAGCTGAAACACGCCCCGGTCTATCGCTACAACCGCTGGATTCGGCCGATGTTTGACAAGGTGTGCAACGCCGAGATGGAGCTGGTCGCGGTCATGCGAGAGCCGATCAGCTGGCTGGGGTCATGGTATCGCTTTCGCCAACGCGACGCACTGGCAGGCCACCCCAACAGCACGGCCGACATTTCGTTTGACGCGTTCCTGCGGGATGCCTGCCGTGGCAAGCCGCCCCGCCACGCAGATGTCGGAAGCCAGGCCAGGTTCCTTGCGCCCCAACCCAATGGCTGCGCCGTGCGCCATTTGTTTCGATATGAAGAGCCGCAGAAGCTGCAAGCCTTTCTTGAGACGCGGCTTGGCTACCGGTTTGAGCTGCCGCAGCTGAACGTGAGCCCTGCCCGGGACCTTGCGCCCAGTGACGAGACGCTTGCCCTTGTCCGGCGCAAGCGGGCGGAGGAGTTTGCCCTTTACGACAGCATCAGCTGATCTGAGCAGCCCGCAGAAAGAAAAAACGCGCCATCCGTCCGGACCGCGCGTTTTTTTCATGCCAGATGGTCGCTAGTGCAGCTGTTCGTGGACCGTTTCGGTCAACTGGTTGAGCGAGAAGGGTTTGGGCAGGAAGACCGAGTTCGGCACCGACGGCTCTTCTTCGCCAAAGGCGCCTTCGGCGTAGCCCGAGACAAAGACGACCCGCGTGTCCGGTCGGGTTTTCAGCGCCTCGCGCACCCAGCTGGGCCCGTCCATTCCCGGCATCACCACATCGGTGACAAAGACATCCACCGTCAGACCGGGGTCTTCCAGGGTGCGCAGCGCATCCTCGGCAGAGTCGGCTTCCAGCACGGTATAGCCGCGCATCCGCAACGCACGGGATGCAAAGGCGCGGACCGGGGCCTCGTCCTCGACCAGCAGCACGACACCCTCGCCATGCTGGGCTGCGGGGGTGGGCTTTGCACCGGCTTCGGCCTCTGGCTTCACAACTTCCGGTTCGGCCTGGCTGTTCACCGGGAAATACAACGTGAACTGGGTGCCCTGATCCTTGATCGAGTCGACAAAGATATAGCCGCCGGTCTGTTTGATGATCCCGTAGGCGGTCGACAGACCAAGACCTGTCCCCTCGCCGGTGCGTTTGGTAGTGTAGAAGGGTTCAAACACCTTCTGCAGTTTGTCCGGCGCGATCCCGACCCCTTCGTCAGAGACCTTCACGGTGACCCAGTCGCCGGGGGGAACAACGGCGCGATCACGCTCCAGCGGTTCGTCCAGAACAACGGCTTCCGTCTCAACCCGGATTTCACCACCCTGAGGCATTGCATCGCGCGCGTTCACCACAAGGTTCATCAGCACCTGCTCCAGCTGGCGCTTGTCCGCCCGGATCGAGCGCATGACCGGATCATGGCTGAGCGTCAGGGTAATCTTTTCACCCACAAGGCGGTTCAGCAGATGGGTGAGGTCAGACAGCGTGTCACGCACGTCCAGCACTTCCGGCTGCAAGGTCTGCTTGCGCGAGAAGGCGAGAAGCTGGCTCACCAATGCGGCGGCACGGTTGGCGTTTTCGTGGATCTGGATCAGATCACCGAAATCCTGATCGCCCTGATCGTGCCGGAGAAGCAAAAGGTCGCAATGGCCTGAAATCGCCGTCAGCAGGTTGTTGAAGTCATGCGCAACACCGCCCGCGAGCTGACCGATGGCCTGCATTTTCTGGCTTTGAACAAACTGCGCCTCGAGGGTCTTCAGTTCAGTGGCGTCATTCAACACCGCGATCAGAACTGTTTCGCCCTCTTCCACGACACGGGTCAGCGTCACCTGGACAAAGACCTCCTTGTCGCGACGCGAAAGACGCAGGAACTCAGATTTATGCGAGGCATGGCCCTCGGCAGTGTCCCGCAGCCAATCTGCCATCGGGCGACCAAGACCCTCCATCAGCTGGCCAATCTTCAGGTTCTTCGTGGTTTTGGTGCCAAGAAGCTGCATGCCGAGCTTGTTGGCGGACAACACGGTGCCATCCGGCGACACCTTTACAAAAGGAACCGGCAGGCTTTCCAGCGGTGCCTTGCCACTGTTGGCTTCGGATGGATCAAGCGCGAGGAAATAGAGTTCGCTGCGGCCCTGGCTGCGGTTCTTTTCCTGAACCAGAACCTCAACCGGACCGGATTTCGTGCTCATGGTGTTGATTTGCCCAGACAGCACCGGCAGCGACGTGAAAAGACGGTCTGTCGATTTCACCCGTTCACCAATCAGAGCACGCGCGGCTTCGTTCATGAACAAAACGGTCCCGGTGCGGCCGACGGTCAACATCGGGATCGGCACATTGTCGGCATTGCGCCCTGTTGTCGGGCGATCAGCGATTTCCTCTACCCGCCACAAAAAGCTGCCACCTTGCATTTGGTGCACTGCCAGACGGACATGCCCACGGCGGGTTACGATATCTTCGCGCGCGGCCCCTTCTACGCGGGCGCGGCTTTGCAGCCGGAACAGAACCGCAGAGGGGTTGGCAAGGATAGAGCGCATGGTCCCAGCTAGGGTTTCGGTATCGCCATCTTCAAACCGCTTGGCCGCAGCACCGTTGGAGGCATGCACGACGCCATCTTCATCGGTGACAAAAGTGGGCGTCGCATCCTTGTCGATGAAGCCAGTCAAAAGCTCCGTCGCCATTGCACGGGCTTTCAGGCGCGTCCGTGCCTGGATCAGCATCAACAGCGCCACCGCCACCAGCGTCAGACCAACAGCAATCAACCCGCGTGTGATCCACTCGGGCGTGTTCAACACCCAAGGTGCGGTGATCACCATCGCAGACAAAACCAGCACAGCCGCAAGACGTGCATGTTCAGGCGTGTAAACGCGCAACTCGGGAACGGGGGAAGTTCGACGTCCGTTCATTGCGGCTCCCTCAATGGATCAAGTGCGCCCATATCGCGACGAATAAGGTTAAGACTGCGTTAAGGTTGCAGTAATTTTATTGGATCTCTCTGGGTTTAATCGTTGCCGATACGGCGCAGTACCGCAACATAGAAACCGTCGCTGCCGCCCTGCACCTGCCAGCCGTGATCGCTCTGCAACTGCCAGCCAGAGCGGCGTGCGAGAAAATCATCAACCTGCTTGCGGTTTTCGACCGACAGCATGGAGCATGTTGCATAGGCCAAAACGCCGCCGTCAGCGACCAGTTCAGCGGCCTCATCAAGAATGGCGCTTTGGGTCTGACACAGAGTGTCGAGCTGGGACTGGCTGAGCCGCCACTTGCCCTCGGGGGCGCGGCGCCAAGATCCGGAGCCAGAACAAGGCGCATCACACAGCACCAGGTCATAAGGGGCCTTTGCGCCGGTTTTCCGCGGCTCCAGCAGGGTTACCTTGACGCCCGCACGCTCTGCACGGACTGGCAGGTCTTTCATCCGTTGTGCCGCAATATCATGGGCATAAAGGTCGATCTTTGCCCGCGCCGCCAGCGCCAGGCTTTTGCCGCCACCGCCGGCGCAATAGTCCAGCACCCGCATCCCATCCGCAAGCGGCAGCGCCTCGATCACCGCCTGACTGGCAGCGTCCTGCAGCTCCACCAGCCCGTGAGCATAGGCAAGAGAGTTGCGCAGCTTGCGGGCACCTTCGGTGACGTTCAATGCAGTGTCCGCCGCAGGGTGCGGCTCCGCCAGGATGCCTTCGGATGCGAGTCGGGCAACTGCCTCGGCCTGATCCGGATGACGGCGGTTGACGCGCAGATGCACTGGCGCCCGGCTCTGCAGGGCCCTGCCTGCCGCCTCAACCCCATCACCCAGGCTCTCAGAAAACAACGGCCAGAGCCATTGCGGAATATCCAGCCGTTCCGCATCGGACAGCTCTGGCACCCGCGCGAGCGCTGCACGTTCATCATCGTTAAGTGCAGAAGGCCCATGACCTTCACCAGTGAACAGCGTGTCAGGCTCCACACCTTCGGCGCGCAATGCGCCCAGCATCAGCTGGCGACCGGTGGTGTTTGTGTGATCGATCACATCCACCCCGCCCCCGCCACCAAGGGCCGCAAAGGAACGCAAGCACCGCAGCGCGTCAAATACGTGGTCGCGCACCGCTGCCCGATCCTTGGATCCGGCAAAGCGGCTACGTCGCGCCCAGGCTGTCAGCTGTTTCTCCGCAGGTTCCCCGGCCAGGATCTGGTCGAGGATTTCGATTGCGGCCTGTCGGCGGGCTGCCGGGGTCATGCCCCAGCCTCATGGCGATGCATCACGGTCATCCGGCAGCGCTCCTGTTTTTAGCCGATACGGTAGTTCGGGCTTTCACGCGTGATCTGCACGTCATGGACGTGGCTTTCCTTGAGACCGGCGCCAGTGATGCGGACAAACTCGCAGTTCTTGCGCATCTCATCAACGGTTGCACAGCCTGTGTAGCCCATCGCTGCACGCAGACCGCCAACCAGCTGGTGAATTACCGCACCTGCAGCCCCTTTGTAGGCCACCTGCCCCTCGATGCCTTCGGGCACGAGTTTGTCACTGGCGGCATCCTTCTGGAAATACCGGTCAGCAGAGCCACGCGCCATCGCGCCGAGCGATCCCATGCCGCGGTAGGATTTGAAGGAACGGCCCTGATACAGGATCACTTCGCCCGGCGATTCATCCGTTCCCGCGATCATCGAGCCAACCATCGCGCAGGACGCGCCGGCGGCAATGGCCTTGGCGAAATCACCAGAGAATTTGATACCACCATCCGCGATGATCGGAATGTCACCAGCGGCGCCGGCACAATCCATGATCGCGGTCAGCTGCGGAACACCGACACCTGCAACCATCCGGGTGGTGCAGATGGAGCCCGGACCAATCCCGACCTTGACGGCATCCGCGCCCGCATCGATCAGCGCCTTGGTGGCTGCGGCTGTCGCGACGTTACCCGCCACGACCTGCACCTTGGACGACAGCGCCTTGATGCGCTTGACCGCCTCGATCACCCCTTCGGAGTGTCCATGCGCGGTGTCCACCACCACGATATCGACACCAGCATCAATCAGCGCCTCAGAGCGGGCAAAACCGCTGTCACCAACAGAGCTGGCGGCCGCAACGCGCAGACGACCCAGTTCATCCTTGCAGGCAGTGGGGTTGAGAACGGCCTGTTCGGTGTCTTTCAGCGTCAGAAGACCGGTCAGCTTGCCGTTCTTGTCTGTCACCAGCAGCTTTTCGATGCGGCGCGCCTTCATCATCGACTTGGCTTCTTCCAACTCGGCCGGCTCTTGCATCACGGCGAGGTTGTCAGAGGTCATCATCACCGAGACAGGCGTGTTGTCATCGGTGGCAAAGCGCATGTCGCGATTGGTCACGATGCCAACGACACGGCCCTCGCCATCGACGACCGGGAAACCGGTCACGCGGTAACGTTCCTGCAGCGCCTTGGCGTCCGCCAGTGTCTGATCTGCCGTCAGGGTGATCGGGTTGTAGACGATCCCGCTCTCGAAACGCTTGACGCGGCGGACCTGGCGGGCCTGCTCTTCCAGATCAAGGTTCTTGTGAATGACGCCCATGCCGCCAGCCTGCGCCATGGCGATCGCCATGCGGGATTCCGTCACCGTATCCATCGCCGAGCTGAGCAGCGGAATGTTGAGGGAGATGGAATTTGTCACCCGCGTGCGCGTGTCAGCCGTGCTCGGCAGAACGCTGGACGCACCTGGTACCAGAAGAACATCGTCGAATGTGAGAGCCTCACGAATCTGCATTTGCTATCCCCATGCAAAACCCCGTTGGCGATGACCCTATGGCACAGATGCCGCAGATGGGAAAGAGCCCGATTCGAGAAAAACCGGAGAATTCACGCCCCTGCGCCGAAACGATCCGTTTGCCTGTCACGGGGCCGCCGGTCTTTGCTGACATGGATCAAGGCGGGGCGGCTCTCCTGCTGTCAGCATGGGACACGCGAACAGATAAGATCGGAGCCCCAGAGCCATGCCAGACGACACTTGCTGCCGCCCATTGGAGGGGGTCGTTGTCCTAGACCTTACCCATGTCCTCGCCGGGCCATATGCCTCTATGGGGCTGCAGGATCTGGGTGCGCGCATCATCAAGGTAGAGCGTCCCGGCCTTGGCGACGATACCCGCGCCTTTCCGCCGTTCAAAGATGGCGCAAGCGCCTATTTTGCGACCATCAATCACGGCAAGGAAAGCATCGCGCTGGACCTGCGGGCCGAAACCGATCGGGTGATCTTTGATCAGCTGCTGGAGCGCGCCGACGTGATCCTTGAGAATTTTCGCCCCGGCGTCATGGAGCGGCTCGGTTATGGGTGGGAGGCGCTGCATGCGCGGTTTCCAAACCTGATCTATGGCGCTGTCTCAGGTTTTGGCCACACCGGCCCGGACCGGTTGCGCCCTGCCTATGACATGGTGGTTCAGGCCCGCGGAGGCGTCATGTCGATCACCGGGGAAAAAGACCGCGACCCAGTGCGCGTCGGGGCCTCTATCGGCGATATCGCAGCGGGCATGTTCCTGTGTCAGGGGGTTCTTGCTGCGCTTTATGCCGTCAAATCCGGCGCGCCCGGACAGAAGGTTGACGTGTCCATGCTCGACAGCCAGCTCGCGTTGCTGGAACATGCGGTCGCCATCACCTCTGTGACGGGCCATTCCCCCCGCCCGTCCGGTGCGCGCCATCCGTCGATCACGCCATTTGAAACCTTTCATGCCCGCGACGGGCTGTTTGTGATTGCCGCGGGCAATGACGCGCTTTTCGCGGGCCTGTGCAAGACGCTTGGCCTGCCTCTTGCAGAAGATCCGCGGTTTGCCACCAACTTGGCCCGCTGTGAAAATGCGCGGCTGTTGAAACGGCTGATTGAGGCAGTGACGCTGGACAAGCCCAAACAGCACTGGATCCAAGAGCTGCAGCGCGCAGGCATCCCCACCGGTCCCATTCAGGATGTGGCGCAGGTCATGCAGGACCCACAGATCCTTGCACGCAATATGGTGGTCGATGTGTGCGACGCAGACGGCCATCCGCAGTACAAGGCAGCAGGCAATCCGGTCAAACTCTCAGCCCTGCCCGATCCTGTGACCCGCCGACCCGCACCCAGCCTTGATGGCAATCGCAAAGACATCCTGAAATGGCTCGCCAATGGCGCGACACAAGACGACCATAGCGACACCTGAGCGCTAAACTGCGCCAAATCCAGACATAAATGACGCCAGCGGGCATGAAAATGACGCGGCCCGGCTTTCCCTGAGCGCAAAACGCCATATGCTCCCGCAAAATGCGCACGAACATAGGTAGAGGCATGGCAAACGATCCCGTCACCGACCCGACCCAGGCATCCGCAACCGATCCGTTGGTGGTGTTCACCCCATCGGGCAAGCGCGGCCGCTTTCCCGTTGGAACGCCCGTCCTGACAGCGGCCCGCCAACTTGGGGTCGATCTCGACTCTGTCTGCGGTGGTCGCGGCATCTGCTCCAAGTGCCAGATCACCCCGTCGTACGGAGAGTTTTCCAAGCATGGGGTAAGCGTTTCGGATGATGCGCTGAGCGAGTGGAACAAGGTCGAACAGCGCTACAAGGACAAACGCGGGCTGATCGACGGGCGCCGCCTTGGCTGTCAGGCAACCGTTCAGGGGGATGTGGTGATTGACGTCCCGCCAGAAAGTCAGGTGCACCGCCAAGTGGTGCGCAAGCGCGCCGAAGCGCGTGAAGTCACCATGAACCCATCGACGCGGCTGTATTATGTCGAGGTCGAAGAACCCGACATGCACAAACCGACCGGCGACATGGAGCGGCTGATCGAGGCGCTGGACAGCCAGTGGGGTCTGAAGGGCGTGCAAACCGATCTTCATATCCTGCAGTGCCTGCAGCCGGCCCTGCGCAAGGGCAACTGGAAGGTGACAGTCGCCGTGCATCTGGGTGATGCCAGCCAGTCCCCCAAGATCATGCACATCTGGCCCAGCTATTACGAAGGCTCTGTCTATGGTCTTGCGGTGGATCTTGGCTCCACCACCATCGCGGCCCATTTGTGCGACCTGAAAACCGGCCAGGTGGTTGCCTCCTCCGGGATCATGAACCCGCAGATCCGTTTTGGCGAAGACCTGATGAGCCGGGTGTCCTATTCCATGATGAACAAGGGCGGCGATCAGGAAATGACAGCCGCCGTGCGCGAGGGCATGAACGCGCTGTTCACCCAAATCGCCGCCGAAGCGGAAATCGACAAGGCGCTGATCGTGGATGCAGTGTTTGTCTGCAATCCGGTGATGCATCACCTGTTCCTCGGCATCGACCCGTTTGAGCTGGGTCAGGCCCCCTTTGCGCTGGCAACCTCCAACGCGCTGTCGCTGCGGGCGATTGAACTGAACCTCAACATTCACCCGGCCGCCCGTGTCTACCTGCTGCCCTGCATCGCCGGTCACGTCGGCGCGGATGCTGCGGCGGTCGCCCTTTCAGAGGCGCCGGACAAATCAGAGGATCTGGTGCTGGTTGTTGATGTGGGCACCAACGCCGAGATCCTGCTTGGCAACAAGGAAAAGGTTCTGGCCTGTTCCTCCCCCACTGGTCCTGCGTTTGAAGGCGCCCAGATCTCCAGCGGTCAACGCGCCGCCCCGGGCGCCATCGAACGCGTCGAAATCAACCCGGAAACCAAAGAACCACGTTTCCGCGTGATCGGTTCGGATGTGTGGTCGGATGAAGAGGGCTTTGCCCAGTCTATCGCGACGACCGGCATAACCGGCATCTGCGGTTCCGGCATCATCGAGGCAATTGCCGAAATGCGCATGGCTGGCGTGCTGGATGCCTCTGGCCTGATCGGCTCGGCCGAACAAACCGGCACGGCACGCTGCATTCAGGATGGGCGCACCAATGCCTACATGCTGTGGGACGGCTCCGCCGAGGGCGGCCCGACGATCACCGTCACCAACCCGGACATCCGCGCAATCCAGATGGCCAAGGCTGCGCTTTATTCCGGTGCCCGGCTCCTGATGGACAAATTCGGCGTGGAAAAGGTCGACCGCGTTGTGCTCGCCGGTGCCTTTGGGGCGCATATCTCAGTCAAACACGCCATGGTTCTTGGCATGATCCCGGATTGTGAACTGGACAAGGTCACATCGGCAGGCAACGCCGCTGGCACCGGCGCACGGATTGCATTGCTGAACCTCGAAGCGCGCGGCGAAATCGAGGAAACCGTCCGCAACATCGAAAAGATCGAAACCGCTGTGGAGCCACGTTTCCAAGAGCATTTCGTCAACGCGTCTGCCATCCCCAACTCTGCCGAGCCCTTCCCGATCCTGGGCACGGTCGTGACACTGCCGCAGGTGAATTTCAACAGCGGTGGCGGTGACGCAGCTGAGGACGGAGGGCGCCGCCGTCGCCGCCGTCGCGGCTAGGTGAAGGAAAACGATTTTGCCGGGGCAATCAGCGTGTTGTGCGCTTGACCCGCCCCGGCGAATTCGCTACTCCCAGCAACACGGATGCGGGTATGGTGAAAAGGTATCACGGCAGCTTCCCAAGCTTTAGTTACGGGTTCGATTCCCGTTACCCGCTCCAGCAAACCCCGAGTGTCCATTCGAGGGTCCATTCCAGCGCAGACCACGGACATTACGTAGCCGACTGAAATCAGTCGGCTTTTTTGTGTGCCGATCATATTCGTCCACCCCGACGCCGATCAGCATACCGGATCGGTGCATGAAACCCGCCAGCCCTTGCGCAGCTGGGACATTCCGCCTAGGCAGGCGCAATGGAGCTGATTTATCACACCCCACTCAGCGCTGAAGCGCAGATCGAACATGGCCTGACAGAGCCTCAGCCGCTGGCTATGGCCGACCGGGTGCGGTTTTCCGAACTGGATATCCTGCACCACGTCAACAACAAGGCCTATCTCAGCTGGTTTGAAACCCTGCGCGTGGCGTATTTCAACCGCTTCTTCGCACCCTTCTTTGATGGGATGCCAGCCCCGCGCAATGTCGTGCGCAACGCCAATATCCACTACGTCAAGGAAATGGTGCTGGACGAGGATTACATCACCACTGCCCGCGTCGTTTCGTTTCGCCGCACATCTTACATCATGGAGCAGCAGATCTGGTCCGGCGATCTGCGCGCAACAATGACCGGTGTGATGGTCTTGCGCACGCCAGATGGACAGTCAGGCTATCCCCTGCCCGACCCCTTGCGCCAATCCCTGATCGAACGTGACGGCGCCGTCGCCGAAGGCTGAGCATAAAAATAGGTCCTCCCAAACGGGACGGCCCAAATTTGCGAACATGTTCTGCAAACATGCGTAAAGGCACCGCACACACGCGCATGTGTTCCTTGCGCGCGGGCTCAGGGGGCCCAGTGCACTGTCATTTCTGACAAGACGGCCCGAATTGGCGCCTCTTCCGGTGGCAGCGATTTGGCGCGCTCCAACGCTTCGCGCTTGGCATCGCCGTAAATCACCAGATGTTTGGAAATCGCAGCATCCAGAACCCGGGCTGACAGGCTGATGCGGGGCTCTGGCTGGCTGTCAGGGCGCATGACCGCAAGGATGGGTGCATTCGCGGCCAGCGCAGCCTCCAGCCCGTCAACCCCCGGAAACAACGAAGCCGTGTGCATGTCTTCGCCCATACCAAGCAGGACAACCGACAGCGGCAGCTCAGGCTCGATCATGCTTTCAACCTCGGCCAGAACATCTTCGGGCGCACGCGCGGGAACGTGGAACGGCAGAAACCGGGCCGCGGCAGCGCGATCAACAAGGAGCCGCTCGCGGATCATGCGAGCATTCGAACGCTCGCTGTTGGCAGGCACCCAGCGTTCATCGGTTGCCATCAGGCGCACGCGATCCCAGTCGATATCTGCGGCGCAAAGGTCGTCAAAAATCGGGGCTGGGGTTGTTCCGCCCGCCACCGCAATCGACGCGCTGTCATGGTGCAGCAAATGCGTCTTGAGGTCGCCCGCAATCTGATTGGCCACATCGATGGCCAGCATGTCACGGTCTGCGTATTCGGAAATTTTCATGGGTTGATCCCCCGCCAGTCTCGTTGGTCACGGCGCATCAGCAGATCGGCGTCGCCGGGGCCGGTGCTACCGCTATCATAGGGTTTTGGCACATCCCCACGAGATGTCCAGCCCGCAATGATCGGATCCGTCCAGGCCCAGGCGGCCTCGACCTCATCGCCGCGCATGAACAAGGTCTGATTGCCCCGTATCACATCGGTGATCAGCCGCTCATACGCGTCCGGTGCGCCGTGAATGTTGTCCCCCAGGGCCTGGGCGAAGCTCATGTCCAAGGGCACGTCCATCAACCGCATCCCGCCCGGCCCCGGCTCTTTGATGGTCACTTTCAGGGTGATGCCCTCGTCGGGCTGCAGACGGATGGTCAGCAGGTTCGCATGCCGCCCCGCATCCGCGCCAAAGATCGAGTGCGGCGCATCCTTGAAAAAGACGTTGATAACAGAAGACCGCGCCACCAGACGTTTGCCCGTCCGCAGGTAGAACGGCGTTCCCGCCCACCGCCAGTTGCTGATATGCGCCTTGAGCGCGACATAGCTCTCTGTGGTGCTGCGTGGCGCGCCCACGGTTTCGCGGTACGTCAGATCCGAACCGGTTGCACCACTTGGGGCAACATACTGGCCGCGAACGATATGATGCGGCTCCACAGGCTCCAGCGCACGGATCACTTTCAGCTTTTCATCGCGCACGGCATCGGGGTCGAATTTGGCCGGTGGCTCCATCGCAATGAGACAGAGAAGCTGCATCAGGTGGTTCTGCATCATGTCCCGCATCGCACCGGATTTGTCGTAATACGCCTCACGCCCGCCAACGCCCACAGTCTCTGCCACCGTGATCTGGATGTGGTCGACGTATTGGCTGTTCCACAGCGGCTCAAACAACATATTGCCAAACCGGATCGCCATGAGGTTCTGAACGGTTTCCTTGCCCAGATAATGGTCGATCCGGTAAATCTGGCTTTCGTCAAAATGACTGGCAAGGGTCTGGTTCAAGGCCCGCGCAGACGCGAGGTCATGACCAAAGGGCTTTTCGACCACGATCCGGGTCTGATCGTCGGCCAGCTCATGCGCCCAGATCTGTTCCGCCAGCGGCGCAAACAGCGATGGGCCAACAGAAAAATAGAACACCCGCACCCGATCCTGGCGTGGCTTGCCCAATTCCTGTGTGAGCGCCTGCCACCCCGCCGGGTCGGTTGCATCAACCCTGAGATAAAGGACGCGATCCAGAAACCGGGCCAGCTGGTCCGGCGCCACTGCGCCGCAATGGGTTTGCAGCGCTTCGGCCACCAGCGCCTGATAGCTTTCGCGGGTCAGATCGCTGCGCGCGGCACCAATGATGCGGGCGCCATCGGGCAGCTGCTCGTCACAGTGGCGCCGAAACAGGGCCGGCAGGATCTTGCGCTGTGCCAGATCGCCAGTTCCCCCAAAAACCACCAGATCAAATGGGTCGACCGGAATAACTCGGGAAACCATGGGCCTGCCTCTTTGCCGCGGGGCGCGCCTGCTGCGCCGGATAGATCAAAGACAGCCTGACAAATCAGGACCATAGCGCAGGGCTGCCAGCTTAGTCGGTGACAGTATAAGCGACTGAGGGCAAAAGAAAACAGATCAGAAGCCCACGCGTGCCGTATGGTCGGAATTATGCCTTACATTCCAGCACAGCGGTCACGAATGAAGATGCAGCACGCCCTTGACGTTGCGCCATTCACCGGGGCTGATCATTTTGCGATGGGTAAAGCGGACCGAATGCAACGGGCCCTCGATCTCGCGCTGCCAGAACTCGATAAATTCAAACAGGCGCGGATGATCGGGCGCCAGATCATAGTCCTGCCAGACAAAGGTATTGAGCACATGGATGTGGTCGGGCATGTGATATGTCATTTCGGCCGTGGTCAGACCGTAGCCCTTCAACATCAGCTCTGTTTCGCTTTTCTCCATTTCAGGTCTCCTCTACGGACACCCCCCATGTCGTAAGCATATCATAAAATTCGTTAATCTCGTACAAATACAGCCGCTTGGCAGAAATACGGCGAGGAATGACGCCAAGATCAGCCAGCTTGCTTGCGCCTTATATGCCCTTGCTGTTAAGGTGCAGACACAAGATATAGACCCAGCAATAACTACGGGCAGCCAACGTGAGCGATACGCCGGAAACTCCTGAAAACATGGACGAAAATAAACCTGAGCGGCCTCAGTATGATGGCCCGACGGTTTCCATTGAAACCGAGATGCGCAACTCGTATCTCGACTATGCGATGTCGGTTATTGTCAGCCGCGCCATTCCCGACCTGCGTGATGGTCTGAAACCGGTTCACCGCCGGATTCTGTACGCCATGCACGAAGTCGGCAACAGCCATGACAAACCCTATCGCAAGTCGGCCCGTCCGGTTGGCGATGTCATGGGTAAATACCACCCCCATGGTGACAGCGCGATCTATGACGCCCTTGTGCGGATGGCGCAGGACTTCTCCATGTCGCTGCCGCTTCTGGACGGTCAGGGCAACTTTGGCTCGATGGACGGCGATAATCCGGCGGCGATGCGTTACACCGAAGTCCGCATGGACAAGCCGGCCGCGTCGATCCTGGCCGACATCGAAAAAGACACGGTTGATTTTCAGGACAACTACGATGGCAAGGACCGTGAACCAACGGTCCTGCCCGCCCGCTTCCCAAACATGCTGGTCAACGGCGCCGGGGGTATTGCGGTTGGCATGGCGACCAACATCCCGCCTCACAACCTCGGTGAGGTGGTGGATGCCACCCTGGCCCTTATTGAGGATCCGGACCTGACCAGCGAACAGCTGATCGAGTACATTCCCGGCCCCGATTTCCCCACCGGTGGTGTGATGCTGGGCCGCTCTGGTGCGCGCAAGGCGTATCTGGAGGGCCGTGGCAGTGTCATCATCCGGGCCAAGACCAAGGTCGAGGAGATCCGCAAGGACCGCTACGCGATCGTGGTCGAAGAAATCCCCTATCAGGTCAACAAGGCCGCGATGATCGAAAAGATAGCCGAGCAGGTCCGCGAAAAACGGATCGAAGGCGTGGCCCACGTTCAGGATGAATCCGACCGCAACGGGGTGCGGGTTGTTGTCGAACTCAAGCGTGACGCAACCCCCGAGGTGGTGCTGAACCAGCTGTATCGCTTCTCGCCCATGCAGACGTCGTTCGGCTGCAACATGCTGGCGTTGAATGGTGGCCGGCCAGAACAGCTGACCCTGCGCCGCTTCCTGACGTCCTTCATCGACTTCCGCGAAGACGTGGTTGCCCGCCGCACCGCATATGACCTGCGCAAGGCCCGTGAACGCAGCCACATCCTGTGCGGCCTCGCTGTGGCAGTATCCAATGTGGACGAGGTGGTTGCGACCATCCGCGCCTCTGCCGATGCTGCTGAGGCCCGTCACAAGCTGATGACACGCCGCTGGCCTGCGAGCGATATCGCACCCTACATCCGCCTGATCGACGATCCGACCCACACCATGAATGACGATGGCACCTATAACCTCTCTGAGGTGCAGGCCCGTGCCATTCTGGAACTTCGGTTGCAGCGTCTGACACAGATCGGTGTCAAGGAAGTCACCGATGAGCTGGAAGAACTGGCAGGCAAGATCAAGGAATACCTTGAAATCCTGTCCTCCCGCGAGCGGATCCTGGGCATCATCTCGGACGAGCTGCGCGAAGTGCGCGACAACTTCGCCGTTCCCCGTCGCACCGAGATCGTCGACTGGTCCGGCGACATGGAAGACGAGGATCTGATCGAGCGCGAAGATATGGTCGTGACGATCACATCTGGCGGCTACATCAAGCGGACCCCGCTGGCCGATTTCCGCGCGCAGAAACGCGGTGGCAAGGGGCTGTCTGGGATGCAGACCAAGGAAGAGGATGTTGTTACCAACCTCTTCGTGGCCAATACCCACACCCAGCTGCTGTTCTTCACCACCGATGGGATGGTCTACAAGCTCAAGACCTGGCGTCTGCCGCAGGGTGGCCGTACCTCCAAGGGCAAGGCGATCGTGAATATCCTGCCGATCCCCACAGGTGTGTCCATTGCAGCGATCATGCCGGTCGATGTGCCGGACGAGGATTGGGAAAAACTGCAGGTGATCTTTGCCACCAGCGCAGGTGACGTGCGGCGCAACCGCCTGTCGGACTTCACAAATGTCCGCCGCAACGGCAAGATCGCGATGAAACTGCCAGAGGACGGCTCTGTCAAACTGGTCAATGCGCGTATCTGTTCCGAAGATGACGACGTGATGCTGTTCACCGATTCCGGTCGTGCGATCCGATTCCGCACCACGGATGTTCGTGTCTTCAACAGCCGTGAGTCCACCGGTGTTCGGGGCATCAGGCTCAACGGTGACGATCACGTTGTCTCGATGTCGGTGATCCGCCATTTCGAAGCCTCCCCCGAGGAACGCGCGGCCTATCTCAAGATGCGCCGCGCCGTGGCCGGGATTGCCGACGATGGCGAGAGCGACGACGAAGATGTGGTTGCAGGTGCCATCAGCCAGGACCGCTATGCCGAGATGTCGGCGGCAGAAAACCTGATCCTGACCATCACATCCGGTGGTTCGGGCAAGCTGAGCTCTAGCCACGACTATCCGGTCCGTGGGCGCGGCGGCATGGGCGTCACCGCAATGGACAAGGCAATGCGCGGTGGTGCTATCGTGGCTTCCTTCCCGGTTGAGATGGACGACCAGATCATGCTCGCGACCTCGAAGGGGCAGTCGATCCGGGTGCCGATCGATGGCATTTCCTTCCGCTCCCGCTCTGCCGGTGGCGTGCGGGTCTTCAATACTGGCAAGGGCGAAGAAGTCGTCTCTGTTGCCTGGATTGCCGAGCAATCGGACGAGGATGAGGCGGACACCGGCGAAAGCTGAGGACCGTAAGACAAACCCAGTCAAAACGCCGCCCCAACCGGGCGGCGTTTTTGTTAATCAAAGGCTAATCAGTTTCGGGCAGCCTTTCATGTCGTGGAAACGCCATCGGGAAAGGAAGGCGACGCATGAATCTCTATCACTGCTCGATTGATCTTCACCACGAGGCCAAGGCCCTCGTCTTTGCCAATGCGGTAGACCAGTGGATGGGATACCTCGAGGAACGTGGTGTCATTCAGACCTGGCGTCTGTTGCGTCGCAAACTGAACCTTGCCAGCGATACAAACCGCGACTTTCTGCTAGAGATCGAGTTCACGGATATGTCGCAACTTGACCAGGCCTTCCGCGTCCTTGGTGAGATGGACGAAAATGTCGAACGGCTCTATGCCAATGTGAACACATTGATCGCTGCGGCTGACTTTGGACTTTACCGCCCCTTTCCTGATCCGGAAAGGGCAGAGCGTATGGCATTGATCTGACGGTAAAAACACAAAACCCCTGCCAGATGGCAGGGGTTTTCTGGTTCACGTGCGCTGCGATCAAAGACCGTAGAGCGCGCCGAATTTCTCTTCCAGATAGGCAAGCAGGGGTTCCGGGCTCGGCGCCATGCCTGCGGCGTGGGTGATGGTCTCGACCGGGCTGCGCAGGCCACCATGCGTTTGCAGATTGTCCCGCAGCCAGCTGGTCGCAGCAACGGTATCGCCTGATGCAAGCTGGGCATCCAAATCCGGCACCGCCTGACGCAGCGCCTGATACAGACACCCCGCATAGACATTGCCAAGGCTGTAGGTCGGGAAATAACCAAACAGTCCAACCGACCAGTGGACATCCTGCAGGCAGCCGTTTGACGGCTTGTCTACGTCATAGCCAAAATCTGCGGCAAAGCGATCATTCCAGGCGGCTTCCAGATCCTGGACCTGCAGATCACCCGACATCAACGCACGCTCCAGATCAAAGCGCAGCATCACATGCAGGTTATACTGCAGTTCGTCCGCTTCGGTCCGGATATAGCCGTTCTGCACGGCATTCACCGCCGCATAAAAGGCATCTGCATCCGCGATACCGAACTCGCCAAACTCCGCACGCATCTGGTCGAACAACCAACCGGTAAAGGCCCGGCTGCGGCCGAGCTGATTTTCGTAGATCCGGCTCTGGCTCTCGTGCACCCCCATCGACACGCCGCGACCCAATGGGGTCAGCAGATACGCATGATCGATGTTCTGCTCATAAGCAGCATGACCGACTTCGTGGATGGTCGAGTAAAAACAATTGAACGGATCGTCGTCACTGGTCCGGGTGGTGACGCGCACGTCAAGGCCGCTGCCCGAACAGAAAGGATGGACCGCCTTGTCCACCCGTCCGTGGCTCATCTTGTAGCCAAACGTCTCTGCCAAAGTGGTGGTCAGCGCCATCTGCTTGTCAGCGTCGAAATGGCCGCTAACACCTTGGGGCGCGGGTTTGTCCAGTACACGGGCCCGCAGGTCCACCAGACGCGGGCGCATTGCATCAAAGAGATCCGCGATCTCGGCACCGGTTGTCCCGTGTTCGTAGTCGGCGACCATCGCATCATAGACGTTACCGCCTGCGGCCAGCGCCTGACCTTCTTCCCGTTTGAGAGAAACCACCTCTTCCAGAACCGGCAGGAATGCGGCCACGTCTTCTGCCGCGCGGGCCGCTGCCCATTTGCCCTGCGCCTCAGAGGTCACACGCGCAATCCGCTTGGCCAGATCGGCGGGAACCTTGACCGCCCGGTCGTAACTGCGGCGGATTTCGCGCAGCTGGGCCTCGCCAACCTCATCCGGGGCGACCGCAGCGGCCAGCCAATCTGCCACCCGCGGATCTGACCGCCGGGCATGAAGAACCGCTTCGATTGCGGCCATCTCTTCGCCGCGTTGGGGGGCGGCACCGCGGGGCATCATGGTTTCCTGATCCCAGCCGAGGCGACCAGCAATCTGGCCCAAGGCCTGTGTGTCGCGTTCAAAGGCCATCAGTTCATCAAATGCGGTCATGCTCAGTAATCCTTGATCGAAGTGGCAATCGGGTATGCCGACAGGAACCGGGCGCGCAGGATCAGCACCCAAAGGCAAACGGCCATCAGCTGGTGCAAGATCGCAATCTGCCACGGTGCGGCGTAAAGCACGGTCACGATGCCAAGCACCATTTGCAACAGCAAGGCCGCAAATACCGCGTTAAAGGCAAATTGCGTGCGCGGATGGGCGCTGTTTCGTCCTCGCAGCCAGACCACAACGCCAAAGGCAAGGAGGAGATAGCCGCTCACACGGTGGATGAACTGCACAAGGCCGGGGTTTTCAAAGAAGTTCTTCCACAGCGGCTCGATCATAAAGGGATCCGGCGGAATGATCTGCCCCCCCATCAGCGGCCAGTCTGTATAAGACCGCCCTGCGTCGATACCTGCAACCAAGGCGCCAAGGATGATCTGCAAAAAGCTGAAGTGCAAAAGGCCTGTTGAAAGGCTGAACAGCTTGCTTTCTTTGGCACGCCGCGCCTGCATCAGGTCGCGTTCTTCCCGACCAAGCTGGAACATATACCAGGAAATCACCCCAAGGATCACAAAGGCAAGGCCAAGGTGTGTCGCCAGACGATAAGAGGCAACCGCAGTCATCCCCTCGCCCTGCGTCACGCCAGAGGCCACCATCCACCAGCCGATACCGCCCTGCAGCCCGCCCAGGAGACCGAGCAGCAACAGCTTGCCAGCCCAACCAACTGGGATCTGGCGCGCAACCGCAAAGCCGAGGAAGCCAACAGCCCAGATCAGCCCGATTACACGGCCAAGCTGACGATGGCCCCATTCCCACCAATAGATGACCTTGAAGTCTTCAAGCTGCATCCACTGGTTCTGGATGCGCCATTGGTCGATCTGTTTGTACTTTTCGAACTCAGCCTGCCAGTCGGCCTCGCTCAGGGGTGGGATTGCACCGGTGACGGGCCGCCATTCGGTGATCGACAACCCGCTGTCGGTCAACCGTGTCAGCCCCCCCACGACGATCATCGCCACGACCAGAGCGAACAGAACCGACAGCCAGGCACGTATGGCGCCCCGTGCGCCGCGACGGGCGCGATCGATCCCACCGGGTTGGGCTTGCGGGCGCTCCTGCGGCTGATCGCCAGAGACGTCCTCGAAAATGCTGCGCTTGCTCATGCTTGCCTCTTCCAATTTCCCGTCAAGCTAGGCCGCAGGTCAGCCCCCGTCCAGTGCAGGGTTCGCGGCCAAATGACCGTTCAGTCGCGTTTTTCTTTCCAACGGACCATCTGTCGCATCACGCCGTGCAGCATCTGCACATCCGCCCGCGTCAGCGGCAGGCGGCTGAACAGGTTGCGAAAGACCACCTTCATGCCCGGTGCCTTTTCTGGCGGAAAGAAAAAGCCCGCCTCTTCCAGCCGGCCCTCGTAGTGATTGACCAGCGCATCCACATCCGCGTGGTTGGCCCAGTCGGATTTGCCGAGGTCGGTGGTCACATCCACGACCTCTTCCACCTGACGACGCCATTCATAGGCGGTCAGCAAGACGCACTGACCAAGGTTGAGCGACGCGAATTCAGGATTGACCGGCACAGTGATAATGGCGTTGGCCCGCGCGACATCCTCGTTTTCCAGACCCGCGCGTTCCGGGCCGAACATCACCGCGACTTTCTGGCCGGCGGCGGTTTTCTCTGCGGCCAGCTTCATCGCTGCTTCCGGGCTGTAGACCGGTTTCGTCAGCTCGCGCGGACGCGCGGTGGTGGCAAAGACGAAATCGCAATCCTCCAGACTGTCGGCCAGCGTCGCTGACAGCTGCGCCTCGTCCAGCAGACGCCCCGCCCCGGAGGCCATGGCAACCGCCTTTTGATTGGGCCAGCCATCACGCGGCGCCACAATGCGCATCCGGTCGAGACCAAAATTCCACATCGCCCGGGCAGCTGCTCCGATGTTTTCACCCATCTGGGGGCGGACAAGGACAAAGGCGGGTTGAGGTGTGTCGCTTGGCATCCATCTCTCCAAAAAATCTGCTTTGCTCTAATCGGCAGGCGCCAAATGGGCAAGAGCAAGGGGGCGACTTCTCGGCCAAAGCGGCTATATCCTGGACAGAACCGTCAGATGACTGCGCCGAAGCTGCCACGGGATCTGGATTTTCGCGCCCCAGCTTGTCGCCAAATCCTTGCGTCCGGTGGCAAATGCGCTAAACACCGTCAACCACTGAACAGGAGCCCTCCCCATGGACAGCCCCGCTGACGCCCCCGAAACGCCGCAGATCTATCTGACCACCCCGGCGAGCTTTGAGCTTGGCCGGTTCCCCGACCAGCTGGCCCGTGTATTGGACGAGGTCGAGATCGCCTGTGTGCGCCTTGAACTGGCCAGCCGGGATGAAGACACGCTGAGCCGTGCAGGTGACGCTCTTCGCGCTGTGGCCCATGCCCGCGATGTTGCGATTGTCATCACCGACCATCAGATCCTCGCAGAGCGTCTGGGGCTGGATGGCGTGCATCTGTCCGACGCAGCGCGCCCTGTCCGTACGGCGCGCAAGGCGCTTGGGCCGGATGCAATTGTCGGCAGCTTCTGTGCCGCGTCTCGCCACGATGGCCTGACAGCAGCTGAGGCGGGTGCGGACTACGTGAGCTTTGGCCCCGTTGGCACCTCTGGTCTGGGTGACGGCAACCAAGCCCAGAAAGATCTGTTTGAGTGGTGGTCGCAGATGATCGAGGTGCCGGTCGTGGCCGAAGGTGGTCTGACCGTTGATATCGTTCGCGAGCTCGCGCCTTATACCGATTTCTTCGGCATCGGGGACGAGATCTGGCGCGAGGAAGACCACATCGCAAGCCTGCGCAAGCTGATGGCCGCGATGGAGGGCTGATCGCCCCCGTACTCAAACCCATTTATCGAAAAACAGGGCCGCCCAGCATATGCTGACGCGGCCCTTTTTTCATCCCGACGCGACAGTCCGGGTTTGTTAGAGGAACCGGGTTTGTTAGAGAAACACCCGTTCAGCAAACCAATAGGCACCAATAAGAGCGATCGTGAAGCTCGCAGGGATCGCAACTCTGCCCCGGTACTTGGGATGACCCCAGAACCAAAATCCAAACAGCGCATAGGCCACACCAACCACCGTGAGCTGGCCCAGCTCCACCCCCACATTAAAGCCAAGAAGCGCCGGCAGAAACTGGGCGTCAGGCAGGCCGAACTCTGCCAGAACCGATGCAAAGCCAAGCCCATGCAGTAATCCAAACCCGAAGATCACCAAGGTGCGCCAGCTGTGCAATTTGCGGGCAAAGACGTTTTCGACCGCGACAAAAACGATGGATGCGGCGATGAGCGGCTCAACGATGGCCGGGTCTATCCTGATCCAGCCAAGCGCCCCAAGCGCCAGGGTGATTGTATGCGCCACCGTAAACGCGCTGATTTGCCAAATCAGCGGGCGCAGCCGTGTGCTGAAAAAGAAAAGCCCCAGAACGAACAGAATATGATCCAGCCCCTTGGGCAGGATGTGGGTGTATCCGACGGGAATATAATCGACGAACGCCTGCTGCGGGCTCTGGGCCAGGCCGCCTGAAATCGGAATCGTCGGCGTCACTTCCCCGCCCTGCAGATAACCTGTGTAGGGGTCTTCCACCCCATTCTGACGCAGAACCACACCACCGGACCCCTTGGGCCAGCCAATCTTCAACCCGCGGGCGGCGCCATCAACCGGCCCGGTCACGATCAACACACTGCTGCGAGGGAACTCCACATCGCCGACCTCTGGGATGGTCACGGACTGAAGGCTGAGCGGGATATCCCCACCGGCGTATACCTCCAGCGTGCTTAGCCAATCCTCCGCAAAAAGCGCCACCATTGGCTTTAACTCGGCCTCGCTGAGAGCGCGCAAGCTGTCGTAGTCCTGCGCCTGTGCCGCTGTGTCCGTGTTCTCCATCCCGTCAAGGTTGATCCCTGCCACGAATGCCTCGATGTTGAGACGCAGTTCGAGGGTCAGCTGGCCATCCGCAATCTCGAAATCCGCAATCGTCGGCGTGACTTCGTGGGCTGCTCCGCTAGAGTAAGCAGCAAGAAAGGTGCTGATTGTCAGCGCAAAACACAGCACAAAAGACCGTAGCGTCTGCGTCACGTTTGCGGGTCCAGACCGCGCGCTGTGCACCACCAGAGCCAGAGGTTCCATCCACGCCATGTCCATCCTCCGCCCCATCGTTGCAGCCGTCGCGGGTGTTCTCACCCTTCCCATTGCAGGTGCGGCTCTTTCACATGAGTTTTGGATCGCTCCGGAAAAATATCAAGTGGAATTAGGCGGATCTCTCCAGGCAGACCTGAAAAACGGGCAACGGTTCAAGGGATTTCGCCTCCCCTATCTGACGCAGGACATCGACCGGTTTGACATCAGGACACCCGCAGGCGTTGTGCCTTATGTTGGGCGGTTGGGGGACACACCTGCGCTCCAGCTTGACGATCCCGCACCCGGTTTGGCCGTTCTTCTCCATGAAACACAGCCCGACAGCCTGACCTATGACACATGGGAGGAATTTGCAGAATTCGCCCGCCACAAGGGATTTGCCAACGTCGAGGCCCGCCACACGGCGCGAGGGTTGCCGCGCGACGGGTTTTCAGAAATCTACACCCGCCACGCAAAATCCCTTGTCGCCGTAGGGGATGGCGCGGGACAGGACCAACCAGAGGGGCTGCTGGTGGAGTTTGTGGCGTTGAAAAATCCCTACACCGACAACCTGGACGACGGGCTGCCTGTGCGCCTTTACTATCAAACCGCGCCCCGCCCCGATGCCCAGATCGAAGTCTTTGAACGCACAGAGACAGGCGATGTGACCATCACGAAGCTCAAGACAAATGCAGATGGCATCGCAGTGATCCCCGTCAGTCGGGGCAACAGCTATCTTCTGGATGCGGTTATGCTTGAACCCCGGGATCCCGCCAGTGGCACTGGCGCGGTCTGGGCCACCCATTGGGCCGCGCTCACCTTCGCGGTCCCGAACTGACAGGCCAAGGCGGCCGGACCAATAGTGCAGACCGCAATGGCGTCAGGCACCACTACATCTGGCCCCACGATAACAAGCCCAAGACAAAACCCTGTTCTGCGCACCCGCCTTTTTCAGGGCGGAAAATCCACCAATGCGATGAACTGGATTAAAACGGTCTGTTACCGCACACGGTTGCGCCTTGCAGGAGCCAGAAAAACGCGGCAATACAGCCGCCATGACACATCCCTCTAACTCTCCCGCCGAGACCCCGGATCAGACCATGTCCCAAGCTGCCGCGCCGCAGCCCGATATCCTGTGCATCGGTTCTGTCCTGTGGGATATCATCGGCCGTTGTCCTGCAGAGATGCAGCGCGGTTCTGACATGCCGGGCCGGATCACCCGCTTGCCCGGTGGTGTTGCGATGAACATCGCCATGACCCTTGCCCGCTTTGGCCTGCGCCCTGCCCTGCTCAGCGCAGTTGGCCGCGATGCCGAAGGCGATGAGCTGGTCAATGCCTGCACCCACCTTGGCCTGATCACCGACCACCTCTACCGCTCCGAAGATCTGCCAACGGACCGCTACATGGCGGTTGAGGGCGCCAACGGGTTGATTGCGGCGATTGCGGATGCCCATTCGCTTGAGGCGGCCGGCGCCAAGATCCTGCGCCCCCTTGGTGATGGCAGTCTGGGCCATGCAGATGCACCCTATGCCGGGCCAATTGCGCTGGATGGCAATCTTACGCTGTCGCTGCTGGACGATATCGTCGCCGATCCCCTGTTTGCCAAGGCCGATCTGCGTGTTGCCCCGGCATCGCCCGGCAAGGCCGAACGCTTGCGCCCCTTCCTCACCCGCAGTCACGGAACACTTTATGTGAACCTCGAAGAGGCAGGGCTGCTTTGTCAGGAGGAATTCACCGACAGTGCCACCGCCGCGCGCGCCATGCTGGATCGCGGCGCTGCCCGCGTTCTGGTGACCGACGGCGGCAGCAGTGCCACCGAAGCCGACCAGAACGGTCTCATCACCCAGACGCCCCCGCGCGTCACCGTTGCCCGCGTCACAGGCGCAGGCGATACCTTCATGGCTGCGCATATCGCAGCAGAGGCCCGCGGCGAAGACCGCGCCACCTCGCTGGCGTCCGCCTTGAAGGCCGCCGCCACCTATGTTTCAGGAGAACCCCCGCTTTGATCAACATGACATTCTCGGCCGAAGTTGCCGCCGCCCGTGAGGCAGGCCAAGCCATCGTCGCGCTGGAAAGCACCATCATCACCCACGGCATGCCCTACCCGCAAAACGTCGAGGTCGCAGCCCAGGTCGAGGACGATATCCGCGCCGCAGGTGCCGTGCCTGCAACCATGGCCGTGATCGACGGAGTTCTGCACATCGGCCTTGAGGCGGATCAGCTGCAGGCGCTTGGCCAGGCCAAGAACGTCGCCAAGATCTCGCGTGCAGACATGCCCGCCTGTATCGCCACCGGCGGCACCGGGGCGACCACTGTCGCTGCAACCATGATCGCTGCGCGCATGGCAGGCATCAGCGTCTTTGCGACCGGCGGCATCGGTGGTGTGCACAAGGGCGCCGAAACCAGCTTTGACATCTCTGCCGACCTGATGGAGCTGGCTCAAACACCGGTCACCGTCGTCGCGGCTGGCGCCAAGGCGATCCTTGACCTTCCCAAAACTCTTGAGGTTCTGGAAACTCAGGGGGTACCGGTTATCGCCTACGGGCAGGACAGCTTCCCTGCGTTCTGGTCTGCAACCTCCGATCTCGCGGCACCGCTGCGGATGGATAGCGCCGCAGAAATCGCCCGCGCCCATGCCACCCGTCAGGCGATGGACCTGCCAGGTGGCCAGCTGATCGCAAACCCGATCCCGGCAGATGACCAGATCGCAGCCGAGGCCCTCGCGCCCATTCTCGCCCAGGCCCAGGCCGAAGCGGATTCACAGGGCGTCGTCGGCAAAGCCGTGACCCCCTTCCTGCTGCAACGCATCTTTGAGATGACAGATGGTCGTTCCTTGAAGGCAAACATTGCCCTTGTTCGCAACAATGCCCGCCTTGCTGCAGAAATCGCCAAGGAATTGGTCACTCTGAAGCAATAATGCGTGTTTCTGCGCAGCTGCCCATTGCGGTTGCGCAGAACCCTGCCTAGCTTCCTTTTGTTCCTCACTGGTATTTGACGACGATGACCACACCCTTTGATGATGAAACTGCACCGCGCCGTCCCGGTCTGTTTGCCCGACTGCGCTCATCATTCTTTACCGGGATTGTTGTCATCGCCCCTGTCGGCCTGACCATCTGGCTGCTTTGGACAGTCATGGGATGGATCGACGGGGTTGTGCTGCCGCTGGTGCCACAGACCTTCCGTCCCGAACAGTATATCGGCATCAACCTGCGCGGTGTTGGCCTGATCATCTTTTTGCTGTTCACCATCATCGTCGGCTGGATCGCAAAAGGCATCATTGGCCGCTCTCTCATCGGGTTTGCCGAAAGCCTGGTGGATCGGATGCCGGTCGTGCGGTCGATCTACTCGGGGATCAAGCAGATCTCCGAAACCGTCTTTGCGCAAAGCGAACGCAGCTTTGAAACCGCCTGCCTGATCCAGTATCCCCGCCGTGGCATCTGGGCGATCGGCTTTGTGTCGACCACCGCCAAGGGCGAGATTTCGGGCCGCGCTGAAACCGGTGGCAAGCTGCTCAGCATCTTTGTCCCAACAACGCCCAACCCAACCTCCGGCTTCCTTCTCTTTTTCCCGGAAGAGGATGTGATCATCCTCGATATGTCGGTCGAAGATGCCGCCAAACTGGTGATTTCGGCGGGGCTTGTTTACCCCAACGCCAAGGATCCGACCCAGCCCCCTGAGTTGGTCGAGACCTGATCCAAGGGCACCAGGACAACGGCGGGCAAGCCGATGCAGCGGCTAGCCGAACATCTCAGTCAGATCGACAGTGGAGCGCACGCCGATATGCGCGGCGTCCCCTTCCAGAAAGCGCTCGGCAGCGGCCCGACCCGCGGTCTTCAGCTTGGCCAGGATCTGCGGGATCGGGATCAGCTTGGTGTGAACCGACAGCTGCCGCATCAGATCATCATCCGCGATCCGGTGCACCAGAACCCGTTTCATCTGGCCCGCCTCCATTCGCCCCTCGGCCAGCAACCGCTGCACAAAGGCAATGGCACGCAGCTCCCGCAGGAGCGATGAATTGAAACTGATTTCGTTGATCCGGTTCTGAATCTGCTGCGGCGTGCGCGGCAGTTCATCCCGTTCCAACGGATTGATGCTCACGATCACCACATCCGACGGCAGTTCAGGCTGATAGAGCGGAAACAGCGCGGGATTGCCGGTGTAGCCACCATCCCAATAAGGCTCCATCCGACCGGTCGCCGGATCCTCGATTTCGACCGCCTGAAACAGATTCGGCAGACAGGCAGAGGCAAGGATTGCGTCGGTGCTGACCTCGTCGCCAGAAAACACCCGCACCTTACCAGTCCTGACCGAGGTCGCGCAGATAAACAACTGCGGCCCCTCGGCGGCGCAGACTTCGGCGAAATTGAACCCCTCCACCACGGGCCGCAACGGATTGCGGTAAAACGGCCCATAGCTGTAGGGCGACAGCAGCTGTCCCATTGTCTCACGCGGGGAAAACGGCGCGATCCAGTCCAGCATTCCAAGGATCGGCGCCGCGTCTAGCCCAGCCAGCCAGTGGGCAAAGCGCATGTCTCCGACTGCGCCCATCCGCTGCCACAGATGGTCCAGACAAGACCGCGCGCCCTCTCTGCCACCATGCGCCAGCCCCGCCTTGAGTGCCGCGCCGTTCAGCGCCCCCGCAGACGTACCGGTGATGGCCGCAATCTCAAGATCACCCACCTCCAGCAGGCGGTCCAACACACCCCAGGTAAAGGCCCCATGCGCTCCGCCGCCCTGAAGGGCCAGATTGATCCGCCGTGTCATGCGAGCTCCTTGCTATGTGTGACGCACTACATGTGGCGCGCCGTGACCTGCCGGGTCCAGCGCCCAAGGGCCCGTTGCCCATCATCTTTCCCGAAATACTCCGGGGGTGAATTGCCCATCGGGCAAGAGGGGGCTGGCCCCCCCTCCACCGTGGATCAAAGCGCGGTCCAGCCGCCATCCACGCTCAGGGTTGTGCCGGTCATCTGCGCAGCCGCATCTGAGCACAGGAACACCGCAGTGCCCCCCAGCTGCTCGACGGTTGCAAATTCACGGCTCGGCTGCCGCTCCAGCATGACCCTTTTGATGACCTCTTCCCGGCCCATATTGTATTTTTCCATCGTGTCCGGAATTTGCGCCTCAACCAGCGGGGTGAGCACATAGCCCGGGCAAATCGCGTTTGCGGTGATCGGCTCTTCTGCGGTTTCCAGTGCGATGGTCTTGGTCAGTCCGACAACGCCGTGTTTTGCCGCCACATAGGCCGATTTATAGGGCGAGGCCGTCAACCCGTGCGCCGAAGCAATATTGATGACGCGGCCCCAGCCTGCCTCGCGCATCATTGGCAGGGCGGCGGCGGCCGTGTGGAACGCAGACGACAGGTTGATTGCAAGAATGGCGTTCCATTTGTCGACCGGGAACTCATCGACCGGGGCGACATGCTGAATGCCTGCATTGTTGATCAGGATGTCGCAGCGTCCCGCCTGGGTGATCAATGCACGGCAGGCCTCTGCATCGGACATATCCGCCTGAATGTAGCGCGCGTCCACGTCAAATTCCTTGGCGATCTCGGCTGCCAGCGCATGGTCTTCTTCCCGATCGGTGAAGGAGTTCAAAACCACATCCGCCCCAGCCCGCGCCATCTCCCGCGCAACCCCAAGCCCGATCCCAGAGTTCGACCCGGTGATCACTGCACATTTGCCCTTCAGCGTCATTCCACTCATCCCTTTTTGCGAAAATGCGTCTGTGCAACTGTGGCATGCTGCACCTGCAAAGGGAACGTCTGTCGTAACCTGAAAGTTGCACAGAAATTGTGCGAATTCCCTCTGGCATCCCGCGCAGGAAACCTGCAAAAGGAGCCTCCGCAATGCAGCGTCTCCCGCACATCGCAGATGAATCCTGTCGGCATGATGGCGTGTTCAGCCGCCGATAGGCCAAAAAAAACGCCCGCACGAAGCGGGCGTTAAGTTATTGAGGCAGGTTTCATACAGGCAAGAAACCTATCGAGCAGTGACTCATGTATAAGCAATTTCTCTCTTTCATCCAAGCTAAAAGTTTGAATTGCCGCGCAAGCAGGGCTAGCGTCTGACTTCATGAAAATAAGGGCAGAGCGGGGTTGCTAAAAAAGTGCGACATAAATTTTTCTCTTTAGTTCGGCCAGCCTTGGCGGGAATCATGCTGATGGCGGGCTCAAATCTGGCGTCAGCCGAATCAGCACATGGCATAGCTATGTATGGCCAGCCTGCCCTTCCACCGGATTTTGTGTCTTTACCCTACGCAAACCCGGATGCCCCCAAGGGCGGCACCGTGGTGTTTGGCAACACCGGAGGCTTTGACACACTGAACCCCTTTGCACAGAAAGGCACGCCCCCCTGGCAGATGCGGTTCTGGGGCTATGAAAGCCTGATGGGACGCTCGCAGGATGAGGCTTTCACCCTCTATGGCCTCTTAGCCGAGTCGATCGAGGTGCCAGATGATCGCTCATGGGTTGAATTCACCCTGCGACCAGAGGCCCGATTCTCTGACGGCTCGCCAGTCACGGTTGAGGATGTCCTGTGGTCCTATGAAACGCTCGGCACCGAAGGTCATATCCGCTATCGCCGGTTCTGGAACCAGATCGACAGCATTGAGCAGACGGGCGAACGCAGCCTGCGCATCACCTTCAACGAGGAAAACAGGGAACTGGCCCTGATCGCAGGCCTCCGCCCCATTCTGAAGAAATCGCAGTGGGCAACAAAGGACTTTGCCGACTCCGGTCTGGACGAGGCCCCAATCGGATCTGGCCCCTATGTGGTCGCAGGCTTTGAGCCCGGCCGTTACATCACCTTCGAACGGAACAAGGACTATTGGGGCAATGACCTGCCGTTCCGTCGGGGGACCAACAATTTTGACGAAATCCGGCTGGATTTCTACGGCGACCAAACCGTGCTGCTCGAGGCCTTCAAGGCGGGCGAGATATCGGCGATCCGCGAATTCAATGCCGCCAAATGGGATCGCGCCTATGATTTCCCCGCGGTCGCAAATGGCGATGTCGTCAAGACCCTCGTGCCCAACGGCAAGCCATCGGGGATGACGGGTCTTGGCTTCAACACCCGCCGCGCCCCTTTGGATGACTGGCGCGTCCGCGAAGCGCTGATCCTCGCCTTCAACTTTGAATATATGAACGAGACCCTGACTGGCGGCACCCAGCCCCGTATCTCGTCCTATTTCTCCAATTCCTATCTTGCGATGCAGCCCGGCGCGGCTGAGGGCAAGGTCGAGGATCTGCTCTCCCCGTTCGCGGACACGCTGGTTCCCGGCGCTATGGAAGGCTACCGCTTTCCCGAAAGCGATGGCAGCGAACGCAATCGCAAAAACCTCAGGGCCGCAACCAAGCTGATGGCAGAGGCGGGCTGGACCGTTGTTGACGGTGTCATGCGCAATGCGAGCGGCGAAGCGTTGGAGCTGCAGGTGCTTCTGACGCCCGGCAACCTCGGCGAAGGCGAGATGCGGTCGGTCGTCGAAATCTACGCCCGCGCCCTTGAGCGTCTTGGCGTCACTCTCACCGCTGATGTGGTGGACAGCGCCCAGTTCGTCGAACGCCAGCGTGCCTTTGATTTTGACCTGACGTTCTTCCGCAGGGCCATGTCACTCAGCCCCGGCAATGAACAGTATCTCTACTGGGGGAGCGCAAGTGCGGATCAGGAAGGCTCGCGCAATCTGACTGGCGTGTCGGATCCGGCCGTGGATGCAATGATTGACGCGATGTTGATCTCCAAAAGCCGCGAGGACTTCATCGCTGCGGCCCGCGCGCTGGATCGTCTGCTGACCGCCGGCCGCTATGTCATCCCGATCTGGCAGTATTCCGAAGGGCGCATCGCCCATGTCAAGGAACTGAAGTTCCCCCAAACCCTGCCCGTCAGCGGAGACGGCATCGGTTATATGCCCGAAGTCTGGTGGTATGAGAGCAAGTAAACCCTCAGCCGCGACCTAAGCGCCTTACCCGTCACGCTGAAATGTGTGGCGGGTTTTCTTTTGCCCGATACCGATGCCCGCTGCCGCGTAGCTGTCCAATCAGTCAAATCCTGCCGACGCCCCTTGGCACAAAAGCCACACGTTTCAAATTTCACAAAAAAGTGTTAGGCTGGGCGTCCACTCATAAGAACACCCCTAACCCCGAACCCCAAGGGAGCCCCTCAAATGCCTGTTCAAACAGCCTGCCGCAGCTGGTTCGACAGGATGCCCCGTATCAAACAACGGTTTCCGCATCTCGAGACCCGCCAAGCGCCCTCTCTGCTAGATGACAAGGACAAGTTCGTCGCATATCTCGCCCGCACGCATCATCTTACCCTGAATGAAGCCCGCGAGGAGGTTGATGACTTTCTTTACACCGAAAGCCTCCACCGCGAACTGGAACGCCAGGTCAGCTGATCGCCACGCCTGATCAGGCCAGCGACGTCACCCAAAGAATGGTGGCGTCTTCGTCGCTCAGCGAAATCACGTTATGGCCCATCGCGGCGTCGTAATAGGCGCTGTCACCCCGGCGCATTTCGATCGGCTCGTAGAATTCGGTATAGAGCCTGACCACCCCGGTCAGAACATACAGGAATTCCTCCCCGTCGTGCCGCACCCAACCGTCGAATTCATCCATCGACCGGGCACGCACCCTTGCGCGATAGGGCAGCATCTGCTTGCGGCTCAGGCTGTCAGCAAGCAGTTCGTGTTCGTAGGTCGCGGTTGCATGGGCAGAGCCCTGACCCAGCTTTGTGACAGACAGTCGCCCGTTGATCTGATCACGCTGCGGCTGTGTGAACAGCTGCGGAATGGTGATCTGCAACCCTTCAGCCAGCTTTTTCAGCGCCTCATAAGTCGGTGACATCTGGCCGTTTTCAATCTTGGACAGAGTCGATCGGGCCAGCCCCGCCTGATTGGCGGCATATTCCAGTGTCCAGTCACGGGCCTTGCGCAGCTCGCGGACACGCGCGCCCAGATCCAGAGGCTCTGCCGAGACATCCTCGCCCGAAGCGCGGGCGATAGTGATGAGCGATTTGGGATCACGAGAGGTCATTGTGACCCTATAGGGTGCTGTGGACAATCTTGCAACGTAGGGATTGAGCCGTTAGCCAAACAACATGCTTTCGCTTTTTGATGACGGGGCGCATCCGCCCTGCCCCGCTCCTTTCAACCTGGCTGATTATGTCCTCAATCAAGGGGCCTCGGGCCGCGTTGCCGCGGACGATGCCCCTGCGCTGGATCTGCTTGGGCCTGACCACGTCGAGAGCTGGACCTATGGCGCGCTGCGCCAGGCGGTACTGGGGACAGGCACGGGCCTTCTTGGTGAGGGGCTAGAGCCGGGTGATCGGGTTCTTTTGCGGCTTGGAAACGACCCGCTGTTTCCGATTGCCTATCTGGGGGCCATTGCTGTTGGGCTGGTGCCGGTGCCCACCTCGTCCCAGCTGACAGAGCCCGAAGTCCAGCGCATGATCGACGAACTGACCCCGCGCGCCATTCTGCGCGACCCGGCCGTAGCGTCACCTGATCACCCAAGGGAGATCCCCGCCGACTCACTCAGGCAGATGCAATCCCTGCCACCTTGCGAATTTGCCTACGGTGCGCCGGATCGCCCCGCCTATATTGTCTACACCTCCGGCACCGGCGGAAATCCGCGCGCAGTTGTTCACGCCCACCGCGCAATCTGGGCACGGCAGATGATGATCCGCCATTGGTACGACCTTCGCGCAGACGATCGCCTAATGCACGCAGGCGCGTTCAACTGGACCTTCACCCTTGGCACCGGATTGATGGACCCGTGGAGCATGGGGGCCACCTCGCTGATCCCACGGGCAGGCACCCCGCTGGAGGCGCTGCCGGATCTGATGGCACATCACCGTGCCACGCTTGTTGCCGCTGCGCCGGGGGTGTACCGCAAGATGCTCAAATCCCGGGCGCTGCCGAAAATGCCGAGCCTGCGCCATGCGCTATCTGCCGGGGAAAAACTGCCTGCGCCCCTTGCTGCGGACTGGCAGGCCACCACCGGTACGCCCATCTACGAGGCGTTCGGAATGTCCGAATGCTCCACCTTCATCTCTGCCAGCCCCACCAACCCGGCTCCTGTTTCGGCACTGGGGCGGCCACAACCCGGTCGCCGGATCGCAGTACTGGACGACACGGGCGCGCCTGCGCCGCTGGACACCCCCGGGATCATCGCCATCGACCAGAGCGATCCGGGCCTCATGATCGGCTATTTCGACGCCCCCGAAGCCACAGAGGCACGGCTCTGCAATGGCTGGTTTCTAACCGGCGATCGCGGCACCATGAGCCATGATGGGCTGATCCACTACCTCGGCCGCAATGATGACGTGATGAACGCGGGCGGCTATCGTGTTTCGCCGATGGAAGTGGAAGCAACCCTGATGCGCCACCCCGGCCTGACCCAGATCGCTGTCGCCGCGGTTCCTGTCGCACAAGACACCCAGATCATTGCCGCGTTTTTTAACGGTGCCGAGGATGTGACTGCCGACACGCTGCTGGCTTTTGCAAATCAGCATCTCGCACGTTACAAGCAGCCCCGCGCCTATGTGCGCGTGGACCAGCTGCCCACCGGGGCAAATGGGAAACTCCTGCGTCGGGCCCTGCCCGATCTCTACACCCGCCTGATGCAAAGGACACCAACATGAGCGTCGTGAAGCTTGATATCCTGTCTGACCCGATCTGCCCCTGGTGCTACATCGGCAAGACCCATCTGGACAAAGCGCTGGCAGAGGCGGGCGACCATCCGTTTGTGATCGAATGGCACCCCTTCCAGCTGAACCCCGACATGCCCCGCGAGGGTATGGATCGCCGCGCCTATCTTGAGGGTAAGTTCGGCGGCAAAGAGGGCGCCGTACGGGCCTATGCCCCGGTGGTGGAACATGCAGAAAAGGCCGGGCTGACCATCAATTTCGAAGCCATGCAGCGCACTCCCAACACATTGGATGCCCACCGCCTGATCCATTGGGCCGGGATCGAGGGCAAGCAAAACGATGTGGTTGACGCCTTGTTCCAGGCGTATTTCGTGGATGCAAAAGACATCGGCGATCATGAGGTTCTGGCCGATATTGCCGCTGCCTGCGGGATGGAACGCGATGTGACGCTGCGCCTGCTGCAAGGCGATACAGAGGTCGGTGAAATCCGCGACCGCGACGCGCATTCCCGCAAGATGGGGGTGAGCTCGGTGCCCACCTATATCGTCGCAAATCAACATGCCGTCCCCGGTGCCCAGCCTCCCGAACTGTGGAAGCAGGTGATCGCAGACATTCAGTCACAACTGGCCGCAGACCAGGACTGACCCCAGCCCATCTGCCTGCCCCTGTTCAAAAACCACACTCCCGGCGCCTCACCGCGCCGGTTGGACGGCCTGATGTCCTGATGGCCCGACACGGATGCACAGTCACCTGTGCATGACCTGCGCTGGCCCCATCTGCCAAGATGTGTTAGCGCAAGACACGGCGATGCCCAGATAGCCCCCGATGACCGGGTCTCCTGAAGTGTCGCGAAAGGTTTCAAATGACAGAGAATACAAAACACGCCATGTCCAAGGCGGAGTTCATTGCATTGATCGCGATGATGTTCGCAACGGTCGCATTTTCGATCGACGCCATGCTGCCTGCTCTGCCGGAAATCGGCCAGACCCTGAGCCCCGACAACGTCAACCGGGCGCAGTTGGTCATTGCCGCTTTTGCCCTTGGGATGGGGATTGGTACATTTTTCACAGGCCCGCTGTCCGACGCGTTTGGCCGAAAGAACGTGATTTTTGCCGCAGCCCTTCTTTACATCGGAGCAGCCGTCACTGCCTGGGAAAGTTCGTCGGTTGAAATGCTGCTGCTGAGCCGCGTCGTCATGGGCCTTGGAGCCGCGGGACCACGGGTGGTGGCGCTGGCCATTGTGCGCGATCTCTATTCGGGCCGGGAAATGGCCAAGATGATGTCCATTGCGATGATGATCTTTACCCTTGTCCCGGCAATCGCGCCGATGCTTGGCGCCGGTATCATCTTTCTGACCAGCTGGCGCGCGATCTTCCTCGCTTTCGCGCTTTTTGCGCTGATCATTATTCTGTGGATGGGCCTGCGCCTGCCTGAACCGCTCGCAGTTGAAAGCCGCCGGCCTTTCCGCCTGCCGCAGCTGATGGCGGCTCTGGTTGAGATGATCCAACATCCGACAGTACGGCTGTCGATGCTGGTCCAGTGCCTGTGTCTGGCAATGCTGTTTTGCATGATCACGCTGGTACAGCCGATCTATGATGTCGTCTTTGATCGCGCCGAGAGCTTTCCGTTCTGGTTTGGCTTCATTGCGTTGATGTCGGGCACTGGCAGCCTGATCAATGCCTCTGTCGTCGTCCGCCTTGGCATGCGGCGGATGGTGACCTGGGCGCTGTCTGGCCAGATCGGGCTGTCTGCTCTGATGTTGCTGCTAGAGAGCCTGCATCTGCCCAATGATACGATGTTCGGTCTGTTTGTTGCCTGGCAGACCAGCGTCTTCTTCATGGCTGGCCTTACATTGGGCAACCTCAACGCCATGGCGATGGAACCAATGGGACATATCGCAGGCATGGCCGCATCGATTGTTGGTGGTGTCTCTACCATCTTTGCTGCGGCCGCCGCCGCGACCGTTGGTCTGCTGTTCGACGGATCCATTGCGCCGCTCACCGGTGCCATCCTGCTGATGGTCGCATTGGCCTTTCTGATCATGCTGCACATGGCGCGGGTCGAAATGCGCCATCCGGCCGAGTAACGCAGCCACGTCCCCGCAAAAAACCAAAGCCCCGCCATATGTTGGCGGGGCTTTTTCATGTCGGGTTAGTCAACGCGTCTGGAGCCCGAACGTCAGCTGCTTTTGGCTTTGCTGCGCTTCTTTTCCGCGACAACCTTCTCAGCAAGATCCCGTGCGATTGCAAAGGCCCCTTTGATCTTGTCGCTGTCCTTTTTCCAATCACGCCGCACAACGATTTTGTTGTCCTTCACCTTGGCCAACCCATCCTGGGCCTGAATGAACTCCACCAGCCCCTGAGGCGAGGCAAATTTGTCGTTGTGGAACTGTATGGTTGCACCTTTGGGGCCACCGTCCAGCTTGGCAATGCCCGCGCGTTTGCACATCGCCTTGATCCGCACGACGAGCATCAGGGTGTTGACCTCCTTGGGGAGCGGGCCAAAGCGGTCGATCAACTCGGCAGCAAAGCCTTCCAGCTCCACCTTTGTGCTGAGATCCGACAGGCGCCGGTACAAGCCAAGACGCACATCCAGATCCGGCACGTAGTCTTCGGGGATCAGAACAGGCACCCCCAGGTTGATCTGCGGCGCCCATTGATCGTCCGCCGCGCTAAGCCCTTCCAGCTCGCCGGATTTGATCTTGGCAATCGCCTCCTCCAGCATGGATTGATAGAGCTCATAGCCGACATCGCGCATCTGCCCGGACTGTTCCTCTCCCAACAGGTTGCCCGCCCCACGAATGTCGAGATCCTGCGACGCAAGCGAGAAACCTGCCCCCAACGTATCAAGCGACCCCAGAACCCGCAGACGCTTTTCTGCGCCGGGGGTCAGACGCACGCGCGGTTTGGTTGTGAGATAGGCATAGGCTCGCGTTTTGGAGCGCCCCACCCGGCCCCGGATCTGATAGAGCTGCGCGAGGCCAAACATATCGGCCCGGTGCACAACCATCGTGTTGGCCGTTGGGATATCCAGCCCGGATTCCACAATCGTGGTGGCAAGCAGAACGTCGTATTTTCCGTCGTAGAACGCATTCATGCGCTCATCCAGATCGCCCGCAGCAAGCTGACCGTGGGCCACAACATAGCTGAGTTCCGGCAGTTGCTCCTGCAGGAAGGCTTCGATCTCTGGCAGGTCCGTGATCCGGGGAACGACATAAAAGCTCTGCCCGCCCCGGTAATGTTCACGCAGGAGCGCCTCCCGGATCGTCACCGCATCAAATTCGCTCACATAGGTTCGGATCGCCAGCCGGTCGACAGGCGGCGTGCCGATGATCGACAGATCGCGCACCCCCGTCAGGCTGAGCTGCAGCGTGCGCGGGATCGGGGTGGCTGTCAGCGTCAGCACATGAATGTCGCTGCGCATCTGTTTCAGCCGTTCCTTATGCGCCACGCCAAAGTGCTGTTCTTCATCAATGATCAGCAGGCCAAGGTTCTGAAACTTGACGGTCTTGGCCAACAACGCATGGGTGCCGACCACGATGTCCACCGTCCCCTTGGCAAGGCCCTCGCGGGTCTTTGCCGCCTCCTTTGCTGTAACAAAGCGGGACAACTGCCTGACTTCCAAAGGAAACCCGCGAAAGCGCTGCGCAAAACCAGCAGCATGCTGGCGGGCCAACAACGTGGTCGGTGCCACAACTGCAACCTGAACCCCCGACATTGCCGCAACAAAAGCTGCGCGCATGGCAACCTCTGTCTTGCCAAAGCCCACGTCGCCACAGATCAGACGATCCATCGGCATGCCGGAGTTCAGATCCGCCATCACCTCGCCAATCGCGCGCAGCTGATCGTCGGTTTCCTGATAGGGAAAGCGGGCCGAGAACTCTTCCCACGCATGTGGCGGCGGGTCCATCATCGGCGCCTTGCGCAGGGCCCGTTCAGCGGCCACCCGGATCAGCCGGTCTGCCATCTCGCGGATGCGCTCTTTCAGCTTGGCCTTCTTGGCCTGCCACGCGCCGCCACCGAGCCGATCCAAGAGACCTTCATCATGGCCGTATTTCGACAGCAGTTCGATGTTCTCAACCGGCAGGTACAGCTTGGCCTGTTCGGCGTATTCCAGGAGAATGCATTCATGCGCCGCCCCGGCGGCAGTCACCACCTCCAGCCCCTTGTAACGGCCGATCCCGTGGTCGACATGCACCACAAGATCGCCGGGCGACAACGACTGCGTTTCAGTCAAAAAATTCTCGGCCTTGCGGCGCTTCTTCGGGGCGCGGATCAGGCGATCCCCCAGCACGTCCTGTTCTGAAATCACGGTAAGTTCGTCAGTCTCAAACCCGTGTTCCAGCGCCCAGACAGCGAGGTGCAGACCGGATTTCCCGATCCGCGTGCCATCACGGATTGCGATAACCTCCGCCAGCCCCTCATCCTCGATCAGCCCGGTCAGACGTTCCCTCGCACCTTCGGAATAAGAGGCAACAACCACAGGGCCAACCTGCATCCGCGCCTTAATATGATCTGCCAGCGTTTTGAAAAGGCTTACATTTTCCAACTGCCGCTCGGGCGAAAAATTGCGCCCGATCCGTCCGCCTGCGTCAATCACCCCCGGTCCAGTGGCCTGGGGCAGCGGATGGAACTGGATCACCCTGTGGCTTGCGACCGCCGCCTCCCATGCGGGATCATCAAGATACAAAAGCCCCGGCGGCACCGGTTTATAGACCGTATCCATCCGCCCCTTCTGGGCCATCGCGATCTTGCGCGTCTCATATTGGTCAGTGATGCTGTCCCAACGCGCCAGACGGGCGGGCGTCACCTGGTCGTCCAGCGTGACCGTTGCGCCCGGCAGATAGTCAAACAGGGTTTCCAGCTCTTCGTGGAAGAACGGCAACCAATGCTCCAACCCCTGATATTTCCGCCCGGCCGAGACAGCTTCGTAAAGCGGGTCATCGGTTCCGGCAGCGCCAAATTCAATTCGGTAGTTCTGGCGAAACCGGGTAATCGCCGCCTCGTCAAGGATCACCTCGGACACCGGCGCCAGCTCGATCAGGTCCAGCTTCTCGGTGGTGCGCTGCGTGGCGGGATCAAACCGGCGCGCGCCATCCAGGACATCCCCAAAAAGATCAAGCCGAACGGGACCAGCTTGCCCCGGAGGGAAGATATCAATAATGCCGCCCCGAACTGCGAAATCGCCGGGTTCCATGACAGTTGGGCTCTTGGTGAAACCCATACGTGTCAGATAGTCACGCAACGCTCCTTCATCAATCCGATGATCCACCTGTGCAGTGAACGCCGCGTCGCGCAACACCTGCCGGGCGGGCACGCGCTGGGTGGCGGCATTAAGCGTGGTCAACAGTACAAACTGACCCGGCATTTGATGCACCAAGGCTGCAAGCGTCGCCATCCGCGCCGCCGCGATATCCGCATTGGGCGAAACGCGATCATACGGCAGACAATCCCAACCGGGGAAGGAAATCACCGGCATGTCGGGCGCAAAAAACGCCAGCGCCGCACGCATCGCCTCCATCCGCTTGTCGTCTCGCGCCACATGGACCACCGGCCCGCCGGATTTAGCGAGTTCTTTCAGGATCAGCTTGGCATCAAACCCTTCCGGGGCGCCGCCTGCAATGATCGCCTGTTGCGCCATGCTACGTCTCTCTCTCTTCCGGTTCAGGGCAGGACGCCCCATCATGCAATATGGATGAGCCCAGCTCTCTGCCGATCAGCCAAGAAAGCCAATCTGCAGGTTCTGATACATGCCCCAAAGGGCTGTCACGAAAATCGCCAGCATCCCGACCAACTGGACAAACAGCCGGGTCAGGCTCAGCTGCCGTGCGAGTGCCTCACCTTCCAGCCCATCGCGATTGATGCGACGGGCAGCGGCCCAGTTAATTAGCCCGACAAAAGCCATCGGAAAGGCCAAAAGAAACACAGCCTGAGCAAATTCCACGCTGTAGACAAACCCCAACATGCCCAGCATCGCCAGCACGAAACAGCTGACACCCAGCACCCAATGCCCAGACATTTCAGTGATATACATCATTCTGTTCACGTTGACGCGCACGATCGCCTCAAGATCATCCATCGCCTGTCCACCCTGCTTGCGCGAGCGGTAAACCATGTCGAATGGCACCCCCAGGATCCAATGGCTGGCCGACGACCATACGACAGCAAGCGCGATCCAGTACCACAGATTGGAAAAGGACCGCATATCGATCAGCTCGGTCAAGGTGTGAAACAGATCCAAAGCATGGCCCTTCTGTTGTGCTGTCGGTGGCCCCTATATCCACTGCAAAGCCTGTCGGCACAAGGGGTTGGGCCATGCAACGAAGCTCTCGTCTGGCGTGGCGCGGCGAATGTGCCACTTGTGATGCCGGGCGTTCCGTGTCACGCAGGGGAAAATACGCCTGCGGACGCAGGCAGATCCGCAGACACGAGGACGAAATGAAGCCCACCGTTGCCGCCTTTCCCGCTGCCCGCCCGCGCCGCCTGCGCGCGACGCCTGCCCTTCGCAATCTGGTGCGGGAGAACACGCTGACAACGGATGATCTGATCTGGCCGGTTTTCGTACGCGACGGCGACGGCATCGAAGAGCCGATCCCCTCCATGCCCGGTGTGACCCGCCGCAGCATCGACAAGATCAAGGAGGCCGCGCAAGAGGCTCAGGCGCTTGGCATTCCCGCAATCTGCCTGTTTCCCTACACCGATCCTGCGCTCAAGACCGAAGACTGTGCCGAGGCATGGAGCCCCGACAATCTGGTCAACCGGGCGATCCGCGCCATCAAATCCGTCGCGCCCGATATCGCGGTCATGACCGATGTCGCCCTGGATCCCTACAATATCAACGGCCATGACGGGTATGTCGTGGATGGCGAAATCGTCAATGACGAAACCGTCGAAGCTCTGGTCAAGATGACCCTCGCGCAGGCCGATGCTGGCGCCGATATCATCGGCCCCTCTGACATGATGGATGGCCGTATTGGCGCCATGCGCCGCGCCCTTGAAACAGCGGGCCACCGCAACGTCACCATCCTGTCTTATGCCGCCAAATATGCCTCGGCCTATTACGGTCCGTTCCGCGATGCGGTTGGGGCATCTGGTGCGCTGAAAGGGGACAAGAAGACCTATCAAATGGACCCCGGCAATACGGACGAGGCCCTGCGGATGATCGAACGCGACCTTAGCGAGGGCGCCGATATGGTCATGATCAAGCCGGGTATTGCCTATCTCGACATTTGTCAGCGGGTCAAATCCACCTTTGGCGCTCCGACCTTTGCCTATCAGGTGTCTGGCGAATACGCGATGATCGAGGCCGCCGCCCAGAACGGGTGGATTGACGGCGAGCGGATCATGCTTGAGAGCCTGATGGCCTTCAAACGCGCAGGCTGTGACGGCATCCTGACCTACTATGCGCCCGCCGCTGCGCGGCTGCTGAACGGCTGACGACGTCAAGAAATCACGTTAAATTGCAGGCAGGAAGCCGCTGATCTCTCTTGGGAGATAGATGACAGGCGGCAGCTTTCCGCGTATACATTGGCGCAGAGTCAGGCAACTGGCCGGTTTCAATAACGTGAACGGCCCACAGGGGCCCGCCCAGACAAACAGGCAACCACGATGAGCAGCTCTTTTTCTTCCCGTATGACACGGCGCGGTTTCGCGCTTGGTGCGCTTGCCGGTGCTGGCGTTACCGCCGCATGTGGCAACGGCATCGGCAATTCCAACGCGTCCAAGATCGACGCCCGGGTCGACGCCACCCTGAGCCAGATGTACAGCCAATACCCAGGTGCCGTCACCTTGGCCGAAAAATCCACTGGTATGTTGATCATGCCGCTCGTGACAGAAGCAGGCTTTTTCGTCGGTGGTGCCTTTGGGCGCGGGGCGCTGCGCATTGATGGCGTGACCGTGGATTATTATTCCACCGTAAAGGGCAACGCGGGTCTGCAAATCGGCGCCCAGCAATACGCCCATGTCCTGTTCTTCATGACCCAGGACGCGCTGTCGAACTTCCGCCGCTCCTCTGGCTGGGCGGCTGGTGCGGATCTGGAATATGTTCTGCGCGACGAAGGCAATTCGCTGGCAGCAGACACCAATACGCTGAACGCGCCGATCCTGGCGGCGGTTTTTGCTCAGGCTGGCCTGCGCCTCGGTGCGACGCTGGAGGGAACCAAATACACCCGTATCATTCCCTGATCGCTGTTGCAGCGTTTGAAATTGAAATGGCCTTTCCATCGGGAAAGGCCATTTTCGTTAGCGTGTCGCAGTGCGGGCCAGATACCTTTTAATCCAGCGCTTTCAGACGCTTATAAAGGCTAGAGGTGTCCCAGCGACCACCGCCCAGTTTCTGAACGTCCTTATAGAACTGATCCACTAGCGCCGTGACCGGCAGGCTGGCCCCGGTTTCATCGGCAGCGTCCAGACAGATCCCAAGATCCTTGCGCATCCAGTCCACTGCAAAGCCGTGCTCGAAATGATCGTCCAGCATGGTCTCGTGGCGGTTCACCATCTGCCAGCTTCCTGCAGCGCCCTGGCTGATGACCTCAACCACCGCGCGCCCGTCCAGACCCGCCTTGTCCGCGAAATGCAGCGCCTCACTCAGGCCCTGAACCAGCCCCGCAATGGCAATCTGGTTGCACATCTTGGTCATCTGCCCCGCACCGCTGTCGCCAATCCGACGACAGATCCGGGCATAGGCATCAATGATGGGTTCTGCCTTGTCATAGGCCACCTGATCGCCACCACACATGACGGACAGCACCCCGTTCTCGGCACCAGCCTGCCCGCCTGAAATCGGCGCATCGACAAAAGAAAGCCCCGCCTCTGCGGCTGCGGAAAACAGCTCGCGCGTCACCTTGGCAGACACTGTCGTGTGGTCGACAAAAACCGCCCCCTCCGACATCGCGCCAAATGCACCGGTCTCTCCAAGACAGACGCTGCGCAAGTCGTCATCATTGCCAACGCAGGCCATGACAAAATCAGCGCCTTTCGCCGCCTCTGCCGGGGTTGCGCCCAAGGTGCCGCCGTGTTCCTTGACCCAAGCCTCCGCCTTGGCGGTGGTCCGGTTATAGACAGTGACCTCATGGCCTGCCTTCACCAGATGTCCTGCCATCGGGTATCCCATGACACCCAAACCCAAGAATGCAACCTTTGCCATCTGCTTTTCCCCTGATGCGTCTTGTCCTATGTTGGCGTCACCCTAACAGCCGGGCGCTGCGGCGCAATCTGCACGGGCAAAAAAATATGCGCCGCAATCAGGCAAATAACATCAAATTCCTGAGGAACTGCACCACCGATGCAACTGCTCTTTCGCTGGCTTCTCCGCTTCGCCGCTGGCCTGATTCTGCTATCTGTTCTGGGGCTTGGCCTGATCTATTTCCTGGCCGCTCAATCCTTGCCCGATTATGACAAGGAAATCACCCTGCCCGGGCTGCTCGCCCCGGTCGAGATCGTGCGCGACAACGCCAATGTGCCACATATCTTTGGCAGCTATGGCGCCAGCGACGAAGACGTCTATTTCGGGCTGGGCTATGCCCATGCGCAGGATCGGTTGTGGCAGATGACCGTCCTGCGGCGCACCGCCAAGGGGCGGCTTTCTGAAATCTTCGGCAGCCGCACTGTTCCTGTCGACACGCTGGTGCGCAGGCTCGACATCTATCGCCTCGCCCAGCAATCGGTTTCGGCCCAGACACCCGAAGCGATGACCGCGTTGCAGGCCTATTCGGCCGGGGTCAACGCGCGGCTTCAGGAGATCAACGACGACGCGCTGGGTCGCGGCGCGCCAGAGATGTTCCTGTTCAACGTCCCGATGGCGCCGTGGCAGCCGGCAGACAGCATTGCATTGATGAAGCTCATGGCACTGAAGCTGTCCGGCCATATGCAGGAGGAGATCCTGCGCGCCCGCGTCTCGCTCGCCCTTCCTGATCCAGAGCGGCTGCGCGATATCCTCCCCGATGCCCCGGGCAAGGGCATTGCCGCCCTGCCCGAATACGCCGCCCTCTTTCCCAGCCTCAATCGCCACGCGGCTGCGACCGCGCTCTTTCCCGATCTGCCGCTGATGCCCGTTGCGCCGCGTGGTCAGGCGGGCGCCTCAAACGCTTGGGCCGCAGCCCCCAATCGGTCCGCCGCTGGCGGGACGCTCCTTGCCAATGATCCCCATCTGGAGCTCACGGCTCCGGGCATCTGGTATCTGGCCCGCCTCGAACTTGGCACCGGCGGGATCATCGGCGCGACAATTCCCGGTATCCCCGCGGTCCTGACGGGGCGCTCTGATCTGATGGGCTGGGGGGTGACCTCTTCCTATATGGACGATCAGGATCTGTTCATCGAACAGCTAAACCCGGAAAACCCCGAAGAATATCTGACCCCGGATGGCTACAAACGGTTTGAAACCCGCCCCTCGATCATCAACATCAAGGACGAAACACCCGTCACGCTGACCCTGCGATGGACTGACAACGGACCTGTCCTGCCGCGCTCGCTCTTTAACCTTGGCAGCATCACACCGCCGGGCCATGTCATCAGCCTTGGCTGGACCGGCCTCAGCCCGCAAGACACGTCTGTCAGCGCAGCACTTGCGCTGATGCGCGCGAACTCCGTCGAGGAAGCCATTGAAATTGGGGAAGGTTTCATCGCTCCGTCGCAAAACATCACGCTTGCGGACCGCAACAGTATCGCGCTGAAAACCGTCGGAGCCATCCCGGCCCGTGACGCCCGCCACCAAAGCCAGGGCCGCCTTCCCAGTCAGGGCTGGCGCGCCGAAAATCGCTGGCTGGGCCGCGCGCCATACGCGGCGAACCCTGAATTTGTCGAACCGGTTGGCGGCATTCTGGGCAATACCAACAACAAGCTGCTGGACCGCCCGTTCCCCAATCACGTCTCGTTTGAATGGGGCGACACCCAGCGGATCAACAGATGGCAGCGGTTGATGCAGGATCGTCAGGTTCACACCCGCGACAGTTTCATTGAAGCCCAGCTCGACACCGTCTCCTACACGGCGCGCACCCTGTTGCCGCTGATTGGTGCAGATCTGTGGTTCACGGGAGAGGCCGCCGCCGAGGGGACCCGCGAGCGTCAACGCCAGATCGCACTGTCCCTGTTGTCTGAATGGAACGGCGAGATGAACGAGCACCTGCCGGAGCCGCTCATCTATGCGGCCTGGGTCCGAGCTTTGCAAAAACGCCTGATCACCGACGATCTCGGCCCCTTGGAAGCAGAGTTCAAGCACGTCGACCCGCTGTTCCTTGAACGCGTTTATCGCAATGTCCAGGGTGCCGCCGAATGGTGCGACGTCCGCCAGAGCGCCCCGCGTGAGACCTGCACCGACATTGCCCGCCTTGCGCTGGATGATGCGCTGATCTGGATCGAAGAAACCTATGGAACAGCCTTGGAATCCCTGCGGTGGGGGGATGCCCACCAAGCCACCCAGAACCATGAGGTCCTGGGCGAAGTGCCGTTCCTGCGGGTCTTTTTGAACATCACGCAGTCCACCAGCGGTGGCGACAACACGCTCCAGCGTGGCCGCACATCTGGAGAGGCTCCCACCCCCTTCCACAATGTCCACGCTGCGGGCTATCGCGGCGTTTATGATTTTGCCGATCCGGACAGTTCGGTCTTTATCCTGTCAACCGGACAGTCCGGTCATTTCCTGTCTCGCCACTACGATGACATGTCGCAACTGTGGCGTCGGGGCGAGTATATTCCAATGTCTCTGGATGAAGATCTGGCACGTGCTGCCGCCGTTGGCATCACCAGATTGCTGCCAGTGAATTAAGTATCACGCGTAACAGTCTGATAAAAAATCAAAACCCCCGCCGACCCATTTGTCAGCGGGGGTTTTTCAAGGGTTTTGCGGCCCGTTGTCAGAGCCCGGCAAACCGTTTCTTTTGCGTCTCTGTCCACAAAACGGTCAGTTCAAAACCGGTTTCGGTCTGCACTTCCTTTTGCACGACATCCTGTTCAAACAGCCATGCCCGCTGTTTGCCTTGCGCAAATGTCAGGGTGATATCATCTTCATGGCGAACTGATCGCAGCTTTTCCGCGATGTCTGCAAGAAGACGGGGCAGCCCCTCTCCGCTGATTGCCGAGATCGCATGAATGCCGTCTTCGCGCTCGGCTCTCTGACGTCTGGCTTCTGCTTCGTCCTCGCTCAGGAGATCCAGCTTGTTCCAGACCTCGATCCGCGCACGGCTGTCATCGACCCCAAGGGACGTCAGGATCGCCTCAACATCATCCGCCTGGTTCTGGCTTTCCTCGTGGCTGATGTCGCGCACATGGACGACCACATCCGCGGCCAGAACTTCTTCCAGCGTGGCGCGGAACGCAGCGACCAGCTCGGTCGGCAGGTCAGAAATGAACCCAACAGTGTCCGACAGGATGATCTCCGGTCCGTCCGGCAGTTCAACCCGGCGCATGGTCGGGTCAAGCGTGGCAAACAGCATGTCCTTCGCCATCACCTCAGCGCCCGTAAGCCTGTTAAACAGCGTCGATTTGCCTGCGTTGGTATAGCCGACAAGCGCAACAATCGGATACGGCACCTTGGCGCGGGCAGCCCGGTGCAGCGTCCGTGTCTTGACCACCTTGTCCAGCTGACGGCGCAGGCGTACCAGCTGTTCATCAATGGCGCGACGGTCCGCTTCGATCTGGGTTTCACCGGGACCGCCGACAAACCCCAAACCGCCCCGCTGGCGTTCAAGGTGGGTCCAGGCCCGAACCAGACGGGTGCGTTGGTAACTCAGCGCGGCCATCTCCACCTGCAGCACACCCTCACGGGTGCGCGCCCGGTCCGAGAAGATCTCAAGGATCAGCCCGGTCCGGTCGAGGATCTTGACTTTCCACGCCTTTTCCAGATTTCGCTGCTGAACCGGGGATACCGGTCCATCAATCAGGACCAGCTCAACCTCATTGGCTTTGAACTGGTCCCGCAATTCTTCAATCTTGCCCGAGCCAAACAGCATCCCCGCGTGTGCCTTGGGCAGGCGCACGACGTCAGAGCCGATCACTTCGATATCGGGCAAGGCTTTTGCAAGTGCCACGCCTTCTTCGAGGGCGGACACGGCATCGCGACGATCGCGATCAGATTTGATATCAGGATGCACCACCCAGGCACGGGTGGGCGTCCGGTCATGCTCCATCAAGAGGCGTCTTCACCTTCATAGAGGCTGATCGGCTGGGCGGGCATGATTGTCGAAATGGCGTGCTTATAAACCAATTGCGATTGCCCGTCCCGACGCAGCAGGACACAGAAATTGTCAAACCATGTGATCACGCCCTGCAGCTTAACGCCGTTGATCAGGAAAATTGTGACCGGAACCTTGGTTTTACGAACGTGGTTCAGGAAGGCATCCTGAAGATTCTGTCTGTCCGAAGCCATTATTGTTATCTCGCCTTTTTTCTTGCTGCGCTGCGGACCAGCGCGTCGTGTCAAAATACTATGAACGCAGAAATGGGGACTTTCCACCGGAAAATCACGCGCGCTCAACCCACGTTAACCACGAACTCCTAGCTACGCCAGAGGTTTGGTGTCATCAGCGCGATGATTGCGAGGGTTTCAAGGCGCCCCAAGACCATCGCAAAACAAAGGATTAATTTTGCAGCAGCTGTCAGTTCAATCAGGTTGATCGGCGCGGTGCCTGCGATTTCTGTCAGCGGCCCGGTGGTCGACAGCGTTGCAATGGTCAGAATCATCGCCTGCTCGAAATCTGCACCCACCGCCGCCAGAGCGATACTGATGACCGCAAGCGACACCGCAAACAGCATGAAAAACACCCAGGCCACAAAGGCACCGCCCTTTTGCAGGCGCCGGTTTCCCCGCCCCTCGTTGCTGACAGAGGACGGATGAACCAACCGCTCCATTTCCCGCAGACCATTGAGATATAGGGCATAAACCCGCAGCAGCTTGACCCCGCCAGCGGTCGTTGCGACGCCTCCGCCGATCACGGACAACCCCAATAGGATCATGCCGGGTGTATTGAGCCCGGACCACTGGCGCGCGGTTTCCCAATCAGCGCTCTCAAACCCGGTGGTCGACAGGAAAGACAACACCGTAAAGGTCGCCCCCCAAAGGGATCGCAGCGCCTGCTCCAGCTCATTGGTGTTTGTCGACACTTCAAACGTCGCGATCCAGTGACGCAGGAACAACAGCAGCGGCACGCCACAGACGATCAGCAGACCGATCCGGAACTCCGGGTCGCGATCAAGACGGCTGTGACCACTTGTCACGGTGTCCGAGGAAAATGTCAGACGCGACAGGGCGAAGAACATGAACAAAAACATGACCATCTCGCCGCCCAGCCCGCTGGAGCCGTTCTCGACCCCACCAACCGCTGAAATGCCGGACGTTGCCATCACCGACATCGCATGGCTCAGAGCAGACAGCGCGCCCTCTCCCGTCACGATCAGAAGGATCCACAAAACCAGCGTCAAACCCGCATAAAGCGGCGCAAGCGTTTGGGTCACAACAACAAGTTTACGCCGCGGATCGGCCCGTTGCATATGCAGCGGTGTGGCTGTCCCCCGCCCCGGTTCGCCCTTGGCCGTGACCTCAAACCCACCCAGCGAGAGCGGGGCCAAAATGGCCGAGGCTGCGACCCACATCAAAAGCCCGCCAAGCCAGCCAACCAGAGCGCGCCACAGATGCACGCTCGGCGGGAGGCGGCCAGGATCAGAAAACACATCAAGCCCGGTGGTGGTAATGGCGCCAACCATATCGACATAGGCGTTCAGATAGGTGGTGTTGCCGATCGCCTCGTAAACCGGAACGGCAAGAAAGGCCGGCAAAACCGCAAAGCTCGCCAAGAGCGATGTCAGCTGGCCGGGCATAGAATAGCGCGGGACGCGGTTGCCCATCGACAGGCCCACAAGAACCACAACCATGATCCCGATAATGCCCGCGTAAAAGAAACTGCGCGATGTCTTGTGATCGTCCAGGATCAGCCCGTGCAGGGCCGACACCCACATCGCCAGCGAGGCGACGCCAAGGATCAGCAGAAACAGCGGCAACCGCAGGATGCCGCGGTCCTTTGATTTCTGCAGATGTCGGGGCCGGGCCATTTAGAAGAAATCGATCGAGACCTGCATCAGGCGCTCGACCTCTGGCACGTCGTCGGCCATCGCAAACAGGGCAATCACATCGCCCTCGTCAATCCGCATTCCCCCCGTCGGGCGCATGACCTCACCATTTTTGCTGACGGCCCCAACCAGAACCCCTTCGGGAAAGTCGATATCGCGGATCATCTGCCCCGCCATGGGCGAGGTCGACATGACCTCGGCCTCGATCACCTCTGCCTCGGCGTCGCCGATGGAGTAAACCTGCCGCACGCGACCATAGCGGATATGGCGCAGGATTGAGCTCACGGTGGTGGCACGCGGGTTGATATAGGCGTCAATCCCAAGCGGCGCCATCAACGGCACCAGCGTAGGGTCGTTGATCAGCGCAATGGCAAAGGGGCACCCTTCGGCCTTGGCGCGCACCGCGGCAAGCATATTGACCTTGTCGTCATCCGTCACCGCCAGCATCGCATCCGCCCGGTCGATCCCCGCCTCGATCATGAGACTGCGGTCAAGACCGTCGCCGTTCAGAACAATCGTACGCTCCAGCGTTTCGGCGGCTTTCTCGGCACATGTGCGGTTGCGTTCGATCATCTTGGCGCGCACGCGGCCGGTCCGGGCCTCTAGCGCCTTGGCAACCTCCAGCCCGACGTTACCGCCACCGACAATCACCATCCGATCCTGTTTTTTCTGTTGCTTGCCAAATACTTCGATGGTGCGGCTCACGTCATCGACATGGGCGAACACATAGGCGCTGTCGCCCACAAACAACTGGTCTCCCGGCTCTGGCGCAAACAGCGTCCCATCGCGGCGGATCCCGACCACGATGGCGCGCAGCGTGGAAAACAGATCCGTCAACTGGCGCAGCGGAGTGTTCACCACCGGGCAGTCCTCGTCGATGTGCACACCAAGAAGCTGGGCCTTGCCCTCCATGAACATCTCAGTGTCAAACGCCGCAGGGGCAGACAGGCGCTGCATTGCCGCGGCAGCGACTTCACGTTCCGGGCTGATCACCACATCAATCGGCAGGTGATCGCGGCGATACAGATCAGAGTAAATCGCCTCCAGATAGCTTTTTGAGCGAAGGCGCGCGATCTTGCGCTGGATCGAAAACACCGAATGGGCCATCTGGCAGATGACCATGTTGACCTCATCCGAATGGGTCGCCGCGATGATCATGTCAGCATCACGGGCACCTGCGCGTGTCAGCACATCGGGATAAGAGGCAAAGCCAGCAATCCCTTGAACATCAAGGGTATCTGTTGCACGCCGCACCAGTTCGGGGTTGTTGTCGACAACGGTGACATCGTTGTGCTCTCCCGACAGATGGCGGGCAATCTGCCAGCCAACCTGGCCTGCGCCACAGATAATAACCTTCATGTGCCTGTCCCCTGGTGCGCCACATAGGGCGCCAAAGCCCAAAACTGCCTGATTTGAATGACAGAAGCCGCCGACACGGTCAATTCAATTGTCTTATGCCAGCAATTGGTCCAAGCTCCTCCTATGTCCATGCGAAATCATATGTTTGCCGGGCTATCCTTGGCGATGCTCCTTGCGGGTTGCGGGCCTGTCCCGGTCTATTGGAAAGATGGCGCTGAGGTCTCGCGCCGCGATGCTGACCTGCTCGCATGCGAGGTGGAAGCCTTGAAAGACGCCCCCGTTGCCAACCAGATCCGACAACGCCCGCCGGTGTTTTACCCAGGGCGGGAAATCTGCAGGCAAGGCCGCTGCTATCGGACCGCCGGGTATTGGGAGGACGGCGAAATCTACACCGTCGATGTCAATGCCGAGTTGCGCAAGCGGGTCGAGTTGTCCTGCATGGCGGCGAAGGGCTATCAAAGCGTCGCCCTGAAACGCTGCCCTCAGAAACTGGCGGATCAACTGGCCACCTATCAGAGCCGTACTCTTCCACCGATTGGTCCGGCGTCCTGTGCGATCCCCCAAAGGGGCCAGCAACCGAAAATCGCAATAGCCCCCGAATGAAAAACGGGCCGAAGAACGGCCCGTAATCCATTGTTTATTTGCGCTTTTGCGAGATCACTCGGCCATGTCTTCTTCTTTTTCGACATGGGCGATCCGCGCGCCAGCCTTGTTGGAGGTCACAACCCCCAGCGATTTCAGCTTTCGGTGCAGGGCAGAACGCTCCATCCCGACAAATGATGCCGTGCGGCTGATATTGCCACCAAAGCGGTTGATCTGGGTCAGAAGATACTCTCGCTCAAACGCCTCACGCGCCTCGCGCAGCGGCAGGGTTGCAAGCGCACCGGACAGCACCACCCGCCCCTGATCTTCCTGCGGCTCTTCCTCCCGCGGGAGATCTTTGGGCTCGATCGGGCCAGAGCTGTCGCCGAGGATCAGCACCCGTTCGACCATGTTCTTCAGCTGCCGCACGTTGCCGGGCCAGATCATGGTTTGCATCAACGCTACCGCATCATCGCTCAGCATGCGCAGCGGCAGGCCCTGATGTTCGTTGAAGTGGCGGATGAAGTGATCGGCCAACAGGGGAATATCCTCGCGCCGATCTGCCAACGAAGGCACAGGGATCGGAACGACGTTCAGGCGATGATACAGCTCCTGACGGAAGCGATCCGCTTCAATCTCGCGCTCCAAGTCCTTGTTCGTGGACGAAATAACCCGCAAATCAACCTTGATCTTTTCACTGCCGCCCACCCGCTGGAATTGCTGATCAACCAGCACACGCAGGATTTTGGACTGGGTGCCAAGGGGCATATCGGCCACCTCGTCAAAGAAGACGACCCCACCGTGGGCCTGCTCAAGAAGCCCAGGCTCAACCCCGCGCTCTGCGCTCTCGCGCCCAAACAGCACCTCTTCCATGCGGTCCGGCTCAATGCTGGCGCAGTTCACAGTCACAAACGGCGCCGAGGCGCGGTTGGATTGCATATGGATATAGCGCGCAGCGATCTCCTTGCCGCTGCCTGCCGGTCCGGTCAGCATCACCCGGCCGTTGGATTTCGTCACCTTGTCCAACTGACCGACCAGCGCCCGGAATGCGGCAGAGGCCCCGATCATTTCGGTGACGCCAGAGTCCTTGCGCTTCAGGTCAGAGTTTTCACGCCGCAACTGCGACGTCTCCATCGCCCGGCGAATAACGACCAGCAACTGATCGATGTTGAACGGTTTTTCTATGAAATCATAGGCGCCCTGCTTGATCGCGGCCACCGCGATTTCAATGTTCCCGTGACCGGAAATGATGACCACAGGAATGTCGGGCATGTCCCGCTTGACGACCTTGAGGATATCGATGCCATCCATCTGGCTGTCCTTTAGCCAGATATCCAGGATCAGGAGCGCAGGCGCCTCCTCGTTGAGGGCTGCCATACATTCCTCAGAACTCCCGGCCTTGCGCGTGGCATAGCCCTCATCCTCAAGAATATCGGAAACCAGCTCGCGGATGTCCCGTTCATCATCAACAATCAGAATATCACTCATGTCAGACCTGCTTTCACTGTACTCTTCTGTTGGCCTGCAACCTCACTCTTTGCAGGCAGGCGGATGACGGCCATGGCACCAAAATGGCTCTGACCGTCAAAGACCGGCGCATCCTCCAGCGCCAGCGTACCGCCGTGTTCTTCGATAATTTTCTTTACAATCGGCAGGCCAAGGCCGGTGCCCTCGTCCCGCGTTGTCACATAGGGTTCGAACAACCGTGCCCGATCCTCCGGCAGACCGATGCCATTGTCGGCAATAGTCACCTCATAGCCCGATTTCTGCGCCGAAACCGCGATACGGATCTCTGGCTTCAGATCTGGCACTGTTCCCTTTTTGGAAAGGCTTTCAACGGCTTCCCCGGCGTTCTTGATCAAATTGGTCAGCGCTTGGCCAATCATCGTCGCGTCAAGATCCGCCATCATCGGCGCGCTCGGCAGATCCGCCGTGATGGTCAGATCCGGCTGCCCGGCTTTCTGCAATGTCACCGCCTCGCGCAGAAGCTGGACCAGATCCTCCTCCCGGCGATCGGGTTCGGGCATGCGCGCGAACTTTGAAAATTCATCGACAATCCGGCGCAGGTCATTGGTCTGGCGCACGATCACATCCGTCATCGATTGCAGCAAATCGCTGTTTTCCTCGCCCAGCTTGGGTGCGAACTTGCGTTTGATGCGTTCAGCGCTCAGCTGGATCGGGGTAAGCGGATTCTTGATCTCATGGGCGATCCTGCGTGCGACATCGCCCCATGCTGCCATCCGCTGGGCGCTGACAAGATCCGTCACATCGTCAAAGGCCACAACATAGCCTTCCAGGTTGCCCTCTCCGCTGCGACGAGGGGACATGCGAACCAGGAGATTTTCCAGCTGGCCCTGACGGGTCACCTTGACCTCTCCCTGCACAACATCACTGCCGCTCTCGCTCAGCTCCTGAAACAGGGGGCCGAATTCAGGCACCGCAACCGCCAAGGCAAGAGATTGCCGATCCTCGTTCCAATCCAGCAGGCGCTCTGCCGAGCGGTTCACAAAGGTCACGCGCCCCTCGTCATCCAGACCAACAACGCCGGAGGTGACGGACATCAGAACCGAGTCAAACAACCGACGGCGCCGTTCAATCTGGCGGGTGTTTTCCAGCAGCTCATCTCGCTGCCCGCGCAGTTCTTCGGTCATCTGGTTGAAATAGCGACCAAGCTGGGCAATCTCGTCATCGCCCTCTTCTTCCGGAACCTGCACATTCAAATTGCCCGTCCCCACCCGGCGTGCGGCGATGGTCAGACGCCCCACGGGCCGGGACAGCCGCTCTGCGAACCACATCCCAAGCCACATCGCCGCAAGGATCAAGATCACGGCAAAGCCCAGATACAAAAGGCCGAATTCAAACAGGACCCGCCCGCGTTCGTTTTCCAACTGCTGATAAAGATGCGCAGTTTCCTTGGTATCATCCAAAAGGCTGAGCAGTTCGCCATCGACGTCACGGCTGACATACAAAAAGCGGTCCACAAAGGCATCCAACCGGACTAGGGCACGGAATTCGTTGTTGTCCCAGTCCTGAACCAGTTTCAGCCCGTCAAAAGTTGCCTCGCTGATGTCCCCTGCGTCCGGGGTTTCAAAATCGAACTCATAGGACCGCTCCCCGCGGGCGCGGATGTTTCCCGCGCCGTCGATGACATAGGCTTCCTGCAATCCACGCTGGATCTGCAGCTGGCCCTGTGTCAGCACCTGCCGCAGCTGCCCATCAGAAATAAAGAAGTTCCGGTTCCGGCTGTTGTCGATATAGCGGGCAAGCGCGCTGGCATCCTCTGACAGGTCGCGTTCCTGCTGCGCCTGATACGCCTCTGCCGCGGCAAGCGAACTGCCGACCACCTGTCGCACCCGGTCCGAAAACCAGCCCTCAAGTCCGACGTTCACCGTCAAACCCGCAAAAAGTGCCACAATGACCGTGGGCGTCAGCGCAAGGAAGGCAAACGCCCCGATCAACCGCAAGTGCAGCCGCGATCCAGCAGATTTGGCCCGGCGGGCCGCAATCAGGCGTCCCACCTGCGTCAGAACCAGTGCTGCAATCGCCAGCACATAGACCAAATCGGCAAGCAGGATCAGCCGCAGCGACAGCGACGCGGCCCCTTGGGAAAACGGCCCGATAATGAGAAAAGTCGCCACCGCCAAAACGGGGCCAAGCACCACAAGCCCAAGCGCGCCGAAATTGCGCGCCCTGCGTGTTCTGCGCCACCGGTCAAGGGCAGCAAACGGCCCATATGCCGAGCGAAGATGTGACCTCTGCGCCACGTACTGCCCTCATCCTGATGTGTGGCCATTCTGGCCAACCGCCATATCTCGTGATCGAAACCAGCACCTTCACTGATTTGCCACGGTTCTGTGGCGATATTACATCAGTTTGCGACGGCGTGTCACCTCAATATCAAGGTCCGTGATCTTCTTGCGCAACGTATTGCGGTTAATGCCAAGTAAATCCGCGCATTTGGCCTGATTTCCGCCGGTCATCGCCAGCGAAATTTCGATCAACGGCGTCTCAACTTCGCGCAGAATACGGGCGTAGAGCCCCGGAGGCGGCAGCATATCGCCGTGCAGATCAAAATAACGCTGCAGATGGCGGGCCACTGATTCCGAGAGTTTTTCGGTGCTGAGCGGCGCGCCACCCGCGGCAACTGGTTCGCCGCCAGATTGCGCGCCCAGCGCCGACTGGACCTCTTCAACGGTGATCTCCTCGCTGCGCGCTGTCAGGGCAAGACGCCGCACCACATTCTCCAGCTGGCGCACGTTTCCGGGCCAGGGGAATTGGCGCAGCGGTTCGCGGGCAGTCTCGCCCAACTGACGGTGCGGCGCGCCTTCGTTTTCGGCCCGTGTCAGGAAATGTGCACAGAGCAGCGGAATATCATCGACCCGCGCCCGCAGCGCAGGCACCGCAAGTTCGGTGCCACTGATCCGGTAGTAGAGATCCTGACGCAGTTTGCCTGCCTCCATCGCCGCAGCAAGGTTTTCCTGACTGGTGGCAATAAAGCGGGGCTGACGATCGCCGGGGGCGTCCATCATGCGCACCACCCGCGCCTGCGCCTCTTCCGGCAGGTCGGCGATTTCATCCAGCAACAGCGTCCCACCACGCGCTTCGTTCAGCAACCGTGCAGGACCATCAAGCGCAATGAGATCCGCCGCCTCAGCGCGCACAAACGGTAGGGTCCGGCGATCAGACAGATCGTGGATCGACCGGGCGATCAGTGATTTTCCGGTTCCGCTCTCTCCCGTGATCATCAACGGGATATCCGTGTTCATCACCCGCGCCACCAGCCGATAAAGCGCCTGCATCACTTCGGTCCGCCCAACCAGCGGCAGATCTTCCGCGCTTTCGCCAACCGTATCCGCCTGGCTCAGCGGCTCGGTGCGCCCAGCGCCCTGCGGCGACCGTTTTTCCGACAGAGCCTTGGCCGTGCGCTTCATCAATTCCGGCAAATCAAAAGGCTTGGGCAGGTAATCATAGGCCTCCGCCTCGGCCGCCTTGATCGCTGTCATGATGGTGTTTTGCGCAGAAATCACGATCACCGGCAGGCCGGGTCGATCTTCGGCAATCTTCGGCAGCATCTCCAGCCCGTTTCCGTCCGGCATCATGACATCCGAGATGACGACATCGCCTTTGCCCTCTCCCACCCAGCGCATCAAAGTGGTGAGAGAGGAGGTCGCGTGGACCTTGCACCCTGCCCGCGTCAGGGCCTGGGTCAGGACCGTGCGAATGGTGCGATCATCATCTGCGACAAGAACGGTGCCGTCCATGGTCAGTTACTCCTGCGGTATGGGTATGGGTGTGGGCCGGGCCTTGGGCGTGGTTGGCACACGCGACAGGGACAGGCGGAATACGGTTTTGCCGGGTTCGGATGTGACAGAGATCCACCCCTGATGATCGGCGATGATCTTGCTCACCAGTGCGAGCCCCAGACCGGTGCCGTTCTCGCGGCCCGACACAAAGGGGTCAAAGATATCATCGCGGATGCTATCAGGCAGGCCGGGACCATCATCAGATATTTCAATCTGCAACGGCAGCAGCTTGCCCGAGCCGTCACTGCGACGCAGGCGAAAGGAATGCTCATAGAAGGTCCGGATCCGAATGGTCCCGCCTACAGGATCAGCCGCCTCAGAGGCGTTCTTGAGCAGGTTCAAGACAACCTGCAACAGCTGATCTGCATCCCCCCAAGCCATCGGCAGAGAGGGGTCATAATCCTCGATGATGGTCATATGCGCCCCAAACCCCAGCAACGCAGAGCGACGGGCGCGATCCAGCACATCGTGGAGATTGACCTCCTGAAAGGCGGGTTCGGAGTGATTGCCGAATTGTTCGACCTGCTCCAGCAGCTTAACGATGCGTCGGCTTTCGCTCACGATGAGATCGGTAAGCTCAAGATCCCCGCCACTCAGCCCCATCGACAACAGCTGGGCCGCACCGGTGATCCCGGCCAGGGGGTTCTTGATCTCATGGGCCAGCATCTCTGCCATGCCGATCGCGGATTGGGCTGCGGATTTCGCCGAATGGTTCTGGGTCATCCGTGCGGCCAGCTCGCGGGGCGACATCAGGATCAACATATGCCCCGCAATCGCACCCTGCCCCTGCACCCGGGCGACCTGCACATTGCATTGCAGCGGCGCGCGTCCCGGTGCCCCCACGTCGATATCATTTACAAACAGCGGCGTTCCCGCCTCTCTTGCACGGTCAACGGCTTCGTCAATCTTTGGCGCGATGATGACATGATCCCAGATCAGCTTGCCCCGCAGCGCCTTTTGGGAGGTGTTCAAAAACCCCTCGGCGGCAGTGTTCACATCGACGATGCAGGCCGCATCATCAATCAGAAACGCAGGCACCGGAAGGGCCGCCCAAAGCGCACTGTCCGACCCGTTCCAATCCGATGGCGCCTGCTCTGTCATCGCCTTGCCGCCCTCTGTCATGCTGCGGCCCCTCCCGTTGCGGGGGCAGAGCCCAGCAGCGCATCGGGCAAAAGCCGCAAAACATCCTTTGGATCCTTGGCTGTCAGGATGTCGCGGCGCAACGGCGCGGGCGTTGCCGCCTCGTCCATATACCAGCCCAGATGTTTGCGGGCGACGCGGATCCCAAGGTCCAGACCGTAAAAGGCCAGCATCGCCTCATAGTGGTCGCTCACCAGTCGTACCAGATCAGCGCCTGTCGGGATCTGTGGCGCCTCGCTTCCCCAGATGTCATGCGCCACCTGAGCCAGGAGCCACGGTTTGCCCTGCGCGCCACGACCAATCATCACCCCATCAGCACCAGAGCGTTTCAGCGCCTCGCGGGCAGTAGCGGTGTCGATGATATCGCCATTGGCCAACAGCGGCACATCCAATGCCGCCTTCACCTCGGAGATAGCCCCCCAGTCGGCAGAGCCCTTGTAGAACTGGCACCGCGTGCGTCCGTGGATCGTGACCATCTGCACCCCCGCATTTTGCGCACGGCGGGCCACGTCGGCGGCGTTGAGACTGTTGTCGTCCCACCCCAGCCGCGTCTTTAGCGTGACGGGCACAGACACCGCCCCGACAACCGCCTCGATAAGCGACAGCGCATGATCTGGCGTCTTGAGCAGGGCAGAGCCGGAATAGCCGTTTGTCACCTTCTTTGCGGGACACCCCATGTTTATATCGATGACCTTGGCGCCACGGTCTTCTACCTGGCGCGCCGCCTCTGCCATCCAATAGGCATCACGACCCGCCAGCTGCACGGCTGTGTTTTCCACATCTGCGCTCAGTTCGGCCCGTTCCCGCACGCCCGGCTTGGCCTGCACCATTTCCTGGCTTGCCACCATTTCGCTCACCATGAGCCCCACGCCAAAGCCGCGCACCAGATCGCGAAACGGGCGATCCGTGATTCCGGCCATCGGAGCCAGAGCAATCGGGGGCGTGAGAGAGGTGGTACCCAGTGTAAAGGACAACTGCCTAATCCTTGTGCATATGGTTGATATTTAGCGGAGGGCTCAGCTATGCGACAATGAAGCCCCCGGCTGCAAGGCTACATAAAGTGGCATTTGCCTAATTTTTAGGCAGTCTACAGGGGGTGATTGCCTCCGTCTGCATCACCTCCTAAACAATTCCCAAAACGGAAAGAGCCTGACCATGCCTGCCGATACGCCCCTTCCCGACGCGACACAACCTGCCGCTTCAGTCGACCCTACTGTCGGATTTGCCCAACAAATGGACACCACAGCCGCCCTGATCGTTGCAGCCGGGCGCGGAACGCGTGCGGGGGGTGGGGTGCCGAAACAATGGCGACCGCTGGCCGGAAAGCGGGTGATCGACTGGACATTGGCCGCCTTTCGCACTGCTGGCGTGCGCCAGATTGTCCTGGTTCTGTCCCCTGATGACGACCAGTTCTGGGCCGAATTCGGCTCTGTTGCCGATATCACCCTGGCGAAAGGGGGCCAGACCCGCGCCCAATCCGTGGCCAACGGTCTCGCTACCCTGAAAGACAGCCCGATCCAGAAGGTGCTCATTCATGACGCCGCGCGCCCCTGTGTCTCCTCCCGCGTCATCCACGCGGTATCCGCGGCGCTTGACACCGGTCTTGCCGCCGCGCCTGCTCTGCCTGTCACGGATGCGCTGTGGCGCGGTGCAGAGGCCAAGGTGACTGGCACAGAAGATCGCACCGGCCTATATGGCGCGCAGACGCCACAGGGGTTCCGCCTGGATGCGATCATCTCTGCCCATGCGGCCCTCGCCGAAACGGGGGGTGATGCCGCCGACGACGTTGAAGTGGCGCGCGCTGCGGGGCTTGACGTCGCCATCATTCCGGGCGACCCCGACAATATGAAAATCACCCGCCCGGAAGATTTTGACCGGGCCGCACGCATTTTAGGGGGCGACATGGATGTAAGGCTTGGCAATGGCTATGATGTTCACCGGTTCGGAGCGGGGGATGAGGTCATTCTCTGCGGGGTGCCCGTCGCCCATGATCGCGGCCTTCAGGGTCACTCGGACGCGGACGTAGGACTGCATGCCATCACCGACGCCCTCTATGGTGCGCTGGCAGAGGGCGACATTGGCCGCCACTTTCCACCCAGCGATCCGCAGTGGAAAGGCGCAGCCAGCGATATCTTCCTGCGCCACGCCGCCGAACTTGCCCGTTCCAAGGGCTATCAGATCTCCAACGTGGACTGCACTCTGGTGTGCGAGTTTCCCAAAATCACCCCTCACGCCCCAGCCATGCGCGCCGCAGTGGCAGAGATCCTGTCGATCGATATCTCTCGGGTGTCGATCAAGGCAACCACATCAGAACGGCTGGGCTTTACCGGTCGCTCAGAAGGCATCGCAGCCATCGCGACCGCCTGTGTGGTGAAACCATGAAAACCTCGCGCCTTGCCTTTCTGATCGGCACTGTCGGCGGTGTCGGGTATCTGCGCCCTGCCCCCGGCACCTGGGGATCGCTCGCCGCTTTGCCGATGGCCTATGCGCTGCATCAGCTCGGTGGCTTTCTGCTTCTGGCTCTGGCCACCGTGATCTGTATGGTTGTCGGGGTCTGGGCGGCCGAAGCCATGACCCGCAATCGCGAAAACATGGATCCATCCGAATTTGTCCTGGACGAGGTCGCAGGCCAATTCATCGCGCTTTGGGCGATTTCCTATCCCGCCTGGGCCCATGACATCGCAATCACGGCGCTTTGGCCCGGCTGGATCGCTGCCTTTGGTCTGTTCCGCCTGTTTGATGTCTGGAAACCCGGCCCCGTGGGCTGGGCCGACCGCCAGAAAGGCGCGACAGGTGTGATGATGGATGACATTATCGCGGGCATCCTCGCCGCTATTGGTGTTGCAGTGCTTGCCGGTATTTTCCACGGCCTCCTTGGCCTCTGACAGGAGCAATAGGCATGCGTGACGCCGAGATCTCACCGCTGGCCATCGACATCATCGAGCGCGCCAAGACAGAAGGCGTCACCATTGCCACCGCCGAAAGCTGTACCGCCGGCATGATTTCAGCGGCACTGACCGATGTTGCGGGCTCCTCCGCTGTGGTGGACCGGGGATATGTCACCTATTCCAATCAGGCCAAGATGGACATGCTGGGCGTGTCCTCCGCCACGCTGGAGGCGGTGGGCGCCGTCAGCGAAGAGGTCGCAGTCCAGATGGCCGAAGGCGCGCTGAGCCGTTCTGGCACCACCCTTGCAGTCGCAGTAACCGGGATCGCAGGCCCCGGCGGATCAGAGCATAAGCCAGAGGGGCGGGTCTGCTTTGGCCTTGCGCAACGCGGACAGGATACTCTGGTCGAGACGGTCGAGTTTGGCGCGCTTGGCCGCGCTGGCGTGCGTGCAGCGACCCGTGACCACGCGCTGGCGCTGGTCCTCTCGGCCCTCACCCGCGCCGGCTGACCCCACCACAACCGGCAAGACGCAAAGGCGCAACAGCCGCAACCGTCACCATTTGCGCCCCGACACCTGCCGCAAACGACAGCCCAATCGGCGCAATTCCAATCCGGACTGCATTTTGTGCACCCGCACCCGGTTTGCGCCCAATTTCCGGGCATTTTAACAAAAGCCCGTTTTTCAGGCGCCCAAATCGCAGCTGCCGCTTTTTTCAACGCCCTGCATCCGGTTTGAACGTCCGCAGTTCGATCAACCAAGCGAGACGCGCGGAAGGAAAAGCGGATGAACGCAGCCGATACAGCATGGATCATCGTGGCCACGGCCCTGGTCCTCTTCATGACACTGCCGGGGCTCGCCCTGTTTTATGGCGGGCTGGTACGTGCCCGAAATGTACTCAGCGTCTTTATGCAGTGCTACGCAATTGCCTGTTTGATGAGCGTTCTGTGGCTCGCCTTCGGCTACTCCATCGCCTTTGGTGGCGGGAGCTCTGGCTTCTGGGGCGGTCTGGACAAGATGTTCCTGTCCGGTGTCACCGCCGACAGCCTGTCTGGCACCCTGCCCGAAGTGCTGTTCTTTGCCTTTCAGATGACATTTGCGATCATCACCCCCGCGCTGATCGTCGGCGCCTATGTCGAACGTGTGGGCTTTGGCTTCGTGCTGGTGTTCTCCGGTCTCTGGATGCTGCTGTGCTACGCACCTGTCGTGCACTGGATCTGGGGCGGCGGCATGATGGCCGATGGCGGCATCTTTGGCGAAATCGGCGTGCGCGACTTTGCCGGGGGTATCGTGGTCCATGAAACCGCAGGTCTTGCAGCGTTGATCATCGCTGTTTTCCTCGGCCCGCGCAAAAACCGCACCACACCACCCCATAATCCCGGCTACGTCTTTATTGGCGCGGCCATGCTGTGGGTCGGCTGGTTCGGCTTTAACGGTGGCTCGCAGCTGGCGGCAGATGGCGGGGCCGCAATGGCGCTGACCGTCACCCATATCTCAGCGGCGACCGCTTCTCTGACCTGGGCGCTGTGGGAAAAGATCAAATACGGCAAGGCATCGATGGTGGGCCTGGTCACCGGCACCATTGCGGGTCTTGCCTCTATCACACCGGCCTCCGGCTTTGTTGGCCCGGTTGAGGCGCTGGTGATCGGCGCGGTTGCAGGCATCCTCTGCCAGGAGGCTGTGAACCTGGTCCGCAACCTCCTGAAGATCGACGATACGCTTGATGTCTTTGCGGTGCATGGCGTTGGCGGCATCTTCGGCACCATCATGATCGCGGTCTTCGGTCAGGGCACCTGGATTGCCCAGCTGGGTGGTCTTGCGGTGGTCGGGATCTTCACGGCGGTCGTGACCGTGGTGCTGGTCAAACTGGTGGCTGCCATCACACCCCTGCGCGTGGATCTGGAGACAGAGACAAACGGTCTGGATATCTCTGTCCACGGTGAACGCGCCTATGACATGACCAGCTAAATCACAATATCACAAAACAAAAAACGGGCCTGCACTGCGGGCCCGTTTTGCATTTCCTTATGGAATCAACGGATTACGACGCACATTTCAGTGCACGCAGATCATGACCCGTAAAGCTCGGCCGCGCGCCGCTCAAAGGCGCGCACGATCCGCTGCATCGCCTCGTTGAACACCACACCAATGATGCCCTGCAGCACTGCGTTCTTGAATTCAAAATCCACAAAGAACGACACATCACAGCCGCCATCTTCGCGATCAGCAAAGGCCCAGTTCGATTTCATGTATCGAAACGGTCCATCCAGATATTCTGTGTCGATCTTCTTTTCGCCCGGAAACAGCGTCACCCTGCTGCCGAACCGTTCGCGGAACACCTTGAAGGAGATAACCAGATCCGCCTCCATAACCTCCGCATCCCCCGCACCACCGGCCAGCGGGGTCCGGCTGCGGATCCGGGCGGCAGCGCACCAGGGCAGAAACTTCGGGTACTCAGCCACATCAGCAACCAGATCATACATCTGCTGCGCGGTGTAAGGCATTGGCCGGGTTTCTGAATGGGTAGGCATCTGTGGCAAATTTCCTGCTATGATCGTCGGGCGTCATGTCATATGAACGCGCGGGAATTTCAAGGGGGCACCCATGACACAGCGGCCATATGTCATCGATGTGATGATCTCAGCCAAAGCCATTGCAGCGCGGATCGAAGAGCTCAGCGCCGAAATCAAACGTGAATTCAAAGGCACCGACAAGCTGGTTGTTGTTGGTCTTTTGCGCGGCAGTTTCGTCTTTATCGCCGATCTCGTGCGCGAGTTGGATCTGCCGATCGAAGTCGACTTTCTTGAGGCGTCCTCTTACGGTGACGCGATGGAAAGCAGTCGAGAAGTGCGCATTCTCAAGGACTTGCGCGGCGCAATTGAAGGGCGCGACGTGTTGGTCGTCGAGGATATCGTCGATACCGGCCACACACTGAACCACGTCACACAGCTTTTGCGCAGCCGCCAGCCCGCGCGCCTGAAATCGATCGCATTGCTGGACAAACCGTCGCGCCGCGAGGTTGATTTCCGCTCCGACTGGATCGGCTTTGAGATCCCTGACGAATTTGTGGTGGGTTACGGAATCGACTACGCTCAACGCAACCGCAACCTACCCTTTATCGGCAAGGTCCGCTTTACCGACGAAGGCTGAGACCGGCCGCCGTGGCGGTCTGTCAAAGACCCCCGGCACGGCTGATTGTTGAAAGGCGCGCACAGTCCGCGCCTTTTTTCTTGCGCGCGGGAACCGGCAACCGCTCGCCGATCCACCACCCCTCATCAGCGCAAAGCAGCGCAGGCGATTTGCCATTCACAGCAGACACCCCCATGTGATGTCCAAACGCAGAGATCACAAGGAGATCCGCAATGTCCATGAAGCATTTTGCCGCCGCAGCAACCGCGGCAGCCCTGACACTGACGCCCGCCCTTGCCCCGACCGCCGTCAACGCGGCACCGCCGAAATGGGCGCCCGGCCACAACAACAGCGCCGCACACCACGCCCCCGGCCAGATCAAGAAGCAATATAAGAAGCGGCACAAGGGGACAGAGCGGATCAGCGGTGACTATGTCTACATCGACGACTACGCCCGCTGGGGGCTCGCCCCGCCAGAGCCGGGCCATCGCTACGTGCGCAAGGATGACCGCATCTACGAGGTGGTGCGCGACACGCTCGCCATTGTGGGTGCCGTCGCCCTGGTTGATGCGCTGACCAACTGACACGCGCGTCCGCGAACATTAGCAGGCCCCGCCAAGGGCCTGTTAAAAATGAATTTTCAAAAAATCAGCCGTCTAGAAGCTCTGACACAACCGCCCGGAACAGGCCGGCCCCCACAGGGATGGCCGCATCCGGGAAATCATAATCGGGGTTGTGCAATTGCGGCTGATCCTCGCCCGAGCCGAGCCAGAACATCGCGGCCTTCGCCCCCTTGCCAAACTGGCCAAAGTCCTCGGACCAGCGCTGCGGGCGATCCTGCATGGCGACCCCCAGCCCGACCCGTTCGCAGGCTTTCTGCAACACGGCTACGGCCTCAGGGTTGTTGGTGCAGGCCTCAAACACATCATCAAAACTGATCTCATGACCAAGACCCTGCTCTGCGCAGACCTTGCCGACCAGGGCCGTGGCCTCTTCGATCAGCTGCGCCATGCGGGTGTCATTGACCGTTCGCAGTGTCGCCCAGACCTCTCCCTCACCGGGGGCAATCCCGAATGTGGCCTCTCCCAGGCGCGCGTGGGTCAGCGTCACAAGCGCGTAGTCAGCTCCAAAGTCCGTCCCACCGCCAAGCGCCACCAGCCCCGGCAACAGCTGCGCCATCGCACCGGCGGGAGACAGGCCGTCCTGAGGTGCAGCAGCATGAGAGGTGCGACCGCTCAGCCGGATCCGCATCCCCCGCGATGCACAATTGGCAGGCCCGCTGCACAGGGCAATCTGGCCAACTGCCAGGCCCGGCAGATTATGAAGGGAAAACGCATAGTCCGGTGCAATCTCGCCAAAGGCCGGATCCGCGACAACCGCAGGGGCGCCCTTGCCGGTTTCTTCGGCCGGCTGGAACATCAGCACAACACGACCCCGCGCTGGACGTTTTGCCGCCAGATCCTCTGCCAAGGCGGCAACCATGGTCATATGGCCATCATGCCCGCACAGATGCCCACGCCCTGCATGGGTCGACCGATAAGGCTGATCGGACAGCTCCTCGATCGGCAGGCCATCCAGCTCGCACCGGATCATGACCGTCGGCCCGTCTGCCGCGCCATCATAAACCGCAGCCACCCCATGACCGCCAAGCCCGGTCAGCAGGCGATCAGGCGCATACGCGCGCAGATAGGTGGTGATATAGGCGGCGGTCTTTGCCTCTGCCCCCGACACCTCCGGGATCTGGTGCAGAGCATGGCGCAGCCCGGTCAGCTGCGCCAGACGGTCCGGCGTCATGCCAGGCCGAGCTTGTTGTTGCGGGCCTCGCGCAGGCGGGCAAAATCATCGCCCGCATGGTAGGACGAGCGTGTGAGCGGCGTCGCCGAAACCATGATGAAGCCCTTGCCATAGGCGGCTTTTTCATAGGCCGCGAACTCCTCCGGCGTCACGAACCGATCCACTGCGTGGTGTTTCGGTGTCGGCTGCAGGTACTGACCAATGGTCAGGAAATCGACATCCGCCGCGCGCATGTCATCCATCACCTGCTTCACCTCCTGCGCATTTTCGCCAAGGCCAACCATGATGCCCGATTTGGTAAAGATCGACGGATCCAGTTCCTTGACCCGCTGCAACAGACGAAGAGAGTGGAAATAGCGCGCACCGGGACGCACCCCGGGGTATAGCCCCGGCACGGTTTCCAAGTTGTGGTTGAACACATCGGGCTTTGCCTCGACCACGGTTTCCAGCACCTCAGGCGCGCATTTCAGGAAATCGGGTGTCAGGATCTCGATTGTGGTTGAGGGGCTGCGGTGACGCACGGCCCGGATGGTCTGTGCGAAATGGTCAGCACCGCCATCTTCAAGATCGTCACGGTCGACCGAGGTGATGACGACATGGTTCAACCCCAGTTTCTGCACCGCATGGGCCACACGACCCGGTTCAAATGCGTCCAGCGTGTCGGGACGACCGGTCGCAATGTTGCAGAAGGTGCACCCGCGGGTACAAATCTCGCCCATGATCATCATGGTTGCGTGGCCCTGGCTCCAACATTCACCAACGTTGGGGCAACCTGCCTCTTCACAGACGGTGACGAGGTTATTTTCGCGCATGATCTTATGCGTTTCAGCATAGCCTTTGCCCCCTGGCGCCTTGACGCGGATCCAGCTTGGCTTTTTCGGCTGAGCATTGTCAGGGCGATGGGCCTTTTCCGGGTGGCGTTGCTCGGGGATTTTTAGGTCTCTCACGGGATGTTCCCTTGCGGCATGTTTTCTTGGCTGATTGGTAACATAGACGCTCGTTGTTGACACGACCAGTCTTGTGCACAAGGTTTCACAAAACTAACCGCCCGGCGCAGTGCCTGTAACCTCCTGTTTCTGTTTGCAAAACCTTTCCGCATAGCAGCCGTGCATGACCTGCATTGCTGCCTTGCGTCGCAGTCCAGCCCACAGATCTGCGCAGGGCCTGGCGGTTTTGGCGCGCGCTTGGGGCAACAGGTGCGACAAAATACGAGACGAGTCGCATAGCCGCCCGCTATTGCCGCATTGCAAAATACGCGCCCAAGCTGCGTCACGCGCGCGCAGAAAAACGGCATCACATCCTGGGGAATTTACAAACTGCAACATAAGGATAGCCGCAATCCGCAATACCGTGCAGATGCGGCGATTATCCCGTTGCGGGCGATTTAGAACTATTATAAGTCCGGGCCAAACCCATCTGATTTGAAGGAGCTTGATGATGAAAGCTGGCGTAAAACTGCCCGACGTTACCTTCCGCACCCGTGTACGTGACGAGTCCATCGGCGGCGACAACCCGTTCCGCTGGGAAGACAAGACCACTGCCGATTATTTTGCTGGCAAACGCGTGGTTCTGTTCTCGCTGCCGGGCGCTTTCACCCCGACCTGCTCCACCTACCAGCTGCCCGGCTTTGAAAAAGGCTATGGCGATTTCACCGCAGAAGGCATCGACGCGGTTTACTGCATGTCCGTCAACGACAGCTTTGTGATGAACGCCTGGGCGCGTGCACAGAACCTCGAAAACGTGCAGGTGATCCCGGATGGCTCTGGTGAGTTCACCCGCCGCATCGGCATGCTGGTCGCCAAGGACAACCTGGGCTTTGGCAACCGCTCCTGGCGCTATGCTGCCATCGTCAACGACGGCGTTGTCGAAGCATGGTTCGAAGAGCCGGGCCTGTGCGACAACCACGGCGAAGACCCCTATGGCGTGTCCTCCCCGGAAAACGTGCTGAAGCACCTGAAAGAAGCCAAGGCAGAAGTCGCAGCCTAAGCGTTTCTCGGGCCAGACGGCCTGCAATCATTACGGAAGACGGGCGCTGTGCGATCAGCGCCCGTTTTTCATTGCCTGCCCCATCCGCATGGCCCCATCAGCTTGGCCCTGTCGGATTGGCCCTGCCAGCTTTGCCCTGCCAGCCTTGCCCTGTCAGCTTGCCACTTTGCGGCTGTCCTGTACGATGGCTTCCCCCACATCCCGCACCACATCTGCCAGCTGATCAAACCACTCGCCGCCACTGCTTGAGCGGCGGCGCACCAGTCCGATCCGGCGAAACGGTTCCGGATTTGGAAACCGTTGAACCGCAAGCCCTTGGGCGGCCTCGCATTCGGCCCGCACAGCCAGTTCTGGCATCAGCGTCAGACCAAAGCCTGCAGCCACCAGTCGAGACAACGTCCCCAGCGACCCTGCCCCCATGTTGATGCCCGGCGCCGCACGCTGCATCCCGCAGACCTCCAGTGCCTGATCGGTCAAACAATGACCATCCTCCAGCAGCATCAGCTGTTCGGTGCGCAGATCACTGGGCCGCAGCTGGGCCTTGCCTGCCTCCATCTGCGCCAACCGCCCGGCAGAACCGGCCAGCAGGAAGCGGTCGGTGAACAGCTCCACCTCCACCAGGTCTGCCGCGCCACTGGGCAGCGCAAGGATCGCGGCGTCCAACTCTCCCGCCTGCAACAGCGACAGCAACCGTTCTGTGCGTGCTTCGCGCACCTGCACCGTCAGCTGCACATCGCGCGCCCGCAGATTGGCAAGCGTTCCGGGCAGCAGATAGGGTGCCAGCGTCGGGATCACCCCCAGCGCAAGGCTGCGCTGCCCCACCCCCTGATCACGCGCCAGGCGGTCCAGACTGCGGGCCGCGTCCAGCACGGTATCGGCCATCTCCAGAACCTGTCGGCCAAGAGGCGTCAGGATCACATCCCGCGCCCTGCGTTCCACAAGCGCACCCCCCATCGCCTCTTCCAGACTTCGGATTTGCACGGACAAGGCAGGTTGCGACACATGTGATGCCTCAGCCGCACGCCCGAAATTGCGGTGCTGGCTGAGGGACTTGAAATAGCTGAGCTGACGAAGCGTAAAGTTCATAGGCGTGAGTTATCACAAACAACCCCACCAACAACCCTGAATTATCAGCCGATCAGCTCATCCGGGGTTTGCTGCCTGTCGTAGTGCAGCCTTAGCTGCTGCAAAGCGATCCGCAACACGACCTTGCCCGAGCGCGCAGACCAGCCCAGTTGCCGTTCTGCCGCCTCCAGCCCCTCCAATTGGCAACAGCAGCGCACCACGATGTCACTCAGCCCCTCCCCAAGCGCTGACATCGCCTGTGCGGCCCGCTCCTTTGCTGCAACCGCCGCCTGCCCCGGTCCGCGCCGGTTGTGACCGATCCCGATGGGCGCACTCGCACGCTCACCCAGATGTTCGGCGACCTCGGCCAGTTCGAAATCCTCGCGAAACCGCTCTCCCGCGCGGACCAGATCCGGTGTCAGAAAGGGGGCGCCCTTTTCATCAAGGCGGCGGGCCAGCATGTGCAGCGGGGTTTCCGCCAAGCCATAGCGCACCCGGCGGCGACGTTTGCGCAGGCGGGCTGCGGCGCGGCTGGCATTGACGGCACTGTCGCGTTGCGCGCGCGCCCGGTTTTCGCAGCCAGCCACTATCCGGCTCAGCGCATTGCGTCCCTCCTGCGTGATCCGGTAGCGGCTGATCCGGCCGCGGCATGGGCAGGCGATCCAGTTTCGCAGAGCCAGCGCCTCGGCCAGGGTCCGCTCCACCACCAAGCGCGCTTCGCCTCCCTGTTCGGTGATCGCCGCCATGTCACGCACGACCACGGCCTTGTCCATGCCATCCGCAACCGCCAGCACCGCGCCCTTGGGGCTGAGACAGGTCAGTGTTTCCACCACTTCCAGCTCAAACGCCTCCTCGCTTCCAAGCGCGGCCCCAAAGGCCAGCGCCCGCGCCGACAGGGGATGTGGCCCGGTCAGCTCTGCTGCCGGGGTCTCTGACCCATAGTGCTGGGCAGCAAGATTGCTGAGCGCACCGTCCACCAGCGGATCTTCGCGTCGCCGTTCAATGCGCCGCACCTGACGGAGGATTGTCGACGGGTGGCAACCCGCCTGTTTGGCCAGCAGCCGGATAGAGCGGCCCGCAAGCGTGTGTTCAAGATAGCGGGTCGCCTCGTCGGGCACCCACTCTGGCAGATTCGACACATCCATAGTTTGCATTTTCTCACCCCACTTTTGAACAGACGGGACCATCCTCCCAGCGGTCTCCTGCGTTTATCCACCACCCTCCTTTCACCTACTGACCTGATTTCAAACAACAGTCCCAGGTAGGTCATCATTATTTTCAAATTTGTCTCAATCAATATTCAACAGTGCGTTCGCCAAACGGGCCACCGCCGCAACACCCGCTTTGGTTGTGGTAAGATCGGCCAAATTCAGCCTGAGAGAGGAGAGGAAGATGCAAGATGTTCTGACCCAATTGAGCCAGCTGTCACGCCCCCGCCTGCTGGTCCAGGCGGCCAAAGCAGGGCTTTGCCACTATCACCGCGATCGCCATCTTGGCCCTATTTTGGGGGCAAATCCGCTACCTCGCCCAGCAGCGGCGGCCGTGCTGCTGCTGGATTTGGAACGCCAATGCGATCACCTGCGCAGCGGCAAGGATCCGGCCTATTCGGCCCGCTCCCATATCGGCGTGCTGATCGCCCTGGTGGGAGAGGCTGAAAATCTCCGCAAAATCGGGACGGCTGATGCGCAAAGCGACTGATGTGGCCAGATTTTCCCTGACTTGCGAACAGGAAATCCCGCCACGGAAAAACAAAAACGGCGGCCCAAAGGACCGCCGCATGTTTGCAAGGGCGCACCAGCCGGAGACATCCGGCCAGCGCTGTCGTGCCTTAAATAAAGGCGTCCGGCATGGAGGCCTTCTTCTCGGCCACATAGGCTTCGAGCTTGGCCAGGATCTCAGGATCGATGGCCGGCGCCTGATAGGCGTTCAGCAGCGTTTCAACACGGTTGCTCGCCAGGGCGATGGTGTCGCGCGCGCCTTCTTCTTCCCAGGTCTCAAACGGCTTGTAGTCCAGAAGCTCTGTCTTCCAGAAGGCATCCTTGAAGTTCGCCTGAGTGTGGGCACAGCCGAGATAGTGACCGCCGGGGCCCACTTCGCGGATCGCGTCCATCGCTTGCGCGTTTTCGTCGATCTCGACGCCCTTGGCGAGCCCGTGAAGCACACCCAGCTGATCGGCGTCCATGACGAACTTTTCAAAGTCGGCCACCAGACCACCTTCGAGCCAACCACAGGAGTGCAGCTGGAAGTTCACACCGGACAGAAGACCCATGTTCAGCGAGTTCGCGGTCTCATAGGCGGCCTGCGCATCCGGCAGTTTGGAGCCACAGAAAGACCCGGCCGAACGATACGGCAGGTTCATGCGACGTGCCAGCTGACCTGCGCCATAGGTGATATGCGAGGTTTCGGGCGTGCCAAAGGTCGGCGCACCAGAGTTCATGTCGATCGATGTCACCATCGCGCCAAAGATCACCGGCGCACCCGGACGCACCAGCTGGCTATAGGCCACACCGGCCAGAACTTCGGCCAGAACCTGTGTCAGGGTGCCGGCAATCGACACCGGCGCCATTGCACCGCCCACGATGAAGGGCGAGATGATGCAGGCCTGATTGTGCTCGGCATAGACTTCCAGAGCGCCCATCATCACATCGTCAAAAGTCATCGGCGAGTTGATGTTGATGAGCGAGGTCATCACCGTGTTGTCGCGCACGAATTCCTTGCCGAACAGGATTTCGCACATCTCGACGGAATCCTTGGCGCGGCTTGGGTCGGTCACAGAGCCCATGAACGGCTTGTCGCTCAGGGTCATATGGGCCATCAGCATGTCGAGGTGACGCTTGTTCACCGGCACATCGGTCGGCTCGCAAACGGTACCACCAGAGTGGTGCAGCCACTTCGACATATAGCCGAGTTTCACGAACTTCTGGAAATCATCCAGCGTCGCGTAACGGCGGCCGCCTTTGGCATCGCGCACGAACGGAGGGCCGTAGACAGGCGCCAGCACCATGTTCTTGCCGCCAACCACAACCGATTTTTCGGGGTTGCGGGCGTACTGGGTGAACTCGGAAGGGGCGGTTTTGCACAGTTCGCGGGCCAGGCCACGCGGGATGCGCACGCGCTCGCCTTCAACTGTTGCACCTGCTGCGCGCCAGCGCTCCAATGCGGCCGGGTTATCAACAAAGTTGACGCCGACTTCTTCCAGAATGATATCTGCGTTGGTCTCGATGACCTGCAGCGCTTCCTCGCTCAGAACTTCAAAGTTCGGGATGTTGCGCTCGATGTACTTTGCGGTCTCGATCTTGACGCCAGTGCGCTCAGCGCGGCGCGCGGCACCACCGCCTCCACGGGCACGACGACGGGGGGCTGCAGAAGCTGCATCTGTCATGGTTTTTCCTCACCACAGGCATTTCGTTGCATCGGTGATTATCCCGCCACGCAAAACAAGCGCCGCAGATTTACGTCCTCTGGCGTTGAAAAGCGACATTTCGGTCAGGTTTCCCACAATTTCCGACAGGTTCGCGCAGGATCGCGCCGCAAAACATGGCCCCCTTGCTGTTCTGTGCTGCGGTCGGTCGAATTGATCCGCGATCCTGGCGCGCAGCCGCGAAAATACCTTGCGAAATCCGCGCCGCTGCCCTATGGCGCGTGCATGACAGAGACATCCCACGACCGCCTTCTCATCATCGACTTTGGCAGCCAGGTCACGCAGCTGATTGCGCGCCGCCTGCGCGAGCTGAACGTCTATTGCGAAATCCACCCCTATCAGAATGTCACGATGGACTTTGTGCGCGAGATGGCGCCCAAGGCCGTGATCTTTTCTGGTGGCCCGGACAGCGTGACCCGCGAGGGCAGCCCCCGTGCGCCACAGGAGATTTTTGATCTGGGTGTGCCGATCCTCGGGATCTGCTATGGCCAGCAGGTGATGATGCACCAGCTTGGCGGCAAAGTGCTGTCGGGTCATGGCACCGCTGAATTTGGTCGTGCCTATGTCACCCCCACGGTCGACAGCCTGCCCCTTTTGGATGGCTGGTTTGCAGATGACAGCGACCGCGAACAGGTCTGGATGTCTCATGGCGACCACGTCAGCGAAATCGCACCCGGCTTTGAGGTCTATGGCACCTCCCCCAACGCGCCTTTTGCGATCACCGCGGATGTGTCGCGCAATTTCTACGCAGTTCAGTTCCACCCGGAAGTGCATCACACCCCGAATGGTGCGAAACTCTATGAGAACTTTGTCAAAATCGCGGGTTTCACCGGCGATTGGACGATGGGCGCCTACCGCGAGCAGGCGATCCAGGCGATCCGCGATCAGGTTGGCGACAAGAAAGTCATCTGCGGCCTCTCCGGCGGCGTTGACAGCTCGGTTGCAGCGATCCTGATCCACGAGGCGATTGGCGATCAGCTGACCTGTGTGTTCGTCGACCACGGCCTTCTGCGCAAAAACGAGGCCGAAGAGGTCGTCACGATGTTCCGTGACAACTACAACATCCAGCTGATCCACGCGGATGAAAGCGACCTGTTCCTGGGTGAACTGGATGGCCAGTCGGACCCGGAAACCAAGCGCAAGATCATCGGCAAGCTGTTCATCGACGTGTTCCAGAAACACGCCGACACCATCGAGGGTGCCGAGTTCCTGGCGCAGGGCACGCTTTACCCCGATGTGATTGAATCGGTGTCCTTCTCGGGCGGGCCTTCGGTGACCATCAAATCCCACCACAACGTGGGCGGCCTGCCGGAAAAGATGGGTCTGAAGCTGGTGGAACCTCTGCGCGAGCTGTTCAAGGACGAGGTCCGCGCGCTTGGCCGCGAACTGGGCCTGCCGCAGAGCTTCATCGGCCGCCACCCCTTCCCCGGACCGGGTCTGGCGATCCGCTGCCCCGGCGAGATCACCCGCGAAAAGCTGGAGATCCTGCGCGAAGCGGATGCGATCTACATCGACCAGATCCGCAAGCACGGTCTTTACGACGAAATCTGGCAGGCGTTTGTGGCGATCCTGCCGGTTCGCACCGTTGGCGTGATGGGCGACGGGCGCACCTATGATTATGCCTGTGCGCTGCGCGCGGTGACCTCGGTTGATGGCATGACCGCGGACTACTACCCGTTCAGCCACGAGTTCCTCGGCGAAACCGCGACCCGGATCATCAACGAAGTCAAAGGCATCAACCGCTGCACCTACGACATCACCTCGAAGCCTCCCGGCACCATCGAGTGGGAATGATCTGATCCTATAAAACCCCGGCCCCCGCGGCCGGGGTTTTTCTTTGGAGCCCCGGTGGTCCTATCGGGGCCGGTGGAATGAAATTCACTTCGATATTAGTAAAATAGTTACGACCTTCGGAGAAAATCGGAGCAGTCGCTTTGGATCTTGGCCACTCAGGCCGTTGGGGTCTCCGGCGTCGTGCGAAGCGGAGCAGTGTAGCTGGAAGGTTAATTGAGTGAACGACACGGATTATGACCGCCACGGCTGGCATCTTTCAAAGGGTCTTCTTGCGCCTGAAGATTTATCGGCAATTGATACACTTATCCTGGACAAAATTCGGGAGCATTTGCCCCAAGCGAAGTCCATTCAGGATCGCGCCTGGGTTGAATTTGCAATTCGTAAACCAGAGGTTGTCACCTTGGTTTACGACTCGATCAGAGACCACCCGGCCATCCTTGACCTCGGGCGCAATCCTAAGATCACAGCAGTGGTTAAGGATTTCCTTGACGCCCCTGTGTTGTACCGAAAGGTTCCACTTAGAATTGACGTTCCCTTTGAGAACAAAGAGCTCGCTTTCTGGCATCAGGATGACTTCTACGTACAAGGAAACAAAAAAGAGCTAACGGTCTGGATACCGTTGCAAGATACGTATGCACATACCGGTGCGCTCTCGGTCATGACGTCCAGCCATAAAACAGGCCCCATCCCCCATACCTATAAAGTCGGCAAGAAATCACTACCGACGGGGATCTTTGATCAGCTAATAAGTATTGTCGAAATGGAACGCGGCGGTGCCTTGTTTTTCAGCTCATATCTGGTCCACTCATCAAACTTGAACATTTCAGATCAGATCCGCTACTCAATTCAACTACGTTACTCATCCTCGAACGCCGGATCGCATTCGAAGTTGATGAAAGGAACAATAAATGTCTGAAACCATGGTGAAACATAGCCGGGAACCTCGCAACCAATCAGCAGGCGACTTGAACCAATTTGCAGCTATGGAGAAACTATTTCTCTCGGACACCGACAGCGTTGTTGACCGCCTTGATGCATTTCCCAAATACGCCTCAAGGCAGTCCATTGCGAAGTTCCTGACAAAATATGAACTTTTTCAGAAAGTTCTTCACGTGAATGGCTCCATTGTCGAGGGCGGGGTACTTCACGGAGGTGGGACGATGGCTTGGGCAAAATTATCATCGATCCTGGAACCAGCCAACCACACCCGCAAGGTAATCGGCTTTGATACATTCGGTGGATTTCCATCGGTAGATGCCAAAGATTTGCGTGGCAACGACGGCACATTGACCAAAGTTGGCGAGCTCAAAGGCTCTCCACTAGACCGGGTGAACGAGGCGGTCCGCACCTACGATCTAAATCGCCCGCTAAATCACATACCGAAAGTTGAGTTGGTTCAGGGTGACATTGCAGAGACTGCGCCAGCCTACCTTGAAGATAACCCACATTTGGTTGTGAGTCTGCTTTATCTGGATGTCGATCTTTACGAGCCAACCAAAGTACTACTGGAAACCTTTGTTCCGCGAATGCCTAAAGGTGCGGTCATTGTTTTTGATGAACTGAACGCAAAGATGTTTCCAGGTGAGACTCGCGCGGTGGATGAAGTGCTCGGGCTAAAAAATATCCGGATAAAGCGTTTCAGTTTCGATAGTTATGTGTCATATGCCGTGATCGAATAAACGGACGCCCTCTGCCTGATCGCTGCGTGTAGACACACATAGACCGTCACGAGAGACGCCATAGCCACCCATTTCTGACAGCAACTATTGACCCAACATCGGTTTTACCCCTTTCTCCTGCTAAAAGGAGATCGGGGGCACAATGGCAGAGCAGGACGCGCAGATTGGCAAGGCCGCGCTTTGGATGGTGGGGGCGATTGTGTCGTTTTCGTCTATGGCCATTGCAGGGCGTGAGGCGGGGCTGACGCTTGATACGTTTGAGATCATGACCTACCGCAGTCTGGTGGGGCTGGTCATCGTCGTGGCGATCCTTACGATCAGCCAATCCTGGCACAAGGTGCGCCGGGACAGGCTGGGGCTGCATCTGATCCGCAATGCTGCTCATTTCACTGGCCAGAACCTCTGGTTTTTTGCGGTGACGCTGATCCCGCTGGCGCAGGTTTTTGCGCTGGAGTTCACCTCTCCCCTCTGGGTGCTGATCCTGTCTCCGCTTCTGCTGGGCGAGCGGATGACCCGCCCGAAAGTGCTGGCAGCGACCCTTGGCTTCATCGGGATCCTGATTGTGGCCCGCCCCAGCCCGGAAACCCTGAATGCAGGGATCGTGACCGCTGCGGGTTCGGCAATCTTCTTTGCGCTGACCATCATCTTTACCAAGCGGCTGACCCGCCATGAAGGGATTGCCTCTATCCTGCTGTGGCTGACGCTGATGCAACTGGTGATGGGGGTGGCAATGGCAGGCTGGGACGGTGACATTGCTGTGCCTGATGCCGCAACGTCGCCTTGGCTGCTGGTGATCGGCTGTGCGGGTCTGGCGGCACATTTCTGCATGACCAACGCGCTGTCTGTTGCGCCTGCGACGGTTGTTGTTCCGGTGGATTTTGCGCGCCTGCCAACAATCGCGATCCTTGGAATGATCCTTTATGGTGAGGCACTTGACCTGTGGATCCTGCTTGGTGCCTGCGTGATTTTTGCTGCGAACTACATCAATATTCTCGATGCAGCCGGCCGGTTGTCGGGTGCAAATGGCGCCAAAAAATCACACTGACAGAGCGGTTTGCACCCTGCCGCTAATTGCCTCTGCGTCAACGTTGACCGAAAAAAACGCCCTTGCTAGCGTCCCAAGCTAGTTACAACCAGGCAGATATGGCCTGGACAGGGAGGAACAATGAAACGCTATCTTGCAACATCAGCGGCTCTTGCGCTGGTTTCCGCCGGGACGGCCATGGCGAGCGGCCTGGACCGCACCGGCCAGCCCATCGGCATCATCTTTGAAGAGGGCAACTACGCGGAGTTTTCCGTCGCGACCACATCCGTGGACCTTTCGGGCAATGACCGCGCCACCAGCACCGCGGGCACCACGCTCAACCCGTTCCGCTCTGCGACCGGTGATGTTGGCGACCGTTTCAACATGTTTGGCGCAGGCTACAAACGTGACCTGAACGAGCAGCTGTCCTTTGCGCTGATCTTCGACCAGCCCTGGGGTGTTGACGTGAACTACCCCGTTGGCAGCTCTGCGCTGCTGGGCGGCACCACGGCGGTTGCAGATTCCAACTCGCTCACGGCTCTGCTGCGCTACAAATTCAACGAGAACTTCAGCGTTCACGGCGGGATCCGCTATCAGGAAATCGACGGTGCGATCAACCTCGCAGGTGGCGCCTACAGCTCGATCGGTAGCCAGTACAACGTGCGGGTCAACAAAGACGGAGCCTTTGGCTGGGTCGCAGGCGTTGCTTATGAAATCCCCGAGATCGCGCTGCGCGCTGCTCTGACCTACTCCTCTGAAATCGAACATGATTTCAGCCTGACCGAAACCTTTGCAACCGGCGCATCGGTTGGAACCTCGACCAAGACCAAGACGCCGCAGTCCGTCAATCTGGACCTGCAGACCGGGATCGCCGAAGACACGCTGCTGTTTGGTGGCATTCGCTGGGCCGAGCACAGCGTCACCGATCTCGTCGTGCCGGGCCTCAGCACCCAAGCGAGCCGCTCCATCGATCTGATCGATCTTGACGATTCCGTCACCTACACATTGGGTGTTGGCCGCAAGTTCAACGAGAACTGGTCTGCCTCTATCGCGGTGATCTACGCTGATGTGGACGGCGACAACCTGGTGTCCCCTCTCGCGCCGACCCACGGCTACGAGGCGATCCGCCTGGGCGTTCAGTACACTCAGGACAAGATGAAGATCTCTGCGGGCATCCGCTACACCCGTCTGGGTGACGCAATCGCAGCGCCCGGTGGCGTTGGCGTTGCAGACTTCAGCGACAATGACGCGGTCAGCTTTGGCGTGAAAGTCGGCTACAGCTTCTGATCCCGTGACAGGCCGCGCCCCAGCGCGGTGTCCAGACAGCCCCTGCATCCCGGTGATGCGGGGGTTTTCATTTGTCCGCAGCTTGGGCAGGCGAACGCGGGACATCTGGTCGCGATTGACCCACGCGACATTGGTCAGTAGCAAGGCAAAGAACCAAAAGGGACCGGATTTCAGATGCTTTATTCCTCTGCCGAAGAGTGGCGCAACGCGCCCCAGAAACGGGTTTTGTTCTTTGGCATGTCCGGTCTGGGCAAAACATATATCTCCAACATCCTGCGGGGTGCGGGGAGCTGGTTTCACTATTCGATCGATTACCGCATCGGCACCCGCTACATGGGCGAATACATCGCCGACAATGCCAAGGCAGAGGCGATGAAAGTCCCGTTTTTGCGCGATCTGCTGCTGTCGGATTCCATCTATATCGGCTCAAACATCAGCTTCGAAAATCTGACCCCCGTTGCCTCTTATCTTGGCAAACCCGGCAACCCGGACAAAGGCGGGCTGCCGATGGCGGAGTATACCCGCCGTCAGGACCAGTTCCGCACCGCCGAGCTGAATGCGCTGCGCGACACCGGCTATTTCATCGACCGGGCCGAACGGCTTTACGATTATCCCAACTTCATCTGTGACACCGGCGGCAGCATCTGCGAATGGGTTGAGGCCGACGATCCAAGCGATCCGCTGCTGACGCAGCTGTCGCAGCAGACGCTGATGGTCTGGATCAAAGGGGACGAGGCCCACACCCAGGAATTGATCCGCCGCTTTGACAGAGCGCCCAAGCCGATGGCCTATCAGCCGGCCTTCCTCGCGCGGGTCTGGCAAGAGTATCTAAAGGAAAACGCCCTATCCGAGGAACAGGTCGACCCCGACACCTTTATCCGCTGGACCTATGCCCAGGCCCTGGCACACCGCCAGCCCCGCTATGAGGCGATGGCGAAAAACTGGGGGGTTACGGTCACCGCCGACCAGATTGCCTCGGTTCGAAGTGAGGCTGATTTCACAGACGTGATCGCCAACGCCCTTGAGCTTCGGGCACAGGCCTTCTAGATCTCACCATCCCGGACCTCAGAACGAGGCCGCCATACGACAAAAAAGGATAAGACATGCCGATCAAGATCCCCGCTGACCTGCCCGCCTATGACGTTCTCACGAACGAAGGCGTGATGGTCATGTCGCCGGATCAGGCGGCACGTCAGGACATCCGCCCCCTGCGCATCGGGTTGCTGAACCTGATGCCCAAGAAAATTCAGACGGAAAACCAGTTTGCCCGCCTGATCGGTGCAACGCCGCTGCAGATCGAACTGTCACTGATCCGCATGACAGAACATCAGACCCGCAATACTGCCGCCGAGCATATGGCAGAGTTCTATCGCCCGTTTCAGGAGATCAAGGACGAGCGATTTGACGGGCTCATCATCACCGGCGCCCCGATTGAGCACCTGCCGTTTGACGATGTGACCTATTGGGACGAACTGCGCGAGGTCTTTGACTGGACCCAGACCAATGTCCACTCCACCTTTGGCGTCTGCTGGGGTGGGATGGCGATGATCAACTACTTCCACGGCGTGAAAAAACACATGCTGGATCACAAGGCATTCGGCTGTTTCCGTCACCAGAACATGGACCCCGCATCCCCCTATCTGCGCGGGTTCTCTGATGATTGTGTGATCCCCGTTTCGCGCTGGACCGAAATCCGTCAGGATGAAATTGATGCGCGCCCCGGTCTGACCACCCTTCTCGGCAGCCCCGAAGTCGGCCCCTGTCTGGTGCAGGATCCGGGTCATCGTGCGCTCTATATTTTCAATCACTTCGAATACGACAGTGATACGTTGAAACAGGAATATGATCGCGATGTCGAAAGCGGCACGCCGATCAATGTTCCGATCAACTACTACCCTGACGACGACCCGAGCCGCAAACCCCAGAACAGATGGCGCAGCCATGCCCATCTTCTTTATGGCAACTGGATCAATGACATCTACCAGTCGACCCCCTTCGATCTGGCAGAGATCGGCCGCTAAGGCCGTGCTGGCGACATCACTTGTCCTCGCGCTGGGTGCGGGCGTCACATTGTGGCGGGCATCGGTGCGCGAGGCGGTGGCGGTGGCAAACTATCCGCCGCAAGGCCAGTTTCTGGAGGTCACGGGCGAGCAGGTCCATGTTCTGGACTTGGGCCAGCCTGCCGGATGGTCGTCTGACGCCCCTGCCCCGGACCTGGTGCTGATCCACGGCGCCAGCGGCCATATTCGCGATATGAGCTTCCGGCTCGCCCCGGCGCTGCGCGATCGCTACCGCATCGTGATCGTTGACCGGCCCGGCCTGGGCTACAGCAGCCGGGCCGACCACACCGGCGCGAGCCTGGCCGAACAGGCCCGACTGATCCGCGGTGCCGTTGCCCAACTCGACGTGCGGGCGCCAATCGTTCTGGGCCAGAGCTATGGTGGCGGGGTTGCGCTTGCCTGGGCGCTGGATGCGCCTGGCTCTCTCTCTGCGCTGGTGACTGTCGGGGGGGTATCCCACCCCTGGCCCACGCCCCTCAGCCGGTTTTACAAGATCACATCGTCGCCTTTGGGTCAGGCGCTGGTGGTACCCCTGCTGACGGCCTTTGTGCCGCGCCAGACCATCCGCGACACCCTGACCGAAGTGTTTGAACCCCAGCCGGTTCCAGAGGGTTATTTCGACCACTTTGGCCCGGGGCTCACCTTGCGCCGCTCTGCCATGCGGGCCAATGCGCTGCAACGGGCAAACCTGCTGGCAGAAATCACCGCAATGGCCCCCCGTTACCCTGCGCTCCGCCTCCCGATCGAGGCCGTCCACGGCAGCGCAGACACAACTGTCAGCCTTGATCTGCACGCCCGGCAATTGAAACGCGATGCGCAGGCGGTCAACCTCACGGTGCTGGATGGGATTGGCCATATGCCCCATCAGGTCGCGACCGAGGCCGTCGTTGCCGCGGTCGACCGCGCCGCAGAACGGGCAGCAGCGCAGGCACGTCTTCGTTAAAACGATTCACATTTCGCGCCAAAGCCCCATATAAGGGTTAGAAGACAGAAGGAATTTCATATGCCCCTGCCCTTTGACGGTGCCATCAGCCGCTTTTACGAAGAAGATGCGCCACAGGACATCCGTGACGCGATTGGCGCCGCCGACAAGGACGACGTTCTGGACCCCAGCTATCCCTATGACGAGCGGATGGGGCGCAAGGCGTATGAAAAACAGATGCAGGCGCTGCAGATCGAATTGGTAAAGCTCCAGTCCTGGGTGCGCGACAGCGGTGCGCGGATTGCGATCCTGTTTGAGGGGCGCGACGCGGCTGGCAAAGGGGGCACGATCAAGCGGTTTCGCGAAAACCTGAACCCGCGTGGCGCCCGGATCGTGGCCCTGTCCAAACCCACAGAGCAAGAGCGCAGCCAATGGTATTTCCAGCGCTATATCGCCCATCTCCCCTCGGCCGGAGAGCTGACGTTCTTTGATCGCAGCTGGTACAATCGCGGTGTGGTCGAGCCTGTTTTCGGCTTTTGCACCGAGGCCCAGAAAGAACATTTCTTTCATCAGGTTGGCGGCTTTGAAGAGGCGCTGACAGAGGATGGCATCCAGCTGTTCAAGATCTGGCTGAATGTGGGTCGCGCAGAGCAGCTGCGCCGGTTTCTTGCCCGCGAGCGCGACCCGCTGAAGCAATGGAAGCTGAGTTCCATTGACGTCAAGGGGCTGTCCCTTTGGGACGAATACACAGCCGCGATTGGCGACACGCTCAGCCGCAGCCATACCCCCCATGCGCCCTGGACCATTGTCCGCTCCGACGACAAACGCCGCGCCCGCCTCGCGGCCATCCGCAGTGTCCTGAGCCGCATCGACTATGCCAACAAAGACCACGAGGCGCTTGGCGTGATTGACGCGGGCATCTGCGGCGGACCGGATCTGTGGAATGCCTAAACGCGGCTATCATCACGGCAACCTCCGGCAGGCGCTGGTCGAGGCCGCGCTCCACCTGATCGAGGCAAAGGGCCCCACGGGCTTTACCCTGTCGGAAGCCGCAAAACAGGCAGGGGTGACGCCCGCTGCCGTTTACCGCCATTTCGATGGGCGTGAGGATCTGATCGCAGAAGCCGGCCGACAGGGTTACATCATGTTTGCCGATCTGATGCAGCACGCCTACGACAAATACCAGCCCTCTGCACTGGCCGCATTTGAGGCAACCGGGCGCGCCTATCTCGCCTTTGCGCGCAAACATCCAGGCCATTACATCGCAATGTTTGAAAGCGGCATTTCCGTCAACCGCACCCCGGAGCTGGCCGAGGCCGCAGCCCGCGCGCGCGGCATCCTTGAGCGCGCGGCCTCTGATCTGAGCCAGCACATCCCCGCCGAAAAGCGCCCACCCGCATCGATGTTTTCGGCCCATGTCATGGCCATGAGCCACGGGGTGGTCGAGCTATATGCGCGCAACTCCCCCGGCGCCGCCTCCCCCTTCCCCCCCGAAGATCTTTTGGAGAGCGGCATCGGCATCTATCTGCGCGGACTGGGCCTGATTGAACCGGACAGGTGAACCTGTTACTGCCATCTGATAGGGCAGACGAAACGGGCCCGGCACGCGCCACCAACGCATCAGCCACGCCCAGCATTTGCACCTGACATAACTCATAGAAAACAAGGCCTAAGATGAAGAGCTTGCTGTCGAAATGGAACCACCGGCGGAAGTTTCTCCGGGGAGAGAAGCGCGCCAACGAGACGGCGAAGGCAATAGAAGCCAAGCTGACATCGGGCGAGCGGGCTGAAATTGAGACCCTGATGTCTCGGTTCTCACCTTGGGAAAGCGGCCTTCCTTTGGTTCGTGTGGGCGGCGATCTCGATGGCGGCTATCTGCTTCCCGACGACTTTGACGGCATCCAAGCGCTCTACTCTCCCGGTGTGGATGAGACCGTTGGGTTTGACTTAGAAATCGCATTGCGGGGTATCGAGTGTTTTCTGGCCGATGGAACCGTCGAAGAACCCCGTAACCTTGCCCCCAATATGCACTTCGAAAAGATGATGATCGGCAATGGTCCGGCGGAGACCTTCATGTCGTTTGAATCTTGGGTCAACCGCACATCTCCCTCGGGTGATTTGTTGCTGCAGATGGACATCGAAGGTTTTGAATACAGCGTCCTGCCAGCGACACCGCGCGCTCTTCTGGATCGGTTCCGGATCATCGCCATTGAGCTGCACGAAATCGATAGGATGTTGCTTGGATCACGCCGGTCGGAACTGGCGTCTTTCATGGACTTGCTGTGCGAGAACCACGTTATTTGTCATCTTCACCCAAATACGGTCACGCCTCCTGTTACGATTCTTGGTCGTCAGATCCCACCACTGCTGGAACTCACTTTGCTCCGCAAGGATCGGATAAAGGCCAAGCCGCTGTCGCCTGCCCCTTATCCGCACCCACTTGACGCGCCAAACAGTCACGATCTGCCAGTTCGTGATTTTCCAAAGTTCTGGTGACTCAACATGAACGTTTTTCTGATCAATCTTGACCGGGCACCGGATCGACGCGCTCATATGCTGAGCGAGCTGTCGCGTCTGCTGCCAGGCACTGAGGTTCAACGCGCCCTTTGCGTGGACATCAAGGCTCCAGACTGGACGCCCCCTGCGGAATTCACCCCAGGCCGCTGGATGAGCGATCGCTGGGATCTCCCGGCAAGCGATATCGAAATCTTCCGCAGTCACATGGACTGTTGGAAGCGGATTGCTGCGTCTGGCCAGCCTGGACTGGTGCTTGAGGATGATCTTCTGTTTTCGGATGATTTTGGCCGGATCGCGTCAGAGTTGATGGCCAACGGACCGAAGGGAATTGTCAGATTGGACGCCGTTGCAACCCCCATGTTGCGCCGCACGGGCACGGCCACAGATGGCGGATATCAGCTCAACCAGATCAAAACACTGGCCCCAAGCGCGGCCGCATATGTCGTCGATCCTGACACGGCAGCCGACATGGCGGCGACCGCCCGCATTGAACGCACAGTTGATGATTACCTGTTCGACCCAGATCCAGCCGCTCGTGGTGCCCGAGGGCACACCCACCCGATTTACCAGATTGAGCCCGCCGCAGCTGTTCAGGCCCAATTCGGCTCTTACGCGGATTCGAGCCGTGACATTCCCGATTTCCTCAAGGCAACCAAGCGGACAGATGTCAGAACCCGCAAGGACCGTCGGTTTTCCGGTCCCCTGCTGTATCGTCTTCGCAAAGAGATCCTACGGATGCGCCACCGAAAGAAAGCCGCAGCTGAGATAAAGAAGGCGGACCAGTCCAAATACCGGTGGGGTCGTCCAGATTTAAACAAACAGCTCAGGTGGGATTGATCCCATAAGAGAAAACCGCCCATCTGGGCGGTTTTTTTTCACCCCGCCAGCAGCCGACATGGCTGGCGATTGCCGGGTGGGCGCAAAATAAAAAGGCCGCAGAGTGCTGCGGCCTTTTCCAAAATCTTGGTCCGTAAGCTTAACGCTTGGAGAACTGGAAGGAACGACGGGCCTTGCGGCGGCCGAACTTCTTACGCTCAACAACGCGGCTGTCGCGGGTCAGGAAGCCAGCGGCTTTCAGTGCGCCACGCAGGGACGGATCATAAAGCTGCAGCGCTTTGGAGATGCCGTGCTTGACCGCACCGGCCTGACCGGACAGGCCACCGCCTTTGACGGTTGCGTAAACGTCGAACTGGTCCTCGACACCGGCAACCTGGAACGGCTGGCGCAGGATCATCTGCAGAACGGGACGTGCGAAATATGCGTTCAGCTCTTTGCCGTTCACAGAGACCTTACCGGAGCCCGGCTTGATCCAGACACGGGCAACAGCGTCTTTACGCTTGCCGGTCGCATAGGCGCGGCCCAGTTCGTCACGAACGGGTTCACGAACGATGGTTTCTTCAGCGACTGCTTCCACACCGGTTGCAGCTGCGAGCTCTTCGAGAGTGTTGATCTGATCAGCCATCGGTCTCAGCTCCGGGTGTTTTTCTTGTTCATGGACTTGACGTCCAGAACTTCGGGGGCCTGGGCTTCGTGCGGGTGCTGGGCACCAGCGTAGATACGCAGGTTGGTCATTTGCTGACGGGACAGACGGTTGCCGGGCAGCATGCGCTTAACAGCCTGGTAAACCACGCGCTCAGGGTGCGCGCCTTCCAGGATCTGCTGTTTGGTGCGGGATTTGATGCCGCCGGGGTGGCCAGTGTGCCAGTAGAAGTGCTCTTCGCGCTTCTTGCCGGTCATCTGAACCTTGTCAGCGTTGATCACGATGACGTTGTCGCCCATGTCCATGTGCGGAGTGAAGGACGGCTTGTGCTTGCCACGCAGACGCATGGCGACGATCGATGCAAGACGGCCCAGCACCACGCCCTCGGCGTCGATGATGATCCACTTCTTGTCGATGTCTGCCGGGGTAGCAGAGAAGGTTTTCATATCAGGTAAATCCTGTTTGACGTTAAGGGCAAACCCATCACGGGCCACCCGAATTCGATGGACGGGGTTTACGGTGGATAAAAGCGCAGGTCAACACCCCAAATCCACATAAAATCATGCGTTTTCAATGGCTTGCAAAATAGGTAATATAATACCCCACGCTTAAACGCTGATTTGCTCCGGCGGATTGTCCAAAAGGGTTCTGAGACGGGTCATCGCGTCCTCAAAACGGGCTATGGTGACATGGCCATTGATGGCGATGCGCACCGCATTGGGCGCGCGGCCATCCCGCAGGGCAAATTCATCCGCCGACCTGATCTGCACCCCTTGCGCCTCCGCAGCGCGGGTAAAGGCCGCCGCACGCCAGCCAGAGGGAAGCATCAACCACAAAAACGGCACGCTGTCCGACCAGACCAGTTCAAAACTGCCAAGCGCATTGACGGCGATGCGGACATATTTGGCCATCTCTTTGCGCACATCGCGCACCAGCTGCGGTGTACGGGGATCGGACAGCAGGATGCGGGTCAGCTCTGCCAGCGGTTGGGCAATACCGAAGTAGCTGTATTCAGCTGTGCGTCGCAGATCGGCTGCGCGCCCCTTTGGGGCCAGTGCAAAACCCACTCGCAATGCCGGGGTGATGGTCTTTGAAAAAGAGGTCACATGCCAACCCAGCTCTGGCGCAAGCACACGATAGCTTGGCGCGCGCGCTTCTCCCATACGATAGCAATCATCTTCGATGATCTGCACCTCATGGCGGCGGGCAATCTCGACGATCCGCTTGCGCCGCTCCAACGGGGTATAGAGCCCCGTTGGATTGTGCACTTCCGGGCTGGTGCACAAAACGGTGGCGCCGGTCTTGCGGATCGCCAGCTCCAGTGACTCGGGCAGGATGCCCTTTTCATCCATTGCCACCCCAACAACCCGCGCCCGTGCCAGGTCTGCCGCGCGGCGAAAACCGGCATAAGACAGATCTTCGACAAGGATGGTCGGCTGCGCCCCTTCCAGAACGGTCTGCAGTACCGTCAGGATCCCGTTCTGGCCCCCATGCGTCAGCACGACGTCATTTTGATGCACATTGCCCAGCAGATCATCCGACAGCCACTCTGCCACCACCTCGCGCACCGGCTCATAGGCGTCGCGGGTTGGATAGTCCAGAAACAGCAGCGGATCTGCCTGGGACACCTTGACCATCGCTTCGCGCAGCGCAGCCACCTGGCCCACATCCACCAGGCGCGGGCTGAACAGGCTGACATGTCCCGGATTTTGCGCCTCAAGCAGGTGAAGCTGCCGCGACCAGACATCATCTGGCACTTTGTTTTCCGGCTCTGCCACAAATGTCCCGCGCCCCACCTCTGCCTGCAAGAGCCCGGCATCCGTCAACATGGTGTAAGCGCGCGCAACGGTCCCAGGGGTGATCTTCAGCTGATAGGCCAGCTCTCGCACCGGGGGCAGCTTTGTACCGATACAAAGCGTACCATCCTCGATCGCACCTCGGATTGTATCAGCGACACGCTGGTATTTCGGACCAGCCCGACCAGAAAGGTCCGATGTGAGCGCATTTGGCCAAATTGTACCCATTACAATCCTTCCTTAGACAATGCAGTCCGCAAATTGTACGCAGTGATTGTTACATTAACACAGGATTGTATCAGTACAATAGGAAATTACCATGACACAGTACACAAAGACGACATCCCCAGACATGCTTTACCTTTCCAGCCGCCCTGCCCTGCCGGTGCTGGCAGAGGCAGCCGTCGCCTTTGCGGTCCTGATCACGAAATGGACGGTCCGACAGCGGACCCGCCGTGTCCTTGCTGCGCTGAGCCAGGAACAGCTCGATGATGTCGGGCTGAGCCGCGCCGAGGCACATTACCAAGCCACTCTTCCGTTCTGGCGCCCATGATCCCCGGGCAACGGAACCACCTCATGGCCGGGGCCCGCCCCGGCCTTTTTTATTTTCGTAAAAAAAGTCTTGAAAGAATCCCGCACCCACAATAGATGCCCCCTCACTTTCGGTACCGATCCCAACCCCGGACTCTTATCCGGGGGGGCGCTAAGGGCCGGCTGGATTGTCATCTACTGGAACGAAGGGGAGTGTCATGAAAGACGCCAACCTCTTCCAACTGGGGATCGGTCTGGAGACAGGCGCCCATGAGGAAGATACCGCCCGCGGTGTAACACCCGCGAATCTCGACGCTATTGTGGAATCGGATCGCGAAGACCATTTCATCCGCAAGGATGGCAAGGTTTTTGCAGGCACCCATCTGATCATCGAAGTGATGAACGGCACTGGCCTGGACTGCGAAACCCGCATCCAGAATGCCTTCCGCAAATGTGTTGAGGTCTGCGGCGCAACTCTGCTGCACATTCACACCCACAAATTCTCGCCCCAAGGCGTCTCTGGCGTAGCCGTGCTCGCCGAGAGCCACATCTCCGTACACACCTGGCCGGAAATCGGCTATGGCGCGTTTGACGTCTTTATGTGTGGCGATGCAGAGCCTTGGAAGGCTGTCGATGTGCTGAAAGACGCCTTTGACACCGACACCGTGGAAGTGCGCGAACTGCTGCGCGGCGAAGAGCTGATTGCGAAAGAGGTGGCGGCATGACCACCTCTGACAAGCAGGAGTGGGTCACCGAAGGTCTGCACGCGCATTACGCCCAGCGTCTGCGCGTGGATGAGATGCTGTATGACAGCAACACCGAACACCAGCGCCTGAAGGTGTTTCAGAACGGTCAGTTCGGCCGCATTCTGACGCTGGATGACGTGGTTCAGACCACCGAGGGTGACAACTTCATCTACCACGAGATGCTGACCCATGTGCCGATCCTGGCCCATGGCAATGCAAAACGTGTGCTGATCATCGGTGGCGGCGACGGCGGCATGGCCCGCGAAGCGCTGCGCCACACATCGGTCGAACATGTCACCATGGTCGAGATCGACGCAGGGGTGGTGGATTTCTCCAAAGAATATCTGCCGATGCTGAGCGACGGCGCCTTTGACGATCCGCGTCTTAATCTGGTGATCAATGACGGTGCGCTCTTCATGAAAGAGAACACCGAAAAATTCGACGTGATCATCGTCGATTCGACCGACCCGATCGGCCCCGGCGAAGTGCTGTTCACCGACACCTTCTATGGCCACGCCGCGCGGTCGCTCACTGAGGATGGCATCATCGTCACCCAGAACGGCGTTCCCTTCATGCAGGGCGACGAACTGACCGGAACACTGCGCGCCTTTCAGGCGTTGTTTGCAGATGCGTCCTGCTATCTTGCCTCGGTTCCGACCTATGCCGGCGGCCCGATGGCCTTTGGCTGGGGCAGCCACTCCGACAAGGCCCGTCTGGTGAGCCTTGAGGATCTGGAAGCCCGCTTTGCGGCGGCCGACTTTGACACCGGGTATTACAACCCGGAGGTTCACAAGGCCGCGTTTGCCTTGCCGAACTACGTGAAAAAGCTGTTCCCGTAAGGGACAGGCATCAGGGGGCTTCGGCCCCCTTTTTCTTTGGCTTGACCGCCACTCCCGCCCCTTGGACGGTCCCGCCCCTAGCGGCGCGCACCAATCCCCCTTGGCCTGACTGCCAGTCTTTGCTAGGCGCGACGGGAGCGAAACAAAATCTGGCAGACCCACAATGCAGCGCGATCCGATCCTTGTTGTAGACCGTGAGACCGGCGAAACCTTCGAAGAGGTGGTGCTGGGCGAAAAATGGATCCGCTGGGCCTATCAGAACGCCAGTGCCAAACCCGTCGAGAAACTGCTGTTCCGCTCGGCCCTTATCAGCCGCATCATGGGGGCTTGGTTTGACTCCCGGCTGTCGCGGGGCAAGATCTCTGCGGTGGTGGACGAGCTGTCAATCGACATGAAAGAGGCCACGCAACCCGTTGAAACGTATCAAAATTTCAATGACTTCTTCGCACGAAACCTGAAACCGGAAGCCCGCCCCTTTGATCCCGATCCCAAGCAGGTTGTCAGCCCTGCCGATGGGCGTGTGCTGGTATTTCCCGAACTGGCCGAGGATGTGTTTGTCCCCGTCAAGGGCCATCCGATGTCGGTGCGCAGCATGCTGCCGCAGATCGGGGAACGCTTCATCGGCGGGGCCCTGGCCATCGTGCGGCTGTGCCCGGCAGATTATCATCGCTACCACTTTCCGGCATCGGGCCGGATCACGGCAGCGCAGGACATTTCCGGCGCGCTGCATTCGGTGAACCCCATTGCGCTGGGGGCCGGGCCAGATGTCTTTGGCGAAAACAAGCGCAGCTGGACCCTGATCGAGACCGACATGATCGGCACCTACGCCTTTGTCGAGGTCGGCGCGTTTGGTGTGGGCTCCATCGTCAATACCCGCACCAGCGGCGCGGTCGAGAAGATGGACGAAAAGGGCTATTTCAAATTCGGTGGCTCGACCGTGGTTGTGGTGTTTGAACCGGGCCGCGTGCAGTTCAGCTATGATCTGGTCACCAACAGTGCCAAGGGTCGCGAAACACTGGTGAAAGTGGGCCAACCCCTCGCCACTGCGATCTAGGGTCAGGCGGTGCCTGCCTTTTTGGGCGGAATTGCGTAGGTCATGGTAGAGCGCGCAACGGGCTGCGGATCCCCTTGCGAGTAGATCAGCACGTCGCCAACCGCCAACTGACGCCCCAGCTTGAGCAGCTTGCCCTCGGCCACCAACGGGGTGCCGCCTGCAGGTTTGCGCATGAAATCAAAGGAGGCATTGGTCGTCACCGCCAGCGCCTCACGCCCGATACGCGACAAGACCAGCGCGTAGATCGTCACATCCGCCAGCGCAAACATCGAAGGTCCGGAAATGGTGCCACCCGGACGCAGGTGACGATCATCCACAACCAGGCGCATGGTGATGCCCTCTTCATCCAGCCGCTCGATGACAAAATCATTTGCCACCTCGGCAAACACCTCATGCAGGTAATCACCCAACCCTGCGGCATCAAATGCCAGACCCATGGTTTTCCTTCCCAGAATTGTTCTCTTTGCCTAACGTTGGCCTCAATCCGAGGGAGGACACAAGATGGCAATTCTGGAACGTCACGACAGCAACGGGATCGCAACCCTGCATCTGAATGCGCCCGAGCGGCTGAACGCACTGTCTGACGAAATGCTGGCAGCCCTGAAGGCCGAAATTGATCGCCTGCACAAGGACACGGACACGGACACACGTGTTGTGGTGATCGCCGGGCGGGGCAAGGCATTCTGCGCGGGCCATGACCTGCGCGAGATGACAGCCGGGCGGCAGGCAGAGGATGGCGGCGCAGCCTATTTTGCCGATCTCTTCTCTCGCTGCACCGAGGTGATGCTGGGCCTGCAACAGATCCCCCAGCCCGTTATCGCCCAGGTCCACGGGATCGCAACCGCCGCTGGTTGCCAGCTTGTCGCCTCCTGCGATCTGGCGGTGGCGGCAGAGGGCACGCGCTTTGGCGTGAACGGCGTCAACATCGGGCTGTTCTGTTCAACGCCGATGGTGGCGCTCAGCCGCAACATCCACCGCAAGCAGGCGTTCGAGATGCTGACCACGGGCGAATTCATTGATGCAAGCCGGGCCGCAGAGCTGGGCCTTATCAATCGCACGGCCCCACCCGAACAGCTGGAAGCCGAAACCCGCGCCCTTGCCGAGACCGTCGCCAGTAAATTGGGGGCTGCCGTGCGGATTGGCAAACGGGCGTTTTACGACCAACTGTCGCTGCCCACAGCAGACGCCTATGCCTACACCGGCGCGGTCATGGTCGAGAATCTGATGCTGGATGACACCATCGAGGGCATCGACGCATTCCTGCAAAAACGGCCCCCAAGCTGGAGCAAAGCCTGAGTTTTGGGAAAATAAATCTCAAAGGTCTGCAAAATTTTAGGCTTTGTTTACCAATCGGGATTTATTGTTTCCATGTCGGGTCTTTCAAACAAGGCAAGATCATGGCAAAGATTGGGCAGGGTTTATGGCAAATTTTCGTAAACTCGGTCACAATTAGGGTCGCTGATGCGGACCGTCCCTCCAACCGGATCTCTCCTCCGGCCAGACAGTTCCCCAGCGACCCCAATTCACCCAGCTTTCCCTGACACAGCATTCACGCTGCCGCATCGTGCGATGATGGTCCGCCTGTGGTGCAGATTTCAGGCCAAAAGCCCACCCAAACGCACCGGAAATATTGCGCGAGGCGCGCCACTGCCCTATGTGGCGCAACATGACAAAACAATTGCATATCGTGGGCGGCGGCATGGCCGGCTCGGAGGCGGCCTGGCAGGCGGCTCATATGGGCGTGGACGTGGTGCTGCATGAAATGCGCCCCAAGGTGGAAACCTTTGCGCATCAAACCGGCAACCTTGGCGAGATGGTTTGCTCCAACTCCTTCCGCTCGGACGATGATGAACAGAACGCCGTCGGGCTGCTGCATTGGGAAATGCGGGCGGCAAACGGCCTGATCATGTCCACCGCAGAACAGCATCGCCTGCCCGCTGGTGGCGCGCTTGCCGTGGACCGCAACCCCTTTGCCGAAACCGTTACCGCACGGCTGAAGGCGCTGCCGAATGTCACGGTGTCTTATGAAGAAGTGACAGAACTGCCGGAAGACGGCCACTGGATCTTTGCTACCGGGCCGCTGACCTCTCCCAGCCTGGGACAGGCCATCCAGCGTGAAACCGGAACCGAGGCGCTGGCCTTTTTTGATGCAATCGCGCCAATCGTCTACGCCGAAAGCATCGATATGTCGAAGGCCTGGATGCAATCGCGCTATGACAAGGGTGAGACCGAGGAAGAGCGCACGGCCTATCTCAACTGCCCGATGGACAAGGACCAGTACGAGGCGTTCATCGACGCGCTCTTGGCGGCAGACAAAACGGAATTCCACGAAGGTGAGACCGCAGGCTATTTCGACGGCTGCCTCCCGATCGAGGTGATGGCCGAACGCGGACGCGAGACCCTGCGCCACGGTCCGATGAAGCCTGTCGGCCTGACCAACCCGCATCAACCGGACGTCAAGGCCCATGCGGTTGTCCAGCTGCGCCGGGACAATGCGCTTGGCACGCTGTTCAACATCGTCGGCTTTCAGACCAAAATGAAATACGGCGCCCAGACCGAAGTGTTGCGGATGATTCCGGGGCTGGAGAACGCGAGCTTTGCCCGCCTTGGCGGCATTCATCGCAATACCTTCCTCAACTCGCCCACCCTGCTGGACAGCGAAATGCGCCTGAAGTCCAAGCCCCATATCCGGTTTGCCGGCCAAATCACCGGGGTTGAGGGCTATGTCGAAAGCGCGGCCATGGGGCTGCTGGCTGGCCGTCTTGCGGCGGCTGAGATCCTGGGCAAGACCCTGCCGGTCGTGCCCCAGGACAGCGCGATGGGGGCGTTGATCCATCACATCACAGGCGGTGCCGAGGCCAAGACCTTTCAGCCGATGAACGTGAACTTTGGCCTGTTCCAGCCTGTTGACGGCCTGAAAGGCGGGCGGCGCGGACGCAAGGACCGCTATAAAGCCTATACCGACCGGGCCAAACTGGCCTGGCAGGACTGGCTTGCAAACTTTTCCTAGACGCTGCTTGCAGGCAGCGCCTAAGCTGCCTGCATGACGGACAAGTTTCTGGACAAGGCCTATGGCCTTGAAACACCGGAAGCGACCATGGAGCACTACAATCAATGGGCCGCTTCCTACGACAGCGAAATTGCTGAAAACGGGTACGCAACGCCGGGCCGCATTGCTGCGGCCTGGGCGCGCTATGCAAAGGATCGCTCTGAGCCGATCCTTGATTTCGGCTGCGGGACGGGGCTCTCTGGTCTCGCGCTGCGTGCAGCGGGGTTTTCTACCCTCGACGGGATGGAGCCCGCGTCAGAAATGCGCGCCGAAGCCGAAGCCAAGGACATCTATCGCCGCCTCATCGCCATTGACGTGGCCGATCCCAGCCCGATCCCCAAAGGCGCCTATCGTCAGATCAGCGGCTGCGGCGTCCTGGGCACCGGCGCGGCGCCTCCGCAGGTCTTTGACATGATCCTGCACGCGCTGCCAAAGGCCGGTCTGTTTGTGTTTTCACTGAACGATCATGCGCTTGCGGATCCTGCTTACACCGGCAAGCTGAATGAATGGCTGGACTGTTGTGCTGCACGGCTGCTATTTCGGGACCACGGGGATCATCTCCCCGGCCTGAACCTTAAGTCGACCGTCTATGTGATTGAGAAAGCGTGACATTCACCACCCGATTTGCGCCATCCCCAACCGGACCTCTCCATCTGGGGCATGCCTATTCCGCCTTGCTCGCTGCGGATATGGCCCGGGCCGCGGGCGGGCGGTTTCTGTTGCGGATCGAGGATATCGACACCTCCCGATCGCGCGCCTCCTGGACCCAGCAGATCTATGACGATCTGCATTGGCTTGGCCTCAGCTGGCCAGAGCCGGTGATGCAACAATCCCTGCGCCTGCCGCGCTACAGCGCCGCCCTGGCGCAGCTCACGGCGCTCGGCCTGACCTATCCCTGCCGCTGCAATCGCCGCGACATCGAGGCAGCCGCCGGTGCACCACAGGAAGGGGTGCCGCAATTCGGCCCTGATGGACGCATCTATCCGGGCACCTGCCGGGACCGCAGCATGGCAGATGCGGGCCCTCACGATGTGATCCGACTGAATATGGAAAAGGCGGTCCAGGCCGCGCCGCTGCGCCATTTCCAGGAAACCGGAGAGGCCCACGCCGGCCAACACATGCTGGAGCCCGATCAACTGATTGCCGCGGTTAGCGACATCATCCTGGTGCGCCGCGGCATGGGCAGCGCCTATCACCTGTCTGTCGTGGTGGATGACAGCGATCAGAACATCACCCATGTGGTGCGGGGAAAAGATCTGTTTGAGGCAACACAGATCCATGTGCTTTTGCAGGCGCTGCTTGGCCTGCCGACACCCATCTACCACCACCACGGGCTGATACGGGATGATCAGGGCAAACGGCTTGCCAAACGCGATGATGCCCGCGCTATTGCAAAATATCGCCGCGAAGATGGTGCGCGCCCGCAGGACATTCGCGCCATGGTCGGCCTGCCACAGGCCCCCCTGTAGGCCGCAACAGACAACCTATCAGGGGCTTTACCACCGCAGCAGCCTCAGACCATCGGCTTCATCAGCTCGACTTCTTCGCCATCCCGGATCGCGGTATAGAAACAGCTGCGGCGGTTGGTGTGACAGGCAGGGCCGGTCTGACGGACCACCGCCAAAAGGCAATCGCGGTCACAATCGACCCGCAGATCAACCAGTTCCTGAACATGGCCCGAGCTCTCACCCTTGATCCAGAATGCCTGCCGCGAGCGGGACCAATAGGTGACCTTTTTCGTCTCAAGCGTCTTGGTGACGGCATCCGCATTCATCCACGCCATCATAAGCACCTCGCCGGTTTCGTCGTCCTGCGCGATGCAGGGCACCAGACCGGCCTCGTTGTACTTTAGGCTAAGAGGATCAAAGGACATGACAAAAACCTTTTGCATCTGGAAACTGGCCCCCTATGTATGAGGAACAGCGAGCAAGGGAAAGGCCGAGGTGCACTCATGTCCGGCGAAACCGATCTGATCAAACTCTACTCCGGGCGTATCCTGGCACTGGCCGCAGATATTCCACATCTTGATCGGCTGGAGAGCCCAGACGTTTCGGTCAAGAAACGTTCGCCTTTGTGCGGCTCAACCGTCACCGTGGATTTGCAGATCGAGGACAACACGATCACCGGATTTGGTCAGGACGTGAAGGCCTGTGCCCTTGGTCAGGCAGCCGCTGCTGTGGTGGGCGAGGTCATCATCGGATGTACGCTCGATCAGGTAGAGACCGGCCGCCAGCAGCTCAAGGCGATGCTGACAGAAAACGGTCCCGTGCCGGATGCCCCTTTTGATGGGTTCGAGGTGTTGATCCCCGCCCGCGATTTCAAAAACCGCCATGCGTCTATCATGCTGGCGCTGGATGCCACGCTTGAGGCGATGCAGTCCTACCGCGAACAAACCTGCGCCTGATCGCACCCCAACACGCTGTTGTTGTTCTGAACCTGCGCCCATTTTGGTTGCCCCATCTGGCGTGGTGGCGCCTCTCAGCTGGCGCGGGCCCTGTCTTGCGGTAGTTTTCGTGACGGACACGACCGCAGACCTTGCATCAGCTGATCTGGGCGTCCCGCCCCAAAAAAACCGCCGCTGACCCAAATGGGCAGCGGCGGCAGGTCAGCTCTCTTATGCGGGACCCGGATGAAACCATTAAGGCCTGAGGCAGGCCCACCAGAACAGACAGGCGATCCATTCTGGTTCTTCGGGACATGCGGCCCCATCCGGCATGAAGAGTGCGATCAGGAAAAAGAGAAATCAGGGAACATCGGCACCTTGGGCGTATTGTGCTTCGAACACGCCCTGCAGGCAGACGGTCAAAGGAGGCCCGGCAGATGCAACCCCGCCAGCAACATCACAACAAGCGCGGCCGCGCCAATGGCGTCCTGCAACAAAGTCGAGTGGGCATTCTGAACAGTTGTCTTGATCTGGGCAATCATGGCTCTGGCCTCCTGTCTGTCTTGCGTTCGCTCTCTGGCGGTGTTGTTGCCTATTTGTTCTCACATACAGACCGGCATGTAAAGAACTTTATGAGAACATTTGCGAACACAGGAGAACACCTTGTTCCATACATCGCAACTGCGCGACCGGAACAAATGAGGAACGCACCCTAACCCACGGAAATCAAACGGATCGCCTGATCCTGTTTCATCAGCCACAACAGAACACGCGCCGCCTGCCCCCGCGGGCTGGACAGATCGGGGTCACTCGCCAATAGGGCGCGGGCATCGCTTTGGGCCACTGACATCAGCCCCGCCTGACGCTCCAGATCGGCGATGCGGAATCGCGGCAGGCCGGACTGCGCCGTGCCGATGACATCACCGGCCCCACGCATTTCAAGATCGGTTTCCGAAATCCGAAAGCCGTCTTCTGTTTCGCGCAGGATTTCCAGCCGCTTCTGCCCGCCCTTGCTGAGCGGCGCCTGATAAAGCAGCAGACAAGTGGAATCCGCACTGCCCCGTCCCACCCGTCCGCGCAGCTGGTGCAATTGGGCCAGGCCAAAAATCTCCGCCCGCTCAATCACCATGATAGAGGCATTGGGCACGTTCACACCGACCTCGATCACCGTTGTCGCAACCAGTACCTTGGTTTCGCCCGCCTGAAAGGCCGCCATCGCAGCGTCTTTTTCAGCTGGGAGCATCTGACCGTGGACAAGCCCAACCACCCCATCCCCCAACACCGCACGGAGCCGCTTGAACCGTTCCTCGGCAGCGGTGAGGTCCATGACCTCGGATTCCTCCACCAGCGGGCAAACCCAATAGCATTGGCGCCCCTCATCAATCGCGCGGCGCAGATGGCTGACCACCTCGTCCATCCGCTCCGTGCTGATGATGGCGGTCTTGATCGGTTTGCGCCCCGGTGGTTTTTCGTCCAGCACCGAGACCTCCATATCGCCGTATTGGGTCAGCGCAAGCGAGCGGGGAATGGGCGTGGCGGTCATGACCAGAACATCTGCGCCCTTGCCTTTCTCTGCCAGCTCCATCCGTTGGCGCACGCCAAACCGGTGCTGTTCGTCAACGATAGCCAGCCGCAGATCGCGGAAGGCGACATCGGGCTGGAACAGCGCATGAGTGCCGACCAGAATGTGAATGTCCCCACGGGCAAGAGCGGCACATTTTGCCTTGCGTTCGCGCCCCTTGTCACGGCCGGTCAGGATCTCCAGCACGACACCTGCGTCTTCGGCAAGCGGGCGCAGCGCCTCCAGGTGCTGGCGGGCGAGGATCTCGGTCGGGGCCATCATCACCCCCTGCCCGCCTGCTTCAACTGCGACCAGCAACGCCATGAAAGCAACCAAGGTTTTACCCGCGCCAACATCGCCCTGAAGCAGTCGGTTCATCCGTTCAGGCCGGGCCATATCGGCGCTGATCTCTTCAATTGCGCGCGCCTGGGCCCCGGTCGGTCGATACGGCAGCGCCGAAAGCACCCGCGACTGCAACTGCCCTGTGGCAAGAGACACCCGGCCGGGCAAAGCCCGGTCCTGTTGTCGGGCCAGCGCCAACGTCAACTGATGAGAGAACAGTTCATCATACGCCAACCGCGCCCGTGCGGGCGCCTCTGCCATCAGATCATCAGGCCCCTCAGGGTTGTGCGATTTTGTCAGAGCGTCCTGCCATGCAGGCCACTCTTCTTTGCGCATTTGCGATGGGTCTATCCACTCCGGCAGATCCGGAAGCCGCTGCAGCGCGCTTTGCGCGGCCTTGAACATCGTCTTCTGCGACACCCCGTGGGTGAGATGGTAAACCGGTTCGAAATCGGGGATGTCATCAGCGTCAGCCAGCGCAACCATGTGATCCGGGTGGACCATCTGCGCAAGCCCGTCAAACAGCTCCAGCTTTCCCGAAACCACCCGGCGCGACCCTTCAGGCAGCTGCGCCTCAAGATAGCGGCTGCGGCCATGAAAAAAGACCAGCTGAAATTCCGTTTCCGCATCTGTCACATTGATCCGGTAGGCGCCCCCCTTGTTGCGGGCCGGGCGATGGGTGCCGATCGTGACCTCAACGGTTGCAACAGATGGAAAATCAAGCCCTTGGATCGTCGTGCGCCTCCGCCTGTCCACAACGGAATAAGGCAAGGAATACAACAGGTCACGGGGCGACTCTATTGCAATCTGGGACAGGTGCTGGGCGGTCTTCGGCCCAACCCCCTGCAAGGTTTCCACGCCCGCAAAAAGCGGAAACAGGATCTCCGGTCTGCCGCTCATGCGCCCTCGATCAATGTAAGCCAGCCGTCCTCGTCAAGGATACGAATTCCCAGATCGCGGGCTTTTTGCTCCTTTGATCCGGCGCCGGGGCCTGCCACCAGAATATCCGTTTTCTTGGACACAGACCCGGCAACCTTGGCGCCAAGCCCTTCTGCGCGGGCCTTTGCCTCGGCTCGGGTCATTTTTTCCAAGGTGCCGGTAAACACAACGGTTTTGCCTGCGACCGGGCTGTCCTTTTGCGGGGCTTCTGGCGGTATGATGGTCAGATAGGCCCGCAATGCATCAAACGCCGCCCGTTCATCGGCATTGGCAAAGGCATCTGACAACGACAGGCCAAGGGTCGCGCCGATACCATCAATCCCGGTGAGATCCTCCCAGGCTGCCCGGGCAGCGGGGGGAACGTCACATTGGGCGATGGCACTGTCGCGCACCTCCTTGATGCGGGCGCGCCTGTTGGCCTGAGCCGCTGCAATCCGCTCGGCGTCCTCTGCCTCGTCAGCCGCGCGATGGGCCAAGGCGGCCGGGCGCGCCGTATCGACGGCTTCCGCCATCGCATCCCAATCCATGTAATGCAGCGCCAGATCCCGCGCGCCGACCTCGCCCACATGGCGGATACCAAGACCGAAAATCAGCCGGGCCAGCGCAATCTCCCGCTTGTCTTCAATCGCGGCAAAGAGATTGGCGGCAGAGGTCTCGCCCCAGCCATCGCGGTTCTTCAGCTTGGTCAGGTTCTGAGCATCGCGGGCCTGCAGGGAAAAGATGTCGGCAGGCGTTTTGATCGCCAACGTCTCGTCCCCATAGAACATTTCAATCTGCTTGGCCCCAAGACCATCGATATCAAACGCCTTGCGAGATACGAAATGCTTCAGTTTTTCAACGGCTTGCGCAGGGCAAATCAAGCCACCGGTGCACCGGCGCACGGCGTCGCCCTCCTCGCGGACAGCGGGGCTGTCGCATTGCGGGCAAGTGGTTGGAAAGGCATAGGCTTCTGCCCCGTCAGGTCGCTTGGACAGGTCGACATCCGCGATTTTGGGGATCACATCGCCCGCACGATAGACCTGCACCCAATCTCCGATGCGAATGTCCTTCCCATCGCGGATCTCTTCCCCCTTGGAATCCAGACCGGCAATGTAATCTTCGTTGTGCAGCGTCGCGTTAGACACCACGACGCCGCCGACGGTAACCGGCTGCAGCCGGGCAACCGGGCTCAATGCACCGGTGCGGCCGACCTGAATGTCGATCCCCTCAAGCCGGGTCCAGGCCAGTTCCGCAGGGAATTTATGCGCAATCGCCCACCGCGGTGTTGTCGAGCGGAACCCGAGACGGTCCTGCAAGGCAAGCGCGTCGACCTTGTAGACCACCCCGTCAATGTCATAGCCCAGGGTTGCGCGCTGTTCCTCGATCTTGCGGTAATGGGCAATCAGATCCGCAACCGAGGTGCAATGCCGGGTCAGCGGGTTGGTCTGAAACCCCATCTCCCGCAACCGCGCCAGCGCATCGAACTGCGTTTCGCCCAAAGGTTCAGACAGCTCTCCCCAGCTGTAGGCAAAGAACCGCAGCGGACGGGCACGGGTGATTTCGGCATCCAGTTGCCGCAGAGAACCGGCGGCTGCGTTGCGGGGGTTGGCGAATGTCTTGCCACCGCGGGCCTCGTGGCGTTCGTTGAGGGCTGCGAAATCCTCGTGGCTCATGTAGACCTCGCCCCGCACCTCAAGGATTGCCGGGGCGTTGGGGATTTCCTGCGGAATGTCGTCGATGGTGCGGGCGTTTGCGGTGACATTTTCGCCCACCGCCCCATCGCCGCGGGTTGCTGCGTGAACAAGGGTGCCGTTCTCATAGCGCAGCGACAGTGACAGCCCGTCAATCTTTGGCTCGGCCGTATAGGCCAGAGGCTCAGACGCCGAAAGGCCAAGGTATTTTCGCAACCCCTTGTCGAAATCGGCAACATCATCGTCGTCAAAGGCATTGCCAAGCGACATCATTCGCTGGGCATGGGTGATCTTGCCAAAGCCGGAGGCCACGGGCGCCCCCACGGTGTCAAGTTCGGTGGCCTCGGCTGCGAGGTCGGGAAAAGCCTCTGCCAGCGCGCGATACTGGCGCTTTTTCGCGTCGTAGTCGGCATCGCTGATTTCAGGCGCATCTTTCTGGTGATAGGCCAGATCAGCGGCGCGCAGCTCCTCTTGCAGCTGCTCAAACAGCGGGCGGGCCTCTTCCAGAGTGAGAGATTGGGGATCCATATCGCCTGGCAGTGTCACGTCCGTCGCCTCTTTCTTGTCTTTGCTTAGGTGATAGGGCGATGGTGGGGACAGGTCCAGACGCGGCCTGCGCAAAATGGGTGTGGCGAACACGAAAAATCCCGCCGAAGCGGGATTGTTCCGATCTACATCTGCAGAAGATGGGAGGGGAGCGCCGGATCAGGCGCCCACTGCCATGCGATGACCGCCGGTCATCTGGTCGTCCTGCGGATCGCGCAGCACATAGCCACGGCCCCAGACGGTTTCGATGTAGTTCTCGCCACCGGTTGCGGTGCTCAGCTTCTTGCGCAGCTTGCAGATGAAGACATCGATGATCTTCAGCTCTGGCTCGTCCATACCGCCATAAAGGTGGTTCAGGAACATTTCCTTGGTCAGGGTCGTCCCCTTGCGCAGGCTCAGAAGCTCCAGCATCTGGTATTCCTTGCCGGTCAGATGCACGGCCTTGCCGCCCACTTCCACGGTTTTGGCATCCAGATTAACCGAGATCTTGCCGGTGTTGATAATCGACTGCGAATGTCCTTTGGAACGACGGATGATCGCATGGATACGGGCCACCAGCTCTTCGCGGTGGAACGGTTTGGTCAGGTAATCGTCCGCACCAAAACCAAATCCCTTGATCTTGTTCTCGGTGTCATCTGCACCGGACAGGATCAGGATCGGGGTTTCGATACGTGCCATCCGCAGCTGACGCAGCACCTCGTGGCCGTTCATATCCGGCAAGCCCAGATCCAGCAGGATCAGGTCATAGTCATAGAGCTTTGCAAGATCGATCCCCTCTTCGCCGAGATCGGTCGAATACACGTTGAGGTTCGCATGAGTCAGCATCAACTCAATGCTCTTCGCCGTTGTCGGATCATCCTCAACAAGAAGAATGCGCATATTATTTTCTCCGCCTGTACACTGTTTCCCTCAGGTCGAGTTAACCTTGATGGAAAAAAGTTAACGGCCCGTTACCATGATGGTTAATTTGCGCCTTTAGCTCAAGACTGATTAAAATTTTTGCGTCATTGTTTGCGGTAGTCTTTCAATCGGGTGGCCTTCAGCGCGTCTTCGCCAAAGTCGGCAACGGCTGAAACCCAGCTGCGAAATTCCTCTTCGCTCAGCCCGTAGCGGCGCATCGCCTCGTTTTGGGGGATCAATCCATAGAGCACACCGCGCACGACCGCGGCCTTTCGTGACGCAACCCAGCGTCTGGTCGTCTCAGGCGGCAGATCCGCACGTGTCATCACCGTGCCATCCGGCAAGGTCACAGCGCGCGGGCCATCAACTTTCTTCAAGAACATCACCGTTTCCTTCGTGTGGATCAACGAATGTGGTTCGCCATATTTCACCCAAACGCCTTAAGGACCGGTGAAGCTCACCCCTTGAGGATCGTTAGGATTTTCCTATATTCTGCGGCGTCTATCCCCCTGATTTCGAGGAGTGCCTGATGGCGCAGGAGTCCAATCCCCCGCTGAATTCGCTTGGCTTTGCCAAACCCCCGTCCGAAACACGGGTGGTCGTGGCCATGTCGGGTGGCGTCGACAGCTCTGTAGTTGCTGCATATTTGGCCGATCAGGGCTATGATGTGGTGGGTGTGACGCTGCAGCTTTATGACCACGGAGCGGCCCTAGCAAAAAAGGGCGCCTGTTGTGCCGGCATCGATATTCACGATGCCCGCCGCGTGGCGGAGGAACGGGGATTCCCGCATTATGTTCTCGATTATGAGAACATTTTTAAGGATGCCGTTATCGATGAATTCGCTGACAGCTATCTGGCTGGTGCAACCCCGGTCCCCTGCATCCGCTGTAACGAACGGGTGAAATTCAAGGATCTTCTGGAAACCGCACGCGATCTGGAAGCCGATTGCATGGCCACCGGACATTATATTCAGCGCAAGATGGGCGCTCACGGGCCGGAACTGCATTCCGCCGAAGACGCCAATCGCGACCAGAGCTATTTCCTGTTTTCCACGACACCTGAGCAGCTGGATTACCTGCGCTTTCCGCTGGGCCATCTGCCGTCCAAGGATGCCACCCGCGAAATGGCCGCGCAGTACGGCCTGGCCGTGGCCGACAAACCTGACAGTCAGGATATCTGTTTCGTGCCAAACGGCGATTATGCCAGCGTGATCGAAAAATTGCGTCCCGGTGCGGCGGAACCGGGTGAAATCGTTCATGCCGATGGCCGCGTGTTGGGTCAGCACAACGGGGTGATTCACTATACGATCGGCCAGCGCCGTGGTCTTGGCATCGGCGGGCTGAGCGAACCGCTATACGTGGTCAAGCTGGATGTGGACAACAAGCAAGTTGTTGTGGGGCCAAAAGAAATGCTGGCGACCCGCACCATCCCCGTGCGCGAGATCAACTGGCTTGGGGATGCTCCGTTTACCAGCCAGCCGGAGTGGCACCTGAAGGTCAAAGTCCGCTCCACCCGCCCCCCGCGTGAGGCCATCATCCGCCCGATTTCCGAAACCGAGGCCGAGGTCGAGCTTTTGACCCCGGAGGAAGGCGTATCCCCCGGCCAGGCCTGTGTTTTCTATGCTGGTGAAGGCTCTCGCATCTATGGCGGCGGCTGGATCTGGAAAGGTAACTGAGTCGTTTACTAAGATGAGGTTAACGCCCTGCTCCGGTGCAGGGCGGGGCGTTAACACTTTGGTCAGGATCTATCGCTGAGCGGCCGTGGAAATTTACCAGTCTGTTTCCAAAATCGCATCAAACACACCAAATCTGGCTAGCCACATTCGTTGTGCCACCAGATATCAGGTTAGCCCATAGACAGTTTCAGGATTGCGCGCAGACCGTCAGCTATGCGGCAGACGCGCCAGAACCGCACGCGCGGCACGCAGGCCTGGCGCCTCTCCGCCCTCTCCCAGACGGTCCATCGTGGTGGCCATCGCAGCGGCCTGCGCCGTCGGATCTGCCTTCACTTTTTTCAGCGCCTTGGCGATCTTGTCAGGGGTGCAGTCCGGGCCAAGCCGCTCTGGAACAACGCGGGTGTCACTGACGAGATTGACCAGCGTCACGGTGTCGATCAGCGCCATCCGGCGCATGATCTGCCAGGTCAGCCACTGGAATTTATAGGCAATCACCATCGGTGTGCGGGCTGCCGCAAGTTCGAGAGAGACGGTCCCAGACGCTGCAAGGGCCAGCTCTGCCTCGGCAAAGGCTGCACGTTTGTGGGCCTTGGCCACCTCAGGCTCCAGCGTGTTGGGGTCGATCACCAGTGCGGTATCGGACCATTCGCTCAGCTCTGCGCGCACCAGATCGGCAACCGGCGCGGCGGCAGGCACTACGATGCGGTATTCGGCATGGGTCTGCTGAAACTGGCGCAGAGCGGCGCCGAAAACCGGTGCAAGGCGGCTCACCTCAGAGCGACGCGATCCGGGCAAGGCCAGAACAAACGGCGCATCATCCAGATCATACGCCGCGCGAAATGCTGCAATCTCGGCTCCACTGGCCTGCGGTTCCGCAACCACCGGATGGCCGACAAAATCACATTCCATGCCCGCAGCCTCCATATAAGGGGGCTCAAACGGCAACAGGGCCAGAACATGGTCGATCACCTTGGCCATCTTCTGGGCGCGTTTGGGGCGCCATGCCCAGACAGATGGGGCAACATAGTGAACAGTGCGCACGTTGCAGGCGTCTTTCACCAGTGCCGCAACCCGCAGGGAGAAGTCGGGACTGTCGATGGTAATCATCACATCCGGCCGACTTTCGATCACCGCATCGGCGGTTTCACGAATCCGGCGTTTGAGATGACGATATTTCGGCAGCACCTCTGCCAGCCCCATGACCGACAGTTCGGACATATCGAACCGCGAGGTCAGGCCCTGCTCTGCCATGAGCGGCCCGCCAATGCCTTCAAAGGTCACATCAGGACGCAATGCGCGCAGACCCGCCATCAGGGCCCCACCCAGACGGTCGCCCGAAGGCTCCCCCGCAAGGATGAAGACCCGCAAGCTCATGCTGCGGGGCGCAGCCAGAGAAACAGGCCCAGACGATTGCAGGTTGCAATCACCTCGCCCTGCGACAAGACGATCACCCCGCCTGCCTCCAGCACAATCCCAGAGAGCCCGGCCTGCGCCGCAAGTTCAACAGTCTGCGGCCCGATCGTGGGCAAATCGGCGCGGCGGTCCTGGTCGGGTTTGGGTGCCTTGAACAGCAAGCCGCCAGTCCCATCCGGACGTTGGGCCAGGGCGCGCAACATCCAGTCGGTGCCAAAAAGGTTCTCGACGGAAATCGCTTGGCCACGGCGGATGGCACAGGATTGACCAACATCTGCCCGGCTCATTGCCTCAACCACTTCGGCGCCACGGTCGGCGTCCGGGCGATCCAGCTCACCTGGCTGGATTTCCGTCGGAACGCCCTCGCCCATCAGCAGATCCGGTGCCACCTCATGCGCGGCGCGCACGCTCAGCCCGGCTTGCTCGAAAATCCCGATGATCGCCCTCAGCGCGCCATCATCACCGGCGGCAATCGCGCCCTGCAGGATCGGCACCAATGGCATGGTTTCGGCATCAATTTCGGACGGATCAATCGCCGGTCTGCGCACGGCGCCAGCGAGGCAAATCTCTGTCACCCCCGAGGCGGTCAGCCGGGCGATAAAGCTGCCCAGCTGTTCAAGGCGAAAAGTCAGCTCTGCCTCGATGTGGTCCGGTTCTGAGCCGCGCATTGCACAGACCAGCGGGCGGTCTTTCAGACGGTGGGCCAGTTCAGCAGGCAATGCCCCCTGGCCCGCAATAAGTGCCAGCACCTGCTCAGCCCCCCGGAGTCAGGAAAGAACGATCGCTCTCGCCCGTGATGAATTCAACGATTTCCTGCACATAGGCGCTTTCGGTTTCAGCGCCCAGCCGACGGGCGCGTTCCTGAAAGGTGCCTTCGCCCTGCGCAAGCATCTGAAAGGCCGCACGCAGCGCCGTGATGTCAGAACGCTGCACACCACGCCGCTTGAGACCAACAAGGTTGAGACCATCCAGCTCACCGCGCGGAGCCTGCACAAGACCATAGGGGATCACATCGTTTGTCACCATGGTCACCGCGCCGATAATGGCGCCTCGGCCGATGCGGACCCATTGGTGGATCCCGGAAAGCCCCCCGATGATCACGTCATCTTCCAGAACACAGTGCCCGGCCACAGCTGCCGAATTCACCACGATCACCCGATCGCCGATCTGCGCATCATGGGCGATGTGGCAACCGGCCATGAACAGACCGTCGTCCCCGATACGTGTCACGCCGCCGCCACCTTCGGTGCCGGCATTTACCGTCACATGTTCGCGGATCCGGTTACGTTCCCCAATCACGGTGCGGCTCTTCTCGCCCTTGAATTTCAGATCCTGCGGCACCTCGCCCAGCACGGCGAAGGGAAAGACGATGGTGTCGGCCCCTATTTCGGTATCGCCGGTGACGACTACATGGCTTTTCAGCTCAACCCGGTCACCAAGAACAACCTCGGCGCCAACCAGACAGAACGGACCGATGATACAGTCCGCGCCGATCTTGGCCCCCTCTTCGACCACCGCGCTGGGATGGATCTGGCTCATGCGATCAGTCCTTTTGCAGATCGACCATGGCAGAGAACTCGGCCTCTGCTGCGACTTCGCCATCCACGGTTGCGACACCCTTGAATTTGAAAATCTTGCCGCCCGGCTTGCCACGGGTGGTTTCAACCCGCATTTTCAGAACATCACCGGGGATGACCTTGCGGCGGAATTTGCACTTGTCGATGTTCATGAAGTAGATCAGCAGCTCGGTGTCGATCATGTCCATGCCAACGCCCAGCATCACGCCAGCGGTCTGGGCCATCGCCTCGACGATGGTGACGCCCGGCATGATCGGCGTTCCCGGGAAATGCCCCTGAAAATGCGGCTCGTTCATGGTGACATTCTTGATGCCGCAGGCCGAGGAATAGCCATCGATCTCGACAACCTTGTCCACCAGCAGGAACGGGTAGCGGTGCGGCAGGATCCGTTGGATCAGATGAATGTCGGCGCTTTTCAGCTCGGTTGTCATTGCGGTTTTCCCGTTTTCTGAATGTTGACTATGTCCTAGCAACTGCCCGCCGCCGGGGCAAGCGTAGGCCGCCCTGCCACGATGCAGCAGCCGTGACAGTGTGCAGGCTATTCGTTGCCGTCTTCCGGTGCTGTCCCATCGCCCAGGACGTCATTGATGCGGGCGATTGCCAGATCCGTCACATCCGACGCATCCGAGCTGAGAAACACGCTGGCGTGTTCGAGGATCGCACCGGCCCCTGCCTCACGCATGATCTGCTGAAGAATGGGCAATGAGGCGGCAAAAAACTCGCGTCGGGCATCCTCGCCCATCTGGTTGATCTCCCGCAGCTTGCGGTCCTGGCTGCGGCGGGTTTCCTGAACCTTTTCGTCAAAGGCATCAGCCAGCGTACGAAAGGCCGCTGGGTCCATTTCGGTCCGACGCGCGGTAAGGTCCAGTTCCTCTGCCCGCAGTTCGGCCTCGATGCGGCGGTTTTCTGCAGTAAGAACAGCGCCTTCTGCTTCCAGCTCGCGGGCGATGCGCTGACCAAAGGCGCTCTCGGCATAAAGCCGGTCAGACTGAATCGTCAAAAGCCCCGTTTGTGGCGCACCCAGCTGATATGGCTCTCCCATGGAGAAGCCCACGCCGGGCAGCCCCGGGGACTGTGCATTTGCCACCGTACCGGAAACCGTCGCAACCGCGCACACAAAAGGCGCCAGCCATCCCGCCAGCGCCCTCATGTGCCGTGTGTCCACAGCCATCTCCATTACGATCAGAACCGCGCCTGCAAGGTCAGGTCAAAGTTCTGTTCTTCATCGAAGTCTTCTTTCTTGAGCGCTTTGGAGAAGTTAAAGCGCAGCGGGCCAAAGCCGGTGGTCCACAGAAGCGAGAAGCCGACGACGTGGCGGAACGACCCTTCACGCCCGACAATCGCACTGGATGCGCCGGTGTTGGCGTTGTTCAGCCCCCACAGGTTGCCGACGTCGTAGAAAAGACCACCCCGCAGACCGATCTCTTCAGGCAGACCCAGCGGGAACTCTGCATCAAGACGCGCCACCGCGTAATAATTGCCGCCGAGGAAGTCGTTGTAATTGCCACCCGCCCCATTGGAGGACTGATCGCGCGGACCAACACCACCGGGTTCAAAGCCGCGCAGAATGCTGGGGGACAGAACAAATCGATCAATCGACCGGCTAAAGCCATCGCCCTGCCAGCTGAAGGCACCTGCTTCGATGGTTGCCCGCAGAGTGACTTCATCGTTCAGGATGCGGCGCTGCGCAACAATCTTGGCTGTGGTGCGCACATACTCCTGATCGCCGCCAAGCCCGGCGTAATCTGCGCCAACCTCAAACAAGAAGCTGCGGTTGGAGTCCAACCCGTTCAGGCGGCTGTCGTAGGTGTAAGTAAAGCCAATGGTGCTGGCGTTTTGTTCGCCCTGCGCAATTTCGCTGCGAACGACCGGGCCTGCAAGCGGTGTCCCGTTCGTGTCATTCCCCCGGCTGATCATCTCGTCCATATCCCAGGTATAGCGGACCTGAAGACGGGTGCTTTCCGAGGTGTTGAATGTCAGCGCAGGCGAGAAGAATGCCCGTTTGGTGTCATACTCCGAGAAGCTGGAGTCCGTTTCGGCCAGACCGAGATCCAAGTCAAACCGCAGATCGCGGCCAAGCAGGAAGGGTTCGGTAAAGCCAAGAGTGTATTCCTCGGCGTCCTGCGCTGTCGAGATATTGAAAGACAGACGCTGCCCGCGACCCAGGAAGTTGTTTTCCGACAACCCCAAAGCCAGACCAAAACCGTCATCGACGGAATACGCGCCGCCAAGGCTCAACGAACCGGTTGGTTGTTCGACCACGTCCACATCAACGACAACCTCGCTGGGCGAGCTGCCTTCGCGAACTTCGACCTCTGCAGTTTCAAAGAAACCGAGCGCGCGGATGCGCTCTGCGCTTTCGCGGATTTCGCGCGGGTTGAAGGGATCGCCCTCAACCGTGCGGAATTGCCGACGGATGACGCGATCCAGCGTGGTTGTGTTTCCTTCAATGTCGATCCGCTCGACAAAGACGCGGGGTCCACGGGTCAGGACAAATTCGACATCCAGCGTCAGATCACGGTCATTGCGTGTGACCCGCGGCTCGGCACGCAGGAAGTCGATCCCCTTGCGGATTGCGAGCGTCTCCAGTCGGGTGATCGCGTTTTCGACAAGCGCTGGATTGTAGACAACGCCGGGGCGCAGACGCAGGACATCGCGGAACTCATCCGCGTCTGCCTCAGACATCTCACTGGTGACGGAAATGTCGCCAAAGGTGAACTGCTGGCCTTCGGTGATATCAACCACAAGAAACACACCATCGCGTTCTTCGGTGACTTCGGCGTTGGTGCTGTTGACCCGCACATCGACATAGCCGCGCGATAGGTAGAAATCGCGCAGGACCTGGCGGTCGAACTGCAGGCGATCCTCAATCAGGGTATCAGCGCGAATGAAAGTGCGCAGCAGGCCTGCCTGTTTGGTTTCCAGAACCCGACGCAGACGGCGGTCAGAGAACACTCGGTTGCCCACAAAGGACACGCGCTCCACCTCAGTGGTGTCGCCTTCAGAGATCTCAAACACCAGATCGACGCGGTTGTCGCTGCGGCGGATGATGCGCGGCGTCACGGTCGAAGCAAGACGCCCCTGGGCACCATAGGCCTCAGCCAGGGCGGCGGCGTCGCGCTCTGCGACGGTCGGATTGAAGACCCGGCGCGGCGAAGACTCGATCAGCGCCAGCAGTGCGTCATCCTTGATGCGGCGGTTGCCTTCAAAGCTGATCCGGCTGATGGTCGGGAATTCGGTGACTTTGATGACCAGCGTGTTGCCGCGCGGCACGATTTCCACGCTCTCGAACACACCGCTGTCCAGAATGCGCTGGTAGGCGTCATTCAACTCGCCCGCGCTCACGGATTTGCCACGCTCGATGCCGGTGTAGGCAACGATTGTCGAGGTTTGAATGCGCTGATTGCCCTCAACCTGAACGTTTGTGAAACTATAGCTCTGAGCGGCCGCGAAATCAGGCGCCAGGGCAAATCCCAGGGCAACAGCCAGCGCTGCCGCAGATACGTTTTTATACAAAATATGGGCACCCAATGTGCGCCCTCCACAGGATTTACCCGCGACTTTCCCCCGAACCATCGTTCAAAACCCGATTTTTTAACAGCTTTGAAACGTGCGTATCGGGTTTATTCGCTGTTGTCAAAACCAACAAAAAGGCGCGTGGGTTCAACCCACGCGCAAAAGAGCGTCCAACAGCTTGAAAAGTCAGAGACTGCCGATCCATGCACCTGCAACCAGCGCCCCAAGAATTGTCGCAACCGACAGTGCGCGGTCCCAATTCAGGCGTACAAACAGGCCAAATCCCGTATTGGTGATATGCAGGCTACTCATGGCGTCCACTCTCCCCCGTTGATGTCAACTTTCCCACATCTGCCACAGCGCAAAACCGGCAAAGACCCGCCCATGCGCTGCCCACCAGCAGATTACCAAAGGGTTAATCGGGGAATGTGGCGACAGTTGGGCGCAAAGGGCCACAGCCTTGGATGAGATCGTTAAAGTTCTATCCAATTCCCTGACGCTCAGTACCCAGCGCCCTGTCACCCCCTGGCGCCGACCGGTCCCAAACGCGACCTTTCACGACGGGCCATGAATGCCACCCACGAAAGATCACCTACGAAAAAGGGCCACCGATTGCTCGGCAGCCCTCGCTAAGTCGTCTGGTTTCCCGCTCAGCAGAACAGATCATTGCCCAAAGCAAACAGCATCAGCGTCAGGATCGCGGCGATGCCAAAGGTCATCAGCACCCGCATCACACCATCACTTGGCGGTTTGCCGGTAACTGCCTCGTAGGCGTAAAACATCAGATGCCCACCATCCAGCGCCGGAATAGGAAAGAGGTTCAGCAAGCCTACAGCCGTCGACAGGACCGCAATAAACCGAATGAAGCTCTCTGCGCCCTGGCTGGCCATCGCGCCAGAGGTTTCCGCAATACCGATGGGGCCGGACAAATTACAGGTGCTGATCGCGCCGGTGATCATATGGGTCAGGCCGGACAGGGACATGTCCACTACGCCCCAAACCTGCGCGCCCCCGGCAATGATTGCATCGCTCAGGCTGACGGCCTCGGAGGCCGGTTCAAAGGCCAGACCACCGACGATGCCCATCCGCCACTGGGTCGCAAACCCGCCATCTGCCTGTGGTTCATCCACCCGGCGCGGCGTCAGTGCGGTGGCAAAGGTGTCTCCATCACGCCAGATCTCCAGCTGCAACTCAGCACCCTCGCCGCCTTCAACTGCCCGCTTGAGCTGGTCAAAGGCAAAGATCGGCGCGCCGTTTACCGCAACAATCACATCACCCGGCTGCAAATCCGCATCTGCCGCTGCGCTGCGGGGGGCGACACCCCGCACATGCGGCGGCCAGGGATAAGGGCCCTGCACCTCTGCCTGCTGGCCATCGCGCAGCACGGTATAGCGCAGCGGCTGCTGTTCCGGAACAGACGTGCGGAAGCCTTCCCAGGCGGCACTATCTTCAAGCGAGGGGACCGAGATGCCCTCGACCTGCAACAGCTGGTCGCCCGCCTGCAAATCCTGCTCCAACCCCGGAAGCGGCATCACATCTGCAACCGTCAGCGGATTGCGGATGGTGCCAGAGGCAAAAAACACACCAGCGAAAATAACTGCGGACATGACAAAGTTGAACACCGGCCCCGCAGCAACGGTTGCCGCACGGGCCCACAGGGGGGCGCCATGCATGGTGCGTCGCAGCGCAACCGGATCAGCCGATGCCTCTGCCATTGCGGCAGCGTCCTTGCCGGACGCCGCATCGGAATCGCCAAGGAACTTCACGTAGCCGCCAAACGGCAGCAAAGCGATCTGCCAGCGGGTGCCGCGTTTGTCCACGCGGCTGAACAGAACGGGGCCAAACCCCAGCGAAAACACCTCGGCGTGGATGCCAGACCAACGGCCGACAATGTAGTGGCCATATTCGTGCACTGCCACGATCACCGAAAGCGCAACCACGAAGCTGGCAATCACATAGAAGAAACCGCCGAGTTGCGGCAGGAAGGAAACAAGATCCAATGGTTTACCCTGTCTGTTTCAAAATTGCGTTGTCGACCTCACCTCTGGCGAGATGGTCCATGCGGGTCACGGTATCAAGGGTCATGGCATCATCAATGCCGTACTCGCCTGCCCGCTCGTCCACTTGCGCCAACACCTGTGCCACCAATGTGGCCATATCAAGAAATCCGATACGCCCGGCGATAAAATGATCGAGAGCCCGTTCTTTGGCCGCGTTAAAGACCGCTCCCATGAGACCTCCGCGCGCCATCACATCATAGGCAAGCTGCAAGGCGGGATAGCGGGCAGGATCCGGCGCGCGGAATGTCAGCTGTGTGAGCTTTGCCAGGTCGAGACGCTCCACCGGCAGATCGCGACGGTCGGGCCAGTGCAGCGCATAGCCGATGGCATGGCGCATATCCGGCGCGCCAAGATGCGCCATCAAGGCGCCATCGTTGAACCCCACCAGCGCATGGACGATGGATTCAGGATGAACCACCACCTCGATCTGCTCGGGTCGCACGTCGAAAAACTCTCGTGTTTCAATAACCTCCAGCGCCTTGTTGAACATGGACGCGCTGTCGATCGTGATGCGCTGCCCCATATCCCAATTGGGGTGAGAGGACGCCTGCGCCACCGTGGCGGTTTTCAGATCCGCAAGTGGCCAATCGCGGAAGGCCCCGCCAGAGGCGGTGATGACGATCCGCTCAACCGCGGCCATGTCCTCGCCCACCAGCCCCTGAAACACCGCCGAGTGTTCGCTGTCGACCGGCAGGATGCGCGCATTGTGCCGCCGCGCCGTCTCCAGCAAGAGAGAGCCGGCACAGACCAGCGACTCCTTGTTGGCAAGCGCCAGCGTTGCCCCCTGCTTCAGCGCTTCCAGACCAGGGGCAAGCCCCGCCGCGCCGACAATGGCCGACATCACCCAATCTGCGGGCCGCTGCGCAGCCTCGATCAGGGCTGATGGCCCAGCCGAGGCCTCGATATCATGGCCGGCCAGGGCCGCGCGCAGTGCATCCAGCTGGTCTGGATAGGCGGTAACGGCCACATCTGCCCGCAGCGCAATCGCATCACGCGCCAGCTGCGCAATATTGCCGCCCCCTGTCAGGGCCACCACATCATAGGCATCAGGGGCCCGCCGGATCAGATCGATCGTGCTTTGACCAATGGATCCGGTGGCCCCGAAAATAGAGATCTTTCGCATTACATTGCCCCGCCGGGCAGCCCCCAGATGCTCAGCACCAGCAGCACCATCGCCGCCGCACCCAGCATACCGTCGAAACGGTCAAACAGACCGCCATGACCGGGGATCAGCCCGCTTGAATCCTTGACGCCCATCTTGCGTTTGAGCGCGCTTTCAGCAACGTCGCCTGCCTGGCTCGCCATAGAGACAAGGACCGACAACACCACCACACCAAGGCCGATGCCCGCCTCGGCGGCAAATACCGCGCCCACCGCCGCTGCGGCCAGCCATCCGGCAGCGGTGCCAGACCATGTCTTCTTGGGGCTGACGCGGGGCCAGAACTTGGGTCCGCCAAGCGCCTTGCCTGCGAAATAGCCCGCGACATCGGTTGCGACCACAACCGCGACCAGCCAGACCATCCAGTCCAGCCCAAGGGCGCTACGCATCCAGATAAAGGCAAAGGCGGCAAACATCACCCAAAGGCCAAAGCCTGCGAATGTGCCACGCCGCTGATCCAGCCCGATCACCCCCAGCAGCACAGGCACCAGCAACATCGCCAACCCATAGGTTCCGCCAAGAAGCGACGCCGCCAGGACAGCCCCCATCGCCAAAACGCCAAGTGGCAGTGCAAGCCCCTGCCGATGCGGCGCAACCATCCGCAAGAGTTCCCACATCATGCCGCCGCAGGAGGCGGCAATCAGCACATCAAAGATCACCCCGCCGCGCCAAACGGCAAAGCCGCCAACCGCAATCATCACCACCGCAGAAATCAGCCGCGGCATCAGATCGGCCCAACGCTCCGCCCGGCTCATGGTTTCACCGCACCAAATCGGCGGTCCCGCTGACCGTAGGCATCGCACAGGCGCTTTAGCTCCTCGGCAGAGAAGTCCGGCCACAGCGTGTCGATGAACTCGTACTCTGCATAGGCGGACTGCCACAGCAGGAAGTTCGAAATCCGCGCTTCTCCACTGGTGCGGATCACCAGATCGGGATCGGGCAACACATGGGTATCAAGGTATTTCGGAAGGGTTTCTTCATCCACGTCATCGGGATTGAGCCGCCCTTCAGCCACGTCACGCGCCAGACGCTTGGTGGCGCGCGCCACCTCGTCCCGCCCGCCATAATTCAACGCGATGGTCAGATGGGTGCCGTCATTGCAGGAGGTTTCCTGCTCCAGCTGATCCATCAGACCCACCAGTTTCTTGTCGAGCCGAACCCGATCGCCGATGAAGCGCACCCGCACATTACGCTGTGACAGCGCTTTCATCTCCTTGGAGATGTAACGGCGAAACAGGCTCATCAGGCCCGCAACCTCAACCTGGGTGCGTTTCCAGTTCTCGGTAGAGAAGGCAAAGATGGTGAGGTATTTCACCCCGAGCGCGGGGCAGCATTCCACCACCTCCCGCACACGTTTGGCACCGGCATGGTGCCCGAACAAACGCGGCCGACCCCGCGCCTGGGCCCAGCGTCCGTTGCCATCCATGATGATCGCAACATGTTTGGGGCCCCGATCCGGTGTCTGAGCAACCGGATCAGGCGCCAAGGCGGTGTCTGCTCTCTGTGACATCAGTCAGGATCAGACCTGCATGATTTCGGCTTGTTTCACTTCCAGAGCCGCATCAACCGCTTTGATCATCTTGTCGGTCAGCTCCTGAACTTCGCCTTCCCACAGTTTCTGATCGTCTTCGGACATGCCGTCGGCTTTTGCCTTCTTGATCTGGTCCATACCATCACGGCGCACGTTGCGGATCGCAACACGCGCGCTTTCGGCGTATTGACCTGCAACCTTGCCCAGTTCGCGGCGACGCTCTTCGTTCAGCTCAGGGATCGGCAGCATGATGATGGTGCCGTTGAGCTGCGGATTGATGCCCAGACCGGATTCGCGGATGGCCTTTTCAACCTTGCCAACCAGGGCCTTGTCCCAGACGTTCACGGTAACCATGCGTGGTTCGGGCACGTTGACGGTGCCAACTTGGTTGATCGGCGTCATGGAGCCATAGGCATCCACCATGACCGGCTCCAGCATGGAGGCAGACGCACGACCGGTCCGCAACGAAGCGAATTCGGTTTTCAGGTTGCCCATTGCGCCATCCATGCGGCGCTGAAGATCATCGGTATCAAGAATAAAATCGTCAGACATTCTGCTCTCTCCCCTGACTTGAGGCGGTGTTTGCTATGCTCATAAGCCATTGCCAAGGCGTTGTATAGCGATCATGCGGCGGTTTTCACCCCTGGGTTTGCCCGAATTGGGCCACTTTGGGCCCATCTCCCCGCCAAGGCAGACAGGAAAAAACCGCGTTACGGCCGGGGCTGCAACGCGGTTTGATCAACTTCGCAAAAGCGGCGCTTTGGCGGCGTCAGCCCTGCACCTTCGTGTAGGTGCCCTGCCCGGCCAGAATGCCACGGAACCCGCCCGGCTCATCCAGCGGGAACACGATGAGCGGCAGATTGTTGTCACGCGCCAGCGCGATGGCAGAGGCATCCATGACCTTCAGGCGCTTGGCCAGCACTTCGTCATAGCTGATCTCGTCATAGCGAACTGCGTCATCATGCTCTTTGGGGTCTTTGTCATAAACCCCGTCGACGCCGTTCTTGCCCATGAAGATCGCTTCGCAGGCCATTTCATTGGCGCGCAGCGTCGCAGCTGTATCCGTCGTGAAATAGGGGTTGCCGGTTCCCGCTGCAAAAATGCAGACCCGCTTCTTTTCGAGGTGGCGCACCGCGCGGCGGCGGATGTAGGGCTCTGCCACCTCATCCATGCGAATTGCCGAAATGACACGTGTGAAGACACCAAGACCTTCCAGCGCAGATTGCATCGCAAGCGCGTTCATCACCGTTGCGAGCATGCCCATATAGTCTGCCGTTGTACGCTCCATCCCCTGCGCCGAGCCGGACAGCCCGCGGAAAATGTTGCCACCGCCGATGACCATGCAGATCTCGACCCCCATGTCGCGGACCGATTTGACCTCTTGCGCGATGCGCTGAACGGTCGGTGGATGCAGGCCAAACCCCTGATCCCCCATGAGCGCCTCGCCCGAGATTTTCAGCATCACACGTTTATAGGTTGCCGCCGGCGTGGCCTCCGGCTGATCGATGTTATGGGGCATGTTGCGCTCCGGAATATGACGGGGTTAATTTGGCCGCAAAATGAAGCAAATCGGCGGCGGGATCAATGCGCTGCCGGGATGTTTTTCGTGCCTTTGCCGCAAGAACCGTCAACGGGCCGGAACATCCAAGGAACAGGACACAACCCATGCGCTTGTCAGCGACGCTGCCCCAGATTGACCCGGACAAGCCCGTCCTGATTGCCGGCCCCACTGCATCGGGAAAATCGGCTCTTGCGCTGGAGATTGCAACAACCCAAGGCGGTGTAATCATCAATGCCGATGCCAGCCAGGTCTATGACTGCTGGCGCATCATTACGGCCCGCCCCTCGGCGGAGGAAGAGGCCCTGGCGCCGCATCGCCTCTACGGGCACCTGCCATATGATGCCGAATACTCCGCCGGTCACTGGCTGCGGGAGGTTCTTCCCATTCTCAAATCTGGCCCCCGCCCGATCATTGTTGGCGGCACCGGGCTCTATTTCTCGGCGCTCACACAAGGGCTCGCCGATATTCCCGCAACCCCGCCAGAGGTTCGCGCAGCAGGCGATGCCCTTTCCCTGGAAGAATTGCGCGCCGCCCTGGACGCGCCGACAGCCGCCAAGATCGACCTTTTGAACCGCGCCCGTGTTCAACGAGCCTGGGAGGTTTTGACGGCCACTGGACGCGGCCTGGCAGACTGGCAAGCGGACACCCCGCCGCCGAATCTGTCCTTAGCGGATTGCACCGCAATCGTCTTTGACACCGACAAAAGCTGGCTGGAAGACCGTATCCGTCGCCGCTTTGACCTGATGATGGCGGCCGGTGCGATGGCGGAGATCGCGGCGATGGCAGACCGCTACGATCCCGCTCTGCCATCGTGCAAAGCCATCGGCGTGCCCGAGTTGATGGCGTTCCATCGTGGAGAGATCAGCGAAGACGACGCCCGCGAACAGGCCTCTGTTGCCACCCGACAGTTCGCCAAACGCCAACGCACATGGTTTCGCGGTCGCATGAAGGACTGGATCCACCACCGACCGGCGTAACTCAGCATTTTCAGATAGTTATACGCCAAGCCCCCACACCAATGGGCTGTATCGATCTTTTCGAATAAATTTTTGCGCGCATATCGAACCCTAAGTGCGAGAAATATTACTTTCTTGACTAAATCCAAGATTGTGCAGCACAAGTGGCCTCATAAACTTGCAAGAATCATTTTTTCGTGTCCTTGTGCGGTCAGAAATTTGAATGCCACACATATAATCAGTGAACTTATGCCTTTTGACCCGACCAATATTGGAGAGATCAAAGTCAGCCCCCTCGCCCAGCTTTGCGCTGACGGCGCCTGGCAGTTGGAACTGGCCCACGATCTGAACGATCACCTACTCATCTGGATCACACGCGGACAGGGTCGGGTTTTTCTGAACGGCCAGCAACGCGGGTTCGGGCCCAATAGTGCGATCTTTGTTCCTGCGGGCACACTATGGTCCATGGAAATGGGTCGCCAATGTATCGGTCAGGCGATGATCATCCCGGCATCCACCCCGATGGACTTTCCCGAACAGGCCGTCGCGCTGCGCATTCCGGACGCTCAGGATCAGGCCGTGATAAACGCGGCGATCCAGGCCATGCAGAATGAGCAGCAGACCCGCCCTGCGCTTTGGTACCGGGCCATGCAGGCACATGGCGCGCTACTGGCGATCCATATCCGTCGGCTGCTGTCTGCGCAGGACACGGCTCAGCCGAAACTGACCGCAGCCCAGCGGCTGGCGCAAGGTTACTGCGCCCGGATCGTTCAGTGCTATGCACAGCATGCCAGCATGGCCGACCACGCCACCGAGCTGAATGTCACGCCGACCCATCTGACGCGGGTCTGCAAGGCTGAAACCGGGAAAACAGCGGGAGCCCTGCTGACAGAGCGTCAGTTGCATGCTGCGCGAAGCTTGCTGGTTTCAACCGACCTCCCGATGCGCGACATTGCGGCCACCCTTGGCTTTGGCAGTGCGGCCTATTTCACGCGGTTCATCACCCAGCATACTGGCGAAACCCCAAGCCGATTGCGCAAACAGGCCCGTGAGCGTCTGAAAAAGGCGGCTTGAGCGCGCCCGCAAATCACTCCGACCGGACCACAGAGCTGCTCTGGCAGGCCGCAACGCATGAGCCGCGCGACCAGTCAAACAGACTGCCCTAAAATGCGCGAGAATCTCCACTCAAATCAGCCGCATCGAACTGGGCACCTATGCCTAGTTCCAGACAAAAACGACACGCCGTAGGTCGCAAAAATCAAAAATCGACCCCTGAAATGTCGGAAAAATATGTGAAAACGTCGATTTCGCGCATTGACGTGACACCGCATCTGGGGCCGAATGTCGTCACGGGGCAACAATTGTTGACAACAGCACCACGTCAGGCGCCAGGCAGATGACCAGGCACCTAGCCGTCCCAGAGGAAAGATACGTGGCACGACAGGGAGAGTTACATGACAAACGACACCATCACCGGGACCGCGATCCACCCGGCCGCAAAGATGTATGCCTCTGAAGCACTTGCGGGGAAGATGGACAGACGCGAATTTCTGACCCGCGCCACTGCGCTCGGTGTTTCCGCCTCTGCCGCCTATGGGCTGATCGGTCTGGACAGTCCGGTTCAGGCCGCCGGCCACATGAAGGAAGGCGGCACCATGCGCTGCCAGATGGAGGTCCGTCCTCTCAAGGATCCGCGCACCTACGACTGGTCCCAGATGGGCAACCTGACCCGCGGCACAATGGAATATCTGGTAGAGTACAACAACGACGGCTCCATCCGTGGCATGTTGCTCGACAGTTGGGAGATCAACGATGATGCCACCGTCTACACGTTGAATGTCCGCAAGGGCGTGAAGTGGAACAACGGGGATGACTTCACCGCCGAGGACGTTGCGCGCAACATCGCGGGCTGGTGTGAAAAGGACGTGGAAGGCAACTCCATGGCCGGCCGCTTTGGCACGCTTGTAGACGGCAATACCGGCAAGGCAATTGATGGCGCAATCGAGGTGGTCGACAGCCATACCGTCCGGCTGACACTGCCAACATCCGACATCTCGCTGATCCCCGGCATGGCCGATTATCCGGCGGCGATCGTCCACAGCAGTTTTCAGACCGACGATTTCACCCAGAATGTCGGCACGGGCCCCTATGTGCTGAGCGAGCTGGAGGTTGGCGTCAAGGCCGCACTCGATCGCAATACTGACCACACCTGGTGGGGCGAAGCGGTCTTTGGTCGGCCAGCGCTAGATCGGATCGAATATGTCGATTTCGGCACCGACTCCGCGTCCTGGCTCGCGGCGCTGGAATCCGACGAGGTTGATCTGCTGTATGAATCCGTTGGAGAGTTCATCGACGTGATGGACGGCCTCGGCTACGTAAAATCCGAAGTTGTCACAATGTCCACCATTGTCGTGCGCCCCAATCAGCTCGCAGAGGTGGACGGCAAGAAACCCTATGCCGACAAACGTGTTCGTCAGGCGCTGGCGATGGCCGTCGACAACAACGTGTGCCTGGAACTGGGCTATGGCGGTCGCGGCCAGCCAGCCGAAAACCACCACGTCGGTCCGATCCATCCGGAATACGCCGAACTGCCAGCACGCAAGGTGGATCCCGCAGCGGCAAAGGCCCTGATGGAAGAGGCGGGCATGCTCGACTTTGAGCATGAGATCATCTCGATTGACGATGATTGGCGCAAAAACACCACCGACGCGGTGGCGGCACAGCTGCGCGACGCGGGTTTCAAGGTCAAACGCACCGTTCTGCCTGGCTCCACCTTCTGGAATGACTGGGTGAAATATCCCTTCAGCTCCACCAACTGGAACCACCGCCCGCTGGGCGTACAGATCCATGCGCTGGCCTATCGCTCGGGTGAGGCGTGGAATGAGTTCGGCTGGTCCAACGCAGAGTTTGACGCCCTGCTCGCCGAAGCGCTGTCCATCGCAGACGCCGACAAGCGGCGCGAAGTGATGGCCAAGATGGAAGCCATCATCCAGGACGAAGGCGTGACTATCCAGCCCTACTGGCGCTCGCTTTATCGCCACATGCGCGAAGGCGTCAGCGGTGCCGACATGCACATCTCGTTTGAGCACCACCACTACAAATGGGGTTGGGCCGCCTGATCTGTCCGGGTTGAACCAGCCACCGGCCTGCCCCATCGGGGCAGGCTGCCAGCCCAAACGCAGCTGGCCGATGATGCGCGGCGCAACTCATCGCGCGCGGCCCCGATCTGCGTGACAGACCAACAGGACATTCCATGGCACTCTTCATTCTACGCCGAACGGGCGTGATGATCCTGACGGCCCTGTGCCTCACGTTCATCGTGTTCTTCCTCACCAATCTTTACCCGAACCTCGAAAAACTGGCGAAAACCGAAGGCAACTTCCGCATGTCGGATGAAGCCGTCGCCAGCTGGCTCGACAAGAACGGGTATCTGCAGCCAATGCCGGTCAAATACGGCCAATGGCTGGGGGTTCTGCCGGGATGGCGGGGGGCAACCGAGGACGGGATAACCGGCCGATGCATCACCGGTGCGGTCTCACAGGAAGAGGCGGACAACGCCCCGCGCTTTTGTGGGGTGCTGCAGGGGGACTGGGGCTATTCCACCCGCTTCAAGGACAGTGTCTGGAACATCATCGAGGTCCGCCTTGGCAATACCGGCTATCTGATGATGTGGGTTCTGATTGTCATGATCCCCACGGCGCTGGTGATCGGCGTCCTTGCCGGGATGCGCGAAGGCTCTGTGACGGACCGGTCGCTGTCTACCGCGTCGATCCTGACAACGGCCACGCCTGAATATGTCTCTGGCGTGATTTTCATTGCTGTGTTCACCTCTTCCACCGTCGGGCTGAAGTGGTTCAAGGGGACCGCGAACTCCGCAATGACAGAGCCGACGATCGAAAACTTCTTTCTGCCGGTCATCACCATCGCCCTGTACGGGATCGGCTATATCGCGCGAATGACCCGCGCCTCCATGACAGAGGTCATGACCGCCCAATACATCCGCACCGCGCGGCTCAAGGGGGTGTCATTTCCCAACATCGTCATGCGTCATGCCCTGCGCAACGCCCTGATTGCACCCTTTACCGTCATCATGTTGCAATTCCCCTGGCTCCTGAGCGGCGTCGTCATTGTCGAGACACTGTTCAACTACAAGGGCTTTGGCTGGTCGCTGGTCGAAGCGGCAGGCAACAACGATATCGAACTCCTGCTGGGGATATCCGTCATCTCCGTTGTCATCGTGCTGCTCACGCAGCTGATTTCCGACATCGGCTATGTCTACCTGAACCCCCGCATCCGGATTTCCTGAGAGAGGACGCCCCATGGAACCCCTTAGCTGGACCGGAAGCCTGTCCTTCCTCACCCCGATCCTTTTTCTCAGCCTCGCCGCCCTTGGTGTCAGCATCATCGCCTGGATGGTCCTCAGCGTTGCAGGCGGCATGCGGGCCAGCGCGCAGGGCCCCTATGGTGCCCCTGGCCAGACCGCCACGCCCGAAGGGCTGGCCGCACTGGGCGTGCGCCTGTCCCTTCTGGCGGCGGTGGCCATCGTGCTGATCCACATCGTCTTTGGCATCCTGTTTGGAACCGCAGGCGGCATCATTGGCGCGATGTCGCAGCTGATGTTGCCGGTGTGGATTGCCCTTGCCCTGCTGTTCTTCGTCTCGATCAGCTTCAAACGCAGGCTGGGCCTTTACGGCAAACTGTTTGACAGCCCCATCGGCATGATCGGTTTCGGGCTGGTGATGTTCTGGGTCTTTACCGGCATTCTTGGCGCGCTGGACCTGATTGCCCCCCATGACTCTGTTGCTCAGGTCTCGGGCATGAAGAACAAGCTGCCCGGCACTCCGATCCCAGGTGCTAGTAAAGACGCAGGCGTGGCGGCGTGGTATCTGCTGGGCGGAGACAATCTGGCCCGCGACGTGTTCAGCCGCCTGATTGATGGGGCATGGGTGGTGGTGCAGATCGCACCGCTTGCGACCCTGTTTGCCTTTATGGTCGGCATCACCCTCGGGCTGCCTGCGGGCTACTATGGTGGGCGGCTGGATACCTTTCTGTCGTTCCTTGCCAATCTCGTGCTCGCCTTTCCGGTGATCCTGCTGTTCTATCTCTTGGTCACGCCAGAGATCGTAGCGACCGGGTTGCCGCAGTATATCGCGGTTGTGCTTTTTGCCTTTCCGCTGGTTTTTGCCGGAGTCCTGCTGCATTCGCGCTACCGCACCCGCCCACAAGCCAACATGCTGTGGCTGGCCCTGGTGCTGATCCCCGGTTTTCTGGGCTACATGTCGCTGATCAACGAGGCGGGATCCAAGATTTCCTTCTGGCCGCTCGATTTCTTTGACGTGCCGGGCGGCATTCTGGTCGTGTTCGTGTCGGTGGTCTTCGTGAACTCCCCCACCGTGTTTCGCATTGTCCGGGGCCTGACGCTGGACATCAAGACCCGCGACTATGTGGCCGCGGCCCAGACCCGTGGAGAACGGCCCTGGTACATCATGCTGTGGGAAATCCTGCCAAATGCGCGCGGACCGCTGATCGTCGATTTCTGCCTGCGGATCGGCTACACGACCATCCTCCTTGGCACCTTGGGGTTCTTTGGTCTCGGCCTGCCACCGGAAAGCCCGGATTGGGGCAGCACGATCAATGACGGGCGCAAACTGTTGGCGATCTACCTGCATCCGCCGCTGCCACCGGCACTGGCCCTGCTGAGCCTGGTTCTGGGCCTCAACCTCTTGGCCGACGGACTGCGCGAAGAAAGCCTGCGTGATTGATCCGAACCGACAGGACCGGGGGCCAGCCCCGCCGCCATCAGGGTTTGAACCAGCGGCGCGACAGTTGGCAGCCCCCGGGATATTTGGAGCAGAGGAAAGACGGATTTCCCGCTCCAACAAGGAGAAAAGACAATGAACAAACTGGCAGATTATGACGGTCCGATCCTGGAAATCGACAAGCTGTCGATCTCGTTTTTCACCCGCCTGCGCGAAATTCCTGCGGTGATGGATTTTTCGGTCGCCGTGCAACCCGGTGAAGCGGTCGGACTGGTGGGAGAGTCCGGCTGCGGCAAATCCACCGTCGCGCTTGGGGTCATGCAGGATTTGGGCAAGAACGGCCGCATCGTGGGCGGCTCAATCAAGTTCAAGGGCCGTGATCTTGCAGAGATGACGGCCGAAGAACTGCGCGATGTGCGCGGCAATGAAATCGCCATGATCTATCAGGAACCGATGGCCTCGCTCAATCCGGCGATGAAGATCGGCAAGCAGCTGATGGAAGTGCCGATGATCCACGAGGGGGTCAGTAAGGCCGAAGCCTACAGACGCGCGCTCGAGGTGGTCACGGATGTGCGCCTGCCCGACCCGGAAAGGATGCTGAACTCCTTTCCCCATCAGCTGTCAGGTGGCCAGCAACAGCGCATCGTGATCGCGATGGCGCTCATGTCCAAGCCATCGCTGTTGATCCTGGATGAACCCACCACCGCGCTTGATGTGACGGTAGAGGCCGCTGTGGTGGAACTGGTCAAGGATCTGGGCAAGAAATACGGCACCTCGATGCTGTTCATCTCACACAACCTTGGCCTGGTGCTGGAAACCTGTGACCGGCTCTGTGTGATGTACTCCGGCGAGGCGGTAGAGCGCGGCTCTATCCACGACGTCTTTGACGAGATGCGCCACCCTTACACACAGGCGCTGTTCCGTTCGATCCCGCTGCCGGGCGCGGACAAGAATGCCCGCCCACTGGTGGCGATCCCCGGCAATTTCCCCCTGCCCCACGAACGCCCACCCGGCTGCAACTTTGGCCCGCGGTGCGATTATTTCGAACCGGGGCGCTGTGATGCAGGCGACATCCAGATGGCGGCAATCCCCGGAAACGACCGCCATCACACCCGCTGTCTGCGCCATGACGAAATCGATTGGGCCGCACCGCTGAGTGTCGGTGATCAAAAGGCCCGCGCCGACGTTGGCGACGTGGTGCTCAAAATCGACGATCTGCGCAAATACTATGAGGTCTCGGCCAATGCGCTGTTTGACAATGGCGCGCGCAAGGTGGTGAAGGCCAATGAGACCCTCAGTTTCGAAGCCCGCGAGAGCGAAACGCTCGCCATCGTCGGCGAGAGCGGCTGTGGCAAATCCACCTTTGCCAAGGTGCTGATGGGATTGGAGACAGCCACCAGCGGTCAAATCCAGCTGGATGGGCAGAATATCGAATCCACCCCGATCGAGGCGCGCGATGCCAAGACCATTTCAGACGTGCAGATGGTGTTCCAGAACCCCTTTGACACGCTGAACCCTTCCATGACCGTGGGGCGCCAGATCCAGCGCGCGCTGGAGATCTTTGGCATCGGATCCTCCGAGGCAGATCGCAAACAGCGGATGCTGGAGCTATTGGATCTGGTCAAGCTGCCACGCGCCTTTGCCGACCGGATGCCACGCCAGCTCTCGGGTGGGCAGAAACAACGGGTCGGCATAGCGCGGGCCTTTGCAGGAGATGCGCGCATCGTGGTCGCGGACGAACCTGTTTCGGCGCTGGATGTCTCTGTTCAGGCGGCCGTCACCGATCTGCTGATGGAGATCCAGCGCGAACAGAAGACGACGCTGCTGTTCATCTCTCATGATCTGTCGATCGTGCGCTACCTGTCCGATCGGGTGATGGTGATGTATCTTGGCCATGTGGTCGAACTGGGCACCACCGATCAGGTCTTTGCCCCGCCCTATCACCCCTATACCGAAGCCCTGCTGAGCGCCGTGCCGATTGCCGACACCAAGGTAGAGAAACGCCACATCGTGCTGGAGGGCGATATTCCATCCGCAATGAACCCGCCGCCGGGCTGCCCATTCCAGACACGCTGTCGCTGGAAATCCAAAGTGGGCGATGGCCTGTGTGAACGTGACGTGCCGCCAATGCGTCAACTGGCGGACGGACATCAGGTGAAATGCCACCTAAGCGCGGCAGATCTGGACGAAATGGAACCCGTGATCAAGATCGCGGCAGAGTAAGCCAATCGCCCGACCATATCGTCCGGCAACCAAAACAAACGGCGCGACAGCTCTCCTCTGTCGCGCCGTTTTTCATGGCCGGGTCTAAGCCCAGCCAGATGTCATGGTCCCGATCAGCTCAGCAGCAGCATCACGATCATCAGCAGGTTCATCGAGGCAAACTGCATCAGCCGTGGCATCTCCCGGTGCCGCAGCATCGCAACCACAGCCGCCACCAGCGACAAAGCCGCCCCCCCGATGGCAGCGCCCCCCACCAGAAGACCGGTCAAACCGCTCTCCGGCCCCCAAGGCGCGCCGGGGGTGTAGATGCCTTTCAGCCCCACACCAATCAAAATGCCCAGGATTGCACCGGCCAGCGTGAACTCCACCCCGCGAATGGTTATCGGGTGACGTTCGGCAATGACGCTGTCCACGATCTGCGGCGACGGACCAGCCTGCGGCTGCCATTGCATCTGAGTGAGACGTTCGTCAAAGCGCTTGTAAGACACTGGGTTTCCTCCTGGTTTCGCCAATAGTTGACAAATGATTAAGGCAACTTTCTGGCGGCTTGGCGGAGTTAACACGGCATTAAGGAAAATTATCAGAAGATTAATCCCAGCGAAGGGATTGACAGCGCTCCCCCGCGCAGCACCTGGCTGGGATGCGCAAAAAACTGCTCACACTCAATGGGCTAGGCCATCAGATCAGGGCGCAAGGGCGAGCTGCCCGATCAGCTGCCCCAGATCTTCTTCACGTAATTCTGGGTCTCGCGGTACGGTGGCACGCCACCATGTTTGCGCACGGCCTCAGGGCCTGCGTTATAGGCCGCAAGCGCCAGCCGCCAGGACCCGAATTTGCGGTATTGCTGCGCCAGATAGCGCGCCCCGCCTTCAAGGTTCTGCTTGGGATCATGGGGATCCACCCCAAGCGCCCGCGCCGTCCCCGGCATCAGCTGCGCAAGACCAAGAGCCCCCTTGTGCGACTTGGCGGTCGCGTTCCAGTTGCTTTCCTGCTGGACCAGCCGCAGAAACAGATCCTCCGGCACGCCGTGTTTCTTGGCGGCGGCACGCGCAGTCTGCAGGTACTGGCCCCGGTATTTGCCGGTATAGGGCAGACTGCCGTATTTGGATGGCGTGTGGATCGTGGGCGGCTGCAGGCGCACAGAGTTCTTGTATTGACCCGCCGCACGACTGTCCAAGACCCGCGCATGCGAGGCGAACAATTGACGCTGGCTTTTGGTGCTAAACATATCCGCGGTCGCAACCTGGGCCGACGCAACGCCAACCAACACAACCCCCACCAACAGCTTCCGCATGAAAAATGCCTTACCCTGTCCCTGATTGCGCGAAACTATATCCGGATTGACTAAAAAGAAAAGCACCTTCGCGCCGATCTGCACAGAACCGCCTGCAACCATCGATGGAAAGGCAGGCGTGCCCTTGGCCCAGCCGCATCGCAAAATGGCCAGCCCGGCCCGATATATCCCCATCTAGCTGGTTTTCAGCCTCCCCGCGGAACGATACTGTGGCCCCCAACGCGCCGCGTCCAGATTCGTGGTGCCTCCGATTTACGCCCTCGGGGACATGATGCAGCAAGGTCGGGCAGCCCCTGCCTGACAGCGGCATCGCTCTCCGCACACAGAACAAAAAGGACAGATCCCATGGCAGGCTCAGTCAACAAAGTCATCCTGATCGGCAACCTTGGCCGCGACCCCGAAGTGCGCAGCTTCCAGAACGGCGGCAAGGTCTGCAACCTGCGGATCGCGACCTCCGAAACCTGGAAAGACCGCAACACGGGCGAACGCCGCGAAAAGACCGAGTGGCACTCGGTCGCGATCTTCTCCGAAGGTCTCGTCCGCGTCGCAGAGCAATATCTGCGCAAGGGCTCCAAGGTGTATATCGAAGGCCAGCTGCAGACCCGCAAATGGCAGGACCAGAATGGGCAGGACCGCTATTCCACCGAGGTTGTTCTGCAGGGCCTTGGCGGCACGCTGACCATGCTGGATGGCCGCAATGATGGCGGACAGGGCGGTGGCGGTGGCTACGGCGGCGGCCAGGGTGGCGGCTATGGCGGTGGTCAGGGCGGCGGCTATGGCGGTGGCGGCTACGACAGCGGCAACCAGGGCGGTGGCTTTGGCGGCGGCAATCAGGGTGGCGCCTCGCACAACATCGACGACGACGAAATCCCGTTCTAAGTCACCCGCCAACAACGTCAGATTGCAACCGATTTCACGGCTGCATCTTCAAGGAAAAGCCGGTTCCCGAGGGAGCCGGCTTTTTTTCAGTACAATTTGATCGAATACCTATGCAAAGCCTTGGGCCGCACAGGTCGCTGTGCCCCCTATTTTTATGGACACTTTCCATTTCAACCGGATTTTTCGTTCGTTTTCCGGTACCTAACAAATTCCTAAACCCCTGTTCGTTAAACAGTTCGTTAGGACTTCAGCCGCTAGGCCCGTTCAGTGACCTAAAGTTAGGCGGAGCGTTCCAGTATGGTTTCTCGGGTACTACATGCATTCTCGATCAGATCAAAAATCCTCTTTCTGATCGGCATTCCTCTCCTCATCATTATGGGGATTTCCGGGGTTGTTCTATACAATCTCAACAAACGGGCGAGTTTCGACACCACCCAGACGCAAGAGATCATGTTGGTGACATCTGATCTTGTGCGCCAATTGCAGGAGGAACGCGGCACGACGGCGTATTTCCTGGCCTCAGACACCACCCAAGTTCCAGCAACGCTGAAAGAGAACCGCGCGATCGTTGAAGAACGCCGTGCACAGATGCTGGCGCTGATCGAAGCCGCGGATCTGTCGCAGCTTCATGAAAACACCCGCGTGTTTGTCAAAAAAGCCCACCACGAACTGGAGCAGCTGACCGCCATTCGCACCGATGTGGACGCGCGCCGCCTGACCGCAAGCGACGCCAAGGAGTTCTACACCCTTTTGAACCTGCACCTGCTTGAAACCGCCCTGGCGTTTGAGGTGCTGGTGCATGACACAGAGCTGGCCGAACGCGCGATGGCCCTCACCTATCTTCAGATGGCCAAGGACGCCTACAAACTTCAACGCTCCATCGGGGTTGTCGGCTATAGCCTGGGCTGGAGCGCAGACCACTCTGCCCAGATGACAATCGCCTATCTGCAGTCCAAGGAACGGCTACGGGTGTTTCACGAGCTGTCTGATGCCAAAAGCGTGGCCCTGTTCGATGCCCGTCTGGAAACCAAGGGCTACAAGGCTTTTGACACCGCCAGAAAGGCAATCAAGGCAGGCACCCCGCCGGAGAACCTGAATACGCAAAGCTGGGACAAACTGGCCTCTGCCGCCATTGACGAGGTTCAGGCGATCGAGCAACAGATTTCCGCGCAGCTGATGGAGGACTTCCACGCGTTTGACGCCCGCAATCAACAGGCGTTCTATCAGACGCTTGCCGGGCTCTCAGCCGTTCTGGCCCTGATGTTGATCAGCGCCTATCTGGTGGCACGGGACATCACCGGCAGTCTCAAGACAGTGACCACCGCACTTGAGGAAATTGGCGCGGGCGATCTCGACCATGAGGTCAGCGGCAAGAAACGCGGGGACGAGATCGGCAGCATCGCCCGTCAGGCAGAGATCCTGCGCGGTCACGCGATCAAGAAACGCGAAACAGACGAGGCCCTGGCACGCGCCTCGCAGGAACAGCAGTTCGTCTCCAACGAAATTGCCGTTGCCTTGAACCAGGTCAGCAACAAGGCGTTGACCTATCGGCTGGACAAGGATTTCCCGGAAGACTTCCAAAGCCTGCAGGTCGACTTCAACGCGCTGGCAGAAACCCTGCAGGACGCAATGAGCACCGTGCGCGAGGCGGCCCTTTCGGTTGGCGAAAACAGCCAAACCATCGCCGCCAACATGGACGACCTGTCCCGCCGCACGGAATCGCAGGCGGCAGCGCTTGAACGCTCTTCCGAAGCGATGGACAGCATCACCGAAAGTGTCGGCCAATCCGCTCAAAGCGCCAAACAGGCCGAAGGGCTGAGCGAAACCACCCAGAACAAGGTGCAGGATTGCGAGAACATCGTCCAACAGACGGTGGGCGCGATGGAAGAAATCCGCACCTCTTCCAATGAGATCTCTCAGATCACCAAGGTGATCGAGGACATCGCCTTTCAGACCAACCTCCTTGCGCTCAATGCCGGGGTTGAGGCCGCGCGCGCAGGCGAAGCCGGCCGTGGTTTTGCGGTCGTCGCCTCAGAGGTCCAGCGTCTCGCACAGCGGTGTTCGGATGCGGTTTCCCAGATCGACGAAATCACCGCCCGCAGTTCCAACCAGGTCAAGACCGGCTCGCGGCTGGTCACTTCGGCGGGACAGGCAATGGCCGATGTCAGCAGCCAGGTCAGAGAGATCTCTCATCTGGTGGTCTCCATCGCTCAGGGCCTGGAATCCCAGTCCAGCCAGCTGAGCGAAGTCAACCACGCAGTAAGCGACATGGAGCGGATGACCCAGAACAATGTCGCCATGACAGAGGAAACTTCCGCCTCTGCCAGCCATCTGTTCCAACAATCCAGTGATCTCAATCACATGATCGGAGAGTTCAAACTGGAGCCCGCCGAGACGCCCCAGCCCCACGGGGCAGAGCCATTGGACGACTGGGGAATGGCAGAACCGGCCGCTTCCTATGACGACGACGTCCGCGTCGCCTGAACAAACTGCCACAAACATAAAACAGCCCCCGACACGGCGGGGGCTGTTTTGACCTTTGATCTGGTCTTTATGGTCAGGCCGCGGTCTTGTCGGCCAATGCGTCCTGCAAGACCTCCAGAACGGCCTCCCTTGGCACGTCAGAGGTCACAAATGCCTGACCAATTCCCCGCGCAAGGATAAAGCGCAGCTGGCCGTCCACGACCTTTTTATCCTGCCCCATCAACTCCAGCAGCGCCGCCGCATCCGGCAAATCGCCCGGAATGTCGGCAAGATCTGTCTTCATGCCCATCTCTTTCAGATGCGCCCGCACCCGGCTGGGGTCTTCCTGACTGCACAGCCCCATGCGCGACGACAGTTCAAACGCCAGCGCACAACCAATCGCAACACCTTCGCCGTGCAACAGCCGATCGCCATAACCCGTCGCCGCCTCCAACGCGTGGCAGAACGTATGGCCAAGGTTCAAAAGGGCGCGGTCCCCCTGCTCTGTTTCATCGCGCACGACGATATCCGCCTTCATCTGAACAGAGCGTCTGACCGCCTCGACACGGGCATCCATATCCCCAGCCGCAAGCGCAGGGCCGTTTGTTTCCAGCCAATCGAAAAACGCCGCATCCCCCAAAAGGCCGTATTTCACCACTTCGCCATAACCAGCGAGGAAATCACGCGCTGTCAGCGTCCCAAGAAGCGCGGTGTCAGCAAGCACCAGAGACGGCTGATGAAACGCGCCAATCAGGTTTTTGCCCTGGGGCGCGTTGATCCCAGTCTTGCCGCCCACCGAACTGTCGACCTGCGCCAGCAGAGAGGTCGGGATCTGCACAAACCTGACACCGCGACGCAGGACCGCCGCGGCAAAACCGGCCAGATCACCGATCACGCCGCCACCAAAGGCGATGACGATGTCATTGCGCTCGACCTTCTGCTCCAGCAGCCATTCCACCGCGCGGGTGAACTGCGGCCAGCCCTTGGTCGCTTCTCCCGGTGGCAGGGCGAGCGCCTCCATCTCGATCTCAGCTGCCGCAAGCCCCGCGCGCAGGGCATCCAGATGGTGGCTGGCCACGGTTTCGTCCGTCAACACAGCCACCCGCCGACGGCGCAGCATCGGCATTAGCCGCGCGCCAATTCCAGCCAAGAGATCAGGTCCGATCACCACGTCATAGGCGCGATCGCCCAGTGGCACATGTACCACCTGTTCCATTACGTCCACTCCAACACGTCCGGGCGCGCCTTGAGCGCTTCGATCACCCGGCTCACCATTTCTTCAATCGATGCCTTGCCGTCAGACACAACCGCCAGATCTGCCTGCGCATAAAACGGGACCCGCTCGGCGTAGATCGCAGACAGCGTGGCATGCGGATCGGCGGTGCGCAGCAGGGGGCGGGTGTCGCGGTGCTTGACCCGGTTCCACAGCACGTCAAGATCTGCCTTCAGCCAGACCGACACACCTTTTTCGGAAATTGTCCGGCGATTTTCCTCCGCCAGAAACGCGCCTCCCCCGGTAGAGAGAACCCCACGTTCCTCCTCCAGCAGGCGGCTGATCACTTGCCGTTCCTTCTGGCGAAAGAATGGCTCGCCGTCGCGTGCAAAGATTTCCGGGATCGTGCGGTTTGCGGCCACTTCGATTTCGTGATCGCTGTCGAGGAAGGGCACATCCAGCCGAGCCGCCAGCCCACGACCCACGGCCGTCTTGCCAGCGCCCATCATCCCCACCATGACAATGGTCTTTTTCAGCCGCCACTGACCCGGATTCTCCGTCGGGCGGCTTGGTGTTTGCTCTTTTTCGCTCATAACTTAGTGAATGACGTGATATTCCGCAAAAGGCCATATATAACTTGCACAAAAGCCAAAGAAGCAAGTGAGCGGGACACCCATGGGGCGATTGATCAAATACCTACTTTACATTGTTATCCTCGCAGCGATTGGTCTGGTGGTTTATGCCTATGTCGGCCCCTGGTTCGGCGCCGATTTTGATGCCCCGACCGAGGAAGTGCGCAAACCGGTGGTGTTGAATGCCGATTGAACCGGGACAACCTGTCCCAACGCAGGCGCGTGCTGCCCTGCCCGCCTCTTCTCTCTCCTGCCCCCCAGATGGTGGCCCTGCGCCCCATCTGGCCCCGCGATCCGGCGGGTTTCGTGCGCAGTTTTGCACAGGGGTGAGCCTGTGTGTGCTGGCCGCTGCATTGATGGCCGCCCCGACGCTGGCACGGGCGGAAACCGCAACGGTTGCCCCCGCCGAAAACCGCGACCAAAAGACGGGCCAGCCACAGCCCGGCTCGCCGCAGGCCAGCCCGGATCAATCCAGCCCAGCCAAACCCAACGCGCGCAGCAGCAATCCGTTGTCGGCCATTGACTGGCTCGCCACGCCAGCGCCAGACCCCGGCCTGCCCGGAACCGTCCTGCTGGAACCGCCAGTCACCGGATCAGCCAGCCTGCCAGAGGTGACGGTCACCCCCCTGACCAGTCTCACGCCCCCGATTGGCCTTGTGTCACCTGCCAGCACGGGGTTGCCTGTCGACCTGTGGCGCGGCAGCGACGCGCAGGTTCTGGCCCGTCTCCTGCACGCAATCCCCGTCGAACGCTCTCCCGCGATGCAGTCGCTCATGTTCACGCTGTTGCTGTCGGAAACCCGCGCCCCCGCAGAGGGCGCCGAAACACTGCTGCTGGCCCGTCTTGACCGTCTGATGGATCTGGGGGCCCCCGATCCGGCCCAGGCGCTGGCCGAGCAGGCAGGCCCGACCAAAACCAAGGCCCGTTTTCGCCGCTGGCTGAACGCCACGCTTTTGACCGGAGACGAACAGATTGCCTGCTCCACGCTGCAGCGCCAGCCCCATCTCGCCCCGGATTATGCCGCGCGCATCTTCTGCGCGGCCCGGCTTGGCGATTGGCAGACAGCCGTACTCTTGTGGGAGGCGGCGCAGGCTCTGGAGCTGTTGTCCAAGGCACAGCTCGACCTTCTCGATCGCTTCCTCAATCCCGACTTCTACGAAGACGCAGCCCCGCTGCCAGCGCCCAAACACTCCGATCCGCTGACGTTCCGCCTGTTTGAAACCATCGGAGAACGTCGCCCGACCGCCACCCTGCCCCGCGCCTTTGCCGCCGCCGACCTGCGTGACATCGCAGGCTGGAAGGCCCAGCTCGAAGCCGCAGAACGGCTGACCCGGATTGGTGCGCTCAATCCCAATCACCTGCTTGGCCTATATAGTGAACGCAGCCCTGCCGCCTCTGGTGGCGTCTGGGATCGGGTCGCAGCCCTGCAACGCTTTGAAACCGCCCTGCAGACGGGCAGCAGCGAAGCGGTGGCCAAAACCCTGCCAACCGCCTGGCGCGCCATGCAGACCGCGCGGATCGAAACCGCATTTGCCGATCTCTTCGCAGACCAGCTCGCCCGGATCCCGCTAGAGGGAGACGCCGCAGAGCTGGCCTGGCGCATCCGATTGCTGGCCCCGACCTATGAAACCGCCTCGCATGAGGCGCCAAGCGGATCGGATCAGGCCGCGTTCTGGGCGTCGATCGCGCAGGGCGTCCCCGATATGGCGCGCGCCCGCACAGGTCGCGATCAGGCCATTGCAGCGGCATTTGCAGACGGCAGCGAACCCCCGGCAGAGCTGCAGGCGCTGTTGACAGACGGCCAACTGGGAGAGGCGATCTTGCGCGCAATGATCCTGTTTGGACGGGGCGCAGATGGCAATCTTGGCGATCTGACAGATGCGCTGGCGATGTTCCGCGCAGTCGGGCTAGAGGACACGGCCCGCCGCGCCGCCCTGCAACTGATGCTGCTGGAGCGGCACTGACTGCCACATCCTGGTATCATCATTTCGATACATGTGCTCTGATCTCAGCCACCCGCCCGGCCAAAGGATACCGCACCCCAGATGCCCGCCCCACGTGATGATCTTCAGTGGATTTCCACCTTTCTTGATGCGCAGGCTGCCGATCTTGGCGCCGCACATAACACGCTGCTGGCCTATGGTCGCGATCTCAAGGATGTGGCAGCTTGGCTCGCCGCGCGACAAATCGGCTTTGAAACCGCCAGCCGGGATCAGATCGAATCCTATCTGATCGCCTGTGACGCCGAAGGCCTGTCGCGTGCCACCCGTGCCCGCAGGCTCTCGGCCATCAAGCAGATCTACCGCTTCGCCTTTGACGAAGGCTGGCGCAACGACAACCCGGCGATCCAGATCAAGGGGCCCGGGCGACAGAAATCACTGCCCAAGACGCTGGAGGTGATCGAGGTCGACAAACTCTTGGACGCCGCGCGCCAGTCTGGTCGCAACCTGCCTGACCGGATCCGAAACACCTGCCTGATGGAACTGCTCTACGCCACCGGCATGCGGGTGAGCGAACTGGTGGGCCTGCCTGTGACCGCAGCCCGAGGAGATCCGCGGATGCTTCTGGTGCTTGGCAAGGGCGGCAAGGAACGGATGGTGCCCCTGTCGCCGCCCGCCCGCGATGCGCTTGCCGCTTGGCTGGCACATCGCGACAGGGCAGAGGAGGCCGCTGTCGCCAAGGGCGCGCCGCCATCGCGATACCTGTTTCCCTCGCGCGGGAAATCCGGCCACCTGACGCGGCACCGGTTCTATCTGCTGATAAAAGAGTTCGCGGTCACCGCTGGCATCTCCCCCGAGGCAGTGTCCCCACACACCTTGCGCCACGCCTTTGCCACGCATCTGTTGGCCAATGGTGCAGACCTGCGCGCCATTCAGGCGCTTTTGGGACATGCCGATATCGCCACAACCGAAATCTACACCCATGTCCTTGACGCCCGGCTGAGCGAACTGGTGCTGGAACACCATCCACTCGCCCGGGGCACCGCCGCAGCCAGCAAGGGTGGCGCGCCTGACACCGACACTGACGCCGACACCAACGACTGAGCCCGGCGCGGTAAGGCCGAATATTTGCCCTTCACCTGCGACACAGGCGCAGCTGCCCCTTGCGACATGGCCCTACGCACCCCATAACCATGGGGATCTCAACACACTTTCGGGAACATGATGGACAGCACATCCACCTTTGCCGATTCCGCTTTCTGGACCACAGCAGGCGCAATTGTCTTTCTTTTGGTTCTTTCCGGCTTCTTTTCCGGCTCTGAAACCGCGCTGACGGCCTCCTCGCGTGGCAAATTGCGCAGCCAGGCCGACAAGGGCTCCAAGGGGGCGAAACGCGCCCTTGCCATCACCGAAGACAGCGAACGCCTGATCGGCTCCATCCTGCTGGGCAACAACCTGGTCAATATCCTTGCCACCTCCCTCGCCACTGCGCTGTTCACCCGCGCCCTTGGCGAAAGCGGCGTGGCTCTTGCGACGTTGGTGATGACCCTGCTGGTTCTGATCTTTGCCGAGGTTCTGCCCAAGACCTACGCCATCTCCAACGCCGAAAAGGCGGCTTCTGCCGTGGCGCCTCCGATCGGGGTTCTGGTCACGGTGCTGGCGCCTGTGGTGGGGGCGGTCCGCCTGCTTGTCCGCGGCGTGCTGCGCCTGTTTGGGGTGCGGATTGATCCCGACAGCCACATCATGGCGGTGCGCGAAGAGATCGCAGGCGCGCTGCACCTTGGTCACTCCGAAGGTGTGGTGGAAAAGGAAGACCGCGACCGTATCCTCGGCGCGCTCGATCTCTCCGACCGTTTTGTCGAAGAAATCATGCTGCATCGCTCCAACATCGAGATGATAGATGCCAATCTCGACCCGCAGAAGATCCTGGAACAATGCCTCACCTCGCCCCACACCCGCCTGCCGGTGTTCAAGGACGAGCCAGAGAACATCATCGGCGTGGTCCACGCCAAGGATCTCTTGCGCGAGATGTATGCCCAGATCGGTGGCCCGGATGGCGATGCTGCCTCCTTGCGCAACTTCAAGATCACCAGCGTGACCAAACCGCCCTATTTCGTCCCGGAAACCACAACGCTTGATGATCAGATGCGCCAGTTCCTGCGCGCGCGTACCCATTTTGCGCTGGTCGTGGATGAATACGGCACCCTTCAGGGGCTCATCACTCTGGAAGACATCCTCGAAGAAATCGTCGGCGAGATCACCGATGAATTCGACCCGGATGAAGAAACCGTCGTCAAAAAAGCACCCGATGGCCATTACCTGGTTGATGGGGCGACCACCATTCGCGACCTCAATCGCGCGACCGACTGGAACCTCCCCGACGAAGAGGCCAACACCATCGCAGGCCTCGTCATCCACGAGGCGCAAACCATTCCGGTGGTGGGACAGGTGTTTTCCTTCCACAACTTCCGCTTCGAGGTCACCGCCCGCGAGGGCAACCGCGTGACAGAGCTGAAGATCCGCCCCCTGCGCTGATCCCAAAACCAGCTGTCGCCTGCGATCTGAATGGCCGCTGCTCCAACCGGGCAGCGGCCTTTTTCATGCGCTTTTTGCGAAAAGCCACGCAAAACCCGCCGCAAATACCCGGTTCCCGACGGGGAGTGTCGTTTTTCCACTGGACTACTGTTCACATGTGTCCAGAATATATTCAACGAGTGCAAACACGACACAACGGGGACGGCGATGAAAACAACCACACGGGTAGCAGTGATCGGCGGCGGTGTCGTCGGGTGTTCGGTTCTCTACCATCTGACCAAACTCGGCTGGTCCGATGTCATGCTGATCGAACGTTCCGAGCTGACGTCTGGCTCCACCTGGCACGCCGCCGGCGGCTTTCATACGCTCAATGGCGACACCAACATGGCCGCGCTGCAGGGCTATACCATCAAGCTCTATCGCGAACTCGAAGAAATCACCGGCATGTCCTGCGGTCTCCACCACGTGGGCGGCGTCACCCTGGCCGAAGATCAGGAACGGTTCGACATGCTGAAGGCAGAACGCGCCAAGCACCGTTTCATGGGGCTGGAGACAGAGATCGTCTCTCCCGAAGAAATCGCCAAGATCGCGCCAGTGACCAATATCGACGGCATTGTTGGCGGGCTTTATGATCCGCTCGACGGCCACCTTGACCCCTCCGGCACCACCCACGCCTACGCCAAGGCCGCGCGCATGGGCGGCGCCACGATCGAAACCCACTGCAAGGTGGTAGAGACCAACCAGCGCCCCGACGGCAGCTGGGATGTGGTCACGAACAAGGGCACCGTGCACGCCGAACATATCGTCAACGCAGGCGGTCTTTGGGCGCGCGAGGTCGGTGCAATGGCCGGCGTCTACTTCCCGCTGCACCCGATGGAGCACCAATATATCGTCACCGATGAGGTGCCGGAAATCGCCGCGATCATCGACGCAGGCGGCGAACATCCGCATGTGATGGACCCGGCTGGCGAAAGCTACCTCAGGCAAGAGGGCCGCGGCCTCTGCATCGGGTTTTACGAACAGCCCTGCAAACCCTGGGCGGTCGATGGCACCCCGTGGGACTTTGGCCATGAACTGCTGCCCGATGACTTCGACAAGATCGAGGACAGCATTGCCTTTGCCTACAACCGCTTTCCCGCGCTGGAACGCGCAGGCGTCAAATCGGTGATCCACGGGCCCTTCACCTTTGCCCCCGACGGCAACCCGCTGGTCGGCCCGGTGCCCGGCATGCGCAACTACTGGTCCGCCTGTGCCGTCATGGCAGGATTTTCCCAAGGCGGCGGCGTTGGCCTGATGCTGGCCCAGTGGATGGTCGAAGGCGAATGCGAGCGTGACACATTCGCGATGGACTGCGCCCGCTTTGGCAACTGGATCACCCCGGGCTACACCCGGCCCAAAGTCATTGAAAACTATCAAAAACGCTTCTCCATCGCCTACCCGAACGAAGAGCTGCCCGCCGCCCGCCCGTTCCGCACCACGCCGATGTACGATATCTTTGATGGCATGGGCGCGGTCTGGGGCGCGCAATACGGGCTAGAGGTGCCGAACTATTTCGCGGCAGGAGACGAGCCGCGGTATGAGACCCCCTCCTTCCGCCGCTCCAACGCCTTTGACGCCACTGCACGCGAGGTGAAGGCCGTGCGCGAAAACGTCGGCATCAACGAGGTCCACAACTTCGGCAAATACCTGGTCAAGGGCGCCGGCGCCCGTGCCTGGCTCGACCGCATCATGGCCGGCCGGGTGCCACAGGTGGGCCGCCTGTCGCTGACCCCGATGCTGTCGCCCAAGGGCCGGCTGATCGGTGACTTCACCATCTCCTGCCTCAGTGAGGAAGAGTTCCAGCTCACCGCCTCCTATGGCTCACAGGCCTACCACATGCGCTGGTTCCTGCAGAACATGGACGCGGGCGTTCACCTTGATAACATCTCCGACACCCGCACTGGTTTTCAGATCGCAGGCCCCAAGGCACGCGAGGTGCTGCAGGCCTGCACCCGGTCCGATGTCTCGGACATGCTCTTCATGGATGTGCGCCGCCTGACCGTGGGCATGGCCGACTGCATCGTGCAGCGCGTCAGCTACACCGGTGATCTAGGATATGAGATCTACTGCGACCTGCCCAGCCAGCGCGCCCTGTGGGATGCGCTCTGGAGTGCTGGTCAGCCGCTGGGCATGAAACCCTTTGGCATGCGCGCGATGATGTCGCTGCGGTTGGACAAATTCTTCGGCTCTTGGCTGAGTGAATTCTCGCCCGACTACACCGCGGCGGAAACCGGGCTGGATCGCTTTATCTCCTTCAGGAAACCCGTTGATTTCATTGGCCGTGCCGCAGCAGAGGCCGAACGCGACGCTGGCCCCTCACGCGAGCTCTGCGCCTTTGAAGTCGACGCAGACGACGCCGATGTGGTCGCCTATGAACCGATCTGGCTGGATGGCGCGGTGGTGGGCTTTTGCACCTCCGGCGGCTATTCGCATCACGCGCAAAAATCCGTCGCACTGGGGTTTGTCCCGGTAGAGCGCGCACAAGAGGGGCTGAAGGTGGAGATCGAAATCCTCGGCAGTCGCCGCCGGGCCCGGTTGATCACATCGCCACTCTTTGACGCAGACGGGGCCCGGATGCGCGGCTAACCCCCGCCAGAGGGTCAGCCACGCTGACCTTCTGCGCCCCCTGTTGCACAGGCTGCGACCGCTTCCCCCACGTCACATGCGCAACACTTGGGTCCCAGGTCGGTCCCAATGTTTCGCACGCGAAACATTCCGTCAGCTAGACTGACCTTTCACCGCCTTTTGCTGGACCTGTTTCTTCTTCTTGCCCAAAATATCCCGACCGGAGGCCCCAACCGCCGGTCCAGACACCGGAGAGACAACCACCATGACCGCTATCGCCATTCTCCTCCTTGCGGCCGGGGCCTCCCGTCGGATGCAGGGGCGCGACAAGCTGATGGAAATGGTGCCCACCCCAGACGGCCCGCTCCCCCTGATCCGGGCGCGCTGCGATGTGGCGCAGGCCACCGGGCTTGCGACCTATGTCACCCTCCCCGCCCCGGACCATCCCCGCGCAGCTGTACTGTATACCTCTGTCACCCCCATCCCTGTGCCCGACGCAGCAGAGGGCATGGCCGCGTCGATCCGCGCGGGTATCAGGGAAATTGGGACAGACATCGACGGGGTGATGATTGTGCCTGCAGACATGCCGGATCTGACCACTGCGGACCTCAGCACGATGGCAGCTGCATTCTGCGCGGCCCCAGATCACATCCACCGCGCCACCAGTGCAGATGGCACAATGGGCCACCCTGTTGTCTTTCCCAGCCGCTGTTTCAAAGCGCTGTTGCACATTCAGGGCGACGCGGGCGCGCGGTCTGTTCTGCGCGGCGAAGAGATCCTGCGGCACCCCCTGCCCGGCTCCCATGCGCTCACCGATCTGGATACGCCAGAAGCCTGGGCCAGCTGGCGCGCGGCACAGAACCAGACCGACGCGCCATAGCGCGACATCAATGGATCAGCCACTGCGCCTCGCCTGCGCGGGCGCGCCGACCAATCTGCGGGCTGGCGGTTTTCGGGGTCAGCGTCTTCAGTTCGGGAAACAGCTCCAGCACCTCCTGCCGCTGCGCCCGATCCAGCCCTCGCAAGGATTGGTCGGCTGGCTGAAAGCTCTCGATCCAGGCCCCATCAGAGAGCACCACCTCATGACGGTCAAAGACGAAATGGATGTATTCGATACTGCTGGTTTCCACCGCATCCACACCGTTCAGACCGGTCAGATGTTTCGCCGCGATCAGGATCTCGCGGTTTTCAAAGTAGAATGCAGTCTTGTCATTGGCGATCAGAACCCGGTGATTGGGGCTGACCAGCAGATCGCGCTCCGGCATCCCATCGCCAAGCGCGCCTTCGGCAATCAGAACGGGCTGAAACTCGCCCGCGTCCTTCAGCTTTTTATGGTCAAGGTGACGCGAACCGATCCAGCGGATTGTTTGCAGGCCGTTGTCGCGGGTCACGACCCTGTCCCCGACATTCAGGGCTTCAACCGCGCAGGCACCAAAGGGGGTCGCAATATGTGTTCCGGGCGTAAAACAGGGCACGTCACGGTCTCCGTTAAAAAGCCCGACCACCTCGGTTGCGCGCAAGGGGCAACCGGCCAATGGCCTGCTTTCGCTGGTTTGATCTGGGCTGCAACACTCTGCGCAGCAATGAAGAGAGCGCCGGGACAAATCCGGCCGCGTTGGACACAGGTTACTTCACGCCGATGTGTCCAAAAAAGAACAAAATCTTAACGATCATGGATCACAGCAGCCCATCTGCCGTCAGGGAAACAGGTCTGAGGCCAACCTATTGTTTCCATTTCCCACGGCCTGCACCCAGCCGGGCGCCTGCATCTGCGGATTTCGGGGCCAGCCGTTTCCATAGCGCAGACAATTGGTCGGGGTGGTGGCCCCTCTCGCGCCGGTGATCCGTCACCGCCATCGGCAAGGGTCCGCACGGGGTTGTCGCGCCACCGGCAACAATCCACACAATTTTAGACAACTTGAATCCTTCGCCCCGATCAATCGGCACATCCGCTGCGGCAATTGCGCCGAATCAAATGAAATCAAGCGACTGGCTTCAACCGCGCGGCGGTTTGCCTGCGAAACAGCTGATAGCGGGCCTCATATTGCTCGCGCAGTGCGGCCTCGGGCTCGATCACCTGGGCAATCTCTGGCGTCAACAGGACCTCCGAGGGGGGCTCGCCCGTCACCGCAAGACGCGCTAATCGCGCCGCCCCCAAAGCGGCACCGAATTCGCCATCTTTGGGCAGGCAAAGCGGCAGATTCAAAACAGTTGCCAGCAGACGCACCCAGTAAAGGGACTTACTGCCACCTCCGATGACCAGACAGCGCTCAAGCCCGGCTCCCGTGGCCTTCAGCGCCTCAAGACAATCGCGCATTCCGAAACTGACCCCTTCCATCACCGCCCGCGCGAGATCGTCTGTGGTCGTTTGGACGCCAAGTCCCTCAAAGCCACCACGCAACTTGGCAGAGTTATGTGGTGTGCGCTCACCTGAAAGGTAGGGAAAGAAGGTGGCCGTGCCGGGTGGGCCAAGCTGGTCTCCGATGGGCGCTGTCAGCTCTGCAGGGCTGCGCCCGGTGATGCGCCCCAGCCAGTTCATGCAATCGGTGGCCGACAGCATGACACCCATCTGATACCAGCGATCCGGGATGGCGTGGCAGAAGGTATGCACCGCCGTTGCCGGATCAGGGTGAAACCCGTCACGGGCGGCCAGCACCACGCCTGAGGTGCCGAGAGAGACAAACCCCTGCCCCTCGGCCATCACGCCCGTGCCACAGGCCGCAGCGGCATTGTCACCAGCGCCGCCAGAAACCACCACGTCAGGGCGAAGCCCCCAGTGCGCGGCCAGTTCTGCGCGCAGGGTGCCCGCCGCCGCGCAGCCCTCGACCAGATCGGGCATCTGATCGCGCCGCATGTGCCCAGCACTCAGCAGGCGTTCCGACCAGTCCCGCGCGCCAACATCCAGCCACGAGGTGCCCGCACTGTCGGACATGTCCGCCACATGCCGCCCGGTCAGATGCAGATTGAGATAGGCCGCAGGCAAAAGCACCTTGGCGGTTTTCGCAAAAATCTCCGGCTCATGACGCTGTACCCATAAAAGCTTTGGCGCGGTGAAACCCGGGAAGACGATATTGCCGCTGAGGCTGCGCACCTCATCTGTCGCGTCCAGCTCTGCAGCCTCTGCCGCAGAACGGGTGTCGTTCCACAGGATGCAGGGCCGCAGCACCTGATCGGCGCGATCCAGCAGGACTGCCCCGTGCATGTGACCTGCCACCGCGATCCCGCGAATGCCGCTGTATCCGGGGGTGCCCTGCAACTGTGCCATCGCCTGATCCAGCGCGGTGATCCAGCTGCCGGGATCCTGCTCTGACCAACCGGGATGGGGGTGCTGCGCAGAATACTGCGCCTCGGCTGAGGCAACGGGTTGACCGGAGGCGTCCGTCATCAGCGCCCGCAGGCCGGATGTGCCAAGATCAATGCCTAGATACATGTCTGTCCCCTCTCCCGGTTGCGGCGCTCTGGTCTGTCGCTTCAGACGAAGCGGTTGACCAGGGCCTCCAGCTGTTCCTGACGGCCCGACACCGGCTGCGGGTTCAGCGCCTTTGCCTCGGCCTGATCGGCGATGGCGTCCAGCGTCGCGCCCTTGTCCAGATAGCCCTGCGCCTCGGGACTGTCCCAACCCGCGTAGCGCGCGCGGCGCTTCGTCTCCAGACTGTCACTCTCCAGCATGGCGGCGGCGGCGCGCAGGCCGCGGGCGCAGACATCCATTGCCCCCACATGGGCGGCAATCAGATCCTCGGCATCCAGGGACTGGCGGCGCAGCTTGGCGTCGAAATTGGTGCCGCCGCTGCCAAAGCCACCGCCGCGCAGGATTTCGTAGTAGGCCAGCGCCACCTCTGGCACGTTGTTGGGGAACTGATCGGTGTCCCAGCCGGACTGGTAGTCGTTGCGGTTCATGTCGATGGACCCAAAGATCCCCAACGCATTGGCCATGGCGATTTCATGTTCAAAGCTGTGACCGGCAAGGATAGCATGGCCCTGTTCGATATTGACCTTCACCTCGTCCTCAAGACCAAAGCGTTTGAGAAAGCCGTAAACGGTTGCGACGTCATAGTCATACTGGTGCTTGGTCGGCTCCTGCGGTTTGGGTTCGATCAGGATCGCCCCTTGGAAACCGATCTTGTGTTTGTAGTCGACCACCATCGACAGGAAACGGCCCATCTGCTCCAGCTCGCGCGACAGATCGGTGTTGAGCAGCGTTTCATAGCCCTCGCGCCCGCCCCAAAGGACATAGTTCTCGCCCCCCAGACGGTGGGTCAGATCCATACAGGCCCGCACGGTGGAGGCGCAGTAGGCAAAGACGTCCGGATCGGGATTGGTGCTGGCCCCGGCCATATAGCGGCGGTTGGAGAACATATTTGCGGTCCCCCACAGAAGTTTCGGGCCACCATCGGCCATCTTCTGTTCCAGCACATCGCCCATGGCGTTCAGCCGGGCATGGCTTTCTGCCAGGCTGTCCCCCTCTGGGCGGATGTCGTGGTCATGGAAACAGTAATAGGGCACGCCAAGAATGCGGAACATGTCAAAGGCGGCATCTGCCTTTTTGCGTGCCAGATCCATCGTGTCGGCCGGGAACCAAGGCCGATCAAACGTCTGCCCGCCAAAGGGATCGTTCCCTTCCCACACGAAATTATGCCAGTAGCACACGGCAAAGCGCAGGTGGTCCTCCATCCGCTTGCCCATGACGATTTCGTCGGGGTTGTAATGGCGATAGGCCAGCCCGTCGCTGTCGGGATCGTAGGAAATCGGCGCGATATGATCGAAGTAACCAGCCATGGTCAGGCCCCTTTGTTTGGCCCGGCCGCAGGCTGCGGGGGCATGTTGTGTTTGAAATGAACCGCCGGGGTGATCTGTCCGGCAGTGGGATCCAGCGCCAGCCCGTCGCTGAGCGCGGTTAAGGCGGCGAGCGCCTGTGACAGTTCCTGTGCGGGTTTCTGATCGATCACCGCATCAATCAGCCCGTCAGCGACGGCCTTGCGGGTCGCATCACAGAGTTCGTGGCTCACCACCACGGGGCGGCCGGCGATGTTGTCGTTGCCTTGGTGGTCCAATGCTGCAATCAGGCCCGGAACCCCGGCCCCCAGATTGTATAGTCCGGTAATCCCCGGCTCTGCGGCGAGGGCTGCAGTCAGAAGCTGGTTCAACCGCGTCGGATCATCGCCCGTCTCCAGCGGTGGCAGAACATCCATCTGATCCGCAACCACCTCGCAGAAGCCCGCGTAGCGTTCGGCGTGGTCGCGGGCCTGCAGGCTGCCCATCACCGGCAGAATGAGGCCGCGCTGGGCGTGGCTGCGATGGGAAAGCAGGATGAGATCTGCCGCCGTGCGCCCTGCGGTGCGGTTATCAATCCCCACATAGCAGTCACGATCGCCCTCTGCGCTGTCTGCCACCAGGGTCACCACCGGGATCGACTGCGCCCGCGCCCGGCCCAAGGCGGCGGATACCTCTGGGTGGTTCACAGCCACCACGCAAAGCCCGTCACAGCCCGCCCCCACCGCGCGGTCAATTTCCAGCGCGAGCGCTTTGGGGTCAAAGGGGGGCACGGGCGTGATCGTGATCGCCTGCCGCGCCTTGCGCTGGGCCTCTTCCTGTTCGCTCAGCAACTGGCGCAGCGAGGCAAAAAAGCCCCCCGCCGCATTGGGCAGCAGGACATGGAACCGGTATAGACGCCTGCGGGACAGGTTGGCTGCGGTTATGTCGCGCTGATAGCCCAGCTTGGCGATTGCCGCCTCTACGCGGGTTTGGGATTTCTTGGCGACCCCACCGCGTTTGTTCAGCACGCGATCAGCTGTGGCATAGCTCACCCCGGCCTCGGCAGCGACATCGTGAAGGGTTGGTTTGCGCATGGCGGGATCCGGCAGTTGCGTCGTTGTGATAATGATAGACGTATATCATTTAATGATAGACGTCCATCATTTCCTGCAAGCGTCGCATTTCATCGCCCCCTGTTCCGAAATCCCGGGCAAATTCTGCCTGCGTGTCGGAACCCGATCTTAACCCTGATGGCGCATCACATGTCACAGTCTTCGCCCAGCCATTGCCATGATCGGCCCGCCCCGATCTGCGCAGAGGAGAGCGGAGAAACTTGCATGTTGCTTCGGGATGGTATACGGCGGCATACAAAATGCGAAGGAGTCGCGTGTCGCCCTTATTTTCAGGGCTTTCGTCTCCGGCGTTTCATCTGAACCATATCAAATTGTAGGGATCGTCATGAGCTTGTACACCGACTACCTAAAAGAGATCGAGGCGCGCAAAGAGCAGGATCTGCACCCCAAGCCCATCGACGATGGCGCACTGGTTGCCGAACTGATCGAGCAGATCAAGGACAGCGACAATGCGCACCGCGAAGACTCCCTTCAGTTCTTCATCTACAACACCCTGCCCGGCACCACCAGCGCGGCCGGCGTCAAGGCGGCCTTTCTCAAGGAGATCATCCTGGGCCAGGCAGTGGTTGCGGAAATCACCCCTGATTTTGCCTTTGAGCTGCTGTCGCACATGAAAGGCGGCCCTTCGGTTGAGGTGCTTTTGGATCTGGCGCTGGGTGAAGACGCGAAAATTGCCGCGCAGGCCGGTGAAGTGCTGAAAACGCAGGTGTTCCTGTATGACGCGGATCTGGAGCGTCTGGCGGATGGGTTCAAGGGAGGCAATGCTGTCGCCAAGGACATCCTGGAAAGCTATTCCGACGCCGAGTTCTTTACCAAACTGCCGGAGATCGACGAGGAAATCGAAGTCGTCACCTATATCGCGGCCGAAGGCGACATCTCGACCGACCTGCTGTCTCCGGGCAACCAGGCGCACTCTCGTGCGGACCGTGAACTGCACGGCAAATGCATGATCACCCCGGAAGCGCAGGAAGAGATCAACGCGCTGAAGCTGCAGCATCCGACCAAGCAGGTCATGCTGATCGCGGAAAAAGGCACCATGGGCGTTGGCTCGTCGCGGATGTCGGGCGTGAACAACGTGGCGCTGTGGACCGGCAAACAGGCATCGCCCTATGTTCCCTTTGTGAACTACGCCCCGATCGTGGCAGGCACCAACGGCATCTCGCCGATCTTTCTGACCACCGTGGGCGTGACCGGCGGCATCGGCATCGACCTGAAAAACTGGGTCAAAAAGGTCGACGCGGACGGCAAGGCGATCCTCAACAACGACGGCAACCCGATCCTGGAGCAGAAATATTCTGTTGCGACCGGCACCGTTTTGAAGATCAACACCAAGGAAAAGAAACTCTACAGTGCGGACGGCGAAGAGCTGGTCGGGCTTGAGAGCTCCTTTACCCCGCAGAAGCTGGAATTCATCAAGGCTGGCGGCTCTTATGCCATCGTCTTTGGCAAGAAGCTGCAGACATTTGCCTGCGAAACCCTTGGCGTGCCGCTGAAATCCGCATTTGCCCCCTCCAAGGAGATCCACAACGACGGTCAGGGCCTGACCGCTGTTGAAAAGATCTTCAACCGCAATGCGGTGGGCGTGAAATCCGACAAGCCGCTGCACGCAGGCTCTGACGTGCGCGTCAAAGTGAACATCGTCGGCTCGCAAGACACCACCGGCCTGATGACCATGCAGGAACTCGAAGCGATGGCGGCAACCGTTGTCTCGCCCATCGTGGATGGTGCCTATCAGTCGGGCTGTCACACTGCATCGGTCTGGGATCTGAAAGCGCAGGCCAACACGCCGCGCCTGATGAAGTTCATGAACGACTTTGGCCTGGTCACCGGTCGCGACCCCAAGGGTGTCTATCACCCGATGACTGACGTCATTCACAAGGTTCTGAACGACCTGACAGTGGATGACCGCGCGATCATCATCGGCGGCGACAGCCACACCCGCATGTCCAAAGGCGTGGCCTTTGGCGCCGACTCCGGCACCGTGGCGCTGGCGCTGGCAACCGGTGAAGCCTCCATGCCGATCCCTGAATCTGTCAAAGTGACCTTCAAAGGTCAGATGGCCGATCACATGGATTTCCGCGATGTCGTGCACGCAACCCAGGCGCAGATGCTGGAACAGCACGGTGACAACGTGTTCCAGGGCCGCGTGATCGAGGTGCATATCGGCACGCTGCTGGCTGACCAGGCGTTCACCTTCACCGACTGGACCGCGGAAATGAAGGCCAAGGCCTCTGTCTGTATCTCCAACGACGACACGCTGATCGGCTCTCTGGAACTGGCGAAATCGCGCATCCAGATCATGATCGACAAGGGCATGGACCATGAAAACGGCACCCTTGGCCGTCTTCTGGAGATCGCAGACAAGCGTATTGCAGAGATCAAGTCTGGTGACGTTCCAGCCCTGACCCCGGATCACAACGCCAAGTATTTCGCCGAAGTCGTGGTTGATCTGGATGCCATCAACGAGCCGATGATTGCGGACCCCGACGTTCACAACCCGGACGTCTCCAAGCGCTACACCCACGATACAATCCGCCCGATTTCCTACTACAAGGCAGAAAAGAAGGTGGATCTGGGCTTTGTTGGCTCCTGCATGGTGCACAAGGGCGACATCAAGATCGTGGCTCAGATGCTGCGCAACCTGGAAGCGGCCAATGGCTCTGTCGAGTTCAAGGCACCGCTGGTTGTGACCGCGCCGACCTACAACATCATTGATGAGCTGAAGGAAGAAGGCGACTGGGCGATCCTGCAGAAATACTCGGGCTTTGAGTTCGACGATGCAGCGCCAAAGACCAGCGCACGGACAGAGTATGACAACATCCTCTATCTGGAGCGTCCGGGCTGTAACCTTTGCATGGGCAACCAGGAAAAGGCCGCTAAGGGCGACACCGTTCTGGCAACCTCGACCCGCCTGTTCCAAGGCCGCGTTGTGGCGGACCTGCCCGAGAAGAAGGGCGAGTCGCTGCTGGGTTCGACCCCGGTTGTTGTCCTCTCCGCGATCCTGGGCCGCACGCCCACGCTGGAAGAATACAAGACCGCCGTTGAAGGCATCGACCTGACCAAATTTGCACCGCCGGTCGAAAAACCTGCGGGTAGCCGTTCGGTCCACTTCTAAGCTGCGCCCTCCCCGCCTGCGGGGAGCGGACAAAAAATCAGGGCGTCGACATCTGTCGGCGCCCTTTTTGATTCTGCTTTGATTCTGCACCCTCTGATTCTTGGAATTTTTTTGCGCTGAGGCTGCGATGGGCGGAATCAGGGGGCTAACCAGATGATACCGGGTGATTCTGCGGGCGAGCCGCCTCGCGATTCCCTGTCGCGTGAAGGAAGGCATGGCGCGGGTCTGGTTGCCCCCGACACAGACACCACACCACATGCTGAAATCGGACAATTGAGGCGGTAACAGCGCCAACGTCAAATGGCGCGCAGAGAGCCCCTGTGAGGGGCGAAAACCAACTGCGCCACACACCATCAACAAGCGGCAAAACAGCCCTGTGGCCCGCGCCTGAAGCGGCCTGCGGGCATAGGATGGATATCATGGGTTGGAAAACGCCAAACCCCGACATCATGTTTGAAATCAAACACTTACGCGAAGATCTTCAAGCGATACGGCGCTGCCGTTGTCGCGAAACATGATGCCATTTGGGGGTTATGGCGGAGAGACAGGGATTCGAACCCTGGAGACGGTTTCCCGCCTACACACTTTCCAGGCGTGCGCCTTCGACCACTCGGCCACCTCTCCGTTGGGCGGACTTTTGACGGATCACGGGGGGGATTGCAAGAGCGAAAACAGCAAAAAATTCACTTTCCTGCAAAGAACTTGTTACGCGACCAAATGGATGTAGACGCGACGGTTCTGTTTCCCCTTTTTTTCAACCTTTCCAAGGCGGATAGCCCCGATTTCGCCGGTCCGGTTGACGTGGGTTCCCCCGCAGGGTTGCAGGTCGATCTGATCGGATTGGGTTCCGATGCGAACAAGGCGGATGCGGCCACTGCCACGGGGTGGTGAAACCGACATGGTTTTCACCAGATCGGGCTGGGCATCCAGCTCTGCGTCGGTGATCCAGCGCTCTGTTACCTCCAGATCGCGGGCAATCAGCGCATTGAGCGCATCTTCGAGCGCCTGCTTGTCTTCGGGCGCCTCTGGCATGTTGAAATCCAGCCGGCCCTTCTCGGCCCCGATTGCACCGCCAGAGACTGGCAGCGGCAGGACAACGGACAACAGATGCAATGCTGTGTGGATGCGCATGTGGCCCATGCGACGGTCCCAGTCGAGGCTCTGGCTGACGTCAGCGCCCACAGGTGGCAAGGCTGCGTCTGGCTCGGGGATCAGGACAATCGCACCTGCCTCGCCCTTGACCGTGTTGATGATGTTCAGATGACCGCCACCCCAGCTCAGCGCGCCGGTGTCGCCGGGTTGACCACCCCCAGTTGGATAAAAGACGGACTGGTTCAGAACCAGCCCGCCTTCTTCGGTGTGAGAGATGACCTGACCTGCGGCTGTGCGCAGGTAGGCATCTTGTTGGAACAGGGGATCAGTCATCACCGTCGTCTCCGTCGTCTTTTGTCGTGCTGTCGCTGTCATCGCGCTGTGTCAGATCGTCCAGATCCGGCTTTGGCGGTTTCGAGCTGCCACCGGACCATGCGGAGCCGGATTTGCCGCTGGATGCGCCCTGCCCGGCAGCTGACGCCTGGCCTGCGGCCTGAGCAAGCGTTTCGGGGTTGCGGATCCAGATGTCGCGTTGTGCAAACGGGATCTCGATCCCCGCCTCTTCAAAGCGGCGGGCGATGTCATAGTTCATGTCGGATTTCACCGACAGAACCCAGTTCACATCACGCAGGATGGCGCGGATTTCGAAATCAAGGCTATCGGCGCCAAAGCCCTGGAACACCACCGAAGGTGCCGGGTTCATCAGCACCATCGGATGGGACTTTGCGACCTCGATCAAAATCGCCTCGACCTTGCGGGGGTCTGTGCCATAGGCAACCCCAACCGGTACGATCACCCGGCCCACGGTGTTGCCACGGGTGTAGTTCGTGACGGTTCCGGTAATCAGGTCCGAGTTCGGCACAATCACGTCGGTGCGGTCAAAGGTCTCGATCCGGGTGGAGCGGACGGAGATATCGCGCACATAGCCCATGAGCCCCCCGACTTCGATCCAGTCGCCCTTGGACACCGGACGTTCCACCAGCAGGATGATGCCGGAGACAAAGTTCGACACGATGGTCTGCAGACCAAAACCGATGCCAACCGACAGCGCACCAGCGACAATGGCGAGCGATGACAGATCAAGCCCGGCCATCGAAATGGCGATCAGCGCTGCGAGGAAGATCCCCACATAGCCCATCCCCGACACGATGGCATTCTGGCCGCCAAGGTCGATGCGTGTCTTGGGCAGGAGCGTATTGCGCAGGCTGCCCTGTACCATGCGTGTGACGGCATAGCCGATGGCAAAAACCGCAACAAAGGTGATGAAGGCCGTCGGAGAGATATTGGTATCCCCGATCTGAAACCCCTTGAGGAAGTTCGACCACAGCTCTGTCAGGTCCGCAACCCGCGCGCCCCAGATGAGCGCCAGTACCGGCAACGCCAAAAGCGCCAGCGCAAAACCGATCAGGGCGCTGAACAGCGTGTCATTTGCCGCCGCTCCCTTGCCGGTGACAAACCCGTAGAGGTCAGAGAAGAACCGCTGCAACACGAACAGCCCGGCCAGCACAGCCAGCGTCAGCATGGCCGGGTAAATCAGCGCCTCGGCCGCGTTCATATACCCCAGAGCCGCAAGCACCGGTGCCGCAAAGCCAAGGAGATAGGTGGCCCGCCGGATCACCGAAATCACCCGGTTGGCGCCGGCTGCAATGGCGCTCTCGTCGCCCTCTTCGCTCTGGGCCTCTTGCGCCTGTCGTTGCTTGCTGCCGATGCGGTTCAGCCGCAGCAGGATCAGCGCTGCGGCGACGATCAGCGGGAAGCTGAAGACTGCGATGCTGCTCTCGGTGATGTTCTGGATGCTCTCCAGCGTTGCCAAGGCGTCCTGCACGACAAGAACCACCGCCATCGCCCAGATCAGGAACCGGGTTTCCGACTGGTAACGATCGTCGATCGGGAACAGGTCGTTTTCAATGCGCGCCGCATAAAGCCGCTCGCCCATCCAGTGGAAGGACAGGATGATAAAGGCCCAGGCGGGCATCGCGTCGAGGAAGATACTGCCCCGCACGCCCAGAATGCCCGACAGATCAATGGCAGCGGCAAGGATGATGATGCCAACCAGCGGCAAGAACACCTGAAGGAGCGAGACCACAAAGGTCCAGACCCCAGTGCCCTTTGCCCCGTAGCCACGCAGGAAATCACCGGCCCGATGGGCCCAGGGGCGCCCCCGCAGGATCAGCAGCACGGCGAGGATCAGCAGCGCCAGGATACCGACGAGATCGCCACGAATGCGCTCCCCCGTCGTATCATTGCGCAGCTGTGACACGGTTTCATTGCCGATCGACCGGATCGCCACCCCCATGTCGCGCAGCGCCTGCTGCCAGTGTTCGGGGTTCAGCGGGGATGGCCCGCGCTCCAGCAGCCGTCTGGTCAGCCGGTCGCGAACGATCTTGTCGATTTCGTTGATCAGGCCGTCGGCGCGGCTGTAGGCCTCTTCGGCGACGATGCGGGGCACGCGCAGCTGGTTGAGCTGTTTGGTCAGAGCCTCGCGCAGGAGCGCGATATCTTCCGGCTCGCTCTCGCCTTCGGCGGGGGCCGGTCCGAGGGCATCAAGCTGGCCCTGCAATGTCTGAATGCGATCACCGTTTTCACTGCGCTTGGTCTGGAAGGTCTGCCGGTAGTCGGTCAGATCCTTGCGCAGCTGTTCCAGCGCGATGTTTGAGGCGCGGCTGGTGTCGATGACATCCTCGGCCCGTTCTGCGGTCCGCAACCAGCTATCGTAGTAGCTGCGCGCCTGTTCAGAGGTCTGGGCCGAGAGTGGGAAAGCGAGGCCAATCACCAGGATCAGCCCCGCCATCATATTGAAAAACAGATTTTTTAAAGGTGTCATACGTCCTCGAATACACCGGGAATTGAAGCCGGTGTATGGGTCATCCAATCAGGCACCGGCAGATTTTTCTCGCGCAGGAAGTCCGGGTTGAAGAGCTTGGACTGATAGCGGGTGCCATAGTCACACAGCACCGTCACGATCGTTTTGCCCGGCCCAAGATCCTTTGCCATGCGCACCGCACCTGCGATGTTGATCGCAGAGGAGCCGCCCAGCACCAGACCTTCTTCATGCAGCAGATCAAACACATAGGGCAGCGCATCCTCGTCGGCCACCTGATAGGCAAAATCAGGCTTAAATCCGTCAAGATTCTTGGTGATGCGCACCTGACCGATGCCCTCGGCGATGGAGCCACCTTCAGAGGCGAGCTCGCCCGTGGTGTAGTAGGAATAAAGCGCAGCCCCCATCGGATCTGCCAGACCAATCTTTACACCCTTGGGCTGGAGCGCCTCGGCCACACCCGCCAAGGTGCCGCCAGAGCCAACCGCACAGACAAAGCCGTCAACCTTGCCGTCGGTCTGCTCCCAGATCTCGGGACCGGTGGTTTCGACGTGGGCCTGACGGTTCGCCACGTTGTCAAACTGGTTGGCCCAGATCGCGCCGTTGGGTTCGGTCTTGGCCAGTTCCTTTGCCAGACGTTCCGAATAGCGCACAAAGTTGTTGGGGTTGCGATAGGGCGCCGCAGGCACCTGCACCAGCTGTGCCCCGGCCAGACGCAGCATGTCCTTTTTTTCTTCGGACTGGGTTTCGGGGATCACGATCACGGTCTTGAAGCCCATGGAGGCACCCACCAGCGCAAGGCCGATCCCGGTGTTGCCTGCCGTGCCCTCAACGATGGTTCCGCCGGGTTTCAGATCACCGCGGGCGATGGCATCCTTGATGATGTAGAGCGCGGCACGGTCCTTGACCGATTGGCCGGGGTTCATGAACTCGGCTTTTCCCAGAATCTCGCACCCGGTTTCATCGCTGACGCGGTTCAGACGGATCAGAGGCGTGTGGCCGATCGCATCGGCCAGATCATGTGCAATGCGCATGGTATCCCTTTCGATCATTCCCTTGAGGTGTAGCCAAGGGGCAGTTGGACCACAAGCCGTCAGTCCGGCTTGCAGCTCGTGTTACATGGTCTGCGCGCGGCGCAGGCGGTCGCGGTGACGGGCAAGCCAGAGCGCCGCCGTGACCAGTGGCATGTCCTGATAGATCTGGGCGTCGATGCCCTCCATCAGAGCGTCAAAACTCAGGATCTGGCTGCGAATGTCCTCGTTTTCGCTATCAAGGCCACCGCCCTCTCCGACGGTGTCCAGATCGCAGATCCCCACGAAGATATGCAGGAATTCGCCCGATGCTCCGCTTGACGGATAGGCCCGTGTGACCGTCTCCAGCGACGTGAGAGACAGGCCTGCCTCCTCCTGCGCCTCGCGGTGGGCGGCCTGCTCTGCGGTTTCGCCCGGATCAATCAGCCCCGCAACCGGCTCCCACATCCAAGGGGTGCGACAGCCCGCGATATAGGTCGCCGCGCGGAATTGTTCGATCAGCAAAACAGCATCGCGGCGCGGATCATAGGGCAGAACGACAGAGGCCTGCCCCACCAGCGCCGCCCCACGGTTGACCACCGGGCTGAGGCTGCCATCGTAGCGACGGAATTGCAGATCCATCTCTTCCATCGCGAAGAAATTCACATAGGCGCGTTTATGGGCATGGACCACGACATCACGGCTCAGGTCGTGGCCTGGATCAGCCGGACGGTCCTGCGCAGCAAGCCAGGCCGCGGCCCGGATACGGATCGGGCGGAACCGCTCGGCGACCTCGGCGGCGGTCAGCCGTCCACGATAGGCCATGACCTCTTCGGCGGCGCGCAGCGACAGGGCGCCCCATTTGTCTTGCCACTGCGCCAGATCCCAGACATCGCCCGTGGGCCAAAGCCCCGGTTCGGGAAAGTAGACATCCGCCGGGCGAACCGTGCCATCCTGCAGCGTCACGTCCATCCGGCGCAGCGTGTAATCAAAACCACCTTCGTAGAAGTTGAGCGCATCCATGTCGTCCTGGCTCAGCCCCCGCAGCAGCAGTCCCGGCGCCCTGTGACCCTCTCGTTCCTCGATGGCCGGAAATGGCTGATCCACAACAGCAAAGGCGCCATGTCCGGGCAGATGGGCCTCGCGCACGTCAAGGTCCGGACCGGTGCGGCCCAGGATCAGTTCCAAAAGAGGCACATGGCGCAGCGTGCCATAGACAAAAAGATCAACCAAAATCGCAGTCCCGTTGGAGTTCAAGCCCTCAACGCCAGCGTCTTGCGGCGTTTTCGGTCAGCAAAGCCGAGAACACGCCGCCAATCACAAGCGCCAGCCACACATGTGGCACCGCCATGACAAAAAAGAAATCCAGAGCGATCACAAAAATCGCTGAAAGCGCCTCAAAAGGACCATCGTATCGGTTTCGCATGGCAAGGCGGAACATTTCCCACGCGCCTTGCAGGAACAGACCCCAAAGGACCAGCAAAGCCACGCCAGTCAGGCCATTGTTGATCGCGTTCACCAATCCGTGGCCGGTTTTGCGGCCAACCCAGATCCAACCGACCAGCAAACCAAGCCCTGCATTGAGCGGAACAAAGTAGCCAAAATCGGTTTTCTCTGGCAGCAGAGGCATGATGAGGTAGGAGGCAACAATCGCAACCAGGGCCATAGAGATAGCGGCGATCAAACGGGCGGCAGTGGGCATTGTGTCGGCTTCCGTATCAGCGGTGAGAGATCGTGACCTGCGTCACATCACAAGTGCCCGCCCGAAAGGCCGAGGCGCAAGAGGTTAGATAGAAGTTCCACATTTTTCTAAAGCGATCGTCAAAGCCCATAGCGGCAACTTCGTCCCAACGGTCGTTGAACGTGTGGTGCCACCGCCGCAGCGTCTGGTCATAGCTGTCACCGAATTCCAGCGATTTGACGATCTGCAGCCCCGCGTTTTCCACCTGTTCGCGCAGGATCTTTGGCGCAGGCAGCATACCGCCGGGAAAGATGTGTTTCTGAATGAAATCAACGCCGCGTTTATAGACCTCCCAGCGGTGGTCCCCGACGGTGATGATCTGCAGGGTTGCGCGTGCACCGGGGCGCAGCCGGTCGCGGATCATCTTGAAATAGGCAGGCCAGTATTTTTCCCCGACCGCCTCGAACATCTCGATCGAGGCAATGCCGTCGAACTCTCCCTTGCAGTCGCGATAGTCCTGCATCCGCAGCTCTACCTGACCTGAAAGGCCTGCCTTTTCAATGCGCTCGCGCGCGAACTTCAACTGTTCTTCGCTGATGGTCAGCCCCGTCACCCGCAAGCCGCGTTCGCGCGCTGCATATTCCGCAAAACCGCCCCAGCCACAGCCGACCTCCAGCACGTGATCACCGGGTTTGACGCCCATCTGATCCACCATTGAGGCGTATTTAGCGGTTTGGGCTGCCTCCAGACTTTCCTGGCCGGTTTCAAAGATTGCGCTGGAATAGGTCATCGTGTCGTCAAGCCAGAGCGCGTAGAAATCATTCCCAAGGTCATAGTGATAGGAAATGTTTGCCCGCGCCTGGGTGCGGTGATTGCGCTGCAGCCAGAAACGGAACTGTTCATAGGCCCGGATCAGGGCGCTGCCCGGAAAGCCGTCATAGACCGGTTCATAGCCCAGATGCACCAGATCCATGAAATCCTGCAGATCCGATGTGCTCCACCACCCTTCGAGATAAGCATCCGAGAACCCCAGATCCCCCTCGCGGATAAGCCGGGTAAAGCTGTCATCGTTGTGAATGATCAGATCTGCCGCAGGTCCGGGTTCGCGCCCCACAACCCGAAACACCCGCCCATCCGAAAGCTTGATGTCCAGCTGCCCCACCTCCAGCGCCTGCAGCCGTTCAAAGATGGCCGCGAAATAGCGCGGCAGGTTGCTCTGTCCTTCGGTCGTTGTGAGCAGCATGTGGCGCGACCCCCCTTTCCCTTCAAATGACAAGATTTGAAAAAGGCTAGGCCAAATCAGGCGTTTCTGGCAAGGGATCTGTCGGAAACGCCGATGGGGTCGGGCTGGCCGCCCTACCCTTTGTCGCGGTTTTGATAAGCCTCCAGCGCGCGCTCGCGCCCGGCCTTAAGATCAAGGATGGGCCGGGGGCGGGCCATATCCGCAGAGAGCTGCCAGGATTTGGGGCACGCCGCGAAAAAGGCGCGCGCCGTGTCTGGCGGGTTTGGGTTTCCTTCGGCGATCCATTGCGCCTGATAGCGCCCCTTGGGGTCGAATTTGTCCAATTGGCCATCCGGGTTGAAAACCCGAAAAAAAGGCGCGGCGTCCGGCCCGGAGCCCGCCACCCACTGCCAGCCCATCGCATTGGAGGCCGGATCCCAATCCACAAGGCAGTGCTCAAACCACTTCTGGCCGATCCGCCAATGGGTGAGCATATGTTTGGTCAGAAAGCTCGCAACGATCATGCGAGCCCGGTTGTGCATCTTGCCGGTCACATACAGCTCTCGCATCGCGGCGTCGACAAAGCGGTAGCCAGTGCGCCCCTGTTTCCAGGCCAGTACCTCTGGGGTGTCTTCGTTCTCTGACCACGCAAAGGACTGCCATTCCTCGCGCCAGCTCTTGGTCAGGATATGCGGGGTGTGGAACATGAGGTGATAGGCAAACTCGCGCCAGACCACCTCCTTGAGGAAGGTTTCCGCCCCCGCAGCGCCCTGCGCCATTGCCTCTGCCCCTCGGTGCCACATGCGTTGCGGGCTGATCTCTCCCCAGGCGAGATTTTCTGACAGACCAGATGTGCCATCCACGGCGGGCAGATCGCGCAGATCCTGATAGCGGGCGATGCCGGTTTCGATAAATTCATCCAGCCGATCCTGCGCCGCCTCTTCCCCGACCCGGCAATGGGCCGCCAGCACAGGCGCGCCCCGGCGCATGGCAGCGGCCAGTTTCCATGTGTCCAGCTGGTCGGAGTTTGGCCACTGCTCTGGCGCGGGGATTGTCCCGGGTGCCGCCAAGAGACCCGGCACATCACGGCCCCGCACCGCGCGCCAGAACGGGGTATAGACACGGTACATCCCCCCCGTCTTGGTTTCCACCGTCCAGGGTTCAAACAGGAGATTTCCACTGTAGGAATGCGCTGCAACACCTTGGGATTTTAAGGTTTCTTTAATCAACGTGTCGCGCGCCCGGCTGGCCGGATCATAGGCGCGGGTCCAGTGAACGGCCTGCGCGCCCGTCTCTTTCAGCAGATCCTGCAACACCTGAAGCGCCGCGCCGCGCCGCAGGATCAGCCGACTGCCCCGCCTCTCCAGCCGCTGCGCAAGGTGTTCAAGCCCGAGCCCCAGACGAAAGCGCGGGGCCGCGCCGAGATCTTCATCCTGGCTGTCAAAGATGAACACCGGCAGCACCGGCGCGCCGCTGTCGACGGCGGCGGTCAGGGCTGCGTTGTCGGACAGGCGCAAATCGCGCCTGATCCACCAGATCACCGGCGCATTTGCCGGAATTCCATCAGTCATGGAGCGGTCAAGGTCCCTTGTTCACATGTGTTTACAACACGCGATCTAGGGCCTCCATCAACTGTGTCACCTCCTTTTCAGAGGTATAATGTGTGAAACTCAACCGCAGCACACCTTTGTCCGTATCCACACCCATCGCCTTGAGCGCACGTACCGCGTAGAAATCTCCGCCGCCTGCCATGATGCCGTGCTGTGACAGCTCGGCTGCGACCTCTGCCCCTGCGCGGTTGAGCGAGAGCGCAACGGTTGGCGCGCGCCTCTGCGCATCCGATGGACCAAGAAGGCGCACATCGTTGCGGTCCTTCACCATATCCAGAAGCGGTTGCAGCAGCGTGACCTCATGGGCGCGCATGAGATCATGAACAAAGGCGCCCTGCTCTGCGCCTTCGGTCTCTGGCCCGCCGTGATGATGTGCCAGCGCCGAGATGTAATCAGCCATGCCTGCACTTGCAGCAATCTGCGCGTGGTCGGGTCCGGCTGGGGTAAAGCGTTTGTAGAGAACGTCGGCGTTGAAGTAATGCGCCTGATTGGGCAACAGCGCGCCCAATTCGCGCCGGATCACCATGATGCCCTGATGCGGTCCATAGGTCTTGTAGGCTGAGAACAGATAGATATCCGGACCCAGCTCTCCAACGTTGGGCAGGCCGTGGGGCGCATATGAAACTCCATCCACACAGACAAAGGCCCCGGCAGCATGGGCCAGCGCGGTGATTTCCGTGACCGGGTTCAGCTCTCCCACCACGTTGGAGCAATGCGGAAAACAGACGAGGCGGACGTTTTCATCCAGAAGGGTCTCAAGATCGGCGGTGTCCAGATGACCGGTCTGCGGGTTGATCGCCCATTCGCGGATCTCGATCCCCTCGTCCGCCAGGCGACGCCAGGGGCCGGTGTTGGCTTCGTGGTCCTGATTGGTAACGATGATCGCCTCACCCGGTTTCATGAACTGACGAAACGCCTGCGCCAGAACATAGGTGTTCTGGGTTGTGGAGGGGCCAAAGCTCAGCTCTTCGGTGGCAATCCCCATAATCGCGGCAAGGCGGCTGCGCGCCTCGTCCATTTCGGCGCCCGCTAGTTGCGAGGCGGCATAGGGCGCATAGGGCTGGACCTTGCGTTCGACATAGTAGCGATTGAGCCGGTCGATCACAGGCTGGCAGGTGTAAGAGCCCCCCGCGTTTTCAAAGAAGGCCTGGCCCCGAAGGCTGTCGGCGCTGAATGCCGGGAACTGACTGCGGACAAAGTCGATATCGAGGGCCATGATCACTCCATTCATTTTGCTGAGAAAATCAGTGCAGCCCTTCCCCATGCAGGTCAAGGACTGAGGTGATGTTTGGCCCGATCCAACGCCGGGCCACCCTGATCAGACAAAAACGCCCCGCACCGTTTGGTGCGAGGCGTTGGCTTTCAAAATGGCTGGCAGGTTCAGCGCATCTGGTCGCGCTCTCCCTGCAGGCCGCGCGCGATGGCCCAACACATCAAGAGCAGTACAATGGTGAACAACAGTCCGGTTGAAATCACCATCGCCTGCAAGGCGGCCAGACCGCCACCCAAAAGTAGCACGATCGCAACGGCCCCTTCGAACACGCACCAAAACACCCGCTGGGGCATCGGTGCATCGACCTTGCCCCCGGCGGTGATCGTGTCGATCACCAGCGAGCCGGAGTCCGATGAGGTGACAAAGAACACAACCACCAGGACGATCCCGACAAAGGAGGTCAAGGACGCCAGGGGCAGCTCGCCCAGCATCTTGAACAGTTTCAGCTCAAGCGCGGCATCCTGCGCACCGGTGTAGCCGTCTGCGATCACCTGATGGATCGCGGTGCCGCCAAAGACGCTCATCCACAGAACACAGACCAGGCTGGGGATCAGCAGAACGCAGACCACGAACTCACGGACGGTGCGGCCACGGCTGACACGGGCGATGAACATACCCACAAACGGCGACCAGCTGATCCACCACGCCCAGTAGAACGCGGTCCAGCCCTGGCTGAAGTTCACGTCTTCGCGGCCGAAAGGCATGGAAAGGGCCGGCAGATACTGCACATAGGCGACCAGGCTGTCGACAAATCCGCTGAGGATCAGCAGCGTCGGCCCAACAATGAGCACGAACAGCAACAGCAGAAAGGCAAGCCCCATGTTCAGCTCGCTCAGCACCTTCACCCCGCCATCAAGGCCCCGGACAACCGAAACCAAAGCAACAGCGGTGATGGCCGAGATCAGGACCACCTCGGTTGTCGAGCCGAGTGGTACGCCGAACAATTCGTTCAGACCCGCATTGGCCTGTGTCGCGCCAAACCCAAGAGAGGTCGCCAGACCAAAGAGGGTCGCAAACACCGCCACGATGTCGATGACATGGCCGGTCCAGCCCCAGACACGTTCGCCGAAGATTGGGTAAAAGGCCGAGCGAATGGTCAGCGGCAGGCCCTTGTTGTAGGAAAACAGCGCAAGGGACAGCGCCACGATTGCATAGATCGCCCAAGGGTGCAGGCCCCAGTGATAGATCGTCGCCGCCATGCCAAGGCGCACCGCCTCTGCCTGATCGCCAGCAGCTGCGCCAAGCGGCGCCCAATCGGTTCTGACGCCATCCTCACCAACGCTGATGCCACCCATCGCAGTCGAATAGTGGCTCATCGGTTCGCTGACGCCGTAAAACATCAGCCCGATGCCCATGCCTGCCGCAAACAGCATCGCAAACCAGCCCAGGTAGTTGTAGTCGGGTTCGGCCTCGTCCCCGCCAAGGCGCACACTGCCCCAGGGCGTCACGATAAGCGCAAAGCAGAACAACACAAAGATGTTGCCAGCGCTGAGGAAGAACCAGTCGAAACTGCTGGTCACGGTGCCGCGCAGCCAGCCAAACAACGCATCAGCCTGCTCTGGCAGCACCAATGCGTAGAATACAAACATCATCACGGCGATGCCGGAGATCATGAATACAGGATTGTGGATGTCGAACCCGATGGGCCCAACCGAGCCCTCAAGGTTGTCCTGACCGATTTCATAGTCGGTCTCGATTACATCAGCGCTTCCGTCCGGGGTCGGGATGCCCTGATTGTTCGTTTCATCAGTCATACGCGTTCCAGTCTTGTTATTGTGAACGTCCACAAACCCAACAAGTGAAAGCTGCGCAGGTTCCCGCCGAAGTGAAATTTTTTCTGGAACCGATCCGGACGCCCCGCGTTGTTTGTGGCTTTTCAGCGCGCTAGCAGATAAAACTGACCCTGTTGAAACAGAAAATGCGCGCAAAACCTGCGCGCATTTTCAAGACTGTCACATCGCCCTGATGGCTCAGGCGTTCACGTCGACCACAACGCGGCCCTTGACCTGGCCTTTCAGGATGTCCTTGCCCAGTTGTGGCAGATCCGACAGGGTTGCGGGCTGGACCATCGCCTCCAGCTTGTCCATCGGCAGATCCTTGGCAATGCGCTGCCAGGCCCGCAGGCGATTGTCATAGGGCTGCATCACGCTGTCGATCCCAAGGAGGTTCACCCCTCGCAGCAGGAAGGGAATGACCGTGGCTGGCAGGCCGGCACCACCGGCCAGACCGACCGCAGAAACCGAGGCGCCATATTTCATCTGGCCGAGAACCCGCGCGAGCATATCGCCGCCCACCGCATCAATGCAGCCTGCCCAGGTTTCGCTTTCCAGCGGGCGTTTGACCGTCTCGTTGATCTCTTCCCGGGCGACGATCTGGGTCGCGCCGAGGGATTTCAGATAGTCGGCTGTTTCCGGTCGGCCGGTGACGGCCGCAACCTCATAGCCGAGGTTGGCCAAGATGGCGGTCGCAACCGAGCCCACGCCCCCCGCAGCCCCCGTTACCAGAACCGGACCGTGCCCCGGAACCAGCCCGTGATCTTCCAGTGCCATCACGGCCAGCATTGCCGTGAAACCGGCCGTACCCACCGCCATTGCCTGACGGGTATCAAGCCCCTCGGGCAGCGGCACCAGCCAGTCGGCGCGCACGTTGGCCTTTTGGGAATAGCCGCCCCAATGAGCTTCGCCGACGCGCCAGCCGGTCAGGACAACCTTGTCGCCCGGCTTGTAACGCTCATCAGAGGACGTCTCTACCGTGCCGGCAAAATCGATGCCGGGCACGTGGGGATATTTGCGCACCAGACCACCGCCCGGCCCGATGCACAGCCCGTCCTTGTAGTTCACGGTGGAATAGTCCACCGCCACCGTCACCTCGCCGTCGGGCAGCTGATCGAGGCTGATCTGTTCCACCGCGGCAGAGGTCTTGCCGCTTTCTTCATCCTTGTTCACGACCAATGCATTGAACATGTCGTCTCTCCCTTAAATCCAGAATTTTTCCTGCACTGTCGCGGCGCGCATGCCGTCCGGTGTTTCCACCTCCAGCGCGGTGCCCGCGTCCCAGTGCGTCATGCGGACCATGCCAATGGCCACGTTGGTGTTGAAATCGGGCGACCACGCCGCTGAGGACACATGCCCCACCTTGCGCCCGTTTGCGAAGACAGGCCACAGCCGGTCACAGGGCCCCACGGCATCGCCTTTGATCGCGATGGGGCGGATCTGCTGAACCGGGCCTTCCTTGGCGACACGCAACAGCGCATCGCGCCCAATGCAGCCGATTGCGGTGTGGGTGTTGCAGAACTTGCCCAGACCGCATTCATGCGGGGTGTTGTCGTCGGTCATGTCGTTGCCGTAGCTCAGCAAGCCACCTTCGATCCGCTCAATGAGATTGGGGCAGCCTGCCCGCACCTCAAGATCTGCGCCCAGTTCAAAAAGCCGGTTCCACAAGGGCATACCCAGGTCGCTGCCCTCCAGGTAGATCTCGTAGCCGCCCTGTTTGGAGTAACCAGAGCGCGCGATCACCAGGTCGCGGCCCTCGAACTGGTAGAGGCCAAAGCGAAAGAACCGCAGGGATCGAATGTCCTCACCGAACAGGCGCGCCATCAGCTCGTCTGCTTTTGGACCTTGAATTGCCAGAGGTGACACATCCGGCTCATCCACCAGAACATCCAGCCGCCAGCCATTTGCGATCCCCTTGACCCAGAGCAGCAGGTCGCTGTCTGCAATCGAGATCCACCAGCGGTCCTCTGACAGTTTGACCGCCACAGGATCATTCAGCATTCCCCCGGTTTCATCGACAATGGGGACATAGAAACACTGGCCCGCCGTCATGCCGCGCAGATCGCGCGGTGTCAGCATCTGCATCAGACGGGCCGCATCCGGGCCACGCAGCTCGACCTGGCGCTCGCAAGAGACATCCCAGACCTGAACGTGACGCTTGAGATGGTGATAATCTGCTTCGACGCTTTCAAAGACGGTGGGCAGCAGCATCCGGTTGTAGACGGTGTATCCTTTGACGCCTGCGGCCTCGACCCCGTCCGAGAACGGTGTGCGACGCAGACGGCGGGATGGTGCGATCAAGGCCATGGCAATTCCTCCCTACCAGGCGCAACCGGGGCGATACGGCGGCGGTCCCACCCGCCGCCTGCCCCAAGATCAGCGTGGACCGTGCCAGTCGATCTGGCAGATTTCAGCTGAACGGTTTTCAAAATCCCAGACACGACCAAAGGCGCGCACGCGGCCCTTGGTTGCCTTGGCAACGGTGATGTCGGGGCCCATCCAGTATTCGGTATTGGTGACGACAATGTCCTTGCCATCCTTGCCCTCAACCGGAACAACCGCGCCCTGGATCTTTTTGCCGACCATGAGACGGCGTTCCTTGCCTTCGGTTTCAAAGACAACCGGTGCCCGCTCTGCGCCGAGGAACTCGCTCACCAAGAGCGAGAACAGACCCGTGGTGCCGCGTGCGGCCCCGGAGAAGATGTTGACCAGGCCGTCATAGGCTGCGTCAGAGGCACGATCATCAATGAACGCCGCCGCTTTCCAGTTGCCGCGCCCCATGTTGCCCGGAATTTCCAGGAACAGGCCGACGTTCAGACCTGACAGATCTTCGTCCCCATATTGCCCCTCGTCGATGCGCACACCGGCCCAGGCCTGACAGTGGCCCTCGGTCGGCGGGTGCTGACCCAGCGACACCACACAGGGGCAGAAGACAGTACAGTTACAATTGAGGATCAGCTCCCCCTTGATGGTCCAGGGAACCGTCCCGACCGCAGCATCCAAAGCCATTTTTTCTCTCCCTTAGTAATCTCAGAAAAGTGTGAGCCCGATCCACGCGGACCAGCCCAGAAGCAGCACGCCCAGAGGTCGTGTCAGGTACCGGCCCAGATCGGGCAGTTTTTCAAAAACCATGATGAGGGTTGCGAGCCCCATGAAAGCGACGTTCATGACACCGCCAACAAAGGCCAGCAGCATCAGCGCCCAGCAACACCCAAGACATACCAACCCCAGCCGCACACCATTGCGAAAGGCCCCCTCGTCCCAGTGCTGCATGAAAAAGACCAGCGGACGGCGGCATTTGCTGAGGCAGGCCTCCTTGGCGCTGGAAAACTGATAAAGCCCCGCAATCAGCAGCAGTGCCGCGCTGAGCCCCGCAGAGAGGCTGTCGCCAAACGCAGAAATCAGCCCCAGTTGAAACAACAGCATCTGCAGCGCGGCCGCGACGATGGAAAACCCACCCCACACAAGAAGATACCCACCAACCAGATCACCAAACCGGGTATCCGGCGCGGCGTGGCTGAGGTCATCATAGGTCGCGAAAGCTGGCAGTGCGGTCGGCGCCATCATTGCAGCCGACATCAAGGACCACATCAGAACCATCCGCAGATAGCCCGCCGCATCCGGGGTCATCGTGCACAGATCCCGCCAGAAATCAGCGCCATAGATCTGGCCCGCCTCGCGCAGATCCGCAGGCACCGCCATCAAATACAGCACGATCCAGGCCCCCAGGATCACGGCAAAAAGGCCCAGCCAATGCCAGCCCTGCATCATGCGGATCTTTTGGGTCAGGACTGCTTTCATTGCGGGCGCCCCTTGCTCGGATGGGTTGCGTTCATGCGTCGAGTGCAGGAGTTGCTTGCCAATCTTGCGACTCAACCCCTATGAATCAAATGTCAGACTTTTAAATGTCTGACAAATGATTTCTTGCAGCCGGAGCCCCGAAATGAAACTTGACCCCAACAGCGCAGCCGACCTGTCGGCGCAGATTGCGCAGGCCATTCGCGATGCCATTGTGGCCGGGGATCTGATCGTGGATGAACGTCTGCCGTCCGAGGCAGAGTTGTCCGAACAGTTTCAGGTTTCGCGCCCCACCGTGCGCGAGGCGTTGAAACGGCTTGCTGCGCAGTCGCTGATCCGGACCCAGCGGGGGGCGACGGGCGGTGCCTTTGTGAACCGTCTGAATTACGAGGACGCCTATTCCCAGCAGATCACCACCTCTACCCTGCTGCTCAGCATGAATGCCGTGAGTTTCGACACGGCCTGCGAAGCGCGCTATGCGCTGGAGCGGGCCTGTGCGCCCCTCTCGGCCACCCGCCGCAGCGCCGACCAGCTGGCAACCATGCGCGCAGAGATCTTTCGCCAGGGCCAGCCCGGTCTGACGGATGAGGCATTCTGCGCGTCTGATGTTGCCTTCCACAGGGCGCTGGTCGACGGGGCGGGCAATCCGGTTCTGTCCTATCAGCTTGCAGGCGCGGTTGAAGCGATGCAGCCGCTGATGAACATGATCACCTTTACCGCCCGTGACCGGCAGATCATCCTGGCGCTGCACACGCGGATCGCTGATGCAATCGAAGCGGGCGATGGGCCTGATGCGGTTCAGGGGCTGAGCGCGCTGGAAGACGAAACCCGCAAACTGGCTGCGGATGTCTTTGCCGCGCGCGCCAAACGCTAGGGTCAGGACACATTGATTGCGGGCACCATAATGCGCAGGAAAGCAACAGAATTTCCTGCAGGATTTCCCTCTGCCCCCCTTTGCAAGCTGCAGTTTGCCGCCTATATAAGAGCTGTCCTTCGGGACTATGGACATAAACGCGCTCGTAATAAGCGGATCGGACCCGGGGGCGGTACCCGGCGGCTCCACCATAACACCACTGGGGTATCCTTCGTTTGGGGGTATTTTCAGGTTCTGGGGGCCGAAATAGGATCGACGAACGTCTAAAGGGGTTAGCTTTGTCTCGGCTGTCTGCCACCGTTACCGGCGAAAACAGTACAATTGCAAACGACAATCGTGCTCCGGTTGCTCTGGCTGCGTAAGCAGTCCGAGTCGAACCGACTTTAAGCCCTAGCGCCTAGCCGCGTTAGGCGGGGTTCGCAGGTACCTGGCAACAGAAACCTGCACTTCCCCTCTCCAACCATGAATTCTGGCGGCCATTCGACGTGACCGGGCATATCCCCTGCGCCAAAGGCCAAATTCTGCACCCCCTCGCATGAAACGCTGCCGTCGCTTCATTGGGGTCAGTTGACGGATCCAGATACGTCCCAACCGCGACCTGCGACATTCCGCAGTTCAGCGCAAATTTTACGTTGAATTTTTCGTAAACTCTGTGGTTCAGTTTTCCGTGAACGTTCTAGCACATCGGTCAAGGTTGCATGAAAAACCACGAACGCCTTTACACCTGGTTCCATGACGTCTGGATCAATGGTCGCACTGAGCTGATCGAGCCGATGTTTCATCCTGATCTGAATATGAAAGGCCCGCTGCATGGCGCTGTCACCGCAGCCGAGGACTATGCCGAAATCGTCATGACACTGAAGGCCCGCCTGACCGGGCTGGAACTGGAAAAGACACATGGGCTTGACGATGGCAACCTGAGCTGCGTGCGCATCCATGTCACCGGGACCGGGTTTGGCGGCGCAGGGCCGCTGGACTATTTCGGCGTGTTGGTTGTTGAATTCAAAGATGGTCAGATCCGCGATTTTCTGTCGAACTTTGATTATGTGACCATGCTGGAGCAACTGGGCCAGTTGCCACCGGAATGCCTGCCGATCTGCATGACAGGTGAGCGGCTGATCTGGGCAAGCGATGCAGGCAAATCCGGCAGCACCCCCGACGACGAGCGCGCCCAAACACCTGCGCAACGCACCTGAGGCAAACGGTCTTTTCTCAGATTCGGTCGCTTTCCCGCTGGTTCTGGGCTGTGCGGATGTTATGGCTGTGACGAACGCAGGTAGCTCCATGATTTTGCCATGACACAGCATTCCCCTTCTCCACGCTCCAACGCAGAGGCGACGACCCATCCGTCATTGAGAGAGCTCTTTCAGGTCTTTGGCCGGATCGGTGTTCTGTCCTTTGGCGGGCCTGCGGCGCAAATTGCGTTGATGCACAAGGAACTGGTGGAAGACCGCCCCTGGCTGAGCGAAGACCAGTTCCTGCGCGCCCTGTCGTTTTGCATGATGCTGCCGGGCCCTGAGGCGATGCAGCTTGCAACCTACGCAGGCTGGCGTCTGCGCGGCGTTCCCGGCGGATTGATTGGCGGGCTGCTGTTTGTCCTTCCCGGTGCAGCGGTGATTGCAGCGCTGGTATTCCTATATGTCAGCTATGGAGCGCAACCTGTTGTTCAGGATGGATTTCTGGGCATCAAGGCCGCTGTTGTCGTGATCGTTTTCCAGGCCCTCATCCGACTGCGGAAGAAGGCCCTGAAGGGCCCATTTGATCTGGCGCTTGCGGGGCTTGGGTTTGCGGCGCTGTTCGTCTTTGGCCTGCCATTTCCATTGGTGGTTCTGACCGCCGGTCTGATTGGCGCCATTGCTCTGTACGGCAGTGCCCCAGTGGAACAGGCCGCGGCAAAGACCGCGCCCATGAAAGACCCCGCCATCACATTGCGCCCGATCGTGCTGTGGGGTGCGCTATGGCTGATGCCGCTGGCCGCGCTCAGCATTGCCGGGCCACAGATTCTTGCCGATATCGGCTGGTTCTTTGCCAAACTGGCAGTGGTCACCTTTGGCGGAGCCTATGCCGTTCTCGCCTATATGTCCCAAACTGTTGTCGACGATTTCGGCTGGATCGACACAGGCCAGATGATTGATGCGCTTGGCCTTGCCGAAACAACCCCGGGTCCGCTGATTCTGGTCACGCAGTTTGTTGCCATGCTGGCCGGTGGGCTGGCGGCCGGTGTCTGGATGGCACTTGCGGCCGGTCTTGTGGCCCTTTGGGCGACCTTCGTGCCATGTTTTCTGTGGATCTTTGCCGCCGCCCCACATGTCGAACGGATCACCAACCATCCACGCCTTGGTGCCGCGCTCAGAGCCATCACCGCTGCGGTGGTCGGGGTGATCCTCAACCTGTCTGCATGGTTTCTGATGCATGTGATTTTCCGCGAGATCACAGCGAGTGAGAGCGCATGGCTGGCCCTGCCCCATCCGCAAATCGCCAGCCTCGATGTTGCGGCGCTGATGCTCGTGCTGATTGCGCCTGCCGTTTGGGTGATCTGCCGCGGGCGGCTGAGCCTTATCCTGCCGGTCATGGCCACCCTTGGCGTTGCGGTGTCGCACATCGTTTAAACACCGCCAGCCTGCGACGCAAACGCCCCAAATAATTTACGAAAGCTTGCGGAGCGGCTCTTTAGTTTCCCCCAGAAATCCGTATTCTGAAGCAAATCGAACAAGGGTATCGGAATGTCCCGCGAAATTGACTATGGAAATCTGATGCATTCAGCCATGCGTGGGCTGATCCGCTCGGTTCTGGAGGGCGTGGCCAAGGATGGTCTGCCCGGCAACCACCATTTCTTCATCACCTTTGACACATCCCACCCGGACGCCGAATTGGCGGATTGGTTGTCTGATCGCTATCCCGGCGAAATGACTGTTGTGATGCAGCATTGGTTCGACAACCTGAATGTGGGCGAAGACGGGTTTGCCATCACGCTGAACTTTGGCGACGCGCCCGAGCCTCTTTATATCCCTTACGACGCGATCAAGACCTTTGTTGATCCATCGGTCGAATTTGGCCTGCGCTTTGAATCGCCCGATGATGACGACATGGACGATGTTGCCGAAGACGGGCTGGATGATGACATCGAGATCGAGGTGCAGGAAGAGGCTGCAGAAAAGAAAGAGGCAGATGTTGTCTCTCTCGACAGCTTCCGCAAGTAAGCCGATCAGCTGTAATTCCATCAAACGCCCTGCCAGATAGGTGGGGCGTTTTTTTGCGGGCCATGAGCGACCAAGAGCGATAGTGGCTGGCCATAAACGGGCGGGTACGGCGCATTGGCACACCGTTCGCATCCAAGAGGAACCACATGAGAATCAGATCAGAACCATTTGTAAAAAAATGGTTTATCTGCTGACCTACTGCCGCTCCAGGAAGGTTTTCAAACGCTTCAACGGGAAGCCGTTGCGGTGGGACGAATAAACCAGCTCCAGGCCACCATCCGCCAGCGTCCGGTCATACTGCTGGATTTCATAGTCGCCATTCGGGCCGACAAACATCGAAAACACCGTCAAAGTATCGCCCACGATCCGTCCCCAGACATAGGGTTCGCCCTTCATCGGGTCGAGCTGCACGGTATGGCCAAACACGTTGCGCTTCATCGCTGCGGCGAAAATGTCATCGCGCCCTGTTGGCGTGAACTCGATGGCATAGGATTTGGCCTTGCGACGCCCGTCAGGTTTGATCGAAGTGGTGGTCCACTGCACGTAGAACCCATCCTCATTATCCTCGACCGGCCCGATCTTCACGGCCGCATCGCGCCGCTCGCGGGTGCCGTCCGCCTTTGGCACCACAAGCGAGCCACGGTATTGGCCAAAGAATGGCTCCACCTCTGCGGCACAAAGCGAGCCGGCCTGCACTGCAACCAGCGCCAGCACCGCAGCAAAGCCACCAAGACTGCGGCGCAGCGGTGCAGAAATCTGCGGCATTTTCAGAGATCGCAATAGGCTCAAGGGCATGTCCTCGTGACGGTCCGGAATTGAGTGGCTCGATGTTGGGTAATCTAAGCTTCTTTTGGCGCTGTGCAATGGGTCATGGCCTATTGGGCCTGTACCCGCCAGCCGGAATGACTATGCTGCGCGCAACTGCGCAATTGCCACCGCAGCCCGCAACGGTTAGACGGCATACCGACGCATACATTCAGTCACTGGTTATAGTATCAGACGGAGAGACAGACATGTCCGCAACCCGCACCGAAACCGACAGCTTCGGCCCGCTTGAAGTTCCCGCAGACAAATACTGGGGTGCCCAGACCCAACGTTCGATCATGAATTTCCCGATCGGCTGGGAAAAACAGCCGGTGGCCATCGTGCGCGCGCTTGGCGTGATCAAGCAGGCCTGCGCCATGGCCAACAAGGCGTCGGGCAAGCTGGACGCCAAGATCGCCGATGCGGTCATTCAGGCAGCAAGCGAGGTGGTTGCGGGCAAGTTTGATGACAACTTCCCGCTGGTCGTGTGGCAGACGGGTTCCGGCACCCAGTCCAACATGAACTCCAACGAGGTGATCGCCAACCGCGCCATCGAGATCCTCGGTGGTGTCATCGGCTCCAAGGATCCGGTGCACCCGAACGATCACTGCAACATGGGCCAGTCGTCCAACGACACCTTCCCGACCGCCATGCATATCGCCACCGCGATGTCCGTGCGCGACGTGCTGGTGCCGGGCCTGACCAAGCTGGCCGAGGGGCTGGAAGCCAAGGCGGAAGAGTTCAAGGACATCATCAAGATCGGCCGCACCCACACGCAGGACGCGACCCCGCTGACGCTCGGCCAGGAATTCGGCGGCTACGCCCATCAGATCCGTCAGGGTCTGGCGCGGGTCGAGGCGGCGATGCCCGGCATCTATGAGCTGGCACAGGGCGGCACCGCTGTCGGCACTGGCCTGAATACCCAGAAGGGCTGGGGCGAAACCGTGGCCGCCAACATGGCCGAGATCACCGGCCTGCCCTTTGTCACCGCACCCAACAAGTTCGAGGCGCTGGCCGCGCATGATGCGATGGTGTTCCTGTCTGGCGCGCTCGCGACCATCGCGGGCAGCTGCTACAAGATCGCCAACGACATCCGCTTCCTCGGCTCTGGCCCCCGCTCTGGTCTGGGTGAGCTGATCCTGCCGGAAAACGAACCGGGCTCGTCGATCATGCCGGGCAAGGTGAACCCGACCCAGGCAGAGGCGCTGACCCAGGTGGCCGCCCACGTGATGGGCAATGACGCTGCAATCAAATTTGCAGGCTCGCAGGGTCATTTTGAGCTGAACGTCTACAACCCGATGATGTCCTACAACCTGCTTCAGTCGATCCAGCTTTTGGGTGATGCCGCAGACAGCTTTACCGAGCGGATGCTGAACGGCATCCAAGCCAACGAGCCGCGCATCGACAAGCTGATGAAGGAAAGCCTGATGCTGGTCACCGCACTGGCGCCCACCATCGGTTACGACAACGCCACCAAGGTCGCCAAGACCGCCCACAAGAACGGCACCACGCTGAAAGAAGAAGCGATTGCACTGGGTTTTGTGGACGAGGCGACGTTTGACGCCGTGGTTCGCCCGGAACAGATGATCGGCCCCAAGGACTGATCCTGCGCCAAGCAGACAGACATGACAAACGCGCCCGGCCCTCGTCCGAGCGCGTTTTCTTTGGTCACTGGTAATCCGCTGCGAGCAGAGTATTCTGGCACAATGGCAGACATCGTGAACCTCAACCAATTTCGCAAATCCAAGGCCCGGACCGACAAGAAGGTTCAGGCCGATCGCAATGCGGTAAAATTCGGTCGCACCAAGGCAGAGAAACAGCGCGACAAGGCGGTGCAGGATCAGGACAGTCGGCGGCTCGACAGCCACAAGCGCGACGACTGATCAGGATGAGCCAAAGGCCACGCAAACATTCGCTCACCTTGCGGGGGCATCGGACCTCTGTTTCGCTGGAGGACGAGTTCTGGGACGCCTTTCGCGAGATTGCGGCAGCGGACGGGCGCGCCATCAATGACCTTGCGGCGGAGATCGATGAAACACGCGGGGTTGATTGCGGGCTGGCCTCTGCCATACGGCTGCATGTGCTGCGGCGTTTAAGGTCACGTTGATCGGACTTCGGCGTCGCATTGCCATGCCGATACCCCGCCCCCGTTATTCCCGATGGCGTATTGGTGCGGCCATTTTCGGCACGAGTTCAAACATCGGGGGGGCCATGCAGTCCAAACGCGGGCCAAGTCATCATGCCTGCAATCAGGAGGTTGCGCCCATCATCCGATGTCGCGGATGTCTTGGATGACGTTTCAGAATGTTCACGGCGCGCGCCGCGTCAGCTGCAGCCAGATCCCGTTTTTCGATCGCACTGTCAGATGCGCCGCTGGGATAGGTGTTTTGCCCGGAACCGGCGAGATCCGGAACTGCCGCAGGATCATCGACAGCATCAGCACCCCTTCAACCATGGCAAACCCGGCGCCGGTGCAAACCCTGGGACCCGCAGAAAAAGGCATGTAGGCGCTGCGCTGACAGCTTTTGCCATTTTCTGTCTGCCAGCGACCGGGATCAAAGCCATCTGGATCGCTCCACAGGCGTTCGTGACGATGCAGGTGCCACGGGCTGAGAACAATCTGCGCGCCTTTGGGGACCTTTCTGTTGCGGAAGGTCCGGGGCTCTGCCGCCTCGCGCACCATCATCGGCACCGGCGGATACAGCCGCAGCGCCTCGCGGAACACATCCCGGCTGATTTTGAGGCGGGACATCGCTGCAAACTCGCTCAGATCGGCGCCCCGGGCCTCTTCTGCCACGGCCTCCTGCCAGTCAGGCGCGCAGGCCAGAAGGTAAAGCGCCCAGGCCAGTGCAGAGGCGCTGGTTTCGTGGCCTGCGAGGAAAAAGATCGCGACCTGATCCACCATTTCGTCAGCTGAAAAGCACTGCCCGGTTTGGGGGTCGGGCGTGGTCATGATCTTGGTCGCCAGATCCCGGGGCGCGCAACCTTCTGCGATTTGCCGTTGCCGTTCTTCGGTGAGGGCTGTGATCAAGCCACGGATATGGCGCGCATGTTCGCGGCTTCTGCGCCGGTGAAATCGGGGGAACCAACGCGGCAGTCGCAGAAAGGCCGCAAGATTGAGGATCGGTTGGTCCTGCTGATAGGCGCGGAAACTGTGAAAGACCTCTTGCGCTAGTTGGTCCTCGATCGGGATGGAAAACAGCGTGCGAAAGATCACATCGGCGGCAGCATGGGAGGCCTCTGCCTCGATCTCGACCGGTTGCTCCGGATCCAGGGTCGCCAGACGCGCAACGGTGGCTTCGGCGGCCGCATGGATCGACGGATAACTGTCTCGCAGCCGTCCGCCTTCAAACGCGGGATCGATGATGCGGCGCTGACGCTTCCACTTCGCGCCATTGGTCAGGAAAACTGAGCTCCCCAACAGCGGCCGCAGACCTTCGCTCACCCTGTCGGATTTTGGAAATGTCTCGGCTTCAGTCTTCAACACCCGATCAATGAGATCGGGCTGATTGACCAAAAAGGACCGGAAAAAGGGCGTGCGAAACTCTGCCATCCAGGCCCGGTAGAGCCGAGCGGGCTGCGCCGACAAAAGATCGGCGCGAAACAGGCGGAGGTAGCGCCAAAGCGACACGCGGTCGGGTCGTGGCTCCGGCTTGGGCGGGGCGGAGTTGGTTGCCTTGGACAGGTGCGGACAGGCGACACCAACCGCCGGGTCTGACGCCGGAGCATCACGGGGCGGCAGTGGGTGTCGTTGGGGCGCGGGCGCTGTCATGGCTCGACCGAGGTGTATTTCGACGCCGTCACATCAATACGAGAGCGCGAGGGCGCGCGCCCCTCGTACCGATCCTGCAAGCTGCGCGGACCTGCGGTGATCTGAAAATAATCGTAATCCCCCGGGGCATCAAAGGCGCAGAGATACTGGAAATGCAGGCGAAAAAACCGCCAGCGCAGCTCGGCCCACCGCTCTGGGCTCAGCGTCTGGCTAAAGGCCGCAGAGATGACCAATGGCCCCTGGGTAGCACCGTCTGCCACCCCGCTGACTGCAACCGGATCACAAAGGGCAAAAGAACAGCCGTCACCGGGCGCAGACACATCAACCCAGGTCAGATCCCTGCGCTGCGACAGATCGCGCAGGTCCCGGCGCAAACGCGTGGCGCGCGGCAGAAAAGACACCATTGGCACCACCTGTCCCAGGCTGAGGAACCCAAGCGCGGCATGACCGCTGCGGGTGCCAATGCGCAGAACATCCGCCAGCACGCTCACTCCGACGTGCGCACCAGAGGAATGACCAACCACCAGCACCTCGTCATATTGCGGATCATTGAGCGCAACTGCGATGTCCCCTGCGAAACGGGCAATCCTCTCTTCCAGTTCGGGTGCATAGGCCCCCGACAGGGCCGCGGAATGGGCGTAGTCATGCATGAGATAATAGGCATAGATCTTGCCATCCATCCGCCGAAACCACCGCAGCAGCGCAACGCCCAGCCCAAGGCCAATCCCCCAGAACACCAGCTGTGCCGCCGCAGCGACCCAGCTGGTGTCGCTGATGCGCGCCACCGCTGCCTGTCCGCTGCGCGCAATAAGCAGCGCGACAAGAAACGCCAGAACCGCCTGCAGGATCAAGACCCCAACGGGGTAAAGCGCCGCAATCACGGGCCCCTTGCGCAGCCACATCAAGCGTTTCAGCGTTCCGGTTGAGATGTAGATCCAAGCGGTTCGGATCAGCTGCCAGTAGGTCTGCGCAATCGACGGCGCCATAGAGCCACGCACGATGTCGGACCACACCAGAACCTCAACATCAGTGGTGGTCTGCAAATCGTCGATGGTGGCCTCAACCTTCCAGCCGTATCGGGGACCGTCGTCCGTGGCCACGCCATCTGCGGATTTGGCGTTCAGCGCGATTTCATAGCCGCTGATTGCAGCCTGGGCAGCCCCTTCGCTCCGGTACAGCTCGCGGTAGCGACGCGGGTGGATGGGATCATAGCCGGGGATATAGAACATCTTGCGCCGCCGCACGGTTCTTGCGGGTTCAATTTGCCCCTGTTGTGCTGTGCCTGTCGCTGGATCACGATCGCTGTTCTGGGTCACGGCCTGCCCGACCTGTTCTTGATGATGCTGTCCCGCGCAGCTTAGCCAAGGCACCCACAAAGAGTAAGCCCCGCCGGGCATTTGCCGGGCGGGGCTTTCATCTTTCGGATGTCACGCCAAATCAGCCGAGGGCAGCCAACGCCGGGAAGGTCTCCAGCAGCCAGAACGAGAAGGTCGAGAACAACCCTGTCACCAGCATCAGACCCACAAAGATCAACAGTGCACCCATCGCCTTCTCGATGATGCCCATGTAGGGCTTGATCCGGTTCATCACCACCATAGAGCGGTTGAGGAACATCGCGGCCAAAAGAAATGGCACGCCAAGACCAAGCGCATAGACACCAAGCAGGACAGTCCCGCGCGTCACAGAGGCCTCTGTTGCCGCGATTGACAAGATCGCCCCCAGCTGCGGGCCGATGCACGGCGTCCAGCCAAAGGCAAAGGCCAGACCAAGAATATAGGCCCCGACCGCCGAGCCACCGGATTGGCCGGCATCCATTCGGGCCTCGCGGTCGAGGATGGGAATACGGAACACCGACAGGAAATGCAGGCCGAAGACAATCACGACCACGCCGGCGATTTGCGCAAACAACTCCTGATTTTGCAGGACAAACGCCCCAAAGGCCGACGCCGTGAACCCCAACAGCAGGAACACGGTCGAAAGCCCCATGACAAAGAACAACGCTGCCACGATTGCCTTGCGCCGGGCGGCGGCTGTACCTTGGATTTCACCCAGAGACACCCCGCTCATATAGGCGAGATACGGCGGAACAATTGGCAGCACACAGGGCGACAGAAAGCTGATCAATCCAGCGGTCAGCGCCACGAGCATGGCAGGGATCAAACCTGCGTCGATGATTTCAATACCAAACATGCAGACTACTTAGACCACGCCTAGGCAAAGGTCACGGGGGCCGCAGGTCACATCCTTGTGGACAGGATGAAACAACCGCCTTATCTGCAAGGTATGACTGATACGACTGAGACCCTAGACGCCATTGGCCTGCTGTGCCCCCTGCCCGTCCTCAAGGCGCGCAAGCGGCTGAAACCATTGACAATTGGCAGCATTCTTGAGGTCCACGCCGATGATCCGGCGGCGGTCGTGGATATCCCGCACTTCTGTCAGGAAGCCGGTCACGTGCTGGTCGAGATCCGCGACAATTCCGCTCATCAGGTCTATCTGATCCGCAAAGGCGGCTGAGCAGGCTTTCCCCCGCACCTGCAACACCGCCTCGGTCACACGGATGATCACGAAACCGGTACTGTGACCTGCGTTCAGGGAAGTGGGTTTTCCGCCCCGTCCGGCAATGCCTCGCAGTCCTGGCTGAAGATATTGAGCCAGCCTGACGTGCCGCGCTGCCAGATCGAACTGACATACATCGCTGCGGGCTCTTCGGTCCCGACACGGGTATACTGCGCCTTGTAGGCAAGCAGCACACAGTCCGGAGCAATCCGCAGAATGCGGGGCTGTTCGATACGATACGTCGATACCGATGGCCCGCCAGCCAATTGCGCGGCGTGGTCGGCCCGACCAGCAAAACCCGATGGGTAAACACCAAGGAAATCCGGATGCAATGCGGCCAGGTCCGCAGCAGCGTCACCTTTGACCAACGCCTCCCAGACGGAGGTTTCGCAGGCGATGAGTTCGCTCAGAAGCAGGGTGTCGACAGCAGGCTGTTGCGTCATGTGTTCTCCAATTGATGGGGTGAAAAAGAAAAAGGCGAGCCCTGAGCCCGCCTTCTTCGAATTGATATCAGCTACCGATTGACCACCAGCCGCGTTTTTTCGGCTTGGGCGGAGTGGCCGGTTCCGGCTCTGCCTCGGCCAACGCTGGCTCTGGTGTTTCGACCGCAACCTCTACCGGGCTGACCCCTTCGGCGAGGGTTTCCTCGGCCTTGATGTCCGCAACCTCGGGGCTGGCGCTCTCTGCCTCGGGGGCTTCTGCGGCCTCGGGGGCGGCAGCTTCGGGCGCCTCTGCTGCTTCTGCGACCTCAGCTGGAGCAGCCGCGCCGTTCAGCGGTGCCGCCTCCGGTGCAGCGACGTCCTCTGCCGGTGCATCTGCCTCTGCCGGTGCATCTGCCTCTGGCGTGGGCTCTGCTGCGATTTCGGCTGCAGCTTCTACAGATGCATCGGCAGCGTCGTCCTTGACCTCCGCCGCGGCCGCGACCTCAGCAGTCTCAGCTTCTTTCGGCTCATCGTCCGTCTTCGGCGCGTCAGCTGCAGCAGTGTCCTCGGATGCGTCTGCGGCGACCTCATCCGATTTCTTCTTGCGGCTACGCGAGCGGGTGCGGGTTCGGGTGCGTTTCTTCTTTTCACCTTCGCCGTCTTCCGCGTCAGCGGTCTTTGCCTCGGCTGCGTCTGCCTCTGCGGCATCATCCTGACCGGCATCGGCATCTTTGCCGTCTGCGGCCTCTGCGTCAGCTTTCGCCTCTGCATCGCCCTCTGCAGACTGCGCAGCGTTTTCATCCCCTTCACCGGAAGAAGATTTCCGACGACGACGACGACGGCGCTTGCGTTTGGGTTTGGTCTCCCCTTCGCCCTCGGCCTCGACTGCGACTTCTGCTGCCTCTGCCTCACTTGCCTCCGCGGCTTCCGCCTCTTCCGCCTCGTCAGCGTCGACCTGATCCATGATGGATGTATCGACAGAAACGACGGGCGCCGTGGCAACCGGGACCACGCGGGACGCGGTTTTGAACTTCTCAAGGGTGAAGTCCGGGCTCACCAGATGCGCGTCGCCTTCGATCCGCACGGACAGGCCGTAACGGGCTTCGATCTGAGCGATATGCTCGCGCTTCTGGTTCATCAGGTAGTTTGCGATAGAGACCGGGCAGCGGACCAGCACCTCGCGCGAGCGGCGGCGTGTGCCTTCCTCTTCGATTTGGCGCAGGATCGACAGCGCAAGCGAGTCATCCGAGCGGATCAGACCGGTGCCGTGGCAATGCGGGCATGGTGCGGTGGTGGCCTCGATCATGCCGGGGCGCAGACGCTGACGGGACATTTCCATCAGACCAAAGCCCGAGATGCGGCCCACCTGAATGCGGGCGCGGTCGGTCTTCAGCTTGTCTTTCATCCGCTTTTCGACGGCAGCGTTGTTCTTGCGCTCGTCCATGTCGATGAAATCGATGACGATCAGACCTGCAAGGTCACGCAAACGCAGCTGGCGCGCCACCTCTTCGGCGGCCTCAAGGTTGGTCTTGAGCGCGGTTTCTTCGATCGAGCCTTCCTTGGTGGCACGACCGGAGTTCACGTCGATTGCCACCAGCGCCTCGGTCACACCGATCACGATGTAGCCACCGGATTTCAGCTGCACGGTCGGGTTGAACATCCCACCGAGGTAGGTTTCCACCTGATAGCGGGCAAACAGCGGCAGCTGGTCCTGGTAGTTTTTCACGTTCTTTGCGTGGGACGGCATGATCATTTTCATGAAGTCCTTGGCGATGCGGTAACCGCGCTCGCCCTCGACCAGAACCTCGTCAATCTCGCGGCTGTAGAGATCGCGGATGGAGCGTTTGATCAGGTCGCCTTCTTCGTAGATCTTGGCAGGCGCGATGGACTTCAGCGTCAGCTCGCGGATCTGCTCCCACAGGCGCTGGAGGTATTCATAGTCCCGCTTGATCTCGGACTTGGTGCGCTTGGCACCAGCGGTGCGCACGATCAGGCCCGCGCCTGTCGGAACGTCCAACTCAGTGGCGATTTCCTTCAGCTTTTTGCGGTCTGCAGCATTGGTGATCTTGCGAGAGATCCCGCCACCGCGTGCGGTGTTGGGCATCAGGACGCAGTAACGACCAGCCAGTGACAGATATGTGGTGAGAGCGGCGCCTTTGTTGCCGCGCTCTTCCTTGACGACTTGAACCAGCAGAACCTGGCGGACCTTGATCACTTCCTGGATTTTGTAGCGGCGCGGACGTGGTTTGCGCGGCGGACGAATGTCTTCGCTGTCATCTTCATCCGCGACGGATTCGATGTTCTCGTCCTTGGAGGTCGCATCTGCGGCGCGGGACACGTCACCATCAGCGGTCTCTTCGTCGTCTGCCTTTACGTCGTCGTCAGAGCCGTCCGCTGCGGTGATGTCATCTGCAGCGTCATCTTCTGCTGCGTCCTCTGTGGCCGCTTCGACAGCTGTCTCAGCGTCCTGGACCTCAGGCGCGTCGGAGGCATCTTTGACGGCTTCCTCGACCACGGGGGCCTCTGCTGCGGTCTCTGCTTCGGCCGCAACGGTTGCATCCTCTGCGGCTGCATCGGTCTCTTGTGCCTGAACCGGCGCTTCAGCCTCGGCTGTCAGTTTTTCAACCTCGTCCGCCCCATCAGACGTCAGATCGATGGTCTCCATCCCAGCGATTGCTGCGGCGGGCTCTGCGGCGGTCGGATCGTCGCCTTCGGGCGTGACGTCCTTGGTTTCCACCACATCGGCAGATTTGACCTCTGCGGCCTTGGTGCGGCTGCGACGGGACCGCGAGGAGCGCTTGGGTTTGGTTTCCTCTTCCTCGTCACGTGCGCGCATCGCTTCGGCATAGGCGCGCTCTTCCTCCATCAGGGCCTCACGGTCCGCGACGGGGATCTGGTAGTAATCCGGATGGATCTCGGAAAACGCGAGGAAGCCATGGCGGTTACCGCCATAGTCCACAAAAGCCGCCTGCAGCGAGGGTTCGACGCGGGTTACTTTTGCGAGATAAATGTTGCCAGCGAGCTGGCGCTTGTTTTCGGACTCAAAGTCAAATTCCTCGACCTTGTTTCCATCGACCACCACGACGCGGGTTTCCTCCGCGTGGGTGGCATCAATAAGCATCTTCTTTGCCATGTTTCCTTGGTGCACCTACCGCGCACGCGCGCATCTGGCCCGTTACCGGGCGGACGTGAACGATTGGGGTGGTGACTTGTCTGGGCGATGTGAACTGGCGCACGAAGGGACATGTCAGTACAGCGGTTAGCCCCGGAACTGTGCTCCGGCCCTCCCGCCTGTCTGCTGTTCTCGCTCGCGCGCGTCATCGCGTTTCTTCTCCGACAGGTGGGAATATCCGCGCCCTGCCCTGATTATATGCCTGCGGGGACGTGCCCAGCAGGAGGTAAGCTGCCCCGGAAATTGCGGGGCCAATCGGTCTGTCTTTGCTTTCTCGGATCTGGCCGGACAAAAGCAAAAGCAGCGAATCTCATGATGTGGGGCCCGGTCACGACGGACTTGTCCCCATTTCTGCAGCATAAGACCTGTGGATAGGTAATGACAATGGTCATTCGTCACAGGGCCGTTGCGAAAGTGTATTCCGAACGGTTTTGCCGTGAACTGGGTAATTTTTCGTTAAAATTCGACAAGCTGCACTCTCTGGCTCACTTGCCGCGCAGCTTTTGGAACAACCAGAGCGCCATTTTCGGGCCACGACAGACAACTGTGTGGCCCGAAAATGTTCGATCAAGACAAGTAGTCAGAGCGCTGCAGGCCATATTTGGCCATTTTTTCGTTCAACGTCCGCCGCGGCAGGCACAGCTCTTCCATCACACTGGCGATGGAGCCCTTGTGACGGCGCATGGTGTTGTCGATCAGCATCCGCTCGAAGGCTTCGACATATTCCTTGAGCGGCTTGCCCTCGGTTGTCATCACAGGCTGCATTTCTTCATGATCGGACATCAGAAGGGACGCGATCGTGCCAGAGCCGCGACGCGACTGCAGGACCGCGCGTTCTGCAATGTTGATCAGCTGGCGGACATTGCCCGGCCAGGGCGCCTGCAACAGCTGGGCCGCTTCCTGGGCGCTGACCTGGGGGGCGTCACAGCCGTATTCTTCAGAGAACTGCTCGGACAGGCGGGTGAACAGCGTCAGAATATCCTCGCCACGCTGGCGCAGCGGCGGCACCGTGATCCGCAGGGCCGCAAGCCGGTAAAACAGATCCGGCCGCAGAACATCCTCGCAGGTCTTGCCTGCCTCCTGAAGGTTCGAGATGGCGATGATGCGGGTCTCGCCGGGGATGCCCTGCTCGTTGATGACGCTCAAAAGCTTTGCCTGCAGTGGCTCGCTCAATGCCTCGACGTCTTCCAGCACGAGGGTACCACCACGGGCCTCTTCGATCGCAGGCAGCATGCTGTCTTCCGGCAGCATCGGCCCAAAGAGCCGTTTGGAGAGCGCATCCTCCTCCAGCGCGGCACAGGAAACCAGGACGAATTTCTTGCCCGCCCGGCTGCCGACCGCGTGCAACGCATGGGCAACCAGCGTCTTGCCGGTGCCGGTCTCGCCGTCGATCAGCACATGGCCGTCGGCCTGACCCAGATCAAGAATATCCTCGCGCAACCGCTCCATCACCGGGCTGGACCCGATGAGCTTTTTCATGATGGTGCTGCCATCCGACAATTCGCGACGCAACACCCGGTTGTCGAGCGTCAGACGGCGCGCGCCGGTTGCCCGTTTGGCCAGTTCAGACATGCGGTCGGGATTGAAGGGTTTTTCCAAGAAGTCAAAGGCGCCAACGCGCATCGCCTCAACCGCCATCGGCACGTCACCGTGGCCGGTGATCATGATGACAGGCAATGCACTGTCGCTGCCCATCAGCTTTTTGAGGAACTGCATGCCATCCATGCCCGGCATCTTGATATCAGAGATCACGATACCCGGATAATCCGGCCCGAGCACCTTGAGGGCATCCTCGGCGCTGGCAAAGGTTTCCGTGTCATAGCCCGACAGTGCCAGCCACTGGCTGATCGACTGGCGCATATCCTGTTCATCATCGACGATCGCGATTTTCATGGCCTGTGCCATTCGCGTGCCCTCCATCACGTGACGCCGCGCTATTCTGCGGCCTCGATGCCATCCACAAGGATCGGCAATTGCATTTCAAAAACGGCCCCACCGTTCTGCCCGTTGCGGGCGGTGAGCCGACCGCCTAGGTCGTTTACGATACCCGAAGAGATGGCAAGCCCCAAACCGACACCGTCTCCGGGCTGCTTGGTGGTGTAGAAAGGTTCGAAAAGGCTCTCGAATTCCTTGATGCCCACCCCATTGTCGCGCACGGACAAGGTCGCGGTTTCCCCTGCGGCCAGCAGGACTTCGACCTCTGGGTCATCCACTGATTTGGTAGCATCTAGCGCGTTGCGCAAGAGGTTCACCATCACCTGTTCGATCCGCATCCTGTCGCCCATCACATAGACCGGCTGTTCGGGCAGGGTTCGGGTGATCTTGACGTGGCGCTGCCGAAGCTGTGGCTCCATCATCGAGAGGCTCGAAGCCAGCGCATCCCCCATGTTTACCGGGCTGAACGCATCGCCGCCCTTGCGGGCATAGGACTTCAGCTGGCGCGTAATCGCCCCCATCCGTTCGATCAGATCATCAATCCGACCAAAGGACGCGAGCGCCTCTTCGGGGCGGTTGCGATTGAGCAGAAGTCGCGCACCCGCCAGATAGGTTTTCATCGCGGCCAGCGGCTGGTTCAGCTCGTGGCTGACGGCGGCAGACATCTCCCCCAGAGCGGCCAGTTTCGAGCTCTGCGCGAGGCTTTGTTCGGCCACCGCAAGTGTCTCCTGCATGCGCTCACGCTCGGCGATTTCCCGCTGCAGGCGGGCGTTCAATACGCGAAGCTCTGCCGACTCGCGCTGAAACAATGCCATGCGCAACGCCGTGCGTCGGCTAAGCGCATAGAAAGCCAGCGCCAGAAGAATGGCGAATCCCATGATTTCGAGCGCCAGAACGGTGTTCACCCGCTCTCTGATCGAGGCGTAGGTGGTAAACGACGTGAGCCGCCAACCCTGAAAGGGGATACGTGACTCCAGCCGCATCACGGCTTCGCCCTGCAGGTAGGCATCCGCAGGCAGCGCGGTCCAGTCGGTGGTGGCGCGAATGGCCCGCTGGATGGCCCCAACCGGCGGCTGCAGTTCAAGTGCGTCCTTCTCTGCCAGCCCCCGCCAACGGGATTCCGTCGACAAGATGATGGTGCCGGTGCTGTCGGTCACCATGACCGCGTCGGAAATCCCCGCCCAAGCCCGTTCGAACTTTTGCAGGTCCACCTCGACCACGATCACGCCCAACACGCCCGACGTGTCGACGATACGCCGCGAGTAGGTAAAGCGATAGCCGCCAACCTCGCGTTCTATAACAGAAAACACGGTGGATTTGGCCCGAAGCGCATCCACGAAATAGGCGGCGTTGCGGTGGGTCTCTCCCAGACGGTTGCGATCGGTCGCCGCCACGGTGCGCCCATCGCTTGCCATCAGCATGATGGATGCGGCCCCGATTTCCTCTACAAAGGAGATCAGCCGCTGCGTGGACAGCGAAAAGTCATTGGATTGCAGCGCCGCAATCAGCGCCTGATCGCGCGCCAGAAGCTGTGGGACGATCGCATGGCGCCCCAGTTCGCTGACCAGGTTGCCGGAATAAAGCGCCAGGCGCAGCTCGGCGCGGTTGCGGGTGCTTTCGGTAAAACGGTGGGTCAGCGCGCGGTTCGTGACCCAAACAGTCACCGCAGCCACCACCATCAACAGCAGCAACGCAAAGCGCACCCGCCACGAGGTCGTGCGGGAGCGGTTCTTATCCGGTCCGGAAGATGCGTCACGCGCAGCAGTCATGGTCAAAACCTAACGCAACCCGCTGCGCGTCCACAAGTCACGCAGCAGTGACGAGCCCTGCCAATGCGCGGAAGACTGCCGCCCCGTCGGTGCCACCGTGACCTTCGTCAGCGGCGCGTTCCGGGTGAGGCATCATGCCAAGCACACGGCGGTTTTCGGACAGGATGCCTGCGACATCGGCAATGGATCCGTTCGGGTTGTCCACATAGCGGAACGCCACGCGATCCTGATCTTCCAGCATCGCAACGGTTTCCGCGTCGGCAAAGTAGTTGCCGTCGTGGTGGGCAATCGGCACGCCAATCACGTCACCGGCCTTGTACCCTTCGGTGAAGACGCTGTTCGATGTCGCCACCTGCAGATCAACCGTGCGGCAGATGTATTTCAGACCCGCATTGCGCAACAGCGCCCCTGGCAGAACGCCGGTCTCTGTCAGGATCTGAAACCCATTGCAGACACCGATGGCATATCCACCGCGATTGGTGTGCTCTACCACGGCCTTGCAAATCGGCGACTGGGCCGCGATGGCACCGCAGCGCAGATAGTCACCGTAGGAAAAACCACCGGGCACGCCGACAATATCGACGCCCTCTGGAAGGGCACTGTCCTTGTGCCAGACCATCGACACCTCACAGCCCGCCTGTTCAAATGCAACCGCAAGATCGCGGTCACAGTTCGAACCGGGAAAGACAACTACAGCCGCCTTCATCACTGCATCTCGATGCTGTAGGATTCGATCACGGTGTTGGCGAGCAGCTTTTCGCACATCTCGGCAACATCCGCCTCGGTTGCGTCGTCGGCCAGATCCAGATCGATCACCTTGCCCTGGCGCACGCCGCCCACCTTGTCAAAGCCAAGAGCGCCAAGCGCGTGGCGGACCGCCTCGCCCTGCGGATCCAGAACTCCGTTTTTCAGCATCACATGCACACGTGCCTTCATCGTGTTTTCCCTCAGGTTTCGATGACAAAGCCCGGCATCGGGCCTTTTCGTTGGACAGATAGTCAAAATCCCGCCCCTCGTCAGGGCGGGATCTTGGGCAGTTCTAAATCAGTTCACCAGCGTCGGCTTGCCGGGCGCGGGCGGATTGTTGGGCATCACCCCCAGACGCCGCGCGACTTCGGTATAGGCGTCGGTCAGGCTGCCAAGATCACGGCGGAACACGTCCTTGTCGAGCTTCTGGCCGGTCTTCAGATCCCACAGGCGGCAGCTGTCGGGGCTGATTTCGTCAGCAACAACCAGTCGCTGGAAATCGCCATCATAGATGCGGCCGATCTCGATCTTGAAGTCCACCAGCTTGATGCCGACAGCCAGCATCACGCCGGACATGAAATCATTGACGCGCAGCGCGAGGCTCAGGATGTCGTCCATGTCCTGCTGGCTGGCCCAGCCAAAGGCGGCGATATGCTCTTCGGTGACCAGCGGATCGCCAAGCGCATCGTCCTTGTAGCAATATTCGACGATCGGGCGCGGCAGCTGGGTGCCCTCTTCCAGACCAAGACGCTTGCAGATGGAGCCTGCGGCATGGTTGCGCACGATGACCTCAAGCGGGATGATCTCGCAGCTGCGCACCAGCTGTTCGCGCATGTTCAGCCGCTTAAGGAAATGGGTCGGTACGCCGATCTGGCCCAGACCCTGCATGAAGAATTCGCTCAGGATGTTGTTGAGAACGCCCTTGCCCTCGATCACATCGTGCTTTTCCGCGTTGAATGCTGTGGCATCGTCTTTGAAATACTGCACGATAGTGCCTGGTTCAGGCCCTTCGTAAAGCGTCTTTGCCTTGCCTTCGTAGATCTTCTTGCGACGTGCCATGCAGAGCCTTTCGGGAAAAGAGCGGGAATCTGATCCCGCGATCTGCCGCCCTCATAAGGCAAGGGGGGCGTTGCCGCAAGGTTGCTGCCACATTCTCGCATCAATGCAGGTGGTTCACCCCACCCGCTCCCTTTCTGCTGGCGCTTTGACAGGAAGGAAGGCGGTTTTCCTTGCAGCAGGGCCAGCGCATGCACATATTTGAAAGGTAAGTGTTTTCATCTGTATTGTGGGAGGGGTTATGACCACATTTGACAATCGCGAACAGGCGTTCGAGAACAAATTCGCACATGATGAGGAAATGCAGTTCAAGGCCGAGGCCCGATGCAACAGGTTGCTGGGCCTTTGGGCGGCGGATCTGCTTGGCAAATCCGGGGCAGACGCCGAAAGCTATGCCCAGGAGGTTGTGAAGGCCGATTTTGAGGAAGCTGGCTTTGAGGATGTGCTGCGCAAGGTCAACAGCGATCTGGAGGGCAAGGCCAGTGACGCCGACGTGCGCGCAAAACGGGCAGAGCTGCTGCTTGAGGCAAAGGCGCAGATCCTGAACGCCCTCGACTGAGGACCAGCCAAGACCACCTTGGGTGACTGCGCGCATTCTGGACGGATTTGCGGATCGATTTGCGCGCAGTTTACGCAGTTAACACTGTAACAATCTCCCTGGACTATAGCTTTTGGCTATAACCAATTGTGCCCAGGGACAGTCATGCCACTCACTCGGCTCAGCCGCGCGCGACATGCGCGTTGGCACGTACCACAGTTTATCCGCATTCTGCTGCCGCTGGTGGTCACCATTGCCTGCCTCGACATCCTGCAGCGCACTGTCGCCCTGCCCGATCTTGCCGAGCTCGGCGCGACTTTGGGCGCGTTATCCCTGCATCAATGGCTTGGCGCTTTGATCGCCACGGCAATCAGTTTCTGGGCGCTTGGGCGCTATGACAGCGTTACCCACAGGCATCTGCAAACCGGGCTGGATGGACGCGGGGCGCGACGGGCGGGAATGGCGGCCATTGCCTTGTCCCAGACCATCGGGTTCGGGTTGATCACCGGAGCCTTTGCGCGTTGGCGCCTGATGCCGGGGCTTGGCCCCGTGACCGCAACACGCCTGACGGCGATGGTATCTGTCAGTTTCATGCTGGCGTTGGCGGCGATTTGCGCGACGGCGCTCGTGATGGTTGGTGACACCTCCCAAATGCGCCTGATTGGCACACTGATGTTGGCCGCACTGGCAACGGGTCTGGTCCTGAGTGCCGTTTTTCCGGTGATGCGAATGGGGCCGGTAGCTTTGCGCTGGCCCTCGCTCACCGCGCAGCTTGCATTTGCGGGGTGGGCGCTGATTGACGTAACCGCTGCGGGCACAGCGCTGTGGCTTCTTCTTCCAGCTGGAAGCGAGATCACCCTGACGGCGCTGCTGCCAGCCTATTTCATTGCGCTCGGCGTGGCGTTGCTTTCATCAGCGCCGGGCGGTGCAGGCGCGTTTGAGCTGGCGCTCTGCGCTCTTTTGCCGACCACAGCAGGGGCTGACATCATTGCAGCGATCGTGGCCTTTCGCCTCATCTACTATGCGCTGCCCGCCTGCGTTGCAGGGGCCACACTCCTGTTCCCGCAAGCCTTTTCAAAAGAGGGGTCTGTTGATGAACTGGGGCACGACATTCGCGACGCGGCCCACCTGCCCCATCACCGAACCTGCGCGGAAACCCAGGTCATCGCCCAGAACGGTGGCCGGATCCATGCCTTTGGCCTGAACCAACTGGCCGTTCTGGATACAACACAGGCAAGCATTGCCCTTTTTGGCCCGATCTCTGGCCGGATCAGCGAAACCCTCGATGGGCTGCGTCACCACGCCAGATCCCGCAACAGCGCAGCGTGCCTTTATAAATGTGACGCAGTCTGTGCTCAGGCCGCCCGCAAGGCTGATTGGCGTGTTCTGCGCATCGCAAGCGAGGCCGTGCTGAGCCCGAACCGTTTTCAGGATCAAGGCCCGCGCCTGCGCCAACTGCGTCGCAAGCTGCGTCAGGCCGAAAAAGCGGGCGTTGTTGTTCTGCCCGCCTCCGATGCGCTGCCACTTGAGCAGATGAGCCACGTTGATGCGGCCTGGCGCGCCCGGCACGGACGGGCCAGGGGCACGACAATGGGCCGGTTTGAGCCCGGCTATCTTCAGCGCCAGGAGGTGTTTCTTGCCTGGCAGGACGACGAGATCGTCGGCTTCATGAGCTTTCATGCCGCCGCTGAGGAATGGTGTCTGGATCTTGTTCGCCTGCGCCCCGACGCCCCTGATGGTACGGGCCACGCCCTGATCCGGGCTGCGTTGACCGATGCAGCTGCACGCGCCATCCCCCGCCTGTCGCTTGCCGCGGTTCCCGATCACCTGCTGGCACGGCATTTCGACAAGGGCCTGCGCCGCTTCAAAGAGAGCTTCGCCCCGACCTGGGAGCCGCGCTATGCCGCTGCCCCCAATTGGACCCAGATGGCACTGGCGCTGGCCGATCTGATCCGCCTGGTGCATTGGCCCGAGCCAATCCGGACGCCCCCCGCCGGCACTTCGCAGCAGCAGGCCCTCAGCCAAGAGGATCTCGCCGACATGACGTGGGAGGCCGCAGCCGCATATGTCGCAAACCTGCCCTCCAGTGGCGTGGAACAGACGACCTCGCAGCCGCCTCATAATGAACTTGAAGAAAATGCATTTGCCCTCTCCCGCAGGGCATGAAAGACCGAACCATTCTCCATTTTCCGGCGGATCCGCCGCCGCCCCCGTTGACAGGACGAAATCATGACCAACACTTTCATCACCCTGCTCGAAAGCAAGGACGCGCTGCTGGCTGATGGTGCCACCGGCACCAACCTGTTCAACATGGGTCTGCAGTCTGGCGACGCGCCGGAACTGTGGAACGTAGACGAACCCAAAAAAATCGAAGCGCTGTATCAGGGGTCTGTTGATGCGGGCAGTGATCTGTTCCTGACCAACACCTTTGGTGGCACCGCTGCCCGCCTGAAGCTGCACGACGCGCAGCGCCGTGTGCGCGAGCTGAACATGGCGGGGGCCGAGCTTGGCCGCAATGTCGCAGATCGCGCAGAGCGCAAGATCGCGGTGGCGGGCTCTGTCGGTCCGACCGGGGAAATCATGGAACCGGTTGGAGAGCTGAGCCATGCTCTCGCCGTTGAAATGTTCCACGAACAGGCCGAAGCCCTGAAAGAGGGCGGTGTTGACGTGCTGTGGCTCGAAACGATTTCTGCACCAGAAGAATTCCGCGCCGCGGCAGAGGCGTTCAAGCTGGCGGATATGCCCTGGTGCGGCACCATGAGCTTTGACACCGCCGGGCGCACCATGATGGGCGTGACCTCTGCTGATATGGCCAAGCTGGTCGAGGATTTCGACCCGGCGCCGCTTGCATATGGTGCCAACTGCGGCACCGGCGCTTCGGATATCCTGCGCACCGTGCTTGGGTTTGCCGCACAGGGCACAACCCGGCCAATCATCTCCAAGGGCAACGCGGGCATCCCCAAATACGTCGACGGCCACATCCATTATGACGGCACGCCGGAACTGATGGGCGAATACGCAGCAATGGCCCGCGACTGTGGCGCCAAGATCATTGGCGGCTGCTGTGGCACCATGCCGGAACACCTGCGCGCCATGCGCGAGGCACTGGATACCCGCTCGCGGGGAGATGCCCCAACCCTCGATCAGATCGTTTCGGTTCTCGGCCCGTTTTCGTCCGACAGTGATGGCACCGGTGACGATGCCAGCGCCGGTGGTGAGCGTCGTCGCGGACGCGGACGCCGCCGCGCATAATCGGCGCTGAACTGACGGGCCAACAGGCCCACACCCAAAGCCCAAGGGCCCGCAGATGCACATCGGCACAAATGCCGCGCTGTGTCTGCGGGCCTTTTTGTTGCGCGGGCGCGTGACGGACGCGAAAATCTGCGCCCGCTCAGAACAATGCCAACTGATCGCCTGCCTGCGGTGGGCGGGCAAACAGATCACTGCGCAGGGGCTCTGAACGTTGATTGAGCCCAAGGCGCTTGCACGCCGTCTTGAACCGGTTGGAGATCACATCGGCATACGGCCCCTCGCCCCGCATCCGCTGCCCCCAGCGCGGGTCGTAGTCCCGCCCACCGTGCATTTCCCGAAGCCTGTTCATGACCTTTTCCGCGCGCAAAGGGGCATGTTCGGCCAGCCATTCCTGCCAGAGCGTTGAAACCTCGCGCGGCAGGCGCAGCATGATCCAACTTGCGGCATCTGCCCCGGCCTCGGCTCCTGCTGCCAGCATCGCCTCAAGCTCATGATCGGTGAGCCCCGGCACCAGCGGCGAACACATGATGCGCACGGGTATACCGGCGTCCCGCAGTCTGCGGATGGCAGCCAGACGGCGCGCAGGAGACGGCGCGCGGGGCTCCATCCGTCGCGACAGGTCAGGATCAAGCGTGGTGACGGAAATCCCGACACGCACCAAGCCCTGCGCGGCCATTGGCGCAAGGATGTCGATATCCCGCTCTACCAGCGCGCCCTTGGTTACGATGGCAACCGGATGGGCGAACTCTGACAGAACCTGAAGGCAATCCCGCGTCAGCTTCAGATCCTGCTCGCAGGGCTGATAGGGATCGGTATTGGTCCCTATCGCCAGCGTCGCAACCTTGTAGCGTGGCGACGACAGCTCATGTCGCAAGACCTCTGCTGCGTTGGGGCGCGCAATCAGCCGGGTTTCGAAATCAAGTCCCGGCGAAAGGCCAAGGTAGGCATGTGTGGGTCTCGCAAAGCAATAGATGCACCCGTGCTCACACCCCCTGTAGGTGTTGATTGACCTGTCAAAGGGCAGATCCGGGGATTTGTTGTAGTTGATCAGGCTACGGGCCTGTTCAAACCGGATGTCGGTTTCGATCCTCGGGACCTCGGGCTCGTCCGAATCTGTCGTGTTTGACCAACCGTCATCAACAGCCGCGCGCTGCAAATCAAAGCGGCCTGCCGCATTGCTGAGACTGGCGCGCGCTTTGCGACGCAGGGGGGATTGGTCGGAAAACTCGGACATGGTGTCTATATGGGACATGCGAGAGAACAAATAAAGAACAAACAAGCAGAACCGAACATCTGCATGCGAAATCTTCATTATTAATCCGCTAGTTTTGCGCCTATAGGTCGGTTCGGAACTTGGCAATGTCGCAAATAATGCAGTCACCTTGCGACAATCTGGACCAATACGGAAAAAAGATGCCACGCCGGGGAGACTCCCCCGCCTAGTAAGGAATACGCCCATGTCGGACGACGCAGATGACATCATCCTGGCAGAACTGAACGACGAAGAACTCGTTCAGCAGATGTTTGATGACCTCTACGATGGTCTCAAAGAAGAAATCGAAGAAGGTGTGAACATCCTTCTGGAGCGCGGCTGGGCCCCCTACAAGATCCTGACCGAAGCACTGGTTGGCGGTATGACCATCGTTGGCGCCGACTTCCGTGACGGTATCCTGTTCGTTCCCGAAGTGCTGCTTGCGGCAAACGCGATGAAGGGCGGCATGGCCATCCTGAAGCCGCTGCTGGCTGAAACCGGTGCGCCGCGCATGGGCTCCATGGTCATTGGCACCGTCAAGGGCGACATCCACGACATCGGCAAGAACCTGGTGTCCATGATGATGGAAGGCGCAGGCTTTGAGGTGGTCGACATCGGCATCAACAACCCGGTTGAAAACTACCTGGAAGCGCTTGAAGAGCACAAGCCCGACATCCTCGGCATGTCTGCTCTGCTGACCACCACCATGCCCTACATGAAGGTCGTGATCGACACGATGGTCGAGCAAGGCAAGCGCGATGACTACATCGTTCTGGTTGGCGGCGCGCCGCTCAACGAAGAGTTTGGCAAGGCAATCGGTGCTGACGGCTACTGCCGTGATGCCGCCGTTGCAGTTGAAATGGCCAAGGACTTTGTTTCGCGCAAGCACAACCAGATGAGCGCCTGATTTGGCACGCAAAGGACGCGCCGCCCGCCTGACTGAGCGGGCGGCGTTCCAACCGCCCTCAGGGCGTTCGCTTGAGGAAAGCTCCCTCACCGAACGGGGTCTGGCAGCCCCGGAAAAAAAGACCGGCCGTATCCTGTTGATTGCCTGTGGGGCGCTTGCCCGTGAAATCCTTGCCATCAAGGATGCAAATCAACTGGATCACATCGACCTGACCTGCCTGCCTGCGAAACTGCACCTTTATCCTGAACAGATTGTCGATGCTGTCGAAGGGGCTGTCGCGAAACATCTCATGACCTACGACACCATTCATGTGGTCTACGCCGACTGCGGGACCGGCGGAGTGCTGGAGCGCAAATGCGCCGAGCTTGGTGTCGAGATGATCGCAGGGCCGCATTGCTATTCCTTCTTTGAAGGCAACGAGACCTTTGCCCGCCACACCGATGAGGGCGAAATCACCGCCTTCTACCTGACCGATTTCCTGGTGAAACAGTTTGACGCCTTTGTCTGGCGACCAATGGGCCTCGATAAGCATCCGGAACTGCGGGACATGGTGTTCGGGAATTACACCAAGCTGGTCTACCAGTCACAGATCACCGACGCTGATCTTCTTGCCAAGGCGAAAGACTGCGCCGACCGGATGGGACTGGCGTTTGAGCATCGCCACACCGGCTATGGCGACCTTGAGGGGGCGATGTTGCAGTGGGGTGGCGGCGCGCGGGACTGATCCCGCACACCCCCCTTTTTTGCCGTCGCGCTTCAGGCGTCTTCCAGCGCGCTCAGCTCTTTCATCGCCTCGGCCTCGAACGCCGCTATTGCGTCACCATCAAGACCCTCATCGACCCGCTTCACCCAAGCCTTGATCGCAGGGCTGTCCGGCATCAGGTGCGGCGCCCACTGGAAAGGCGATGCCAGCAGAATATCCGCAACGCAGAGCGCATCCCCCAAGAGAAAGCAGCCCCCCTCCAGCGCAGCCTCCAGCGCTGTGCAGACCTCTTCCATGCTGCGGAACGTGCTCTTGAATGCGGCGTGATCCAGACCGGAAAAGGCCGCCACCAGAACCGGTTCCAGCACCCCACCGGAGTAGGCCATCCAGCTGAGATAGCGGCCCCGATCAGGCGAGCCGATCTGTGGGCTGAACGGCTGACCAAAGAGTTCATCCAGATACATCATGATCGCCGCGCTCTCGCGGATGCCCTGCCCTTCATCGGTGACAAGATAGGGCACCTTGCCTTCGGGATGGGGGTTGCGCGGGTCACGGCGACCGGCGCCGTCATGGCGGGGCACATCGACGGTTACGATCTCGACCGCGTCCAGCTTTTTCATGAGCATGAGCTGTGCGATCACACGGGAAGACCGGCTGTTGGGAGAGTGGTAAAGCGTTGGCATATCAATGACCTTTCAAACTTCGCTGTTGCTGATGATCGGCTTATGTGGCTAGGCTCCTGCCAATTCCTGTCAGGATGAACCTGCGATAGAAAGCCATGGCCAAAACAGATCGCCTCTTTCGTCTTCTGCACCTTATCCGGGGCCTCAGACCGCCCGTGACGGCCGCGCGGCTTGCCGCCGCGATGGAGGTCTCGGAACGCACGATTTATCGTGACATCGACAGCCTGCGCGCAGCAGGTGCCCGGATCGAGGGCGAGGCAGGTCTTGGCTATACGATGGTCGAAGATCCCGCATTGCCCCCGCAGACCTTTACCCAGATCGAACTGGAGGCGCTGACGCTTGGTCTGGCGGATGTAAACCAGCGCGGTGATGCGGATCTCGCGCAAGCCGCCAATGACGCCCTGGTCAAAATCCTCGCCACCCTTCCCGAACGCCAACAGCGACAGGCCATGCATGCGGTCAATCTGGTCCAGCGGTTCAACACTCCCGCCACACCCACAATTGACATGACCCTCTTGCGGGAAGCCATGTGGGCCGAAGAGGCGCTGGACATCGGCTACCGCGACCTGAAAGACGCACGAACCGAACGGCGGATCTATCCGCTTGCCCTGTCATATTATGATCGCAGTGTCATGCTGCTTGCCTGGTGCTGCAAACGACAGGATTTTCGCAGCTTTCACGTCACCCGCATCGACGGATACAAAAATACCGACGAGAGCTTTCGCCCTCGCCGGGTGACACTCCTGCGGGAGTTCATAGCAAAATTGCGCGCCCGTGAAGAAGCCTGGCTGGCCGAGAATGACCAATACAGTTGCGGCTGGTCCCCACGATCAGGGGGTTAGGCGGCTGCAGCGGCGGTTTCGCGAATGCGCTGCACCATCGCGGTCAGCCCATTTGAGCGTTGCGCAGACAGGTGTTCATTCAGGCCAAGGCGCCCCATTTCTGCCCGTGCATCCACCTGCAGCACCTCTGCGACGCTCAGCCCGTTGTAAAGCGCGCGCAACACCGCGATCAGGCCCCGAACGATCATCGCATCGCTTTCGCCATCAAAGTGGAACACGCCGTTTTCGATGGTCGGGTGCAGCCAAACCTGGCTGGCGCAACCATCCACCTTGGTGGCCGGCACCTTCAACGCATCATCCAGAGGCGCCATCGCCTTGCCCTGTTCGATCACGTGGCGATAGCGATCTTCCCAATCCTCGAGAAACTCGAAATCCTCGACAATCTCTTCAAAGGCTGCACTGGCCATGACGGTTTTTCCTCATTTCGTTTCTGCCCGGCGACACAGGTGGACCTAAGCCGCAAACAATGGCTTTTCAACAGCTTTTCAAGTGGTCTGCAATCGGGTAGCACTAGCGTGGACATATTGAACGGGTGAACCATCATGCAAAGATCAATCGCAGTCCTCCTGATCGGGGCCGTGGCACTGTCTGGCTGTGGCTTTCGCGACTCGCGCGTCAACCCACTGAACTGGTTCGGTGGATCGGATGAGGTCGAAGTGGTTGAGGACAGCAGCGCACCGGTTAACCCGCTGATCCCGCAAAAAGACCGGGTCAGTGTCTTTGCCCGCCCCGAGGCCGTTGACCAGACCGTTCTGGTCCAAAGCGTAAGCGACATGCGCGTGGAGCGGACGCCAACAGGGGCCATCGTTTATGCCACCGGGATCGCTGCACGTCAGGGCGCCTACGGGGTTGAGCTGCGCCTGGACGAGGCTGACCGCGATGAACGGACCAAGGACGCGACACTGGATTTCACGTTCCGCGCCATCTATCCCGGATATAGAACACCTGTTGGCAGTGATCGCACCCGCACCCTCCGGGCCGCTGTCAGCCTGACCCGTCAGCAGCTGGCCGGTGTGCGCAGCATCCGTGTCGTTGCCGAGCAGAACGCAAGGGAAAGCCGCCGCTGAGGGACCCCGACCTGAAACGAAAAAAGGCGCCCGTTGCGGCGCCTTTTTTCGTTTGAGACCGATGACGGGCTGTCAGAGCGTGACAACCTTTACCGATTGGCCCTTGGCTGCCAGCGCAATCTCGCCGTTGCACAGGCGAAGCGCATCTGCGCCAAACACCTCAAGGCGCCATCCATTAAGGGCAGGAACATTGCGCTGACCCGCCGCAATCGCATCCAGATCCGCGCTCGGCGCGATCAGTTTTGCGGCAACACCAGAGGCTTCGGTCTTGGCCTTCAACAGAACCCGCAGCAGATCTGCAAGTGCAGGATTTACCTGCATCTTTTCGCGGCTCTTATCGACCTGCGGCAGATCACTTGCCCGGCACGCGACACCTTTTGCGATGGCCTCAAGGATGCCATCGGCAATCGCGCCCTTGCGCGCCTCTCTCAGCAGGAGCCGTGAATTGCCCAGATCAGACGCGGAGCGTGGTTTGGTCGAGGCAAGCTCAACCAGCGCATCATCCTTGAAAACCCGGTTACGGGGCACGTTGTTTGTTTTGGCATAGGTTTCGCGAAAGGCTGCCAGCTCGCGCACAACGGCGAGAAACTTGCCCGAGTTGGTACGCGTCTTGACCCGGCGCCAGGCATCGCGGGGATTGATTTCATATGTGGCAGGATCGGTCAGAACCTGCAGTTCCTCCGCCACCCAATGAGACCGCTCCGTCCGTTTGAGTTCAGCTGCAAGATGTTCGTAAATCTGCCGCAGATGGGTCACATCCGCCAGCGCATAGGTTTTCTGCGCATCGCTCAGCGGGCGGCGTGACCAGTCCGTAAAGCGAGAGGTCTTGTCCAGGCCCTGCTTGACGATCTTGCGCACCAGCGTCTCATATCCGACCTGCTCGCCAAAGCCGCAGACCATCGCAGCGACCTGCGTGTCAAACAGCGGCGTCGGAAAGACCTGCGCATCAACCCAGAAGATTTCCAGATCCTGGCGGGCGGCATGAAAGACCTTGACCACGGACTCGTTTCGAAACAGCGCATAAAGCGGCTCAAGTGACAGGCCATCCGCCAGCGGGTCCACCAGGACAGCGTTTTCGTTATCCTTGCCGGGATAGGCCAGCTGGACGAGACAGAGTTTGGAAAAATACGTGCGTTCGCGGAGAAACTCCGTGTCCACCGTCACATATGGGTGCTGGGCGGCCTCCTGACAGAAGGTTTCCAATTCATCGGTGGTCGTGATCGTTTTCATAAAGCGAAGATATCCAGATATTCAGGTCATCATATGCATCGGTGATACGCGCTCGCCTTGCGCAATGCAATTGGGCGCCAGCTGCGGGATGCAGCTGACGCCCTTGTGTGACATTTAGCCGAGAATTACGGGGGTACGATCCCCTGCCGCATAGCGGCGCAGCACCGCAGGGTAGAGTTTGTGCTCCTCCACCAACACCTTGGCCGCCAGGGTTTCAGGCGTATCATCCGCGGCCACATCCACGCGCGCCTGCCCCAGGATCGGTCCGTCATCCAGAACGGCCGTGACCTCGTGAACGGTACAGCCATGCTGGCGGTCACCTGCCTCCAGCGCCCGTGCATGGGTGTTCAGACCTGTGTACTTGGGCAACAGCGAGGGATGAATATTCAGCATCCGCCCCTGAAACTGCGACACGAAGCCGTCTGTCAGCACGCGCATGAAACCGGCGAGGCAAACGATGTCGGCGCCAGCGTCAAGGATTGGCTTGACCAGCTCTGCCTCAAACGCCGCGCGGTCCTTGCCGAAGGGTTTGTGATCCACCACAGCGGTCGGGATGCCAGCTGCGGCAGCTTTTGTCAGCCCGCCAGCACTGGCAATGTTCGACAACACCAGACAGGGCCGCGCTGGATGATCGCCGGTCATGCTCTCGACCAGCGACACCATATTGGAGCCGCCGCCCGAAATCAGGATCGCGACGCGCTTGTGGCTCACAGCAGCTTGCCCGAGTAGCGCATACCCGCACCAGCCGTCACAGTGCCCAGACGCGAGACTGTTTCGCCCTCGGCTTCCAGCACCTGAATCAGTTCATCTGCGCGCTCTGCAGAAACGGACAGGATCATGCCAATGCCGCAGTTGAAGGTCTTCAGCATCTCCGCCTCGGCGATACCGCCGGTTTCAGCCATCCACTTGAAGACGGGCGGCAGCTCCCAGGCGTTCAGGTCAATGTCCGCCCCCAGATCTTCGGGCAGCACACGCGGCAGGTTTTCGGTCAGACCGCCGCCGGTGATATGGGCCAGCGCATGCACGCCCCCTGCCCGCACCGCTGCAAGGCACTGTTTGACGTAAAGACGGGTTGGCGTCAGCAGCGCCTCACCCAATGTGCCCTCGCCGAATGGGCAGTCTGCGTCCCAGCCAAGGCCAGAAACCTCAACCAGCTTGCGCACCAAAGAATACCCGTTGGAATGAACCCCGTCAGAAGCGAGCCCCAAAAGGACGTCCCCCTCCTGCACATCAGCAGGCAGCGCAGTGCCGCGCTCCATTGCGCCGACGGCAAAGCCCGCGAGGTCAAAATCGCCCTTGGGGTACATGCCCGGCATTTCAGCCGTCTCACCACCGATCAGCGCGCAGCCGGAGCGCACGCAGCCCTCGGCGATGCCTTCGATGATGCGGGCAGCCGTTTCTGTTTCCAGCTTTCCAGTTGCGAAATAGTCGAGGAAGAACAGCGGCTCTGCGCCTTGGCAAACCAGATCGTTGACACACATCGCAACCAGATCGATCCCCACACCGTCCACGACACCAGTGTCGATGGCGATGCGCAGCTTGGTGCCAACACCGTCCGTTGCGCCGACCAGGATGGGGTCGTTGTATCCGGCGTCCTTCAAATCGAACAGCGCGCCAAAACCACCCAGCCCGCTCATCACGCCAGAACGGTTGGTCCGTTTCGCGGCGGGTTTGATGCGATCCACCAAAGCGTTGCCTGCATCAATATCCACCCCCGCGTCTGCGTAGGTCAAACCGTTCTTGCCGCTGGTCATCTCAGTGCTCCTTCAAAGACGTTGCGCAGCCTTTAGCGCAAGGCAGGGAAGAAAGAAACAAGGGAATCTGCCACATGCCCAGACGTGGCCGACAGTCCGCATTTTCACCGCGGCGTGCAGGGAAACCGCCCCATGATCGGGCAACAGCATCCGTTGCGTTTGGCAATGGGGCAAAGCGCCTGTTTCCCCTGGGAAAAGAAGACCCGTCTGGCGCGATCTCGGCTTGACCTCTTCGCCGCGATTACATAACCAAACCGTGGCGGGCCTGTAGCTCAACGGTTAGAGCAGAGCGCTCATAACGCTTTGGTTGCAGGTTCGAATCCTGCCGGGCCTACCATTTCCACACATCCCCTCTCGCCATCGCGCTGCAGTCGCGACAGATCGTCGTGGCGGTCCACCTTTGGCCCTTGGCACGAAAAAGGGTCAGGCAGTTACCCACCTGACCCACGGCCTTGTCAGCTCACTCAAACGGCTGCTACGCCGCTCACTCGGGCGATCAGGCGCCTGTCAGCTCTGCCGTGACATCCACCGGACGGCCGGACTGCAGCGACTGATTTGCAGCCTCAGCAAGGGCAAGCGCATTCACGCCGTCCTGAATGCCTGCGGGGACCGGCTTGCCGTCCACAACGGCGTCGACAAAGGCAGACCATTCAATGCCGTAGGCCCGCATGTAGCGTTCGAGGAAGAAATAGACCGGCTTGGCTGAGGTAACGCCGGAGGTGGTGGATTTCACAACGGTGTTTTCCAACTCATTTTCGGCTGCAAGCGTCCCGTCCGATCCCAGCACCTCAACTCTCTGGTCATAGCCATAAGGCGCACGGCGCGAGTTGCGGATGGTTGCAATCCGGCCATCTTCATACGTCAGAACAACGACCGCCGTGTCAATGTCGCCTGCTTCACCAATCTGCGGATCAACCAGGCACGAGCCGTGAGCCATGACGCTCTTGGGCATCCCGAAGAGATAAGAGCACATGTCGAAATCGTGGATCATCATGTCCCGATAAAGACCGCCAGAGACCTTGATGTAGCTCACCGGGGGTGGCGCGGGGTCATAAGAGGTGACGGCCAGCATCTCACCCTTGCCGATTTCGCCCGCCTCAAGCGCCGCCTTGAGCGCCATGAAGTTCGGATCAAAACGACGGTTGAAGCCCATCATCATCGGCTTGTCATGGCTGGCCGCGATCTTGAGGACCTGATGCGCCCGCTCCAGTGACAGGTCGATCGGCTTTTCACAGAAAATCGCCTTGCCCGCCTTAACACCTGCCTCGATCAGATCGGAATGCGTGTTTGTGGAGGATGCAATCAAGATAGCGTCGATGCTGCTGTCTGCGAGGATTTCGTCGGCAGAACAGGCCTTGATGCCGTATTCCGCAGCAAGCGCCTCGGCGGCTTCGGTCATGACATCGGTCACCGCGACGAGTTCGGAGCGCGGGTCGGTTTTGATCGATGCGGCATGGACCTTGCCAATGCGCCCCGCACCAAAGAGAGCAACTTTCATGATTTGTCCTTTCAAGGAACTCAGAGGGATACACGTGCGCCGTCGCGGGCGGATGTGTCGATTGCATGAATGACACGCTCAATGGCAAGCGCGTCCGTGAAATTCGGATATGTTTCCTGTCCGGCCGCAACAGCACGCAGGAAATTTGCAACCTCGATGGTCTTTAGATCGCCAAACCCCAGCTGGTGGCCCGGCGCAGGGCAAAAGGCGGCATAGGGCGGGTGATCGGCGCCCGTCAGGATCGTGCGGAACCCCTGCTCTGCCCGCGGGCCTTCGTTGGTGAAAAGCTGCAGCTCATTCAGTCGTTCCTGGCTAAAGGTGATCATCCCCTTTGTGCCGTGGACTTCCCAATCCAGCTTGTTCTTGCGACCCCAGGCAGAGCGCGAGGTACACATCGTCCCCTGTGCACCGTTTTTGTAGCGCAAGATGGCCGAGGCGGTATCTTCGTTTTCAACCGTACCATGACCAGAGCCATCAGGCATGGGGCGGGTTTTGTGAATGATCTGAGTGTCCGCGATGAGGCTGTCAATTTCACCCATCAGGACCTGCGACATCGACACCAGATGGCAGCCGAGATCCCCCAGCGTGCCCAGCCCCGCATCCGCGCGTCGCGCCCGCCAGGTCCAGGGCAAATTCGGGTCGGCTTGATAGTCCTCATCCACCCACCCCCGGAAATGGACCGGGGTGCCGATGACACCATCCGCGATCAGCTTGCGCGCATGTCCCACCGCTGGATTGTGGATGTAGTTGTACCCCACCATCGTATGAACGCCGGCTGTCCGCGCGGCGGCTTCCATCTCTTCGGCGTCTTCAATCGTCAACGCCATGGGTTTTTCACAATGGACATGTTTGCCCGCCGCAATCGCCGCCAGCGCCATCTCCTTGTGCAGGCCGTTCGGCGTGGTGATCGAAACAACGTCAACGTCAGGGGACGCCACCAGCGCGCGCCAGTCATCGGTGGGGCGGGCAAAACCGAACTGTCGTGCGTATTTCTGCGCACTTGCAGCTGGCGTATCGCAGAGGACGGACAGCTGCACCTCTGGCAGATCGCCAAAAACTGCGCCAGCCGCGCGATAGGCAAGCGCGTGGGCCTTGCCCATAAATCCGGTACCAATCAGACCAAGGCGTAGAATCACAATCCCCTCCTATATGGAATTTTTGTTCCATTTTTGGTGATGAGCGATTAAACTAAGCCTGTCAAGCAAGAGGACAGCCCGTGACAGAAAATGACCAGCAAGCGCAGCCGCCAGCAACCATCACTGCCGCGATTAACCGGCTGGATGAAATCATCGGAACCCTGCCGAAGCGGATGGATCAATGCGCCACGTTCACCCGCCGCAATCTCCACCTTGTTGCCGTCTCGACTGTCTCAGATATGGCCAAGGCAGCGGGCGTTGCGCCCTCTGTCTACATGCGCTTCTGTCAAGTCTTCGGCTTTGGCGGCTATTCCGATATGCAGGCCCTTTTTCGCGAGCAGTACACCAGTTTCCGCCCCGACTACGAGGAACGGCTTGCCACACTGCGATCCGATCAGGACCACAGCAGCGGTCAACTGCTCGCCGATTTTGCCGAAGCTGGACAGAAATCGCTCATCTCTCTTGGAAATTCCGTTGCAAATGATGGCCTTATAAAGGTAGCAGAGGGCCTGTCTCAAGCCAGGATTGTCCACCTGATCGGCGCAAGACGGGCGTTTGCCGTGGTCAGCAACATGGCGTATCTTCTGGAAAACCTGGACGTCCCCACGCATCTGCACACCCACGTGGGCCACCTGAGCAATCACCACCTGGTCAGCCCCGAAGACGCCATGCTTGCGGTGACTTTCGCCCCCTTTTCGCAGACCACGATCAACGATGCCCGGATCGCCGCTGAACGCGGGGCGACGGTCTTTGGGCTGACCGACTCAGAAAAATGCCCCCTCTTCGAATTCGCGACCGAAACCCTTGTTGTGCGCGAACACGAGGTCGCGGGTTTCCGCTCTCTCAACGCCTCCCTCACCCTCACCACGGCGCTTTCCGTTCTGACCGCAGAAAAGCGGAAGGCAACTTGACTCGGCCTTTTCAAAAATGGAATAAATTTTCCACGGGTGCGATTCGAGAGGGATCCACCCCTCGGCTGAAGGCCGAAAAGAGAGGGGCACCGTAGCCCAGATCTGTCGCTACGGACCTGATGGCCAGACGTATGGCCAACACATATGGGAGGAAGAATTGAAGACTTTGGTTAAGACAGCGGCTGTTGCCGCAACACTCGCAATGGCAGCACCCGCACTGGCGCAGGACATCATTGTTGTCGCCCACGGCCAGGCTAACGACCCGTTCTGGTCGGTTGTCAAAAACGGCGTCGACAAGGCGGCAGAACACACCGGTGCCAACGTTGATTTCCGTTCGCCCGAGACCTTTGACATGGTTCAGATGAGCCAGCTGATCGACGCAGCTGTGAACCAAGAGCCCGATGGGCTGGTCGTGTCCATCCCTGACGCCGACGCACTGGCACCGTCCATCAAGCGCGCGGTCGAGGCAGGTATTCCCGTGATTTCCATGAACTCCGGCTCTGACGTGTCCAAAGAGCTCGGCGCGCTGCTGCACGTTGGTCAGGACGAATACACCGCAGGCAAGGCCGCGGGCGAGAAACTGGCCTCTATGGGTGGCACCGTTGGCATCTGTGTGAACCAGGAGGTCGGCAACGTTGCGCTCGACCTGCGCTGCCAGGGGTTCTCTGATGGTTTTGGCGGGTCTGTTGACGTGATCCCGACGCAAAACGACCCCGCAGAAGTCGAAGCCAAGGTGAAAGCCGCGCTCGAATCCAACCCCGACATCGACACCGTGATGGGTCTTGGCGCGTCGCTGGTTGGTGAGCCTGCAATCCGTGCGGTTGCATCGGTTGGCCGGACCGGTGAAGTCAATGTTGCGACCTTTGACCTCTCCGCAAGCTTCCTCGAAAGCGTCTCCAAAGGCGAAGCGGCCTTCGCAATCGACCAGCAGCAGTTCCTGCAAGGTTACCTGCCGGTCTCCTTCCTGGCGCTGAACGCAAGCTATGGCCTGATCCCCGGCGGCAACGTGCCTTCCGGCCCGAACCTGATCACCGCGGACAAAGCGTCCCAAGTGGTTGAGCTGAGCGCTGAAGGCATCCGCTAAGCCTTTTTCGCGAAACGTTTAATCCATTCAGGGGGCCGTGGCGCATTCTGCCGCGCCACGGCCTCTCTTTGTCTGAAGGGAGTGCCTGAGATGGCCAACATGGCCCAAACCGTCCAAGACGAACGTCTAAAACAAGAAGGCCTGGGAGCGCGGCTGATGAAGCGGCCCGAACTGGGTGCAATCGCCGGGGTTATCCTGGTAACCGCCTTCTTCCTGATCACCGCCGACAGCGCCATGTTCACGCTGTCTGGCATCATGAACTTCATGACCCCCGCAGCCCAGCTGGGCATCCTCGCGATTGGCGCCGCCATGCTGATGATCGGGGGGGAGTTTGACCTCTCCATCGGCTCCATGGTGGCTTTTGCAGGTCTCATTTTTGGCGCAAGTGTCGTCACCTTTGGCCTGCCCCTTATTGTGGCGATCCCGCTGACCATGGCGGTGGCGGCTGGTCTTGGCGCAATGAATGGCATGATTGTCCTGCGCACCGGCCTGCCCTCCTTTATCGTGACCTTGGCGTTTCTCTTCGTCCTGCGTGGCGCGTCGCTTGTTGGTCTGAAACTTGCGTCGGGCGGCTCTACCCAGCTGCGAGGCGTCCGTGACGCAGTCCAGGACGACTGGCTCGCGCCCTTCTTTTCCGGCGATGCCTTCGGTCCGATTTTCGTTGCGCTGGCAGAGATCGGCCTGATCGACACCTTCAAGAACGGCACCCCCAAGGTGCCCGGAATTCCAGTCGAAATCCTGTGGTTCATCGCGCTGTCGCTGGTTGCCACCTACGTTTTGCTGCGCACACCGCAAGGCAACTGGGTGTTTGCATCAGGCGGGGACCGCAACGCCGCTGCAAATTCCGGTGTTCCGGTGCGAAAGGTCAAGATCTCGCTCTTCATGGTGACAGCGATCTGTGCCGCATTGGTTGCCATCATCACCGTGATGGATGCAGGTTCAACCGACGCACGCCGCGGGTTCATGAAAGAATTCGAAGCCATCATCGCGGCGGTTATCGGCGGCTGTCTCCTGACCGGGGGCTACGGCTCGGCGATCGGGGCATTCTTTGGCGCCATCATCTTTGGCATGGTGACCATCGGGCTGACCTACACCGACTTTGACCAGGACTGGTTCCAGATCTTCCTTGGCGGCATGCTCCTGATCGCGGTTCTGTTCAACAACTATATCCGCAAGCGCGTGACGGGGGAGCGTTGATATGACCCAGGACACGACATTCCACCACGGTGATCCGCAGCGCGAAGCCAAGCCGATCATCCAGATGAAAAACATCGAAAAGCACTTTGGCAACATCATCGCCCTGGCTGGCGTCAGCTTTGACGTAAGGCCCGGAGAATGCCACTGCCTGCTGGGCGATAACGGCGCCGGAAAATCGACATTTATCAAAACGATGTCGGGCGTTCATCAACCAACCAAGGGTGAAATCACCATCGACGGCAAGCCGATGAACTTCACCAGCCCACGTGACGCGATGGAGGCCGGGATCGCTACGGTTTTCCAGGATCTTGCAATGATCCCCCTGATGAGCGTCACGCGCAATTTCTTCATGGGCCGCGAGCCGGTGAAGGGGCGCAGACCCTTCCGGCGGATGGACGTCGAAAAGATGAACGAGACCGCCGTCGAGGAAATGCGCAAGATGGGCATCAACCTGCGTGGCCCCGACCAGGCGGTTGGCACATTGTCCGGTGGCGAACGCCAAACGGTTGCCATCGCACGTGCCGTATACTTTGGCGCGCGAGTGCTGATCCTGGACGAGCCGACCTCTGCACTTGGCGTGCGCCAGACCTCCAATGTTCTGGCCACCATCGACCGGGTGCGCAAACAGGGCGTCGGGGTCGTCTTTATCTCACACAACGTCCGCCACGCGCTGGCAGTTGGCGATCGTTTCACCGTGCTTAACCGCGGTCAGACGCTTGGCACTGCCACGCGCGGCGATATTACCCCCGAAGAACTGCAGGATCTGATGGCAGGTGGTCAGGAATTGGCCCAGCTTGAAGGTTCTCTGGAAGGAACTGTCTGATGACAAAAGATCTTGATCTCATCACGATCGGTCGCTCCTCTGTGGACCTGTACGGTGCACAGATTGGCGGTCGGCTTGAGGACATGCGCTCGTTCGAAAAATATGTCGGCGGCTCACCCACCAATATGGCCACAGGGACGGCTCGGCTCGGCTTGCGCTCTGCCCTGCTGACCAAGGTCGGGGATGAGCACATGGGCCGTTTCCTGCGTGAAGAACTGATCAAGGAAGGTGTGGACGTCACGGGCGTCCTCACCGATCCCGACCGCCTGACCGCGCTTGTTCTTTTGGGCATTCGGGATGAAGAACAGTTTCCGCTGATTTTCTACCGCGAAAACTGTGCCGATATGGCGCTGAGTGTTGACGACGTGGATGAGGCATTCATCGCCCGCGCCCGGGCCGTTGTGGCAACCGGCACCCATCTGAGCAATCCACGCACAGAAGCCGCGGTTCTCAAAGCGCTCGAACTCGCGCGCAAACACGGCGCACAAACCGCGCTTGATATTGATTTTCGCCCCAACCTTTGGGGGCTGTCAGGGCACGGAGATGGCGAAAACCGTTTCATCGCCTCGGATGCCGTGACAGCAAAGCTCCAGTCGACATTGCATCTGTTCGATCTGATCGTCGGCACGGAGGAAGAATTCCACATCGCAGGCGGAACCACAGACACAATTGCAGCGCTGCGCGCGGTGCGCGCCGTATCCGGCGCGGTGTTGGTCTGCAAACGCGGTGCAGACGGGGCGGCTGCCTTTGTTGGTGACATTCCCGACAGCCTGAATGATGGGCAGACCGGCCCCGGCTTTCCCATCGAGGTGTTCAATGTCCTCGGCGCTGGTGATGGCTTTATGTCCGGTCTTCTCAAGGGTTGGCTCGACAACGAAGACTGGCCCACGTCGCTGAAATACGCCAACGCCTGCGGTGCGTTTGCCGTCAGCCGCCACGGCTGCACCCCGGCCTATCCAAGCTGGGAGGAACTGCAGTTCTTCCTCGACCGTGGGATCCAGGAAAAGGCCCTGCGCAAAGACCAGGCACTGGAGCAGATCCACTGGTCAACCACCCGCAAACTGGACTGGGACGACATCCGCGTCTTTGCGTTTGATCATCGCAGTCAGATGGAAGAGATGGAGGGCGCGACGCCCGAAAAGATCAGCGCCTTCAAAGAGCTGTGTCTGGAAGCAGCAGTTGCGCAGGCCGCCGGGCGCGGTGGCCACGGCATTCTGTGCGACGGCCGGGTCGGCACCCGCGCGCTCCATGCAGCTGCAGACAAGGGTCTTTGGATCGGACGTCCGGTGGAATGGCCGGGCTCGCGCCCCTTGCGGTTGGAGCCGCAGGTCGGAGAAGACTGCGGCGGGTTGAAGGAATGGCCTGCAAATCACGTTGTGAAATGCCTGTGTTTCCCGCACCCGGACGATGATGATGCCATGTGGGAGGATCACCTCTCGACCGTCCGTCGCCTGTTCCAATCCTGTCGTCGAAACGGGCTGGAGTTCCTGCTGGAGGTCATCCCCTCCAAGGTGGGTGCGGTTGATGACACAACCACCCCGACCGTGATCCAGCGCATCTATGATGCCGGGATCTATCCCGATTGGTGGAAGCTGGAACCCTTCCGCACGGAAGCGGCCTGGGCTGCAAGCTGTGAGGCAATCGAACGCAACGACAAGCGGACGCGCGGCATCGTGGTTCTCGGGCTGGACGCCCCGGAAGACGATCTGCGCGAGAGCTTTGCCCTTGCAACACGCTTCCCGCTGGTCAAAGGCTTTGCCGTGGGTCGGACCATCTTTGGCCAGGTGGCACGGGACTGGTTTGCAGGCAAGCTGGACGATCATGAGGCCGTGAGCCGAATGACAGAGAACTACGCACGCCTCTGCGACATTTGGGGCGACGCACGTGATAGCGTTCAAAAACAAAAAGCACAGGGAGCCGTTTGATGACAACGATCCGACTGACCGCCGCACAGGCCATGGTCCGCTATCTGGCGGCGCAGCTGAACGAAGATGGCGTGCCGTTCCTTGACGGCATCTGGGCCATCTTTGGTCATGGCAATGTCGCAGGCCTGGGCGAGGCGCTCTATGCTGAACGCGAGAGTTTTCGCACCTATCGTGGTCACAATGAGCAAACCATGGCCCATGCGGCCATCGCCTATGCCAAACAATCCGGCCGCAAGCGTGCCATGGCTGTGACCTCGTCAATCGGGCCCGGCGCGACCAACATGGTCACGGCTGCCGCCCTTGCCCATGTCAATCGCCTTCCCCTGCTGCTGATCCCCGGTGATGTCTTTGCAGGGCGCGGCCCGGACCCCGTGTTGCAGCAGGTCGAGAATTTCAACGACGGCACCATCAGCGCCAATGACTGCTTTAAACCGGTCAGCCGTTATTTCGACCGGATCACCCGACCAGAGCAGCTGCTGACTGCCCTGCCGCGCGCCTTTCGCACGATGACGGACCCTGCCGACTGTGGCCCGGTGACACTGGCGTTCTGTCAGGACGTTCAGGCCGAGGCCTACGACTGGCCCGAGGCGTTTTTTGAGCCGCGCACGTGGTACATTCGCCGGGCTCTCCCGGATGCCCGAGAACTTGCACATGCGGCAGAGCTGATCCGGGCAGCGAAGAAACCCGTGATCGTCGCCGGGGGCGGGGTGCATTATTCTGGCGCCTGCGATGCACTGCGCGCCTTTGCCGAAACGCATCAAATCCCTGTGGTGGAGAGCCAGGCCGGCAAATCCGCCCTTGCCTGGGACCATCCTCTGAACCTGGGCCCCGTTGGTGTAACCGGCGCCGGGTCGGCAAACGAGATCTGCACGGATGCGGATGTGGTGCTGGGCGTCGGGACCCGCTTTCAGGATTTCACCACGGGATCCTGGAACCTGTTTCAGAACCCCGCTCGCAAACTCATCTCGCTCAATGTGGCCGCATATGATGCGATGAAGCACGGCGCGGAACCACTGTGCTGTGATGCGCAGATCGGGTTGGAACAGCTGAGCGAGGCGCTTGGCGATCATTGCGCAGAAGCGCCGTCTTCAGCCCTGAAGGAAGCATGGTTCGCGGCCGTCGACCCGCTGACCGCCGCCCCGCGAGACGACATTCAGTCGCCAAGCGACCAGCATGTCATCGGCGCAGTGCAGCGCAGTTCCGGCCCCGACACGGTGGTCATGTGCGCCGCGGGCACCATGCCGGGGGAGCTGCATAAACTCTGGAAGGCCCCGCGCCCCGGTGCCTACCACATGGAGTACGGCTATTCCTGCATGGGATATGAAATCGCAGGCGCCATGGGCATCAAGATGGCCCAACCTGACCGCGAGGTGATCTGCATGATCGGCGATGGCAGCTACATGATGGCCAACTCCGAATTGGCCACCGCAGCCATGCTCGGCATCGATATGACTGTCGTGATCACCGACAATCGGGGTTATGGCTGTATCAACCGGCTGCAAATGGGCACCGGCGGAGCCGAGTTCAACAACCTGCTGGATCACAGCTATCACGTGAACCCAGCCAATATCGACTTTGCCGCCCATGCCGCCTCTATGGGGGCTGCGTCGGTTCACGTCTCTTCGATCACGGAACTCGAAGACGCGCTGCAACGATCGAAATCGGCAAAAGGTCCGTTTGTGATCGTGATCGATACAGATCCCTACCCCTCCACCCCGGATGGTGGGTTCTGGTGGGACGTCGCAGTGCCCGAGGTCTCGGCGCGCGAAGAGGTCCGCGCCAAGCGGGCCGAGTACGAAAAACAGATCAAAGCCCGCGCCTTGAATTGAGCGCGCCCCCCGTGTCGCTGACCTGCGCGACGCGGGGGACCGAAGTATCAAGACAACAGACATTGGCGCGTTGAGCCGCGTCACAACAGAAAGACCACGACCATGAGCGTCAAGATTGGTATCTCCCCCATCGCCTGGCAGAACGACGACCTGCCGGACCTGACTGCAGCCTACACAATGGAACAGGCCCTTAGCGAGGCGCGCGACATCGGCTACACCGGCGTTGAGCGCGGCCGCCGCATGCCGCAAGACACCGAAGGCCTGCGCAAATACTTGAACGAGTATGACATTGCCCTGTGTGGCGGTTGGTGCTCTGGCAATCTTTTGGTCAATGATGTCGCCACCGAAAAGGCCGCCATTCAGGAACAGGTGGAGCAATTTGCAGCCCTTGGCGCGCCTTGTCTGGTCTATGCCGAATGCTCAAACACCGTTCAAGGCGATCAGGGCACACCGGTCAACAACCGCCCCAAGCTGAGCCGTGACGACGTGCACGGCTATGCCGCCAAACTGTCGGAGATTGCCAAATGGATGACGGACAAGGGCCTGCCGCTTGCCTATCATCACCACATGGGCGCCTTTATCGAGGATCAACAGGACATCGACTGGCTGATGGAGGCCAGCAGCCCCGAGGTCACGCTGCTTTATGATACAGGTCATCTGGTCTTTGGCGGCGGTGATCTGTTGGGGACGCTGGACAAATGGGGCGACCGGATTCACCACGTCCACTACAAGGATCTGCGCGCCAATATCGCCTCGCAGGCGCGGGCTGAAAACTGGTCCTTCCTGGATGCCGTCATCGCAGGTGCCTTTACCGTCCCGGGCGATGCCGAGGGCTCCATTGACTTTGCGGCTGTCACGGAAAAACTGGCCAAGATGGACTATGCTGGCTGGATCGTGGTTGAGGCTGAACAGGATCCCGCAAAGGTCGCCCCATATGAGGCGTCCAAACTGGGCTATGAAACGATCCGCGATCTGTGCACCCGCTACGGCCTGACCGTAGAGGCATGATGCACCTCAAAACACAGGAGGCAATGCCATGAGCGATCTGCTCAGAAAACCCTTTGGCACCCACGGCGAAGTGCATCGCATCACCCCGGAAAGCGCGGGTTGGCGTTATGTCGGTTTTGCGCTGCACCGTCTGCGGGCGGGCGAAACCGCGTCCGATGTGACTGGCGACCGTGAGGTCATTCTGGTTATGGTCGAAGGCAAGGCAAACATCACTGGCGCAGGTCAGGATTGGGGCGAGCTTGGCGACCGGATGAACGTCTTTGAAAAGACGCCGCCGCATTGTCTCTATCTGCCCAATGGCAGTGACTGGACCGCTGAGGCGACGACGGACTGCACCATTGCCGTCTGTTCAGCCCCGGGCAAGGGCGGGCACGATGCACGCCGTATCGGCCCTGACGGCATCACCCTGACAGAGCGTGGCAAAGGCACAAATACGCGGTACATCAACAATATCGCGATGGAAGCCGAAGACTATTGTGACAGCCTGCTGGTGACAGAGGTCTTTACCCCCGCAGGTCATTGGTCCTCCTTTCCCAGCCATCGCCATGACGAAGATGACTACCCCCGGATCACCTATCTGGAAGAGACCTATTATCACCGGCTCAATCCGGCCAATGGCTTTGGTATTCAGCGCGTCTACACCGATGACGGGCAGTTGGATGAAACCATGGCTGTGGCAGATGGCGATGTCGTCCTTGTTCCGCGCGGTCATCACCCCTGCGGCGCGCCTTACGGGTTTGAGATGTACTATCTCAACGTGATGGCTGGCCCCTTGCGCAAATGGCGTTTTGTGGCAGCACCTGAGGTGGAATGGATCATGGAACGCGACGCAAAGTGAGATCTGCGCAAAGCGGTACAAAATGACGCGCGCGGGATCATCTCGGATGGTCCCGCGTCTTTTACAACTAGCGATCAACGGGCAAGCCGCTGGGCACGCTGTCCGGAACACGCGAGCGCTGCTCTTGGGCGGCCTTTCCCGTCAGGGACGTCAAAAAGCTGACCAATGCGTCGATGTCGTCGTCGCTCAGGTCATTGCGCAGATAGATATCGCGGGCGCGCGCCTGCCGCGCCATTTCCAAACGGTCGCTCTGGATGACAAAATCAATCGGCGCAAGCCAGCCCACCTGCGGCAATGTCAGATCAGCCGGTGTCCAGGATGCCCTGCCCTCTTCCGGGTCAAGATGATGGCGCACCATTCGCTCAAGCGTGGAATAGGCCCCATTGTGACCATAAGGTCCGGTCAATTCGACGTTGCGCAGCATCGGGGTTCTGAACCGATAGGCGTCTGCGAGATCATCACTCTCGCCCATGCGACCCACATCCCGCGCATAGGGATCAAACCGGCGTGCGCGACCTGGGCCAAACGCAGGCAGTCCAAGTGCATGGAATTTCTGATCCGACAACAGAGCCCCCGCATGGCAGCCGCTGCAGCCCGCCGAGCCGAAAAACAAATCGGCGCCCCTTCGCTGCAAGGGTGAGAGCGCGGCCTGATCTCCGGCCAGAAATGCATCAAACGGGCTGTCGAACGAGGTAAAGTCCTGCACCATGAAATGGGCCAGCGCCTCTGCTATGTCGGTGATCTGCACCTGCTCTGCTGTGGTTACGTGGTCAAATGCCTCAACAAACGCCTGTCCATAATCCGGTACTACACGCACACGTTTGGCGATGATTGGCCAGCCAAGATCGATCCGGTCCCTTACGGCTCCGATGACTTCGTTCTCTCCCACATTGCCCGCCATCTCAAAACCGCTGGTCATCGGAAACAATGCCTGCGCCGCCAGAACCGATTGCAGCCCCTGCGGCAACCATTCCTCGGCCGGGGTGTTAAAGCCGTTGCCATAGATCGGATCGCGGCTGATGCGGCCATCGTGCATCAAGACGGCAATCGACGTCGCGCCAAGGTTCCAAAGCGCCGGAGCGTTTCGCGGAATGCGTTTCTGTATCCGGTCGACGCCCTCACCCGAGCGCCGATCCTGCCCCAGCCCAGATGCCCCCTCACCGAGGCCCAGCGAGAGACCATCAGAGGTGCCAAACCTCGGATTATGACAGGTTCCGCAGCTGATGTTTCTGTTCCCAGACAGGATCTTGTCGTAAAATAGCAGCCGCCCCAACTCGGCCTTGGCTGGATCGGTGGGCATAAAATCACGCACCCGCAGCGGGGCGGGAAACCCAGGGCGGGTGACAACCGGTTCTGCGCCGTCCGCAAAAGAGGCACCTGCCGCCAGACCGGCGGCAACCGCCCCCGACGCCAAGGCACAACGAAGGGAAATGAGATGCGCCAACACCTCCTGAAACTGGCCACCGCTGCGATGATGTCGCTGTGTATGCCCCTGCCTGCCCTGGCCGAAATTGAAGCGGCGCGCGATCTGATGGAAGCAGGCCAGTTTGAGGAGGCGAGAGCCGCGCTCTGGCCTGCGGCCCGGTCCGGAAATGCCGACGCCGAAGAGCTGATTGGTGTAATGTATGCCATGGGGCTTGGCGTTGAGCGAGACGACCAGCGCGCCTTTGAGTGGTATCTTCGGTCTGCGATGAAAGGACACCCCGGCGCCCAGTCTGGCATCGGTTGGTACTATGAGATCGGCCGCGGCATGCCTGCCCCTGATCTTGTCCGTGCGTATATGTGGTACACGCTTTCGGCCATCGGAGGAGACCCCGATGCCGCCATCAGCCTTGAGGAAGTGGTGAAGAAAATGACGCAGGACGAGATTGAAAAAGCGCATGTTCTTGTCGAAGATTACAAGGTCTGGATGTACCCGTTCCGCTGAGCGCTCAGCATTGGTCGGACACATGCTGCTGGAAACCAAAAGAGAAAACGGAGCGAGGTGATCCCCGCGCCGTTTCTTTTGGTTTGGCTCAGTTCAGGTCCGCTGCGCGGGCTGCGCTGACGTCTGCCTCAGCTTCTGCGACCGCGTTGGTCAGTGCGGTAAAGATCTCATCCCCGCGGGTCACGTTCGACTTGAACCAGTCATAGACCGGCTCTGCTGCGGTTTTGAAGGCCGCCTTCTGTTCGGGTGTCGGAACATAGAGATCGCCACCTCCGGCAACAAAATCCTCATAGGCCTGGATCGACTTGCGCTTGGGCGAGGCAAAGGTGGCCTGCTGCAGGGCATAGAAGCCGTCAACAACAACCTGGCGCATGTCTTCGGGCATGTTCACGAATGTCTGGTTCGACATCCACCACAGCGCACCCATGTAAGCGTGCCCATCAAGGGTCACATATTGCAGACCCGCATCCGGGAACTTCATCCCCATGATATCGGTAATTCCGTTTTTGGAGCCCTCAACCACACCGGTCTGGAAGGAGGTGAACAGCTCTGGCCACGGGATCGGCGTGGGCGACGCACCAAGGGCCTTCACCAGTTCCTGCGGAAGATCGGCGACAACGGTCCGGATTTTCAGGCCTTTCATGTCAGACGGCTCTGCGACGCGGCGTTTCGTGTTGGCAAAGTTGCGCCAGCCACCGGTGTTGCCAATCGTCATCAGGCGGATGGCGTCACCGGAATCCTCCAACGCCATCTTGCGCATCTGACGGGTGAAATCGCCCGACAGAACATGTTCTGCAATCCGGTCATCCGCCATCAGATAAGGCAGATCGAGAACCTGCACATATGGGAACAGGCCAGAGGCGCCGCCAGATGTGGAGATATAGACGTCAATGGATCCATCTGCCACGCCCTGAAGGCATTCCGCCCCGTTGGAGCAAAGCTGCGTGCCGATGAACAGCTCAACCTCGATCGCACCGTTTGACGCGGCTTCGACATAGTTCTTGAACACGACCAGACCGTCATAATCCTCGTCGTTTTCGTTCGAGTTTGCAGTCGCACGGATGGTGTAGTCAGCGGCGTATGCCGACAGAGCAGTTCCTGCCATCAGGGCCGACAGGGCCACCGTCTTTACCAAATTCCTGAGCATCGTTTCTCCTCCTGTTGCTCTTTTATTCTGGATTATTCGCTTGATCTGTCAGGCCCCTAGTTCAGGAACCCGGTCAATTTCGGCACCGTCAGCGAAATCGCGGGCACAAAGGTGATCAGGAAGATCACGGCGATTTCGATGGCAAGGAACGGCAGGATGGCCTTGGCGATGGTCGTCACGCGCTCTTGCGACACAGCTGCCGCAACGAACAACACCAGCCCCATCGGCGGTGTCGCGAGCCCCACAGTCAGGTTCACGCACATGATGATGGCGAAATGCACGGGCTCAACTCCGAGCCCTTCGAAAACCGGGCCAAGGATCGGGCCGAGGATGATGATTGCGGGCCCTGCATCCAGAAACATCCCGACCACAAACAACAGCAGATTGATCAGAAACAGCAGGATCAGCGGGTTTTCAGACAGGGTCAGGATGAACCCTGCCAGCTGCTCTGGCGCGTGGCTGAGGCTCACGACGGTTTTGAACGACATCGCGGCCCCAACCAGCAGCAGGACCACAGCCGAGGTGATCCCCGCCCGAGAAAAGACCTCCGGCAGGTCCGACAGCCGCATGGAGCCAAGAATGCCAAAGCTGATCAACAGCGCATACGCCACGGCAACTGCGGCCGCCTCTGTCGGGGTGAACACGCCCGCCAAGATGCCACCAAGGATCAACACAGGCGTCTGCAAAGGCACCACCGCCCGCTTGCACACGACGCGGAAGTCTGCGCTGACCACACGGCGCAAACCCAGCATCAAACCATGTGCCAACAGCACCCCCCCCAGAAAGCTGAGCCATGCCCCCTGCGCACCGGCGCTGTCGCTCAGTGGGACAAACTGGGAAAACAACAGACCAAGGTTCAGCCGCACCAGTGCAAAGGAGAACCACGCTTCAACCGCGCCGATCTCCACCTTGTCAAACACCACACGCCGGGCGGCAGGCAGCTCATACCGATCCGCCATCATCCGCACCATCACCATCAGGCCGATGCCCACCAGAATACCCGGCACGATCCCCGCAAGAAACAGCGCAGCGACACTCTCGCCCATGACATAGGCGTAGATAATCATGATGCCAGAAGGCGGGATGATCGGCCCGATCACCGAACTGGCCGCTGTGACCGCTGCGGCGAATTTACGGCTGTAGCCTTCCTTCTCCATCGCTGGGATCAGCATGGAGCCAAGGGCAGAGGTATCCGCCACAGCAGAACCTGACAGCCCTGCAAACAGGATCGACGACAGGATGTTCACCTGTGCCAGGCCCCCGCGCAGGTGGCCCATCAGCGCCTGCGAAAACTCAACCAGGCGCACGGTGATACCACCGCGGTTCATCAATTCACCCGCCAACATGAAAAACGGGATCGCCATGAGCGGAAAACTGTCCATCCCGTTGTAAAGATTGCGATACAGCAGGGTCAGATCCCGTTCCTGACCGTTTAGCCACAACAGGGCTCCGGGGGCTGCCAACAGGCAAAAGAACACCGGCAGGCCAACCATCAAGAGAAACAGGAACAGCGGCAGGAACCAGATCAGCATTATTCTGCGCCCCCCATGCTCAGCCCGGGTCGCGGCGGGATGCGATCCCCCTGCCCGAACAGCCGCACGATGCGTTCCAGGATCAGCTCCACATTGACGAGGATCAACAGCGCAACACCAACCAACAGCGACAGCATCATCCAGCTGCGCGGAACACGGTACCATTCGTCAAAACCAAGCGACGTCGGCACATAAAGTGAGGCGGTTGCAAAGCGCCCGCCAAGGCCCATCACCTCCTTGTAGCCGATCTGAACCCCGACGATCAGAACCGCCAGGCAGATCGCCAAAAGAACCAGCTGCAGCAGGTGAAAGGCCGCCCCGCGCAACACGTTGTCCATCAAGTCGATCGCAACAAACCCGCCGCTGCGAAAAGCGGTGGGCGCCATCAGGCCCGTCATCCACAACATGCAGAACCGCGCCGCCTCATCCGGCCAGGGCAATGCACTGCCCAGAACATATCTGAAAAACACCTGGATCAGGATTGCCGCCACCATGAGACCAATGGCAAAAACGCCCACCCAACGGCCGACTGCAAGCAGGCCGGTGTTGAGCGGGCGCAGAAAGTTCAGCACAGACAGGATCGCCGTCATCCCGGCGCCCCCCTATTGTTTCCTCCCAATGTCATCTCCCTTCTGACATTTCGCCCTGCGGCGTCTGGATCATCGGCCTTTAGGCTCTTTTGTCTTGCTGGCCCCGCCCTCCCCGGCGCGGCGCAGGTGCGTCCTACTTTGCCCCGCCGGGCTGCGGGTCATTCGGCGGCGATCTGGCCCATTTGACCGTTGTAGAATGTCAGCGCATCGCCACCTTCGCGCATGGTCGCGCGATCGACATGGCCCAGAACAATCATGTGATCGCCGGCGTCATGCAGCGCAGATCGCGTGCATTCGAACCGTGCCAGGCAGTTGTCCAGCAACGGCACGCCATCGGTGTTGCGCTCCAGAACCAATTGGTTCAGCCCAAAGGCATCTTTTGCCACCTGCCAACACAGGTCATCCTGATCCGCAGCCAGCACATGGATTGCAAAATGCTGGGCCGTTTCAAAATACGGGAAACGCCGCGATGTCTTGTCTGGCGACCACAAAACCAATGGCGGTGACAGCGAGACCGAGGAAAAACTATTCGCGGTGATGGCCACCGTCCCCTTGTCACAGGCGGCGGTGACGATGGTCACCCCTGTCGCGAAGCGACCAAACGCATTGCGCAGCAGTCGCGTGTTATCAGGCGCCGGGACAAAGCTCTGTTTGCCCGCACCCGTGTTCGCAGCCATCATGGAACCTCCTGACCAAGCGCAGCCTCGTAGAGGCTGAACCAAGTTTCGCGGTCCAGATCGACTTTCAGCGCATCCGACGCCCGCTTGATCCGGTCGAGGTTGTTCGTCCCAAGAACCGGCAGGATATGAGCCGGATGGCGCAGGAGAAAGGCAATCGCAACCGCAGCTCGATCCACCCCCTGCCGCGAGGCAATCGCGTCAAGGCGATCGGCAACGCCACCGCTGCTGGTCATAAGCCCACCACCACCAAGCGGTGACCAGGCCATCAGGGGGTGATCCTGGCGCTGATGGAATGCCAGATCTCCATTGGTGAACGGGCGGATTTCAGAGAGCGAAATCTCAATCTGGTTGGTCGCAAGTGGCGTTTTCATTGCTGACTGCAGCAATTCCCAGTCCCAGGGGCGGAAATTCGACACACCAACCGCCCGCACCTTGCCCGAGGCAACAACCTCGTCCAGCGCCGCGCCGGTTTCGCGGTGATCCATCAATGGATCCGGCCGGTGGATCAACAAAAGGTCAATATGGTCCACCGCCATTTCCTGAAGCGATGTATCAACTGACGACAGAATATGAGCCCGGCTGGTGTCGTAGTATTTGACCCGCTTATCTGCATAGCGTCCCATCGGCGCAACGATGTCGCATTTGGTAACGATTTCCATTTGCGCCCGCAGGGCCGGATTGGCCTTGATTGCCTGTCCCAGAATGCCTTCTGCAGCGTAGCCACCATAGATGTCAGCCTGATCAAAGGTGGTGATCCCCTGCTCAAGACAGGCGTTGATCTTGGCTTCGACATGCGCGGTCGAGGTGTCGCTATCGGCTCCCAGACGCCACATTCCGTAAACCAAACGGCTCAGGCTCAGGCCCGGTGCGATTTCGATCCGTTCCATCAACGACGTACTCCATTCCCGAGAGGTGTGGCCGGAACCGTTGCAGGCACCCGGCCATATTCATGCGGCAGCGAACAGGTTTTCAGATGCGGCATGACCCGTGTCCCGAAATGTCGCGCCTCTTCCAGATGCGGGTAGCCTGACAGCACAAAGGCCCGGATCCCCATTTTCTGATATGCATCCAGTTTTGACATAACCTGATCCGTTGACCCGACCAGTGCCGCCCCACAGCCAGAACGCGCCCGGCCAACCCCGGTCCAGAGGTGTGGTTCGATGTAGCCATATTCATCCGCGACTTCGCGGTTCTTGGCCTGATGAGCAACGCCAAGCGAGGTGGCATCAAGGGCACGGTCACGGATCGCCTTGCCCTGTGCCTCGTCCAGTTTGGAGACGATATACTCAGCGTATTCGTTCGCCTCTGCCTCTGTGTCACGCACAATCATATGAACCCGCAGACCGTAATCCAGCGTTCGTCCATATTGCTCTGCAACGGCATGGACCGCTTTCATCCGGCCTTCCAGCTCTTCCATCTTTTCCGGCCACATCAGGTAGACGTCGCAATGCTCTCCGCACAGATCCAGCGCCGAAGGGGAATAGCCACCGAAATACAAAAGCGGGCCACCGGTCTGATAGGGTTTTGCCGGATCCGTCGTCAGCCCGTTGAAGGAATAGACTTCACCCTCGTGGTTGATTTCATCCTGCGTCCAGGCCTGCTTGAGAATTTCCACAACCTCGCGCGACCGCTGATAGCGAAACGCGCTGTCGGCCTTCTCGCCCGGAAAATCAGAGGAGATGATATTGACGGTCAGACGCCCCTCCAGCATGTGATCCAGCGTCGCCAGCGTGCGCGCAAGCATGATGGGCTGCATTTCACCACAGCGAACCGCTGCCAACATGTTGATCTTGCTGGTGATCGGCGCGCAGCCCGCAACAAAGCTGAGCGTATCCTGCCCCACCTGATAAGACGACGGACACAGGATGTTGCGAAACCCCTGCGCCTCTGCCTCTTTCACGATGTCAGAGCAATGAGCCCAGGATGACCGCAGATCCCCATCGGGCACGCCGAGAAACTGATAATCGTCCGAGCAAAGCGCCGCGAACCACGACACCTCCACAGCGTCAAGATCTGCCGACGTAATGGGAACAACGCTCATCAACCTCTCCCTCGCGTTTCGCAACTTAACTCTTGCATAGCCCGCGCCTTGATGTAGATCAATGGTGTATCAATTTTTTGACGTCAGCGACCATAAGCCCTATGCCAAACACCCGCGCCACCGGCTCTGCCCTGCCTCTCTATCTCCAAATCAGCGAGGCCCTGACCCGGGAAATCGCCTCTGGCCGCCTGGCTGACGGCGAACGCCTTGCGCCGGAACGACAGCTGGCGCAACAGTATGGAACAACCGTAAGAACGCTGCGCAAGTCACTGGCAGAAATGGAAAAACAGGGGATGCTGGAACGCATCCAAGGGTCAGGAAACTACATCCGCTCGACCCAAAGCGCCCAAAGCATCTATTCCATGTTCCGCCTTGAACTACACAGCGGAGGCGGACTGCCGACCGCGGATATCCTTTCTGTAGAAGAATGCCCAAAACCGGCGGATCTACCGGCCTTTGGCACAGCCGAGACCGGCACCAGAATCCGTCGCTTGCGCTATCTTGACGATGTCATAATCGCGGTAGAGGAAATCTGGCTGGACCGCGACGCAGGTCAGGTAAAGGCCGATCAGCTGTCCGATTCTCTCTATAGATATTACCGCATGGCTCTCGGCTTCTGGATCACCCGTGCCGAAGACAGGGTATCGCTTGGCCCGGTCCCGGACTGGGCGCCAGCGCATTTTTCCAAACCAGCCGGAACCACCGTGGGCTATATCGAACGGCTCAGCTGGGCGCAGGTCTCTGCCCCGGTGGAATTTTCGCGCACCTGGTTTGACCCCGACAAAGCACTCTATGTGCAGCGCCTGACTTAGGAGGAAACATGTCAGACCCCATCACCTACGGGATCATCGGCTGCGGCATGATGGGCCAAGAGCATCTGCGAAATATCGCCCTGCTCGACAACACACGTGTCGGCGCGATCTACGAGCCCAATCCCGCAATGCGTGAGATTTCAGCGCAGTTTGCGCCGGATGCCATCTTTACCGACAGTATCGAAGACCTGATGAAGATCGGGGATCTGGATTGTCTCCTCATTGCCAGCCCCAATTTCCGGCATCTTGAACAGCTGGAGCTGCTGGCCCGAACCCGGCCACTGCCCGTTCTGGTGGAAAAACCGCTATTCACCAGCCTCGACGACCGTGCCCGTCTCTCCGCGTTTGAGGCCACATATCCGGCGCCCGTCTGGGTTGCGATGGAATATCGCTACATGCCGCCAATCGCGACGTTTTTGCGTGACGCTGTTGACGCAACTGGCGGCATCAAGATGCTCACCGTGCGCGAACACCGCTTTCCGTTTCTGGAGAAGGTCGATGACTGGAACCGGTTTGACGCCAAATCCGGCGGCACCTTCGTAGAGAAATGCTGCCATTTCTTCGATCTCATGCGGTTGACGCTTGGATCGGAACCCGTGCGCGTGATGGCCAGCGGCGGACAGGATGCCAACCATCTGGATGAACGCTATAGCGATGGCGTGCCGGACATCCTGGACAACGGATATGTGATTGTCGACTTCAGCTGCGGCGCCCGTGCCATGCTGGAACTCTGCATGTTTGCCGAAGGCGCAGAATATCAGGAAGAGGTGACGGCAATTGGCCCAAGAGGAAAGATCGAGGCGTTTGTGCCCGGTCCCGGGCGGTTTTGGCCCGAACATCTGGGGGCTGCCCCTGTGCCCAAGGTTGTGACATCCCTGCGAGAGCCACGCGGCCCTGTTGAGATCGAGGTACCGGTCGACCCTGACCTTCTGGAGGCTGGCGATCACAACGGCTCGACCTTTTATCAACACCGCAAGTTTCTTGAACTGGTGCGTGGCACGCGCCCAACCCCGGAGGTCACCCTTAAAGACGGTCGTATGGCTGTGCTGATGGGGCTGGCTGCTCAGATCTCGATCAAGGAACACAGGGTCGTGGAGATGTCGGAACTGCTCTGATCTCTGTGTCACGCCCTGATCGGGGCGGGTCTCAGATGCCGATCACGATATCCGCCTGCAACCCGCCCAGATCTTCGCTCTTGCCAAGGCGCAGCATCCCGCCGTGGGCCCGCGCAATGTCTGTGACAATCGCAAGGCCAAGGCCAACACCGCTGCCCAGATCCTGATTGCGGGCCGGATCGAGCCGGGTGAATGGGCGCATTGCCTCTGCTCGATCCGCCTCCGGGATGCCAGGCCCATCGTCTTCCACACGGATCCGCAAGAAACGCTCTGTCAAAGCCACCGACACCCGTGCCCGCGAGCCGTAGCGCACGGCGTTTGAGATCAGGTTTTCGATTGCGCGGCGCAGCGCCGCCTTGCGCAGCATGACCTCACCCTCTCCGCTCATCTCTCCCAGCATCACGTCCTTGCCCTGCCGACGCCAGCCATCCACCGCCACTGTGACCAACACATGCGGATCCACCGCTTCCGGCTCGCTGGTGGACACCCCGCGGGAGAAATCCAAAAACGCATCAAGAAGCGCCTGCATCTCGTCGACGTCCTGGCGCAACGGTTCAGCCTCTTCATCCTCCAGCATGGAAAGGCCCAGCTTCATTCTGGTCAGCGGGGTCCGCAGGTCATGGCTGACACCAGAGAGCATGAGCGTGCGCTGCTCGATCTGGCGTTCGATACGGGCGCGCATGTCCAGAAACGCATGACCCGCGGCGCGGACCTCATTTGCCCCACGGGGGGCATAGGCCACCGTGCGACCCCGACCAAAGGCCTGAGCGGCATCGGCCAGCTGTTTGATCGGACGCAGCTGATTGCGCATGTAGACGAAGGCGATGACCGTCATCAGAAAGCCAAAAACAATCACCGTCACAATCAGCTGATGCGGTGCGGCAGCCGTGACACGGCGCCGGTCCTGCACCAATGCGAGCGGTCCCAGGTCGGTTTGCATCACCAACTGAAACTGGCGCGTGTCAGGGAATTGCACAGAGACAAAGGACGGCAGGTTATTTTCCAGCGTGTCACGCACCACCCGTCCGGAAAACTCCAGCAGCCCCATCCGGTCCTGCGGCAGCGGCTGAGTGTTATCCAAGAACCGCGCCTCGACCTGCAGTGGCTCCAGCAGCGGCATCAGGCGCTCCATGGCCATCTCTTGTGTCGTTGCCGGGGCGATTGTCTGCTCGATCAATCGCAGTTCACGCAGAATGGTGAGCGTCATCTGAACCGTCAGATCCTCCAGATCACGCTTGATGAACACGACAGAGACAACCAGCTGCAGGGTCACGATCGGAACCAGCAGGATCAAAGCCGCCCGTGCATATAGACTGCGCGGCATATACTGTTTGAGCCATTGAAAGAACATGGGCTACACCTACCCTGCGCCCCGCTCGCTGAAAAGCAAAACGCACAACGCGGTCGGCAAGCAGAGACAAAAAGGACAGGCAGATGCAGGCACCCGATGATTTCAATCCGCAAACTGGCGTGCCTGAGGTGCTGGAACCCGGCCTGCGCCGCATCCTGGCGCCGAACCCTTCCCCGATGACGTATCGGGGAACAAACACCTATCTGATCGGCACCCAGGACCTGGCGGTGATAGACCCCGGCCCCAAGGATGCGCACCATTTGCAAGCCATCCTGGATGCCGTCGCCCCCGACCAGAGCATCAGCCACATCCTGGTCAGCCACAGCCATCTTGACCACTCCCCCCTCGCGCGCGACCTTTCTGATGCAACCGGCGCGCCGATCTACGCGTTTGGCGGACCCGTGGCTGGCCGCAGCGCCGTCATGGCCCAATTGGCAGAGGCCGGGCTTGCAGGTGGTGGGGAAGGCATTGATCAGGGCTTCGCCCCCGATATCTGCCTTGCAGATGGGGATATCCTGCGCGGCAGCAACTGGGAGCTGGAGGCAATTCACACCCCCGGCCACCTTGGCAACCATCTTGCCTTTGGGTGGGGAGATATCTGTTTCACTGCCGATCACGTCATGGGCTGGGCCAGCTCTCTTGTGTCGCCGCCAGATGGCGACCTGACCGATTTCATGGCCTCTTGTCGTCGCCTCGCTGCACGGTCCTGGCGCGTGTTCTACCCAGGCCACGGGGCCGCGATTGATGACCCGGCAGGACGGCTTGACTGGCTCATCGCTCACCGGCTGATGCGCGAGGCGGCCATCATGGATATCCTGCGCAAGAAAGCCGCCACTGCCGCGACATTGGCACGGACAATCTACACAGAAACCCCAGCCGCTTTGCTGCCCGCTGCAGAGCGCAATGTTTTTGCCCACCTCGTTGATCTTACATCGCAATCCCGCGTTCAGCCTGTCGGCCAGCTCTCTGTTGACGCGCAGTTTCAACTCAATCCTGACGCCCGCGAAAGCCCGTGAACTTTTTTCCAAAAAATCGCAAAACGGCTCTGGACGCCACCGTTCGGCACCGTTATACGACCCCACATGTTCCGGCGTAGCTCAGCGGTAGAGCAGTTGACTGTTAATCAATTGGTCGTAGGTTCGATCCCTACCGCCGGAGCCATAAAAAGCCCTCTGACCAGATTGGTCTGAGGGCTTTTTTGTATTCTACGGAAACGCGCGCTACTGGCAGCGGCGTGCTTCGATCGAGACCCGGCGATTTTCGCGGGCGGTGGATGGCCAGCCCTCAAGCGGTGTTTCTTCTCCCACGCCACGGACCTCTTCCACACGGTCGCCCCCATCAAGCCTGCGACGCAGGGCTGCGGCAACCACCTCGGCACGCTGTTCAGACAGTCGACGGTTCACATCGCGCCCCCCGCTGGCATCCGAATGGCCGGTCAACCGCAGACAGGCGTCCTTCATCGGTGCGGTGTTCAGCACACCGGCCAGCAGAACAACCTGCCGCTCCATCTGAGGGCTTAGCCGGCTGCCACCTGACAGGAAAAAGATATGGCTTTCTCTGTCCTGTGCGGTCAGCTCCCTGGCCGGCTGCGGCTTGGGCTGCGGTGCATTACAGACCTCTGATCGGACGCCATATTCCCGAAAGACAGCCTCACAAAGTTCGGCATCCTGCATCTCCTGTGCGTGGCTCTCGCGGGCCAGGGCCCAGATGCCCATCGCAAAAACTGCAAAAAAAACAAAACATCTCAACATAGACGCAACCTCCGGATGCAAGCCTATTAACGACGTTATAAAAATTCGATAACGCGCCTCTCTGTTATCCGTAAAAATATTCATAATTCATTTTCACCATTTATTTCCATTTACGATTATACCCTCTTAGCGTGCAATAAGAGGTCGCGTGATGAGTGAAACTGTCAGGGCAAGGCTGGAGTGGATAGATGCGTTGCGTCTCGTCGCCGGGCTTTCGATGGTTGGGCTTCATGCAACGGCCGATGCGACCGGCCAGCCGTTTGTCACCGCCCTCCCCGAGGAGCGGGTCATTCCGATGATGCTTCGTGCGGTTCTGTATATCGCCCGGACAGAACTGTTCCTGATCATCTCGATCTTTCTGCTGCTGATGGCCCAACACCGCAGCGGGCGGGGCTATGCGGCGACAATTGCACTGCAAGCGCGGCGGCTCTTGCTCCCCTTCCTGTTCTGGACGGTGTTTTATGCAGGCTTCAATCTGATCAAGGCTGGGTACTTTGGCTATCTAGATGCTGTTCTGGCAGAGCTTGGCACCCCGGTGAAATGGGTTGGCTTCCTCCTTTTGGGGGACGTGAAATATCACATGCACTTTATCCCGACGCTGTTTGCGCTGGTGCTGCTGTTCCCCCTTTATCGCGCCGCCTATCGCTGGCCTGTGCTGGGCGCGCTGATCCTGATTTGCCTGATGTTCAAACGACAGGCAGATCTCTTTGTCTATGCGCAGTTCTGGGGGGATGACGCGCTGCCCTACCTGGTGCGGGCCATCAAGATTGCGAGCTACACGGGCTATGGCATGGTAGCGGCCACTTGCCTGGCGCTTTGGCAGCGAGATGCGCCGCGCCTGATTGCACCTTGGTATTTTGCGCTGGGGGCCGTTGCGATTGTTCTTCTGCAGGCAAAGTGGGATGCCACCTGGCAGACGATCGAAACGGGACGCTGGCCCTATGACCACACTGCGGGCTACTGGGCCGATTTTCTGATGCCTGTGCTGCTTTTTGCATTGTGCATGTGTCTTGCCCGGCAAGGATGGGCGCCCCGAATTGGCAGATATGCGCGCTATTCCTTTGGGATCTACCTGTGCCATCCGATCTTTCTCGACCTTGCGGAGATCCTTTTGGCAGGCAGCACATGGACCCCTGCCATTATCGTCCTGACCAAAGTGGCGATCGCCCTGCCCTGCGCCTGTCTTCTTACCCTTGGGCTGGCCCGCAGCCGCCATCTTGGCTGGAGTGTCGGGCTTGCCCCCCTGCCGTGGCAACCCACTGCACTTCCCCAACTTTCCTCCCGACCCTCATGAGGTATGCGGCATGAATTACGGTTTCTCCTGCCCTGATAACATTCCAGTCCTGCACCTGAACTGCGACCGCCTGAACGCGCAGGCGGCGCAGGCGCTGCACAAGGCCGTCCGCGAAACCCGCGACGCTGGCCGTGCTGCGATGCTGATCGACATGAGCGGGGTCAGCAGGCTCACCCATTGCGGGCTCGCTGCGCTGGTGGAATGTTACGGGCAGAACGGCGGCGCAATCACCTTGGGATTTTTTGGTATCACTCCCAAGGTTCTGGCACGGATAAACAAATTCGGTCTGGGCCAGCAGCTACCGATCTATGCAACCCTCACCGACGCGCTGGAGGCTAACGTGTTTCGCCGCCATCTCCTCGCGGGGAGCCGTGCAGTGATCCTTGCGGCCGATGCACCACGTGATCTCGCCCCGCTCAGCTGGGACCATGCAACCACCATGCTGGATCTGCTTGGGCAGCCGGTCCTGTCGCATCTGACTGGCGGACTGCGCCAGTTTGGTCTCCGGGATGTCTGCATCGCGGCAGGACACAATGCGCAGGACATCAGTCACCACTTGGACGCAGACCCCGACAGCCGCGTGATCCTCAGCAAACAGGGCAAGGAAGGCACCGACGGCTGGGAGGCGGCACCGCTTGGAACAGCCAGCACCTTGGCCCACCTGCAGCGGGAAATCAGCTATTGTCAGGATGATCTGATTGTTCTGCACGGCGATACGGTCGGTGACATCGATCTCCCCGCGATGATGGAACACCATCGCCGATCCGGTGCGCTTGCCACTGTGGCCGCATTCCTGACAGAGCAAAGCGATCATGCCCACCACGGCTGGGTGCGGTCATCACCAACCGGCCTGGTGCTGGGACTTGGCAGTCCTGACACCGTCATCGCCACATCAAAGGCGCTTGCCCTGGGGGGAATATACATCCTTTCGCCCAGCGCCATCCGCATGGTTGCCGATAGACCGGCCCAGGATTTGGAGCGGGATCTGCTGCCTTCCCTGCTGGCCAATCGGGCCGCGATCCAGATTTTTGAATGCGAACGGCGCCACCGGATCCGTGCGGGGCGGGACTATGCCGCAGTGCTACAGGCGGTGCTGCGCGACGAAATCGCAGGGCTGACCCCAGATGCGCAGGAGGTAGAACCAGGCAAATGGATCGCCAAGGGCGCAGAAGTTTCGCGCACAGCCAAACTGCGTGCGCCCTGTTTTGTCGGGAGGAACAGCATCATAGGCGCGCATGCAACCCTCAGCGGCGGCACGATTATTGGCGCAGACAGCTATGTGGGTGCAGGCGCGCAGATCGATGGCAGTATCATCATGCCCAAGAGCCACGTGGTCGAAGGAAGTGAGCTGACAGGCCAACTGGCCAGCCCGTTCTGGGCCGTTGAAACAGCGATTGCGGACGGGCGCAGCGAAGGATGCGAACCTCTTGATGCCGTCAGGCCCCTGAGCAGCCCACAACCCGCAACAACCGTCTGGCGCCATCTGGTCAGGGGCGTGTCATGAAAGGTGACAGCCACACCCCAGCATCACGGCTCCCGCGCGCCCGTGCGTCGCTGTGGAGCCTAGGCTTGGTCCTGATTACGGGGCTATTCCTGCCCATGCACGGCCCGCTTGGCGCGCAGGAGCGGCGCACATCAATCGATCGGTTCTGGATTTTGTGGGAACGAACGGATGTCAGCGGCGAGAACTGCCCGAACGGCCCGCGCTGCATCCGGACCAGCAACTACACCAGCCGTCTCTTTTCGCCAGAGAACCGGCAGCAGATCTACCGCCTCTTCGGGATGCTTGATGGCAACGCACTGGGCAGAGGCCAACTGGCCGAACATCCCGATGCGCCGCGCATCTGTCAGCATAACGCAGCCGAGGTCGCGCTTGGCTTCAATCCTGAGCGGCTGGCAAGGGGGGAAAAGTTGGACGTTCTGCACGGGCTGCGCGCCTTTGGCATGGATTTGCGCAATCTGAAGCCTCCCCCTGGGTCGTCTGATACCTTCGGACCCACGCTGCAGGCGGAAATGACTGCGCTTTTTCAGCAGGCCGGGATCCGCATTGTTCACCCGCGTGAGGCTCGCGACCTCCCGGGAGAGCCCGTGCTCAAGGTGTTCTTTTCCCATACCGGAGGAAATGACCGCTGCGACTACAGCTTCTCTGTCTTCGCCAGTCTGACACAGACCGTACTGCTGTCGCGCGACATCCGGGTCAAGGTGGATGCTGGCGTGTGGTCCTATTCGACGAACTCGACCTCCTTTGCCGCAGGGGACGAAGCCGCCGCCATACGTTCCGTCGCCGCCGCGCTCATCAAAGACATCAACCGGGTCAATTAGACCACCTGCAGGGATCCACCTCGCCATGCCCGAACCCTATTTCCAGAAATTCGCCCAGCGCCGCCCACCGCGTTTTCCGGCGATGTCGCAGCGGCGCACGTTGGCCTGGCATTTCATGGCCGGTCTGACGATTGGCGTGGGTGCATGGTATCTGCAATGGCGCTGGTTGCAATCACTGAACCCGGACGCGCTGTTTTTTTCCGTTGCCGTTGTCAGCGCTGAAACCCTTTTGTTTCTCGGCACGCTTCTGTTCTACTTCGATATCTGGGCAGAACAGGACACCCCGCAAAAACCGCCGCCGCTCACACGGGACGGCGCGCATCTGGACGGGTCGGGCCCTATCGGCGTTGACCTCTATATCACCACCTACGACGAAGATCCTGAGGTTCTGATCCCGACCATTGCAGCCGCCCAACAGGTGATGTGCCCCCCCAATGTCTCTCCCCAGATTTATCTGCTGGATGATGGCAACCGCCCCCATATCGCAGCGCTCGCCCACCGGAGCGGAATTAGCTATCTCGCGCGCAGCTCCAACGAAGGTTTCAAGGCCGGCAACCTGCGCAACGCGCTGATGCAGACGGCCGGTGATTTCATCGTGATCTGCGATGCTGATACCCGCCTGGAGCCGACGTTCCTGCAAAACACACTTGGATATTTCCGCAATCCAAAGGTGGCATGGGTTCAGACCCCTCATTGGTTCTATGACATCCCCGAAGGTCAGGCTTGGGAAAGCTGGTTAAAGACACGTCTGGGCCAGATGGCGCAGCCCATTTTGCCCGCATTGGCGACATCCCTGCAGTGGCTGACCGGTCGCGACCGCGTCGGAGCGGACCCGTTTCTGTCCGAACCAACGGTGTTCTTTGACATCATCCAACGCAGACGCAATCGCAATGGCGCTTCTTTCTGCTGTGGTGCCGGGTCCGTCCACCGGCGCGAGGCCATCTTTGCAACCGCGCTGAAACGCAAGAGCGCGGCGGTAGACAAGGCTCATGGTCACCCCCCCGGCCCTGCCAGCCCCATCTGGATCAACAACATCCCGCTGCAACCCTTCCGGTTTCATGTGAGCGAGGACATCTATACCTCTATCCTGTTGCAGGAGGACCGGGAGGAAGGCTGGACATCGGTCTACCATCCAAAGGTCGAAGCCCGCATGTTGTCCCCCTGGACGATGGAGGCCTGGGCAACCCAACGGCTGAAATACGCAGGTGGCACCTTTGACATCATGCTGCGCGACAACCCCCTGTTTCGCCGCGGCCTGCCCTGGCGGCACAAGCTCCATTACGGTGCGACGTTCTGGTCCTACCTCACGACCCTGTGGTTGCCGGTTCTGTTGCTTGCACCGGTCATATCGCTCGTGACGGGCATCGCCCCGGTCGAGGCCTATTCAGCGGAGTTTTTTCTTCATTTCCTGCCGGTGATCTTTCTGAGCGAAATCGCGATGGTGCTGGCATGCAAGGGGTATGCAATCCAACCCGGCCGCGCCCTTGCCCTGTCCACGCTTCCGATCCAGCTGCGCGCATTGTGGTTGGTTCTGCAGGGCAAACGCCCCCGTTTTCCACCCACCCCGAAGACGCCAGTTTTCGGTCAAGGCCGCCATCACATCCTGCCCAATCTTTGCCTGATGTTCGTGATGGCTGGTGCCGGGATCTACGGCACCGTGCAAACTCTGCGCGGCGCCGAGAGCCACGACATGGCGCTGCTCATCACCAATCTGTTCTGGCTCGTCTGGAACATGGCTGCGGTCGGACGCATCGCCCTGGCAGCCAGCTGGTCACCTGACACCGCCCCTTCCCCCGCCCCAACTGAGGAGACAGCCAATGTCCACGACTTCTCGCTCTACCGGTAACCGAAGCAGCCTCGTCTTCCTCGCTGGGCTGGCCCTCGCGGCCGGGATCGCCGTTTCTGGCGACGGATTGCAGCACTATCTGCTGTCACGTGGCGGTGTCGCCATCGATCTCGACAGTGCCTATCAGCGCCAGCAAGAGCGAAGCCTGACACCACAGGACATTCACGCAGCCAAAGTGGCCTGGCGCTATTTTGAAACGAACTACAGATCAGAAAGCGGCTTTGTCGATGCCGTTGCTGGTTTCCCGTCCGGCACCCTTTGGGATCAGGGCTCGTATCTCTTTGCGCTTCTTGCGGCTGAGGGGCTGGGCATCATTGATCCTGGGCATTTTGGGGTGCGTGTCGACCATCTGCTGACGGCCCTCGAACGTATGCCGCTGTTTGACGACCGCCTACCCAACAAGGTGTATGATTCACGCAGCCTTGCGATGGTGAACTACAAAAACGATCCTGTTCCGGACGGGGTTGGCTGGTCTGCGCTCGACAATGCCCGCATGTTGACGGCGCTGCGTGTTCTCGAACACCGCCGCCCCGATCACGGCCCCCGCATCCGCGCGTTGCTGCGGGACTGGGATCTGGCGGCCATGGCAGATGAAGGTCGCCTGCAAGGCGCCCAGCGCGATGGATCCGATGTGCTTTACCGACAGGAGGGGCGGATCGGATATGAACAATATGGCGCACGCGCTGCAGCCATGTGGGGGCTGGACACGCTGGCCGCGGGCAGCGCGCGCAATATCATGGAGTGGTATGAGGTTTCAGGCATAGACGTGCCCGTCGACCTGCGCCGCGCCAGCGCCTTTCGCGCCATCACCCCAACGCTGAGTGAGCCATTTTTCCTGCAAGGGCTTGAGCTTGGCTTTGACCGCGAGGGGGCCACATTGGCAAAGCGGGTTTATGCCGCGCAGGAACGGCGGCACCGGGACACAGGCCAGATCACCATGGTGTCAGAAGACAATGTGAACCAAGAGCCGTTTTTTCTCTATTCCTCTGTCTACAGCAACGGCAGCCCCTGGGCCGTGGTCTCCGAAGACGGAGGTCTCTACCCCGAGCTGCGCACAGTGAGCCTTAAGGCGGCGTTTGCCTGGGATGCTCTGTTTGCGACGGACTATACCGCCCTTGCCCGCAGCAGCCTTGCAGATCTTGAAACAGATGGCGGCTGGGCCTCTGGCCGCTACGAGATCGATGGCCGGATCAATGATGTCGTGACAGCAAATACAAATGCCGTGGTGCTGGAAGCAATCCATTTCATCGCCCACGGGCCGCTCTGGTCGCTGCGCTGACACGGCTGAAAACTGACCGGTTGGGCGCAGATCGCCCAGACAAGCCAGAGCCCACAGGCACCGGGCGGGCGACCCAACCTATCGGGCGGCGCCATCCCGGCTCACTTGGCTTTCGCATCCGCCAAAACTCAGACTGATTTGTTTTGCCCTGCGCAGGCCAAGGGTGCGGTTCGCAGCCAGCGATGCTCAGAACCCCACATCTTCCTTGATGAAATCATAGAGGTTTTTGTAAATCCCCTCACATTCCTGCCCGCCTTGCGCCTGCCCGTCTTGGCAGCGTGGCGACTGAGCAGGCGCAATTTCTGGCGTGCGTGGCCCAGTTGGAGAGGTCACAGGTGCTGGTGTTGCTGTCTGTGGCTTCGGCACGAGGGCTCTGCGCATTCCGGATGGCGTCTTCGCAGGGGCAACCGCGGGATTTGCACCAGCGGGGGCAGTCTCCTGCCGGGTTGCCGTCTTTTCGCCAAGACGTTCGATCAGATCAAAATCCACCTCACCACTTGGCACCAGATTCTGATCTGCCTGAAAACGGCTGATGGCCCGGCGGGTCGCCGCATCCAGCGTGCCGCTTGCGGGGGCATTCAGATATCCAAGCGCCGTCAATTGCGTCTGTACCTCCGCGATATCCTCGCGGCCAAGAACATGGCGCCTCTCGCGCCGCTCCGCAGCGCGGGCATCCACGGATGGCGCCTCCAGACACTGCCAATAGGGCACACCTGCATGCTTGCCCAGCAGTTCGATCAAACCCAGCTCAATCAGGTTACGCACCGCCTGCCCCTGGCTTTCTATCCGTTCCACCGAAATCGGCACGCCGCCGGTCACGCTGTCGATGATGCCCGTCACGGTGCCATTCAGGCCCCGGCGCACCACCACCATCGAATTTGCCACCGATGCCCCCGGCACAACCCGCCGGCTTGGGTACTCGACCAGATGCAGATCAACCGAGACCACCGACAGTTTTCGAAACCCCTTGTAAAGCGATTTGGTCAGACCTGATGACCCCTCTGTCGAATGCACCGCGCCAACCTCGGCATCGACCGTGTCGGAATCCAGCTGCGAGATTGAGCCACGGATATAGAGCTGCGGCTTGACCTCCCCCTTCTTGCGGGTGGTCGTCAGCTCCAGCTGGCCAAACCCGGATATACGGGCCTGATCCAGAAACACATACCTCTGACTGCGCCGGTTCATCTGATTCATCGCATTGATCAGCATGTCGTCGGCCCCGACAGAAACCCGGCGGGTTTCATCCGGGATATCGGAGGATGACACCAGATAGCTCCGCCGCGGCAATTGCGCAAACAACCCATCCATGCAGCGCAGGGGTTCAGAAAAAGAGGTCAAGTTGCGCGCGGCGCGGGCATTTGGCTGGGCAATCGCCGGGGTCAGCGCAGGATACCGTGCGCCACAGCCCGCAAGCGTAAGCGCAAGTACAAGACTTCCAACGACCAATGAACATCCCCGCATGGGCACCCTAACAACACCTATACCTGCATATCTATACGCAGATACAACCATTGATACGATTACATTGGGTTAACTTGGCTTATTAACTGAATTGATTTTTATGTTTTTCACCTCTTGGTTGCAGCGCCTCGTTAACAAATATGAACTACACTTCCTTGGTGGTAGGTAATTGTTGAGAGGACCAGTTATGCGCCTCATACGCCGGAACGCCTCATGTTGGACTGGGGCATGGGCCGCAGCTGTGGCTATCGTCTTCACCTTCGCACTGGCCCCTGTCCGCGCGGCGCCGGTTGTGTCGCCTGGCGGCTTGGCTGAGCTGCCGATTTCAGCCGATCGCTGCGCCATTTCGCTGGCCCTGACCGGGCGACATATACCGGGTTGCGGGGGCCACCCAAGAACGGATCTGGGTGCAGCCCGCCGATTGCCACCCTCGGGATTTGATGTGGCAGCAGCACCGTTGGACAGTGCCCCAGCCGAGCAAGGTTACTTCATCCGCTTTCCGTTCAATTCCAACGCTCTAACCCCGGAATACGAGGCCCATCTGGCCCGGCTCGCTGCCGTCTTGTCATCGGCGCAGCTGCAAAACAGCTGTGTGAAACTGGTCGGGCACACGGACAGCATCGGATCTGATCAATTCAACATGCGGCTGTCGAAAACACGGGCGCAACGGGTGGCCGCCTATCTTGCCCTTGAAGGCGGCGTCGCGATGGAGCGTATTCAGACGGCCTCGCTTGGCGAAAAGCACCTCATCAAGGGGTTGCCCGGCCCACACCCGCTCAATCGGCGGGTCGAAATCCTGGCGCGCCACAACACTGGCAAAGGGTGCAAATGAACCAACCGGGCCAGCTGTCGTTTGGGCAATTGTTTGTCGCCTGCCTTCTCTGGCTGGTGACAAGCCTGCCTATCAGCGCAGGCACAGACGTCACCATGTCCGACACGCGCAAAGACAGCCATGTGGCCCTTGTCATCGGCATCAGCGCCTATGATCAACTGCCCGATCTGGCCAATGCCGCAGCTGATGCAAGGGCCGTGGCCGCGCGGCTTTCGGCGCTGGGGTATCGTGTGATCGCGCTTCAGGATGCAACCGGGCAGGACATTTTGCGCGGATTGGCGGGTCTCAGACTGGCGGCGCGCGATGCCTCTCAGGTGGTGATTTACCTCGCAGGGCACGGGCTCCAGTCGGGCGGCGCAGCCTATTTCCTTGCCGCTGATGCCCCTGCGCGCACGGCTGACATGGCTCCGGGCAAGGCACTGCCATTGGGCATCTTTGCCACTGCAATCTCTGACCAGCCGCGCCAAAAAATCATCTTCTTTGACGCCTGCAGAGATCTGCCCCTGACGGGCCTGCTGCCCCACCCGCAAAAGCCGTCATATGGCTCCATGCCTGCGGGGCTTCTCATTGCCTTTGCGGCAGGCCCGGGTGCGCCCTCCTATGACGGAGCAGGGCTGCACAGCCCCTTTACGGCCGCGGTTTTGCATGAGCTGGAGCAGCCAGATCATCCAGTGGAGGAAATCCTGCGCCGGGTGCGTCTGCGTGTGGTGCAGTCAACGCAGGGCCAGCAGATCCCCTGGATCCGTTCTTCCCTGCTGCGCCCTGCCTGGCTGAAGGGGCAGTTTGAGCGGCATGGGCATGTATCTGCGCATCACTAAAGGGACGATAGCGTATTTCTGACAACAAAGCCTTGCGCGCCACTCCAGGATCGGCCAGACCGGCCCAGCCCTCCAGTACCGGATCGGCGGCCCAAATATTGGCAAACAGATACCCCGGAACTTTTGGCAGCGGACCATCCTGCGCGGTTGTTTCAAAAATCAGTTTGCCCTCGACAAACCAACGCAGCCGGTCAGGCCACCATTCAAACGCGTAGCGGCGCGGACGATCTGCAGCATCAAAGCCAAGATCGATGAACCGATTGCGCATGGCACCATCCACGAACCAGGCCAGATGCAGTTTTGTCGTGTCTTTTCCCAGAAATTCAATATCGATCTCATCGTGGCGCGTGCCGTAATAGGGGCCGCTATAGGTAAAAAATCCAGTCACCACACCAGCGCCCCTGGCCGGTTGGAGAGTGATTTCATAGCGACCATAATGGCTTGGCTCAGGCCGCCGCATGGAAGCCCCGTCAAAACGGTTCGCGCCTCCTCCCTTGGGGGATAAAGTCAGCTGCAGGCCAAATGCGCTCGCGCTGATCTGATCGCGGCGCCAGTCGGTATCAAATTTTGGGTGGGAAAAATCGTAGTGCGCAACAGACCAGCCCAATTTGCTCGGGTGAAAGCCGGAGCCAAACACCTGAGAAAACCCATGCTGCGTCTCCCCGGTATCAGGCAGTTTTCCCGTCACGATGCGCCCTTTTTCTGGATCGACAAGCGGTGATGTCTGCGCCCAGGCCTGCTGCACTGCGCTCACAATCGGGATGGCGGCGACCAGAAAAAGAGCGGCACAGCCCCGCCCGACCTCACCCAGCCAGCACTGCAGCGAGCCGCGTTGTACCGGGCTCAGACACGGCCCCTTTACCCCACCGTTTGCCACGGCTCACCCCAATTAAGGTTAATCCCCATTAACCTTAATTGTCAGACTTCCTGCAAAAGATCAGCCCCCTTGCCTGGCCGCGTTTGTGTCAGGCTTAACAATTGACAAGGCGCATTTTGCCGCTTCAGCCCGATTTTACCCCGCGGGCAACAACCCGGATACATGACACAGGTCACAGTACAGACAGCGGGCTCCGCCCTGCTGGGGGGCGCTACCACATGGACGCAGTTGCCTGCGTCCTGCGAAGGGGCCGTGTGAAAGGGCTGCGACCCGCAAATGAAGGTGGTTTTCGTTTCAGACACAGGCCATTCACGGGCCATTCACAGGTCAAAAACGGCCCAGTTGGCCACCAGGCGACCAGACAGATTTGCCAATCAAAAGACCCGAACGAGAAAAGGCACGCCAGGCTCCGCGCCTTTTCCTGTCAGAGCCTGTCCTGTTCTCAGATTATTGCGGCGGAACAAGGTCCGGCAAGACGGCCGATTTGAAATAGTCTGACAGCAGCTGATATTCCTGCTCCGTTGCAGCGGGCATGGGGGCCGTGCCTGGCTCTGCCGCCGGGGTCACCCCCAGTTCTGCTTCCAACTCTCGCAGGATCTCGGACACGACATCCCCCTGGTAAAGCCCCGCACCGACACCTGCCGCCCCTTGCGCAGGCGGCGCCGGTGGCGACACTGTCGGAGCGGCAGCAGGGCTTTCATCTCGCTCGCGCAAAACGGCCAGGGCGGTTTCGGGGGCCAAGCCAATCTCTCCGATGAGATAGGCAAGTTGCCGCGCAAAATCAGCACCTTGCGGGCTTGTATCAGATCCGCTTGCAGGCAAACGTGCAAGCTGCAGCTGCCCAGATTGGCCTGCCTGACCCGGCTGCACCCAGCTCTGCGCCTCTCCGCCAGTGGGGGCTGTTCCGGTTTCCGAAAAGACCCCAACAGCTGGCGGACTATAGGCGGCCGCGCCCCCCGCCTGTTGCAGCGCCTCGATTTCTGCCCGGATTTCTTCTGCGACAGTCTGAAGGTTCTGTAACCGCGCAGCCAGTGCCGGGTCTGATGACGGCGCCGCAGATGTGGGCCAATCGTCGGTGTTTCCGGTCATCCCTGCAATCTGCTGCTCGCGTTGCAGCAACAGTTCGCGCATCAGCTTCAGCTCCCCCCGGACTTCGGCAACTTCCTCGTTCACGCGGCTATCAACCGTGGGATAGGAGGCGGTCGATTGGGGGGAATTTGGCGAATACACCGGCGGATTCTGCGCAGCAAAACCGCCCCCGGCAATCACCTGGGGCTGCGGCATCGGAGATTGCCAGCTGGCCGGGCGGGTCATGTCCCCCTGCCCCTGGCTGTTCTTGGAATTCGGCACGGGCCAGCCGCGTGGCATAACGGTATAGTCCTGCCGCGCCAGCACCCACCGCAGATAGGTCGACACGGCGCTGAACCCGCGCAGCGAAACATTGGCAATGGTTTGATCGCCGCGCCGCACCATCAGCTCTCCACCCGTGGACAGCAACGCTTCCAGCTGGTGATCAAGAGGCTGCAGAATGCGGGGCGGCACCTGAATTTCTGATACGCCTTCAGAGACATAGAAGGCGTCCCCCTCGGCGACATCTTCGAACTTCAGTTGCAGTTGCCCCCGGTTGGTCAGCATCATCGTCATGCTGTCCTTTCGCCCCTCACAGGCATAAGTGCGGGGTCGGCAGATGACCTCGAACACATCGGTGTCGAGCCGCGGAGACGGTGAAAACCGCGCATAGCCGTCCGGGTCAAAGCGAAAGTAGACCCCTTCCACCAACCCTTCTTGAAAGGTTGGCCAGCCAAAAGAGCCGCGCAGCGCCTGCTGTGCCTCACGTGCCCCGATCGCAAAGGGCAGCGAGGTGTCCAAGATTGCATTTTCGGAGGCAAAGACCTCGGGCCCCCGTGGCGGAGCCTGAACCTGTGCAGACGCGGGCTGGCTCAGCAATTGGGTCGCCAGAATGGTGGCAAAGATTGCAATCGGTCGCATCAGAAATCTTCCCTCAGTTGAACAGAATGGCGCAGGGCCGGAAGCCAGTCTTCCTCCTGCGGGGGGTCGGGATAATTGCGGCGCTCGCGGATATCCTGATCGCGAAAGGCCGTGTACCAGACCTCTGTGTCACCGGCGAACGGCGTCAGGATCTTCCCCTGCACCTTGTGCAGAAGAGAGGTCAGAATGATCCCGTTGTTGTTGGCAGTAAAGATCGCAACCCGCCCTTGCCCGCGTTCATAAAGCCCTTCAAACATTCCGTTTTCCGGATCGTAAAGTTCAATGATCGCGTCATACAGAACGTCGGTGTAATCGGTATCCCACAAGGCCCAGAGACCAAGCGCCGCCTTGGAGGCAACCGCCGCATGGTCTGGCACATAGTCGCCGCGCGGGGTGACCGTGTTCCACGGATAGCCATCCGAGAAAATCGTGTCATAGGTGAAATACGGCGGCCCCTTGACGTTGTGTTCTGAACGCGCGGTCATGAACCCAGTGTGGCGCCAACGGTTTTCCTGAACCTGATAGATCCGGTCTGCAAATTCCGCCCGCCAGCCGTCGCTATGGAGCCAGTCGGGAGAGCTGTCATCATGGGGCATGTCAAAGCCCAACTCCAGCCCATCCTGCAGATAGGATTCCGTCACCACATAGTTTTGTGAATGGAAAATCCGCGGATCCCGCCCGTCATACGGCACCTGCACCCCGTAGATGGAGGCCGTCAGAAACGGCTCTGCCCGATGCGCCAGAAGCGGACGAAACCCCCACAACGCAAAACCCTTTGCAGCATATTCCTCATACCCCAGCCGCCCCTCCTGGACGTAAACTGTTTCACCCGTTTCCTTATCGACGTAAGAGCCCATCAAAAGGCCCTCGCTGTCGATCACATTGCTGAAGTCCCATTTCAGAAGGACGGAGTCGACGGTATTTCCCAGGTAGGGATAGCGGTTCTTGATGATCCGCATCCAAACCAGAAACCGGCCGATATCCAGTGCGGAAAAGCCGATTTCCCCGGGTTTGTTGGTATAGTCGACCTTAGCACCGGTCTTGGTGTGATACACCTTGTTCGGCAGCTCTTTCCGAAACAGCTCCAGCCCCTTGACCGTTGTCAACAACTGGGTCATCCGGCGGTCAAACTCCGGCTTTTCGATCAGGCACAATTCATATGCTGCCACCGCGCCGGCGATGTAAGATGCGGTGTCCCACAGCGTGGTAGAGGGATAATTCCCGACCGAATTCGCCAGCCCTGTGGTTTCTTGTGTAAATTTTTCGAAATAATGCCAGGCCACCCGCGCAGCCCGCAACTCGCGTTCGCTCAAAAACCCGCGCCGTGGCGCGTAACGGCGCACGTAGGCACCGCGTGCATCATAGCCCTGGGGGCGATCCGTTAGATCATTGAGCGTGTCAAAATAGTCTTCCGGCATCTCGCACATCCGGGGCGGTTTGGTGCGTGCAGCCTCTCCCCGGATCAGACTGGTGGTGGCAACAGGGAGATTCCCCCGCATCAGCGCAGGAATATCATCCAGATCGCCACCCGCGAAAATCGGAATGATTTCATCCTCTTGCGCGAGAAAAATAGAGCGCGCAGTCACGCTGACAGAATAGGCCGCACCGCCAAGAAGCAGGGTCAACCCAGAGAGAAGCAATGCACCAAAGAGCGCTGATTTTCGTTTCGGTCTGTTCTTTTCCGGCATCTAGACCACCTCAAATCAATTCAACGCTACTTTTACGTGCAATGAGTTTATATCCGGTAAATCAGTCATTAACGCTAAATTATACAATCCAAGGCAGACTGATAAAAAGTATGATTATCGCTATTTTTGCGGAGCGGCCATGCAGCATGCGAGAGACGTGTCGGTCACGACGGATCCGACCACCCCCAATCGGGAAGAGGCGGCCAAGGTGCGTATTCTTCCCGGACCACAGGCGCGCGACAGAACGGCTCCGGCCTGGCTGATGCCCCTGTCTGTCCTGTTTACCCTCGCCAGCGAGGGCTGCGCGGCGGCAATCGCAATCTTGCCGATATTCTTCCACTCGCTTGTCGCGGTCGGCGGTGAGACCCTGCTTGCGCCCTTGTTGCTGTTTCTGGCGGTCGTGCCGCTTGTGGGGATCCTTGTGTTTGATTTCGGCTACGCGCGGGCGTTTGGCGGGTTCAGGCAGGCCCGAACGCGGGCCGCCGCCATTGTACGCGCGGCACTTGCCGTTGTGGTTGCCCTTGCGCTGACCGCAATGCACCCGATCCTTGCAGGTCCCTTTACGTTGGCCGCTTTGATGGGTCTGATGCTGTCGTGGGGCGCAAACCGCCTTGTGGCGCGCGAACCGGGGTGGGATACGCTCCCCCAAGAGGCCGTGAGCGTTCTCGCCGGTCGGGATGCAACCGGCTGGCGCCTTGCAACGACGACGCCCGGACGCTCCACAATTGCTGAAAGCGCGGGCCGCGTGACCGCCCTTTTTGCCCTTGCGTCCGGATTTGCCACCGCCAGCTGGCTGACGGCGACAGGGGTCATGAACGGCGCAGCCGTCGCCTCGGCGGGTTTGCTGTGTTACTGGGCGGCGCACGCATTTTCGGGCTTTTTCGATCAGCTCTTTGCCCCTTCTGACGAACAAGCAACCTCAGCCATCAGCGTTGCCGAACTGCCGCTTGCGCAGGACCAGGGCGACAATGATGGGCTAACTATCGCACGGCTATCGGCCTTTGACCGGGATGGCCGGGCGGTGCTCTCGGATGTCAATCTTGACATTGCGCCGGGCCAGATCGTCGGACTGACGGGTGGAAATTTCGCAGGAAAGTCCCTGCTCCTGCGGGCGATTGCCGCGCCATTCGATCTGACCGATCTGGACGTGCGCGGCGCGGTCACCATCGGAGGACAGTCTCCCTGGCAGCGCAGCGGACGGGACAGACAGGTTCCTGTGGTCCTGATCCCGCCCTCGCCGCTTTGGCTGCCGGGAACGGCTGCGGACAACCTGTGCTGCTTTGGGGATGATCTTGACCTCCAGCAGGCCATGCAGGCGCTGAAACAACTCGTCTACACGACCGACACGGTGGATCGGGTTTCCGCAGGCACGGCAGTCGCCATGCTCTCCACCTCTGAGCAGAAGGCGCTGAGCCTTGCGCGCGGTTTCTACCTGCGACCACGGGTTTATCTCATGGATCGGCCAGAAGACGGTGCAACGCCTGCGTTGACAGCCGCGCTTGCCCGTCGGATCCAGCAGGAATGCAGGATGGGCGCCATTTTCCTTATTGCCAGCGACAACCGCGAAATCATGGACCTGTGCGATCAGGTCGTCGTGATGCAAGGCGGGCGCATCATCGATGTGGGCACGGCTGAGGATATCCGCACCCAAAAAGACATCGGCTGGCGACGGCTGCGGGCTGCGCGGTCATTGGAAAGCGAAGAAGCCCTGGACAGTTGGCTCAGGTCGCAGTTTCGCCGTGATGGCGATGACGGCAATCGCAGGAACGTCTGTGTGATCGCCAGCGAGCTGCTTGCATTTTCCTGTCAGGATCTCGCGCCGGGCGAAACAGGTGGAAAAGTCACCTTTGAATTCAAGCACTTTGAATCCTATTGCATGGTTCGGATGCTGGATAGCGGCCAGCCTGTCTCCAGCGGGTATCTGGAAAAAATGCAGTCGCAGGCCGAACAGGGCGATGGGGTACAACGGCTTGCGCCATTGGCCGCGGTCATGCGGGATGCCCTGTCGGTTGAGGCGTGCCGGGAGCGTCAGGACCGCGCAACAGAGGACGACGGAGAGGCCGCTCATCGTGTGATTGAGGTCAAGATTGCGACTTACGATCCCCGCAAGCCCCGCAGCCAAGGGGAACAGGCGGGATGACCGGACAGCTTGGCAACCTGCCCCCCCGGGAACGCGGCGGATGGGGGCGATGGCTGTGGTTGATGGCAGCCTGCGCAATGATGGCCCTGCTCATTGCTCCTGCCGCACAATGGCTGGTCGAGGCAAAGGCACCGGGCCAGCGCCGCTTCGACGGAACATTGAGCCCAGGCACCCATCAGATAGACCTGCGACTGCCCGCAGGCGTTCCGCTGACGGCGGTTCTTACCTCTGCCGGACAAGAGGTGAGTGCCGGAGAAACCATTGCCCTTCTCGACTTGCCGAAAATCACCGCCCGGGCGGATATGCTGCGCCGTCACATCAGGGTAAATGCGGCGCTTCGCGCCTGTCTCATGGATGCGGGCCATGCAGACGTTCTGCTGCAACAGATCCGGGAAGAACAAAGTGCACCCACCGCCGAGACCGCAAGCCCCTTGCCTGAAAGCGGGGCGCGTCACGCCGTCGGTTCCGATCTGCCGCTCAACCAGCAAGAGCTGTCATTGCAACTCCAGCGCACTGCTGAGACCTGCAAGAACACGCATAACGAAGCCGCGCTACATCAACGCAAACTGTTGAATGCGCTTGAAGATTTGCGGGCCAAATCGCGTCGTCTTGCGCTGCGTGCGGCCACTCCGCCAACCGCGGACGAGGATTTGCGCAGTCAGAGGCTCCGGTTGATTTCGCTCGCGCTGGATCGGGAGCAGACCAGCAAATCCATCGCCCAAATGGAACTGCAGCTGAGCGCATTGGCGACAGAACAGACGCGCGCCAACCTGCGGCGTGTCCAGCAACTGGAACAGGATGCACAGCGCCAGATTGGTGAGCTGGAAATCCTGATGTCCTACGCCGCGACGCCCCGGCTTTATGCGCCGCAATCGGGGACCATCCTGCGCACCCGTCCCCTGCCTGAAAGCGGCACCTTTCAACAGGATGTCGTCTTTGCGACCTTGCAGCTAGGCGCCAGCGATCTGCATCGCGCGGTGTTTACCGCGTCAGAGGATGCCCTCCCCTATTTGAAACCCGGCGATCCCATCACCATCACGCTGAGCGGGATTGGCCTGCACTCACAATTGCTGGACGGTGAAATTCGCACGCTGCGCCCCTTTGCCGACACCGGAGACGGGACACCTGCCCAGCATCTTGTCGATGTCAGCCTCAGCGCTGAAAGCGAGGCTTTTCTCGCCTCCAAAAGCGCAGAAACAGCCTATGCCGGGGCGACAAGCAGTGCCCACATCACCGTCACCCTGCCTGAACGCCCCTTGGTTCAGGCGTTGTGGCGCAGTCTTGAACAGGTCAGCCAAACGGCCGGGATCTGGTGAAAGGCCAGAGCCTATGCATCCGCCAGCTGATCCCCTGGGATCACGAGAGTGCGGTGGGTGAGCGGGGATTTGGAAACACAGCAGGACCGGGAAGAGGATTGAGCGCGCCTGCAGGTCCCGGCGCTCAGGATTTCGACGGCGCCGCGCCCGGCGGAAAAGAGACCTGTACCGTCAGGCCGACACCACCGGGGCCGAACATAAGCTGCAGATCGGCCTCATGCAGATCGGCAATCGCCTTGACCATAGCCAACCCCAGGCCTGCGCCCGCGGTGGTTCGGCTGCGGTCCAACCGATAAAGCGGATCCAGCACACGGTCGCGCTCGTCCTCGGGGATGCCGGGGCCGGTGTCCGACAGGCTGAGGACGTTGCCGACCACTTTCAGCGTGATCACGGCGCCCTCTCCCGCATGGCGGATGGCGTTTTCGATGAGATTGGCAAGCAGCTGCATCACCAGACTCTGATCGCCCTGGATCGTTGCATCCTCTTCCACCCTAAGCGAGAGATCCTGCCCTGCGTCCTGCGCCACCGCCTCGTAGATGTCATGGGCCTGCACCGCGACCGCCGCGAGAGAGAAGGTGCGAAAGCCATCACGCCGATCATGCCCCTTGAGGCGCGCAATACGCTGAATGGCGGCAAAAATCGCAATGATATTGTCCATCTGCTCGATTGCGGCGGCACTATGGGCCTGCGGATCTTCGGCCTGTTCGCTTTCTTCAAGATGCAGGCGCAGCCGTGTCAGAGGCGTGCGCAGGTCATGCGCGATATTGGCTGAAAAATCAGACATCTGCCGGATCGATGCCGCCAGCTTTTCAGTCGCGCCATCGATGCGGACCGTCAGTTCGTCGATATCATCCCGCACCCGTGCCGGTGCCAGCCGCACGGACAGATCACCATCGGCAATCCGATCGAACCCGGCACCGATGTGGTTGAGGCGACGCTGCGCGCGCAGCCCGAAAATCAACCCGACCACGATTGCCGGAAGGGACAGCAGGATCACAAAGAACAAGATGACGGTGGTAAGGTCAGAGCCAAACGCAGAGATCCCAGGCGCATAGACGATCAGCACGCCGTCCAGGACAGGCCCCGCATAAATGCGCCAGCCCAAATCGGCCTCGGCTTCGAATTCGACATCAAAGAGCTCCTGCTGCGGCGCGATCGGCTGGCCGTCACTGTCGCTGTCGTCCTCGTCCAGCAGCTCAAAAATCCGCTCCAGCGCCTCGTAGGCCTCTGGCTCGAACAGCGCCTCGCCCTCAAGAATATCGAAACCGCGCAGGTCAAACGCCTCTGGCTGCACTGGCCCCAGCACCGTACCGTCCGCCAGCAAAACCGCATAGCCGATGCCGCGATCCGAAAACACATGCGCGGTGTCGATCTCTCTTGGAAAGGCGCCATCGCGGCGAAACCCTGCGCTGATCTGCTGGAACTCTTCGCGCAGATCCGCCTCTGTTTCTGCGCGGAACTCCTCGGTCACGATGTCATCAAGGACCAACCCGCCAATGCTCAGCAGGACAAGGAATGCCAGCGACAGCGCCATGGCCTGGCGCAGCGCGCTCATGCGGATCAGCCGTTTAATCAATGAACATATACCCCGAGCCCCGGATGGTGCGGATGTACTCTGCATCAAAGGGTTTTTCGATCTTGTTGCGCAGGCGGCTCATGTGCGTTTCGACCACGCTGGTCGAAGGTTCGAAATTGATGTCCCAGACCCGCTCCAGCAGCATTGCGCGGGTCTGGATGCGTCCTTTTGAGCGCATCAACACCTCTAGCAGGCGAAACTCCTTGGGGTTCAGGGGAACAGCCGTTCCGTGGCAGGTACAGGTCTGGCTGAGCAGATCCAGCTCTAGCCCGCGATGGGACAATTTGGTTGCAGGCGCGTCCCCTTCGCCGCGCCCGCGGCGGGACAGGGCCGTGATCCGCGCCAGCAGCTCGCTCATGGCGAAGGGTTTGCTCAGGTAGTCATCTGCGCCAGCCTCCAGCCCCTCAACCCGGTCTTCCACGGCGCCAAGGGCAGTCAACAGGATCATGGGAGTATTGATGCGGGCGCCGCGCAGAGTGCGCAGCGCCGACAGTCCATCCAGATCCGGCACCATGCGGTCAAAAACCAACACGTCATAGTCGCGCGTGCTGGCCGCAATCAGCGCCTCGCGTCCGTTTTCGATCCAGTCGACAACATGACCTGCCGCGCCCAGGCCCTTGGAGGTCCAGGCACCGATGTCGGCATCATCTTCCAGCAAAAGGATCCTCATCAGACGCTCCTGATCGTTTCAGTCTCAGGCCAGGACCTTATGGCCCCGCCCCTGCATGCAGCGAATGAGGATTTCGCGGCGCGCTTCATCAGCTTCGCTTGCGCCTTCCAGCGCACCGATACCGCTGCCGATAACGGCGCCGACCAATGCATCATCTACGCGATCCCCATCCTTGCTGTCCGCAACACCGATGATGCCACCGATGACGGCCCCTTGAACAGCGCCAGATTGCACAGTTTTTTCAGTGTGTTGTTCTGCCAACGCCCGGCAGGCTCCAAGATCTGCCTGAAACCCGATCTGCTGTGGGCCATCTGTCAGCAGGGGCTCGTCAAAACTGTTGCTGCACGCACCAAGGGCCACAGCGGCAAGGCAGCCAAGAATTACTTTAGTCATGAATGATCTCCTGAGTGTCGCCGCTTTGCGATTGTCCTGTGGCGACATGAGTTTGGGTGATATTTGGAAAGGGGTCAGGCCGGGGCAAATGCCCCGACCGTTGTGACAAGGGACAAGGGGATCAGCCTTTGTGATCGTCATCCTCGTCATCGTCGTCGCAATCGCAGTCGTCCTCGTCCAGCTCATCAACCAGGCTTGCGAATTCCAAGGCGTCTTCGAGTTCCTCGTCGAGCAGCTGCTGCATCATCTCTGGCGTTGCGGCTGTCTGGGTTGCGGTGTTCAGGATCGTGCCGTCCATTGCAGAAACAGTGAGTTCGCTGACGCTGGTCGGGCTTGCGACGACCGCAACAAAGACCGGGAGGTCATTGAAATCATCAAGGCTGATCTCGACCAGGCGGCCCTCGGCATTTTCCAGAGCGGTGCGCATGACCTGATCGAAGGTGACAGGCACGGCCAGCATGTCGGCATAGGTCAGCTCAGGCTTTTCCGCTTCGACTGCAGGCACCACAGGCGCGCTCTGGGCCTGCAGGCTTTGCGCGGCAAAGCCGCCCGCGATCAGGGTGGCGGTCATTACGATGCCGGTCATTGTCTTGGTAATCATGGGTCATTCCTCTCATCCGTTGCGCCAGGGCGGTGGACGCCGTGTCTGGCTGATGAGACGAATATGCGGGGCCAGTCTTACAAGGTCTCCGCCTGGACCTTACAATTCTGTAAGGAAGATATTTTTTGGGCCACGGCAGGTTTTGCCGTGGCCCATTGTCTGTGTCCTCCTGTGGGCAGCCGCGCTAGGCGAGGCTGGGAAGCCAAAGCACAATGGAGGGGAAAGCGACCAGCAGCGCGATGGTGATGCCGTCTGCGATGAAAAACGGTGTGACGCCTTTGAACACGTCCTGCACGGTCAGATCGTCCCGAACCCCCGCAACAACAAAACAGTTGAGCCCAATGGGCGGTGTGATGAGACAGAACTCGGCCATTTTTACAACCAGAATGCCAAACCAGATCGCACACATCGGCCCGGACATGCCAAAGGTGCTGTCAGCCGCTGAGACATATTCGCCGCCATTAAGCGCCATGACCGCTGGGTAAACGACGGGCAGCGTCAGCAGCAACATACCGATGGCATCCATGAACATACCCAGCACCGCATAGGCCAGCAGGATGCAGATCAGAATCAGCATCGGCGAGAGGGTCAGCGAGGTGATCCAATCGGAAAAGGCCGCCGGCAGTTCGGCAAAGCCCAGAAAGCGCACGTAGATCAGCACGCCCCAGATGATGGTAAAGATCATCACCGACAGCTTTGCCGTTTCCAGCAGAGCATCCTTCAGTTCGGCCCACCGCATGCCGCGATACAGCGCCATCAAAAAGACCACAAAGGCGCCAATTGCGCCCCCCTCGGTCGGCGTGCCCCAGGCGTCTCCACCGAAGGGGTTGTAGACAAACAGAATAATCGTCGCGACCACGAACAGGATCGGCAGCGCCGGGGGCAAGGAGACAAAGCGCTCGCGCCAGGTAAAACCGGTGACCGCAGGCCCAAAGCCCTTGATCGTCATGGCCATGCCGATGATCAAAAGCCCGTAGATCAACGCCGAAAACGCGCCAGGAATAAAGCCTGCCAGCAGCAGTTTGCCCACATCCTGTTCAACGATGATGGCATAGATCACCAAGATGGCAGAGGGCGGGATGAGCGAGGCCAGCGTGCCCCCCGCAGCCACGACCCCAGCCGCAAAGCGTTTGTCATAGCCGATTTTCAGCATCTCGGGGATAGCGATGCGGGCAAACACGGCCGAGGTCGCAACTGATGCCCCGGACACGGCGGCAAACCCTGCCGTGGCAAAGACGGTCGATACCGCCAAACCGCCCGGCACCCAGGCAAGCCAACGCTTTGCTGCCTCGAACAGTGCCTTGGTAAGCCCGGCATAGTAAGCTAGATAGCCAATCAGGATGAAGGTCGGAATGAGGCTCAGCGCCTGGCTGGACACCTTGGAGTGAGGCACCTGCCCTGCCGTTTTGACCGCAATGGTCAGTGCCTTGGTAAAGCGTGCTGGATCATAGCCGAATTTGGCCCAGAAGATCCAAACAAGGCCAATCAGCCCTGCAAGACCCGCCGCAAAGGCCACCCGCATTCCCAGAACAACCGTGACCAGAAGAAAACCGCTGACCCAGAGGCCAATCTCGATCGGTTCCATTGTCTGTCCTCCGCCTTAAGTGTCGTTGCCGGAGGCGGAGACGCCACCGAGATGTTCAGCTTCGGCTGCGGCCTGCTCTGCAGCGCTAAGCACAAGCGGCACAGCAACCGGCTGTTCCAGCCCCAGAACAAAGGCGCGACCATATCCCCAGACCTGCAGCAAAAGGCGCAGGACCAGAACCGCAAAGGCCACTGGCGCCAACAGCTTAGCAGGCCAGATCGGCAAGCCGATATCAATGGAACTGTCGCGGCTCCACAGAGGGGCGGCAAAATCAAAAGAGCGCAGAAAATGGGACCAGCTGCCCCACAGCAACGCCAGCACAAGCGCAAGGATCAGAACCACTGAGAACAGCTCAAACAGCCAAAGGGCGCGACCGCGCAGCGCCGAGATCACCAAATCCATCCGGATATGACTGCCATCGCGCTGCACAAAGGAAATCCCCATGAAAGCGATCAGCGGCATAACCTGTTCGATCCAATCGACATAGCCCGGCAAAGGCGCGTTAAAGGCGTTGCGCCCGCCGACTGATACCACTGCCAGCAGCATCAACGAAAACACCGCCAAACCACTGACCAACGCCAAGGCGCGCTCCACTGTCAGCAATTTCCGGTCTATCCGGCTGATCAGGCTGCCATCTTCCAGCACTGCTGCACTGCTTGCCATGCTCTGCCCCCCTTACTTATTTGCATTGATGCAAAAAGGGCCGGAACGATATGCCCGGCCCTTTCTGTGGTCTGCGTCAGATCAGCTGCCCGCGCGCACGTCGGCGAGGGTTTTCTGAACCAGATCATAAAGCTCCTGCGCTGGCAGGCCCTGTGCGGTCATGTCCGCGATCCACTGCTCGCGGATCGGATCCGCTGCAACCTTGCGGAACTCGGCCAGCTGGTCGTCAGAGATTTCGACCTTCTGCACGCCTTTTTCTTCCAGCACGCTGTCCCATTTCGTCAGCAGTTCGCCGTAATTTGCCAGGTAATGTGCGATGGCTTCGTCAATGGAACTGTCAAGCGCTGCGCGTTCCTCATCGCTGAGGGCGTCATAGGCGTCGGTGTTGACGACAACCGGGCAGTTCACCGTGCCGGGGTTGAGGTTGGCCGTCCACCAGTCAGCTTTGTTGATGGTGCCAAAGCTGAGATGCGCGTGCTGGGCAAAGGCAACGGTGTCGACAACACCGGATTCCATCGCGTTATAGGCCTCTGTTGCGGTCACCGATGTGGGCACGGCTCCGACGGCAGAGAAAGCCTTGCCGATGCCACCGGTCGCACGCACCCGCATGTCCTTGAACTCTGCCAGTTCGTCCCGCGGCTCACCTGTGCCCACGATATTGTACTGAGGCATCGGCGACGTCATCAGCAGCTTGGCGTTCCAGCGCGCCAGATCCTTCTGGACGGCAGGGTGGGCATAGACCGCATGGCTGACTGCCACTTCCTCTTCGAGATTGGCAACCCCAAGGAACGGCAGTTCCAGAACGGTGATGGACGGGTTCTTGTCGCGATGGTAGCCCGCGCAGAACTGTGCCATCTCAAAGGCGCCGATAGAAATGCCGTCCAGGTTTTCCTTGTTCTTGGACAAACCGCCGTAGCTGATGTTCATGGTGAACGCGCCATCGGTTTTTTCTGACACCAGCTCTGCCAGCTTTTCCACATGCTCCGTAAAGGCGCGGCGCTTGCCCCAGACCGAAACATTCCATTCGGTCGCAGCAGCGCTGCCTGCAATCGACAAGCCAGCGATCGCCGCAGTTGCGGCGGTGAGATAAGTCTTCATGGTATCCTCCCAATTTGTGCCCTTCGCCGACGATCCCGCTCTACCCCGACAGGGTCTGACAGGCCGCAAGGCGGGCATCTTCGTTGAAGCTAGCGCCAAGGGCGCCACCTGCCAACCCCAAGGCGTACCGGGGAGTCGGACAGCCTGTCGCGCCCGCGCACAGAAGCGGACAATCCGGTCGCACTGCGCACATTTTAAGCCATCCAGACGGCCCTCACCTGCGCGTTGCTCTTCCTGAACTTGCGGGCCCGGTTGGGGCAAACCAGGGCGACTTTGGTCGCAGAGAGGCACAAGATGCCGCAGGCGATGACGCCAGTCCGCCCAGCTTGATAGCGCCACCTTTGCGATGCACTCGCGCCACGACGGTTGCCTGTCGCCCGATACGTTTACAGACAAGCCATTGCCAAACATACATATTTACGGGTACCAGGACGTTTTGTTTACGGATTGCGGCGGAAATCGGAAATAGGTTTACAGGTAAATCCTTATTCCTTAGTCACTTATTTCCTTATTTTCAGCCTCGGGTATTATCGCATCCGAGGATGGAAAAGATTTGACACCCACAGCCTGTCGCTGTGGTGTGCAGGTCAAAGAAGACTTTTAGGGAGGGAACCAGCATGACCCAAGAGAGGGACAGCACCACCTATGCGCCGTCGGCAGAGACCGTCGCCCGCGCGCATGTGACAGCCGCACAATATGACGAGATGTATGCCGCCTCCATGCAGGATCCCGAAGGATTCTGGGCCAAACAGGCAGAGCGGATCGACTGGATCAAGCCGTTTTCCCAAGTGAAAGACGTCAACTATGATTTTGGCAATGTCTCGATCAAATGGTTCGCTGACGGCTCCTTGAATGTTGCGGCCAACTGTATCGACCGCCACCTGGCAACCCGTGGCGATCAGACCGCCATCATCTGGGAGCCGGACGATCCACAGGATGCCGCGCAACACATCACCTACTCGGAACTGCATGGCAGCGTCTGCCGCATGGCAAATGTTCTGCAGTCGATGGGTGTGGGCAAAGGCGACCGTGTCGTCATCTACCTTCCGATGATCCCGGAAGCCGCCTATGCCATGCTGGCCTGTGCCCGCATCGGTGCGATCCATTCGATCGTGTTTGCAGGCTTCTCCCCCGACGCATTGGCGGCGCGGATCAATGGCTGTGATGCCAAGGTCATCATCACCGCGGACGAGGCCCCCCGTGGTGGCCGCAAAACACCGCTGAAGTCCAACGCAGACGCCGCTCTGCTGCATACCAAAGACACAGTGAAATGCCTGGTGGTAAAGCGCACAGGCGGGCAGACCACCTGGATCGACGGGCGTGACCACGACTATAACGCGCTGGCCGCCGAGGCATCAGACAGATTTGAGCCTGCGGAAATGAATGCAGAAGATCCGCTGTTCATCCTTTATACCTCCGGCTCTACCGGCCAGCCCAAAGGGGTTGTGCATACCACCGGCGGCTATCTGACCTATGCGGCGATGACGCATGAGATCACGTTTGATTATCACGATGGCGATATCTACTGGTGTACGGCCGATGTGGGCTGGGTCACGGGCCACAGCTATATCGTTTATGGCCCGCTGGCCAATGGTGCCACCACACTGATGTTTGAAGGCGTGCCGACCTATCCCGATGCTGGCCGTTTCTGGGAGGTCTGCGCCAAGCATAAGGTGAACCAGTTCTACACCGCCCCCACCGCAATCCGCGCCTTGATGGGTCAGGGTCCGGAATGGGTGGAAAAGCACGACCTGAGCGATCTGCGCACCCTCGGAACTGTGGGCGAGCCGATCAACCCTGAGGCCTGGAACTGGTACAACGACGTTGTCGGCAAGGGCAAATGCCCGATCGTCGACACCTGGTGGCAGACTGAAACTGGCGGTCATCTGATGACCCCGCTGCCCGGTGCCCATGCAACCAAACCAGGGGCTGCGATGAAACCGTTCTTTGGTATTGCGCCGGTGGTTCTGGATCCACAGACCGGTGTGGAAATCGAAGGCAACGGGGTTGAGGGCGTCCTGTGCATCAAGGACAGCTGGCCCGGCCAGATGCGCACTGTCTGGGGCGACCATGAGCGTTTCGAGAAGACCTATTTCTCTGACTACAAGGGCTATTACTTCACCGGTGACGGCTGCCGCCGCGATGAGGATGGTGATTATTGGATCACCGGCCGTGTTGATGACGTGATCAACGTCTCTGGTCACCGCATGGGCACAGCCGAGGTCGAAAGCGCACTGGTGGCCCATGCCGCCGTGGCCGAGGCCGCGGTTGTCGGCTACCCGCACGAAATCAAGGGACAGGGCATCTATTGCTACGTGACCCTGATGAACGACCGCGAGCCCTCGGACGAGTTGATGAAGGAGCTGCGCACGTGGGTGCGCACCGAGATCGGCCCGATTGCCTCTCCTGACGTGATCCAATGGGCGCCGGGCCTGCCGAAAACCCGGTCCGGCAAGATCATGCGCCGCATCCTGCGCAAGATCGCCGAGAACGATTTCGGCTCTCTTGGCGACACCTCCACCCTGGCGGATCCGTCGGTTGTGGATGACCTGATCGAAAACCGGGCCAACAAGGGATGAGCACCGAAATGGACACCACAGTTCTCACCCGCCCTGCCGTATTGATCCTGCTGGGCCCTCCGGGGGCCGGCAAGGGCACGCAGGCCCGCAAACTCGAGAGCCATTTTGGCTTTGTTCAACTGTCCACTGGCGACCTGCTGCGCGCAGCGGTGGCGGCAGGGACCGAGGCAGGCAAGGCCGCCAAGGCGGTGATGGCGGCCGGCGGGCTGGTCAGCGACGAGATCGTCATCAACATCCTGCGCGACCGCCTGGCAGAGCCGGACTGTGCCAAGGGCGTTATCCTGGACGGCTTTCCCCGTACAACGGTTCAGGCCGAGGCGCTGGATGCGCTGCTGGCCGAGACCGGCCAACGCATCAATGCGGCAATCAGCCTGGAGGTGGATGACGCTGCGATGGTCGCGCGCGTCGCCGGGCGCTACACCTGCGCCAAATGCGGCGAGGGGTATCACGACGATTTCAAACAGCCCAGTGTTGCAGGCACCTGTGACAACTGCGGCAGCACCGAAATGTCGCGCCGCGCCGACGACAATGCCGAAACCGTCGGCAGCCGTCTTGCGGCCTATCATGCGCAAACCGCACCGCTGATCGATTACTACGACGGAAAATCCGTTCTGAAGCGAATCGACGCGATGGGCGAGATCGACGCGATTGCGAGCGCCATGCAGCAGGTCGTACAGGCCGCAACAGACTAGGCGCGCAGCGCAGAGCCAAACACGGCACTGCCCGGATCAAAAGCGTCCTGTCTCCGATCAGGCCCGCAGAAAAATGCGGGCCTGATGTCATTCAGGGGTGGCATTCGCTGCCCTTTGGCCCACATTTCAAAGCGGTAGACAGTGCGACTGGTTTTATGGCACCCAGCCGCGCAGAACGTGACAGATCAAAGGGACGCGACATGTCCGAAACAACCTTTATTCCCGGCCCCGATAGCCTGCGCGCCTATCGCGACGCGCTGGGATGTTTCGGCACCGGTGTCACCGTTGTCACCACCGTGACTGACCGCGGCCCTCTGGCGATTACGGCAAACAGTTTCACCTCTGTCTCGATGGATCCCCCGCTTCTTTTGTGGTGTCCTGCCCGCCAGTCCAAACGGCATGATCCCTTTGTTCAGGCTGGGCATTTCTCTATTCATGTGATGGCAGAGGAACAGCTGGATCTGGCCATGCATTTTGCCCGCAACGGAGAGGATTTTTCCATCGTTGCGGACCAACGCACCGATCACGACATTCCTGTCCTTCCCGGCACCGTTGCCCGATTTGATTGCCGTCACCACGCCTGTCACGATGGCGGCGACCACAGCATTCTTGTGGGCCACGTCGAAGCGGTCACAGCCCGCCCCGGCATGGGCCTCATCTTCAAACGTGGCCAATACGGCGGCTTTCTGGAAAAGTGACAGGTGCCCACTGCGACGCCAGTGTCAGGCCCCTAAAGCGTGAACAGAGCGCAAAATCTGGCTGACCGCCGGACCGCCCGACCTGCAATTGCCGCAGATGGCAGCCCCAGCCGGATAACCGCCTCCTGCAGGATATGCTGCACAATGCGGCCCACACCGACAAACCCAGCGTGACCTGATCGGCTATGCGGACCATCCCTAATCCATTGTGGGCTGGCCTCGGCGTCTGCGCCCCCATCACTGTCCCCGTCATCGTCGTCTTCTTGTCCGCGATCGTCACCCGCCAGCCAGCCAAGCCCCGCTGTGAACGCGGTCGCCGCTGCGAGGCCTCCCTCCTCCAGTTGTTGCGGAGTATCCGCCCCCACCAATCGCAAGCGTGGTGACAGGGACAATGCATCGCTTTCGCAGATGGATACGCAAAGACCGCATTGCACGCAGTCCGGCTCTGCCAGCACCAGACCGACATCCGCATCTTCCAGTTTCAGCGCTTGGGTCGGGCAGATCCAGGTACAGGCCTTGCAATGCTCACAGCGGGTCGCATCCAGTTTGAGCGTGCCGTAAGGGGCGTTGTCTGGCAGTGGGATCTGGTCGGCCTCCAGCCCCATCTTGCCTGCAAACTGTCGCAACCCGTCATGTCGCCTTGTCCCGCTTCCCGGCGCAACGGTCGCACCGACATTGCGAAACAGGGGCGCGCGCGTGCCGACCACCCGCAAAAGAATATGTTCAAGATGGGTCGTCGAGCGGAACAGCTCCGCCCTGTCCTCGATCCCGAAACAGCGTGCAAGGGCGAGCTCTGACAACTGGGCCTGCTTGTTCTCCCGCTCCTTCTGCGCGCCAATCAAAACCCAATCGAACCCAGACGCAATGGCCTGCACCAGATCCGCATGCCCGAGATCGCCCAGAACATCCACCGCGACCGCCGTAACATGGGCGTGTTCCAACAAGAGCCGTTTGCGCAGCTCAATGATGCCCGCACGTTCTGACGCATCATAGAGGATCAAGACCTGCTCTGCCTTGCTGCGGCTGGCTTGGCGTCTGACCTGCGCTGCCGCAGCAAGATCGGCAAGCGGCCAGCACGTCTGGCTGTCTGGGTCGAAGCGGCGGTATGCCCCGCCCGGATGGGACACCCGGTCAACCCGATGCCCCAGTGCCAGCATCTGACGCAGGTCCTGCCCACGCAGCAACAGTTGAGTGTCTTCCCACACAGCCATGCTCCCTCCCTCTGGTCGAGAACCGAAACAAAATCGAGACACCCCATCGTCTTATGAAGAGAAGTTAGCACAGGATTTTCAATTTAAAGGGGTGAAAACCAAAGTGCATCAACTTTTAACTGAAGGTTAACCAGTTTGCCTTTCTGTTTTGCGCCCCTCGCGCTGCAACGAAAAACCCCGCCTGCACTGCTGCGGACGGGGCCAGCCAGAGCAAGAACGCTCTGGCGATTGTTATGAAACCAAATGGTTACTTCAGGGCAGCATCGGTGATGATGTGGGTCCAGGCGCCAACCGGTTCCTTGGTGATGACCGGGCTCGACCCGCCATCCAGAAGCGTTTTGACAGTGCGCTGATAGTCCGCCTCGCTCAGCGCGCCATTGCTGCCTGCGGTCAGCTTGGCCACTTCGGACATCATGCGTTTTTGATGCTCTTCGGTTTGTGCACCAGAGGCATCATTGTCCAGCACGATTTCAGCCGCGGCGTCCGGGTTTTCCTCGGCCCATTTCCAGCCCTTCATAGAGGCGTGCACAAAGCGCTCCATCTTGTTGACGAACTCCGGATCCTTCAGATTGTCCTCCAGAACATAGAGACCATCCTCAAGCGTTGCGACACCTTGGTCTTCATATTTGAAGGTGATAAGCTCGTCCGGGCTGACGCCTGCATCGATGACCTGCCAGTATTCATTGTAGGTCATGGTCGAGATGCAGTCTGCCTGACGCTGCAACAGCGGATCGACGTTAAAGCCCTGCTTGAGGACCTCCACACCGCTCTCGCCTTTGCCTTCGGTGGAAATGCCCAGCTGGCTCATCCAGCTCATGAAGGGGAATTCATTGCCAAAGAACCAGACCCCCAACGTGCGGTTGGCGAGATCCTCAGGCGCAGAAATGCCGGTGTCTTTCCAGCAAGTCAGCATCATGCCCGAGGATTTATAGGGCTGCGCGATATTGACCAGCGGCAGACCTTTTTCACGCGCGGCCAGCGCGGCGGGCATCCACTCTACCGTGACATCGGCGCCACCGCCTGCAATCACCTGGGTGGGGGCGATATCGGGGCCACCGGGCAGGATCGTCACATCCAGATCTTCGGCCTCGTAAAAGCCCTGATCCAGCGCGACGTAGTAGCCCGCAAACTGCGCTTGCGTGACCCATTTCAGTTGCAGCTTCACCTCATCCGCGGCCTGCGCGGCACCTGCTGTTGTCAGTGCCATGGCGGCGGCTGTGAGCACATTCTTCATTGTCAGACTCCCTGTTGTCCTTATGTTGAAAACTCTGCGCCAAGGCCGCCTGCAAACAAAGATCTTTCTGTCTTTTCTGTCATGCGGCCGTGGCGCTTGCTTATGAATTGGGCGATGTGTCCTTATGGTTTTTCCATCTTATTCAGCCACATAGACCAACAAGTTAACCCGCCCGAAACCAATCGGGCGGGCGGTGTTTTTATCCTCTTTGCGACGGGTGCCAGAAGGTCAGTGTCTTTTCGATCAGCACCATCCCCCCGTAAAAGGCAGAGCCGGCAAGGGCGGCGACGAGGATCTCTGCCCAGACCATATCCAGTGCCAACTGCCCCACGGAGGTCGAGATCCGGAACCCCATTCCCACGGTGGGTGAGCCGAAGAACTCCGCAACGATCGCCCCAACAAGTGCAAGCGTCGTGGCGATCTTCAGACCGTTGAAAATGAACGGCAGGGCCGCAGGCAGGCGCAGCTTGAAAAAGCTCTGCCAGTAGCTTGCGGCATAGGTCTGCATCAGGTCGCGCTGCATCTGGTCGGTTTCACGCAAGCCTGCGACGGTGTTTACCAGCACAGGAAAGAACACCATCACCACAACAACCGCCGCTTTGGACTGCCAATCGAAACCGAACCACATCACGAGGATCGGTGCGGTGCCGACAATCGGGAGCGCTGCAACAAAGTTCCCGACCGGCAACAGCCCCCGACGCAGAAAGTCGCTTCGATCCACGGCAACGGCGGTGAGCAAGGCAGCACCGCAGCCGATCACATAGCCGGACAATGCCCCCTTGACGATGGTCTGCATGAAATCCGCCCAAAGGATCGGCAGGCTTTCGGCAAACCGCGCGGCGATCACGGATGGTGCGGGCAAGATCACCAGCGACACATCCAGACCGCGCACCAGCAGCTCCCAAACCAGCAGGATGGTGAGGCCGAAAATTCCGGGCACCAACAGCTGCACGAGGCGGGTTTGCGATTGTGGGCTATTGGCAAGGCGGGAATTCACCCACCAGCCCGCGCACCACACGATGACGGCAAGCAAAACCAACATCATGACCGCACCCCCATGCGCCCGAGAAGGACACGTTCAATCACCCCCAGCAATGCGACCAGCGCCGCCGCCAGCAGTGCCGCCGCAAAGAGCGCGGACCAGATCTGGACCGTCTGCCCATAGTAGCTGCCCGCCAGAAGACGCGCGCCAAGGCCTGCAACCGCACCGGTTGGCAGCTCACCAACGATGGCCCCCACCAGAGAGGCGGCAATGCCAATTTTGAGGGAGGCAAACAGATATGGCATGGAGGACGGCAAACGCAGTTTCCAAAACCCCTGAGCCGTCGAGGCGTTATAGGTCTTGAGCAGATCAAGCTGCATGTGATCCGGGCTGCGCAGCCCCTTCACCATACCTACAACAACGGGAAAGAAGCTGAGATAGGCCGAGATGATTGCCTTTGGCAAAAGGCCCTGCACTCCGATGGAATAGAGCACGACGATAATCATGGGAGCCAGTGCAATGATCGGGATGGTCTGACTGACGATCGCCCAGGGCATCACCGACATGTCCATCACCTTGGAATGCACAATCCCCACTGCCAGCAGAATGCCAAGACCAGTACCGATAGCAAACCCAAGAAGGGTTGCCGAAAGGGTTACCTGGCCGTGGTAGATCAGGCTGCGTTTTGACGTGATTTTCTTCTCGACCGTGGTGTTCCATAGCTCAACGGCCACCTGATGAGGCGCTGGCAGGCGGGGCCGATCCTGGACCCACGTGTCTGCAATGGCAAAACTGTTGCCAGCGACCAGTCCGAACTCTCCCATGTCGCGCCGCTCTCGTGCGGTGGCGGGGGTTACCTCGGCCCCTGCCCGTTCGGCCGCATCCAGAACGCCCTTGATGTTCATGGGAACACAGGCCGCATACCAAAGCCCAATGATGGCGGCGACAACTGTCAGGATTGCAGTCAGGCTCTTCATGACAGCGGCCTCCCCTTGGTGGGATGACAGAATTTGTGTCTTGCCCTAGTCATAGCCATGCCCCGCCCGCAGGCCGTCGCGCACGCGATGGGCGATTTCGATGAACTCCGGACTGTCACGGATGTCGAGCGGGCGCTCTTTGGGCAATGTGCTGTCAATCACGTCATGGATCCGCCCCGGCCGCGGGGACATCACGACAATCTTGGTCGACAGATACACCGCCTCCGGAATGGAATGGGTCACAAAGCCGATCGTCTTGTTTGTGCGCGCCCACAGCTTCAACAGCTGTTCATTCAGGTGATCGCGCACAATTTCATCAAGCGCGCCAAACGGTTCATCCATCAGGAGAATGTCGGCATCAAAGGCCAGTGCGCGCGCAATCGAGGCCCGCTGCTGCATGCCGCCGGACAGCTGCCAGGGAAATTTACCCCCAAAGCCAGACAATTCGACCAGATCCAGAACCTGCTCAACCCGCTTGTCCTGCTCCGCCTTCGAATAGCCCATGATTTCCAGAGGCAGCTTGATGTTCTTGGCAATCGTGCGCCACGGATAAAGCCCGGCAGCCTGAAATACATAGCCATAGGCACGCTGCCTGCGGGCCTCATCCGGGGTCATGCCGTTCACGGTCAATGTCCCACCGGTCGGCTGCTCAAGCGCGGCGATACAGCGCAAGAATGTCGTCTTGCCACAACCGGATGGGCCGATGAACGAAACAAAATCGCCACGATTGATGTTGAGGCTCACATCCTTGAGGGCGTGAACCGGCCCGTCGTTGGTTTGAAAGGTCAGGTCGAGGTTCTTGGCCTCGATGACGGATGCCTGAGCAGAGATCCCGGAATCGCCGGCCTGGGTCTCAAGAGCCTGGGGTGTCGTTTCCATATTCATGTCTTCGCCTTAAATTCGCACAAGTGTGATGAAAAAACGGGCCACCATCCCTGGTAGCCCGTTCGAAGTCTCACACACCTGTTGCCGGAATGCCGGTCCGCTCTACGGGACGCGGCGCGGTCAGCTCTTTCCAGGTGCTCAGCGCCTTGTTCACGGTGGTGTTGGCCTCGCGCTCAACAAATTTACCGTGACCTTCCTGGGTGCGGATTTCACCGTCATGCACCGCAACATGGCCCCGCGTCAGGGTAAAGCGCGGCAGACCTTTGACCTCGTGTCCCTCAAAGACGTTGTAGTCGATAGAGGACTGCTGGCTCTCGGCAGAGATGACCTTTGTTTTTTCCGGATCCCAAACCACCAGGTCCGCATCAGCGCCAACCAAGACGGCGCCTTTCTTGGGATAACAGTTCAGGATCTTGGCGATATTGGTGGAGGTGACCGCCACAAATTCGTTGGGCGTCAGGCGACCGGTGTTCACACCATGTGTCCACAGCATCGGCATCCGATCCTCGAGACCGCCGGTCCCGTTGGGGATTTTGGTGAAATCACCCACGCCATAGCGCTTTTGATCAGTCGTAAAGGCGCAGTGATCTGTCGCCACAACAGACAGAGAGCCGGACTGCAGGCCGTTCCAGAGGCTGTTCTGGTGCTGCTTGTTGCGGAACGGCGGTGACATCACCCGGCGGGCGGCGTGATCCCAGTCCTGGTTGAAATACTCGCTTTCATCCAGGGTGAGATGCTGGATCAGCGGCTCCCCCCAGACGCGTTTGCCCTGCATACGTGCCCGGCGTATGGCCTCGTGACTTTCTTCGCATGAGGTGTGCACGACATAAAGCGGGACGCCAGCCATATCGGCAATCATGATCGCGCGGTTTGTCGCCTCGCCCTCTACCTGCGGTGGGCGCGAATAGGCATGTGCTTCGGGGCCGGTATTGCCCTCTGCAAGCAGCTTGGCCGACAGCTCTGCCACGACATCGCCGTTTTCGGCGTGGACCATCGCAATGCCACCCAGCTCTGCAAGACGTTGGAACGACGCATAAAGTTCGTCATCGTTGACCATCAAAGCGCCCTTGTAGGCCATGAAATGCTTGAAGGTGTTGATGCCGCGCGTCTCGATGACGGTTTTCATGTCGTCAAAGACCTGCTCTCCCCACCAGGTCACGGCCATATGGAAAGAGTAGTCGCAGTTGGCACGGGTGGATTTGTTGTCCCAACGCTTGAGCGCGTCCAGAAGGCTCTCGCCCGGGTTGGGCAGCGCAAAGTCGACAACCATCGTGGTCCCGCCAGCCAGACCCGCGCGGGTGCCGGATTCAAAATCATCCGAGCTGTAGGTCCCCATGAAAGGCATCTCAAGATGGGTGTGCGGGTCGATCCCGCCCGGCATCACATAGCACCCGGTCGCATCCAGCTCTTCGTCGCCCCGCAGCCCCTGACCGATCTGCGTGATGACACCGTTTTCGATCAGTACATCTGCCTTATAAGTCAGATCAGCGGTCACAATCGTGCCGTTCTTGATGACTTTCGTCATGTCTCTTCTCCCTGTGAGAGCGCGGTCATTGCCGCATTTTTATGAGTATCCCCCGGCCCGGAACTCTTTTGGTCCGTGTTTGCCGGGGGAGCCGCCAAAGGCGACCGAGGCGATGCCCCTATTCCACGATTTCCGCTGTCTCCAGAACCGCATGCAGCATGACATCGGTGCCTGCGGCAGCCCATTCCTTGGAAATATCTTCGGCCTCGTTGTGGCTGAGACCATCAACGCAGGGGCACATGATCATGGCCGTGGGCGCCAGATCATTGATCCAGCAGGCGTCGTGCCCCGCCCCAGAGACGATGTCCATATGGCTGTAACCCAACCGCTCTGCTGCCGAGCGCACCGCCGAGACGCACCCTTTGTCAAAGGTGACGGGATCGAAATGGCCAACCGGCTCGATCTCAAGCCCAAGGCCCAATTCGTCTGCAATTTCCTTGGCTTTCGCCTCATACTGGCTTCGCATGGAAGTCAGTTTTTCCAGATCCGGCGAACGGAAATCGACCGTAAACACCACCTTGCCGGGGATCACATTGCGAGAGTTCGGATAAACGTCACAATGGCCGACCGCCCCCACCGCATGGGGCTGATGTGCCATTGCGATCTGATGGGCCGCTTCGGTCATCCGCGCCATGCCAAGGCCTGCGTTGACCCGCATGTTCATCGGGGTGGAGCCGGTGTGCGCATCCTTGCCGGTCACGGTGCACTGCAACCACCACAGGCCCTGCCCGTGGGTCACAACGCCAATGTCCTTGCCCTCAGCCTCCAGGATCGGGCCCTGTTCGATGTGCAGCTCGAACATCGCGTGCATCTTGCGCGCGCCAACCTCTTCATCACCGACCCAGCCGATGCGCTTCAGCTCATCGCCAAAGAACTTGCCCTCTGCATCCTCGCGGGCATAGGCCCAATCCTGACTGTGCTTGCCTGCAAAAACACCAGAGGCCAGCATGGCAGGCGCAAATCGCGTGCCTTCTTCGTTGGTCCAGTTGGTCACAACAATTGGGTGTTTTGTCTTGATGCCAAGATCATTGAGTGTGCGCACCACTTCCAGCCCGCCAAGGACACCCAGGACGCCGTCGTATTTACCGCCGGTTGGTTGGGTGTCGAGATGCGAACCCATATAGACCGGCAACGCGTCGGGGTCTTCGCCCGGCCGGGTGGCAAACATGTTGCCCATGGTATCAACACCCATGGTACAGCCTGCGGCTTCGCACCAGCTTTGGAACAGGGCACGGCCTTCGGCATCCTCATCGGTGAGGGTCTGGCGGTTGTTCCCACCAGCGACACCGGGGCCGATCTTTGCCATGTCCATGAGACTGTCCCACAGCCTGTCGCCATTGATTTTCAGATTCTGTCCAAGCGACGTCATCTCAGCTTCCTTCCCTGTTGCCCGGCTTTTTGTCGGGTCATCTTGGCTTTGCGCCTTATCGGTGGCTTTGAAACGCTGGTCATGATTTGACCAACTGGTCAAACTCACGCTATCACGGGTGGACATTCAGTCAAGAAATTGCGTCTAACTGAACAAGAAAACCCCCAACCTGTTCAAAGGTTGACCGAAATTCAGGCGTGCCGTGCTCGCGATGGCCCCTGACACTGCCGCAAGAGACCGATGCCCAAAGACCGCAACCCGACCCGCATCCAGAAAAAGAATCGCGCCACCATTTTGGAGGCCGCGCTTGAGGTGTTTTCCACCAGCGGATTTCGCGGTGCTACCGTCGACCAAATCGCCCGCGCAGCCGGTTTGAGCAAACCCAACCTGCTTTATTACTTCCCGTCGAAGGAGGCGATTTTCACGGAGCTTCTGTCAGGCCTTCTTGACACCTGGCTGGATCCGCTGCGCGCCATTGATCCGCAGGGCGATCCGCTGGAAGAGTTTCTCGCCTATGTTCAGCGCAAGCTGCAGATGAGCCGCGATTTCCCCCGTGAAAGCCGTCTCTTTGCCAATGAAATCGTGCAGGGCGCACCTCGAATGTTGGAAACCTTATCCAAGGATCTCAAACCCTTGCTTGAGGAAAAGGCAGATTTGATCGAGGGGTGGATGGCAGATGGAAAGCTAAACAGAACCCACCCGAAACACCTGCTGTTTTCGGTCTGGTCTCTCACCCAGCACTATGCGGATTTTGATGTTCAGGTGCGCACGCTGATGGGGGATGAAGACCCCTTTGATGCCGCCCCTGCGCATCTGGAGCAGATGTTTCGCCGCATGCTGACACCAGCGCCCAAGATCTGAAATCAGCACCCTTCGATCCCCCAAAACACCGCGTTCAAATGCAAACGACGCGCCTCGGCAAAGGCGCGTCGCATGGGTTTTTCCAAACAGGTCTGCACAGTGTGAAAAGACGCGCCCCCGAAGGGGCGCGAGGGATCACTCCGCGGCTGTAGCGGATGGGTTGTTGGGGTGGGTTGTCCAGTTGGCGTATTCGTCGGACACAACCTTGCCCGTGCGTTCATCGATCTGACCCGCTGGCACCTGCTCCATCGTGATGCAGCCTTCGACCGGGCAGACATTGACGCAGAGATTACAGGCCACGCATTCATCGTCCTTGACGGTGAAGACACGATCTTCGCTCATGGCGATGGCCTGGTGCGAGGTGTCCTCGCAGGCTGCAAAACACCGGCCACATTTGATGCAGTCGTCCTGGCTGATCTTGGCTTTGGCAACGTAGTTCAGGTTCAGATACTGCCAGTCAGTGACATTCGGCACGGCCTTGCCAACGAAATCGTCCAGCGTCTTGTAGCCTTTGTCATCCATCCACTGGTTCAGGCCAGAGATCATCTCCTTGACCACATTGAAGCCATAGGTCATCGCCGCAGTGCAAACCTGCACGTTGCCAGCACCCATGGTCATGAACTCGGCCGCGTCACGCCAGGTGGTGACACCACCAATGGCAGAGATCGGCAAACCATGGGTCTGCGGGCAGCGGGCAATTTCCGCAACCATGTTCAGCGCGATCGGTTTGACCGCCGGGCCGCAATAGCCGCCATGCGTGCCCTTGTCACCGATGGTCGGCTCTGGCGCCATTGCGTCCAGATCCACGGAAACGATAGAGTTGATGGTGTTGATGAGGCTGACGGCATCCGCACCACCCGCCTTGGCTGCGCGCGCAGGGTGGCGAATGTCGGTGATGTTCGGTGTCAGCTTCACGATCACCGGCTTGGAATAGTATTTCTTGCACCATTCCGTGACCATCTGGATGTACTCAGGCACCTGCCCCACGGCAGAGCCCATGCCGCGTTCGGCCATCCCGTGAGGGCAGCCAAAGTTCAGCTCGATCCCATCTGCGCCCGTTGCTTCGACACGCGGCAGGATGTCCTTCCAGGCCTGCTCTTCACAGGGCACCATGATCGAAACGATGATGGCGCGGTCGGGATAGTCCTTTTTCACGCGGGTGATCTCTTCGAGGTTCACCTCCAGCGGGCGGTCTGTGATCAGCTCAATATTGTTGAGCCCAAGCAGACGACGATCCGCACCCCAGATTGCGCCGTAGCGGGGACCGTTGACATTGACGACTGGCGGCCCTTCAGAGCCGAGCGTCTTCCAGACCACGCCCCCCCAGCCGGCCTCAAAGGCGCGGCGCACGTTGTATTCCTTATCCGTCGGCGGCGCAGAGGCGAGCCAGAACGGGTTCGGGGATTTGATCCCCAGAAAATCTGCTGTCAAATCAGCCATTTGTCTGTTCCTTACACTGGCAACGCAGGGCCCAATCCGGCCCCGCGGCTGGCTTAGCCCATCAGGCTGGCGTGGATATCCATGGCCGCGTCACGGCCCTCGGCTACGGCGGTCACTGTGAGGTCTTCTCCGCCTGATGCGCAGTCGCCCCCGGCCCAGACACCCTCGACTGAGGTCCGGCCATTTTCGTCGACCTTGATCTTGCGCCCTTCAAGCGCCAGCGCATCCGGTTGCCCCTCAAGGGTCTGACCAATCGCCTTGTAGACCTGATCCGCTGCAATCCGCACGGTCTCGCCGGTTCCGGTCAACGTGCCGCCTTCGCTGCGGGTGTATTCCAGCTCGATTTCCGCACAAGCGCCGTTTCCGTGGATTGCAACCGGCTGGACGTTGAACATCAGCTTGACGCCCTTGGTCGCTGCAAGATCCTGTTCAAACCGGCTCGCGCCCATGGCGTCACGGCCCCGGCGATATGCGATGGTCACATTCTCTGAGCCAAGAAGCTTGGACTGAACCGCCGCGTCAACAGCCGTCATCCCACCGCCGATGACCACGACATTGCGCCCGACAGCGAGGTTGGTGAGGTCATCCGCCTGACGCAGTTCCGCGATAAAGTCGACTGCATCACGCACACCGTCCTTGTCCTCGCCATCGGCGCGCAGGGCATTCACCCCGGCCAGACCGATCGACAGGAAAACAGCGTCATAGTCCGCCTTCAGCGCATCAAGGCTCAGCTCAGCGCCAAGTTTCTTGCCGTACTCCATGGTGATGCCACCGATCTGCAGAAGCCAGTCGACCTCTTTCGCGGCGAAATCGTTGGTCGATTTATAGGCAGCGATCCCGAACTCATTCAGGCCGCCTGCCTTGGATTTTGCGTCATAGACCACAACATCATGGCCCAACATCGCCAGCCGGTGCGCCGCTGACAGGCCCGCTGGCCCAGCACCGACAATGGCGACTTTCTTGCCGGTCGCTTCTGCGCGGCTGAAAGGGTGTACACCCTTTTCCATCAGCGTATCCGTCGCATAGCGCTGAAGTCGGCCGATTTCGACTGGCTTGCCCTCGGCGGCCTCACGAACGCAGGCCTCCTCGCACAGAGTTTCGGTCGGACAGACCCGCGCGCACATGCCGCCCAGAATATTCTGCTCCAGGATCGTCTTGGCCGCGCTCTCGGGGTGGCCCGCCTGAATTTCACGGATGAACTGCGGAATGTCGATGGATGTCGGACATGCTGTCATACAGGGCGCGTCGTAGCAGAAATAGCAGCGATCCGCCGCCACTGCTGCCTCGTGCGCCTCATACTGTGGGTGCAAGTCACCAAAGTTATCGGCGATCTCCGAGGCGGACAAACGTCCCGCTTCGATGCCGGATGCCTGATGGCTGGTCGCCATTGGGTGTCTCCCTGGATGTGTTTTATTATGGAATCAAGACTGCCACAGTTTGATTTTTTATCAACTGGTAAAATTTTTGAACGGCGAGATTTCTGCCGCGATGCGGCCAGCCAATCAGCGCAAGAAATTGAAACCTATAATAAAAAACGACTTGCTCAGATTATGGGCGGTCAACTGCCACCCGCTGTTTCCGCCCCAAACGCTGTATTTCGCCAGCAGAACAACGTCAGTATTGCTGACCTGAAATCACAAAAAAACCGCCCCACCACCCGCTCTACGCAGGCAGTGAAGGACGGTTCGAATGCAGGTTTGTTGAGGGCTCTGACGGCCCGTCAGGCGATCATGGCTGTGGCTTCGATTTCGATCTTGGCGCGGTCTTCCACGAGCCCGGCAACCACGGCCATTGTCATCGCCGGGAAATGATAGCCCATGACAGCGCGATAGGCCGCGCCAACTTCACGTTGGTGGGCCAGATACTCTGCCTTGTCGGTGACATACCACGTCAGCCGAGTGATATCGCTGGCCTCTCCCCCCGCTTCCTTGACCACGGCCAGAATATTCTCGAGCGCCTGGCTCATCTGGCCGATGAAGTCGTCGGTTTCGAATTCCTGATTGGCATTCCAGCCAATCTGCCCGCCGACAAACAGCATGCGCCCCTCGCCGATCATCCCGTTGGCGTAACCTTTGGCCGGTTTCCAGCCATCTGGGTGCACATTCACTGTTGGCATATCGGGCTCCTGTCCTCGGCGCAAAAGCGCGCAATCACTGTTGGGGCAATATCAGCCAGAAACAAAATTACTTCAAGCTTAAAATATACAAACATAAAGAATACAAAAAAGCCCCCTGCCGAGGCAGAGGGCCATTGGGACCGCAGTCATGGAAGCGGTGATCCCGACCAAACGGTCGATCACATACCCAACGCTTCCTTGTACATCTCAAGGACCGCCTCTTCTTCGGCGATGTCGTCCTTGTCACGCTTGCGCAACGCGATCACCTTGCGGATGACTTTGGTGTCGTAGCCACGCGCCTTGGCTTCGGCCATGATCTCTTTTTGCTGATCGGCCAGTTCTTTCTTTTCCGCATCAAGACGCTCGAAGCGTTCGATAAACTGGCGCAGCTCGCCCGCGGTTACACGGTAGCTGTCGCTTTTTTCGTCTTCGGTCATATCCATCGTGGGCTCCGTCAGCATTGGTGGAAAATCAGGTTGGCCTCTCAGATACAATTGCACACCGCCTGCCGCAAGCAGTGATGCGCCGCAGGCGGCGGATGCCCGCAGCCTTGCCCTGCAGCTGACAATCGGATAGGCGCAGACCGAAGGAAAACACCGCCTGCCCCGGCGGATCGATCATCGGAGAACGCGATGTATGAACTTCTGGTTTGGGCTGGTGCAGCCCTTTCTGTTGTCGGCCTGGCAGGTCTGATCTGGAGCGTCGTGCGCGTTGCCAGCGCCAAGCGTCAGAAACTTGCAGACGAAGAGCTGCGCGCAGTGATCCAAGGGGTTCTGCCCTATAATCTCGGCGCGCTGTTTTTGTCGGTTATCGGCCTTATGCTGGTCATGCTCGGGCTGACACTCGGCGCGTAACTTCAGACAAGACAACACGCAGGCGCGCCCCAATCGGCCGACGCCTGCCTGTCATCTCTATCCGGACAATCCACGCTGATTGCACGCCGTCGGGATTAAACGGCGCCGGGATCAAACCGGCATATTGTCGAACATATCTTCCGCGGCTTCCTCGCTCAGCATCTGGTCAAGGCGGACCATTCGCATGGGAACCCGCGCACCACTGGCGCGCAAACGCGACAGCGCCTTGGAAAAATCTGCCCGCAACGACAGCCTGTCCGCCCGATGCGAGCCGAGAATGCGCTGTTCCAGCCCTTCGGCGGCCAACATCAGTGTTTGATCGACTTTGGTCATGTCATCTCCTCCCATTTTCACCAGCGGCAAGGCTGCTTTGTCCTTTGCCGCCCCCGTGACGTGGTCATCAGGCTGGCCTGCCAGCCAACCCCGCGAGACCGGGACAACACCCTCCCGCGTGTCTGCCCTGTGACCCACCATGTCACAGCAGCAGTCTGGCACAATTTCCGCCACGTCACCTTGAGATAAATCAACCCTAACGTGAAACCCGCGGATTTGAAACCGGTGGCGCGCCATTGTGACGATGACCTCAGGAATTTTAACGGTTGGGCTTGTACATATTCATTTTCAGTAATATGTTTTTCCCGTAGCCAGGAGGACCAAACATGACGCCCCTCGTAAAAGCGTTTTTTGATGAGCAGACCAATACCGTCTCCTACGTCGTTCAGGAGCCCCAAGGGCAAGCCTGCGCCATTGTGGATTCCGTGCTTGATTTTGATCACGCAGCAGGCCGGACCGACACCCGGTCCGCGGATGAGATCATCGCCTGGATCACAGAGCAGAACCTGAAGGTTGACTGGATCCTCGAAAGCCACGTGCACGCTGACCACCTGTCTGCGGCGCCCTATCTGCAGGATAAGTTGGGCGGCAAGATCGGGATTGGCGCAAATATCACTGTGGTTCAGGACACCTTTGGCAAAGTGTTCAACGAAGGCACGGAGTTCCAACGTGACGGCAGCCAGTTTGACGCGCTGTTCAAGGACGGTGACAGCTTTCACATCGGTCAGATGCGTGGCGATGTGATGCATACGCCCGGTCACACTCCGGCCTGTCTCACCTATGTGATTGGCGATGCGGCATTTGTCGGCGACACGTTGTTCATGCCCGATTTCGGCACGGCGCGTTGCGATTTTCCCGGTGGCTCCTCCGAGGCGCTGTTCCAGTCGATCCAGAAAATCCTGTCCCTGCCAGATGAGACCCGGATTTTTGTCGGCCACGACTACAAGGCACCGGGGCGTGACGAATTTGCCTGGGAAACCACGGTAGGAGAGCAAAAAGCCCTGAATGTTCACATCGGGCAAGGTCGCCCGGTCGAAGAGTTCGTTGCGATGCGCGATGCGCGGGATGCGACACTGGCCATGCCACGGCTCATTCTGCCCTCGCTGCAGGTAAATATGCGCGCAGGCCAGATGCCCGAACCGGATGCACAGGGCGATGTCTTTCTAAAGGTCCCGATCAACAAAATTTGATCGCAATATCAGCCCCCTGTCCCGTTCTGACTGGCGGGGCAGAACACCCATAGCGCGAGTATCGGTCACAACCGGCGGCTTGCGGGCAAAGGATTATAAATATGGAAACAGACTGGATTTGGGGGCTCATCGGTGGAGGGCTGATTGGCCTTGGCGGTGCCGTCTTTCTACTGGGTAATGGCCGCATCATGGGCGCAAGCGGCATCCTTGGTGGGTTGCTGGACGGCAGCGGCCGCAGCAATACGGCGGAACGGATCGCCTTTATCGCCGGGGTTGTCCTGATCCCGATGATCGCGGTCGTGTTCACCTCGGCGGAGGCACAGACCCATCTGACGCCTAACCTGGCCGTCGTCGTGATCGCAGGCCTGCTTGTGGGTCTTGGCACGCGGATCGCAAACGGCTGCACCTCCGGTCACGGGGTTTGCGGCATCTCGCGCCTGTCCTGGCGCGGCCTGATCGCCACCATCATCTATATTCTCGCAGGCGCCGCGACCCTCGCCGTCCTGCGCCAAGTCTGGAGCCTGATCTGATGCGTCTCGTTCTTTCATTTTCCGCTGGCGGCCTATTCGGGCTGGGCCTGTTTCTGTCCGGCATGACAGACACCCGCAAAGTTCAGGGTTGGCTTGATATCTTTGGCAATTGGGATCCGACACTTGCGTTTGTCATGGGCGGGGCCATCATTCCGATGGCAATCGCCTGGCAACTGACCCGCGGTCGCCGTCCCCTGGTTGGTGGCAGTTTTCCGACACCGCCCCGTCAAGAACTTGACCGCCGCCTTGTTATCGGCTCGGTCCTGTTCGGCATGGGCTGGGGCCTGGCCGGTTTGTGCCCCGGTCCTGCCATGGCGTCGCTCAGCTACGGGGGCACTGGCGGAATTGTGTTCATGATTGCGATGGCAGCAGGCATGATTGCGGCGCCTCCGGTCGTTCAGCGGCTAGACCACACCGCAGCAAAGGCCTAAAAGATACGTCATGGATGCACGCACATTGACCCCCCGCTATGCCGTCTCGCCGCAGATTTCGGTCGAAGACTTGCCGCAAATCGCAGAGGCTGGATTTACCACCGTGATCTGCAATCGTCCTGATGAGGAAGTTCCGCCCAGCCATCAGGCCGAGACAATCGGCGCCGCTGCCAAAGAGCTTGGCCTCAAGTTTGAGGTGCTGCCTCTGACCCATCAGACCATGACACCAGAGAATGTTGGCCGCCAAAAGGAGCTGATTGCGAACTCCGACGGACCGGTCTTTGCCTACTGCGCGTCTGGCACGCGTTGCTCTGTGGTCTGGGCCTTGGGTCAGGCGGGAGAGATGGAGGTCGATGACATCCTGAACACCACATCAAATGCCGGCTACCAGCTGGACGGTCTGCGCCCCACCTTGCACGCAGTTGCGGTGCAAAAGGCCGAAAACGGCTAACGGTCCAGCGGCGAACAACACACGAGCTTTGCCGCGTAAGCCATTGACAAAAAAGCAGGCCAGTTTGGCCTGCTTTTTTCTTGAACCTGTGGCACGTCGCGCCGCTGGTGTCAGGTTCCGGTATTCAAACCTGCGAGTTCCGACACCTCGTCTTCGTTCAGCTCGGCCGAAAAATCCCCAAGCCCGTCGCCCATCGGCAGAGCACCAAGATCCGGCAGATCGCTGCCAAGCGCATCGCCCATTCCATCACCCAGGCCGCCACCCATAGGCAGACCGCCCAGGTCACCGCCTAGGTCGCCACCAAACTCCGCTTCGAAGTCAGCGCCGAGATCGCCAAGATCGCCCATGCCAGCCATGGGCTCGCCAAGGCCGCCGCCAAGATCACCACCGAGCGTATCCATCGGATCCTGCAAACCATCCGCAGCAACCGAGAGATCAAGCATTGGGGCGTCATCTTCAAGCGCGTGGGGCGCCCCGCCCATGTCGGTCGAGAATGCAGTGTCATCTGCAGCGGTTTCGCTCACCAACTTGGTCTTTGGGTCCGTTAGGCGCACCGCGCGCGCACCGTTCATCTGGCCCAATCTGCCCTGAGCGATGACCTGACCACTGATTGCGACCATTTCCGTTTCGTAGAGATAGGCCTGATCCAGCGGCAAGAGATCCCCCTTGGCAAGGGAGGTAAAGGCATTTGCGGGCACACGCATCTTGCATAGAACCGCCTGCAGCTCAGCCCGCATCGCGCCCAGATTGCTGCCAAGCGAGGGACCGGCGTGCTGACTTCCGTTTGCCTTGCCCAGATCCTCCGCTGTGGGTTCCGGCAGGATCAGGGTCATATTCCCCTGCATCGCGCCGCAAGCCAGATCAACAGTCAGATCGATCAGGCGATAGTCTTCTGCCTCCAGCCCAAGCACCAGACTGCGGACGTTTTCGACCTGCGCCCCGAACCGGTAGCCGGAAAAGATCACCTCATCCTTTTGGCCCGACAACATGGACACGACCTTGCCGAAGGTGCGTTCCAGAAAATCCGCAACCATAGCGGCGTCTGTCGGTGTGTAGTGGCGTTCGCTGGGCGCCTTGCCCAGCACCTGTCCCATGGTTTGCTGCTGAATCAGAGCCGTGACCAGCGGTGCATCCAGCGTTGCCGCACCAATGCGTCCGGCAGGTCCATCCAGAACAACAAGGAGGTGTTTGTCAGACAGATGCGCGGCCAGATCCTCTGGTACGCGATTGGCCTGCCGGGCGGCAAGAACGGCAACGGGAAGATCGCACAAATCGGCTGCCGCACGCGCGATAGAGCGGCGCAACGCCTTGAGGGTCAGCGAGCTGGTAAGCGCGCCTTTGCCCTCTTTCGTGGCGGCCAGTTTACGGGCAATTACCCCGCCGCCGCCATGTGCTGCCGTGTCCTTAGCTGTGTCCGACATAGGTTATGAGCCTGCCCCTCTCGCGCCGCATTGCCCTATGTCTAACGCAGAAATGGTTACCAGAAACTTTACAAACCTTCGCTTAGGCAGCAATTTCCCGCCGCAGCGACAGGGACACCCGGAACGCGCCCCCCTCCTGTCCCGCAAGGTAGCCCACATCACCGCCAAGGCGCTGCATGATCTCGCGACAAATCGCAAGTCCGAGCCCCGCCCCGCCAGCCCGTTCCGGGCTAACCCGCGAAAATTTCTCAAAAATTGTGGTCCGGTACTCCGGGGGGATTCCCGCACCATTGTCGATGAAATCAATGAACAGCCAGTCACCGCTCTCTTGCGCGACAATCCGCAACTGCGGCTGTTCTGCAGTGCAGTATTTCTCTGCATTGGCGATCAGATTGATAAAGACCTGAGACAGCCGGTCGAGATCGGTGGAAAGCCTCAGATCGTCCGTTGCGTCATCGCGCAGAACCCGCAGGTCCGCGCTGCCATCCGCCAGCGCAGTCGCCACCGCGTGATCCAGAACATCCCCCAAACGGCCAGCGCTGAAATTCAGCGTCACCTGCCCGTTTTCCAAGACGCTCAGGTCCAGAAGGTCATTCAGCAACCGGGTCAGTCGCAGGGCTTCATCATGGATGATCCCCGCATAGCGCGTGTGGTCTGTCGCGCTCAGATGATCGGCGTCCCGCAGAATTTCAGAGAACGCCCGGATCGAGGTCATGGGCGTGCGCAGTTCATGACTGACCTGACTGAGAAACGCATCCTTCTGCTGTGAGATCTGCGTGAGTTTCTCGTTTGTTTCCTGCAACTTGCGCGCCGTTCTTGACAGCTCTTCGGATTGCATTTCAAGGCGGCTGGAATATTCCAGGATTTGCGCCGTCTCGTCCGCAACTGCCATCAGATCCTGCACGGAGACGGACGATCCGCCAACGATCTGCCCCACCATGGCATGGGCAGCAGCAGCGCCGATAGAGGCGCTCAACTCCCGTTCGAGCCGCTCAAGAAATGCAGGCGTAGGTTCAGGCAAGGGACCGCGACCGCCCTGCCGGGCCAGCTCTGCCTGAAAAAAGCGCTGCGCCTCGCCTGCGCCAAGGATACGCTGGGACATGATCATCAGGTCTTCGGCCTGAGCAACCGAGCCAAGCCAGCCGCGTGGTCCCGAAGAATGTTCAAACACATCAACAAATTGCGCGCCCTGCAGGCGCTCCAGCGGACTGGGAAAGGTGGCCAGGGATCCGATCAGGAAAGCGCCGGTGTTCAGCAGCATCGACCACAGGACCGCATGCACAGTTGCATCAAGGCCCTCGATTCCGAACAACGCATGCGGCTTTAACCAACCAATACCGAACAATCCTTCGGCCAGAATACGGGTCGGCAGAACCCCGCCCCCAAGGGCAGGCAGCAGCATCGTGTACAACCAAACAGCAAAACCAACTGTAAGCCCCGCAAGAGCCCCCGCTCGCGTGGCGCCGCGCCAGAACAAACCGCCAACCAGACTTGGCAACATCTGCGCCACGCCAGCAAAGGCGATCAGGCCAATTGCAGCCAGTGCCGCGCCGCCACCCGATATCGTGTAATACAGATAACCAAGCGCCATGATCCCCGCGATCGACAGGCGGCGCGCCAGCAAGACAACATCGCGCACATCACCGGAGACAGAGGCCCCCACCTCCTGCCAGCGCAACCAGATCGGCATGACGATGTGGTTTGACACCATGGTAGACAGAGCCATCGCTGCGACGATCGCCATCGACGTCGCAGAAGAAAATCCACCGATAAAGGACAAAACCGCAAGCCCCTGCTGCCCTTCGGCCAAGGGCAGCGTCAGCACAAAGAGGTCAGGATTTGATCCCTGCGGCAACAACTCCAGACCGATGGCTGCAATCGGGACCACAAAGATTGAGATCAGCAACAGATAGAGCGGAAACGCCCAAGCCGCGATGCGCAGATGCCGCTCGTCTTCGTTTTCCACGACCATAACCTGAAACATACGCGGCAGGCACACAAAGGCTGCCGCAGACAAAAAGGTGATCGCCGCCCATCGCCCGCCATCGACCTGCCATTGCCCGATGCTGGATGCATCGATCCGCTGCAAGGTCTGCGAAAGCCCCCCCGCGATCCCCCAAACAACAAAGACCCCCACAGCAAGCAGCGACACCAGCTTGACCACCGCTTCAAGCGCAACAGCCGTCACAACCCCGTGGTGGCGTTCATTTGCGTTAAGGTTCCGCGTCCCGAACAGGATGGCGAACACCGCAAGCCCCAGCGCGACCCAGAAAACCGTCTGCGTCTCGTTCACGCTGCGCAGTGGATCCGCCTCTGCAAAAATCGCAAAGGAAAGTGTAATCGATTGTAGCTGCAGGGAAATATAGGGGGTGGTCCCGATCACGGCGAGAATGGTCACACCAATCGCCAAGAGGTTGGATTTGCCATAACGCGCGGACAGGAGATCCGCGATAGAGGTTACTCGCTGGCTGCGACCGATCCGCACCAGTTTGCGCAGGCCCCACCACCAGCCGATCATCACCAATGTTGGGCCCAGATAGATCGTGATATATTCCAGACCCGATCGCGCCGCATATCCAACCGCGCCATAAAACGTCCAGGCGGTGCAATAGATCGACAGGGACAGCGTATAGACCAAAGGAGATCGCAGCCAGCGCGCGCTGTGGCCGCGACTGGCCATACGGTCGGCAAGAAAGGCCACAAGGAACAGCAGGGCCACATAGCCAAGACAGACCACCGCCAGCACATTGAGCGACGCCATCAGTCCCCGCCCCCCTCCTGCGGGCCTTCGTTGACACCGGTCCAATGATCGGCCCATCGCCGCACCGCTAGCCCAAAGACGAAACTGGCGAGGATCAGCATTGCCCAGACGCTCAGAACATAAATCATCGCACGCGACAAAGGCATTCCGCCCATGCTGTCAGGGGCTGGATAAGGGTCTGGTGACGGCCACATCAGGGGAATGGCAAACAACACTGCGCCGACGATGGGCAGGAGCCGGGCAACATCCATGAGCCGTCGGCGGCGATAGGTCTTGCGCGCGACAAATGGCGCGGTGGTTTCACCCTGCCCTTCGGCGCCATCGCCGCGGATCATCCCTGTCCGGCCCGCTCAGCCAGATCCGTCCTCTCCCCTTCGCGCCCACCGGCAGCGGCCCTGTTCAGACCGGCCTGGGCATGCAGGTCACGCACAGCTGTCAGCACCTCTGTGTTCGAAAAGGGCTTGGTCATGAAACGGGTAACTCCCGCCCGCTCGGCCATTTCCCGGTCCTTGAGCTGGCCACGCGCGGTCAGCATCAGCACGGGCAAGCCGGGCAGCTCATCGCTATCTCGTAGCTCTTTGATGATTTCCAGACCGCTTTTGCCGGGAAGCATCAGGTCAAGGATCACCAGATCCGGTTTGGCCGCACGGATCACATCAACCGCATCGGCCCCATCCGCATGGCTGTCAACTTTCCAGCCATCGCGGGTCAGCAGAAACCGGATTGCTTCCGTAATATTCGGCTCGTCTTCGACGAGAACAACATGCCTGCCCATCTTGTTGATTATCCTCCCATACGCCGCAACCCTCCGGAATTCCTTCCGGGCGGCGCCTCCTTCCCTGCAGCCACAGTAGCGCCGGGATTACGCTGCTGTCAAAACCCTTCCTTGAGCAGCGAGGGCTCTCTCCGGGCTGCGCAGGCAGCCATCGGACATATCCGGCAGCTCGCACCCACTGATTGCGCAAGCTCAGACGCCTCCCGCTTGGGGAGAATCAGCATGACAGCGTGATAGAGCGGATCGCGGTCGAAATCCGCGCTCAACCGGGGCCATGAAACGGCGTAGCAGTCAAATCCAACCGAGCTGCGCCCCTGTTGAACGACCTCCCGGTGAATTGGCTGCTGCGGCCGTGAAAGCGCGGTGTACAGCGGCCAAAGCGGACAGGACGCGCCAAAGCGGGGCAATGCAAACCCGGCGACGGGTTTGTGAAACAGGATCGAGCCGGACCCATCGCAGACAACCAGCCCGGCCTCTTGCCCCAGAACCTCTGGCGGCAATGCCCCCAGCCTGCGCAGGACAGTGGGCAGATCGACGCCAAAGGCGCGCGCAATCGCAGACGGGTTGCTGCCATGTTCGCTCAGGACATCGGACAGGGCGGCGAGCGGCAGGGCGCGTGCATCCGCGCAATACTGGCGCAGAGCCTCGCGTGCGATTGTCCGGGCGGCATCTGCGACCAGCGCGCCGCTCTCCTCTATCAAAGTTTGCAACGCAACTTCCTGCGCCGCAGCATCTGGGGTTTCAAGTTCCGCAAAGTGATGCCCCGCCTCGAGAAAGAAGCGTTCAACCTCTTCCTGTGGGACGCCGCGACGGTCAGCGGACGTATTGCCTTCGTCCAGAAAATTCACCAATGCCCGGCTGCTTTCTGCAAGGCGTTGGGAATCTTCATTGAGGTTTTTGTGGAACCGGTCGCGCCACTCGGCCTCCAGTTCGCCGGTTTCCGCCAGGATCGACGCGGTGGAGCGGATCGCGGCCGCAGTGGACAGGACCTCATGAAGGGACGCGGCCAGATGGGGGTCATGCGTCAACCGGTCAGAAAGCGTCTGGACAGTCTGTTCAAGACTGCTGATCCGTTTCTGCGCATGCGCGAGCACCTCTGCCCAGCCGGGAAAACGGCCTGCAAATTCGTCCACCCGATCCAGTTCAGCAACCGGGCGCGACAGCGCAGCGGCGGCTTCGCGTAGGGTCGACAACAATGCAACCTCGGCCCCTTCGGTCAGCATCGAAGGCTCGACCGCCAGAACGCGGGCCAGATCAACCAACAGCTTGCCACCGATTCTGCGGCGGTTGTGTTCGATAAGATTAAGGTAGGAGGCAGAGATATCCACCTGACGCGCCAACTCTGCCTGACGCAAGCCCAGCATCAATCTGCGTTCGCGGATCCGGCTGCCTGTCAATGTGTCCCGTCCCATCGCGGACTGCACTCCCTAAACCACTACGCATCAAGGGGTTTCTGCATCGCAACATAAGTTTATTTACAAAAACACCCGACCTTCTGTTCATTTGTTTACAGAATAAACCAGCATTTCAAGGGTTTTATTGCGCGATTTTACAGGTCGCCCACATACTGGTTTTGCACGAAAACGTGCTGACGCCAGCGGAAGTGAGGAGCTGCTGCCGTCGTTACACACTAGGGAGGATTACATGTCCAAGACTGACGTAAGCCGTCGCGGCCTGCTGAAAACCGGTGCACTTGCCGGTTCCGGCCTGGCGCTGCCGACGATCTTCACAGCGCAAAGCGCACATGCGTATACCAACGAACCCACCGGCAGCAGCGTGACGCTGGGCTTCAACGTGCCCCAGACAGGCCCCTATGCCGACGAAGGCGCAGACGAGCTGCGCGCGTATCAGCTGGCGATCGAACACCTGAACGGTGGCGGCGACGGCGGTATGCTGAACACCTTCAGCTCCAAGGCGCTGCAGGGTAACGGCATCCTGGGCAAAGAGGTGAAATACGTCACCGGCGACACCCAGACCAAATCGGACGCGGCACGCGCATCTGCCAAGTCGATGATCGAAAAAGACGGCGCTGTCATGATCACCGGTGGTTCGTCCTCTGGTGTGGCCGTGGCCGTGCAGGCGCTCTGCCAAGAGGCGGGCGTGATCTTCATGGCGGGCCTGACGCACTCCAACGACACCACTGGTAAAGACAAACGCGCCAATGGCTTCCGTCACTTCTTCAACTCCTACATGTCGGGCGCAGCCCTGGCACCGGTGCTGGCAAACGCGTACGGCAAAGACCGTAAGGCCTATCACCTGACAGCGGACTACAACTGGGGTTACACCACAGAAGAAGCTGTCCGCTCTTCGACCGAGGCGATGGGCTGGGAAACTGTTGCGGCGGTCAAAACCCCGCTGACCCAGACCGACTTCTCGTCCTACATTGCTCCGGTCCTGCAGTCGGGCGCCGATACGCTGATTCTGAACCACTACGGCGGCAACATGGTGAACTCTCTCACCAACGCGGTGCAGTTCGGCCTGCGCGACAAGCAGGTAAACGGCAAGGACTTCCAGATCGTTGTTCCGCTCTACTCCCGCCTGATGGCGAAAGGTGCGGGCGCCAACGTGAAGGGCATCTTTGGTTCCACCAACTGGCACTGGTCGCTGCAAGACGAAGGCTCCAAGGCCTTTGTGCGCTCCTTCGGTACCAAATACGGCTTCCCGCCGAGCCAGGCTGCGCACACCTGCTATGTGCAAACCCTGCTCTATGCTGACGCTGTGCAGCGTGCAGGCTCCTTTGCGCCTTGTGCGGTGGCAGAAGCGCTGGAAGGCTATGAGTTCGACGGTCTGGGCAACGGCAAGACGCTGTATCGCGCCGAAGACCACCAGTGCTTCAAGGACGTGCTGGTTGTGAAGGGTAAAGAAAACCCGACATCCGAGTTCGACCTTCTGGAAATCGTCGAAGTCACCCCGGTTGAGCAGGTCACTTATGCGCCTGATCATCCGCAGTTCTCCGGCGGTGCACTCGGCACCTGCAACAACGGGGCGTAACCCCCGGGCGCCGTCAGGCGCTGCATGAACTGGCGGGCGGCGGGCCCGGTTTGACAGGCCCCCGCCCCACGTTGCCGCTCCCCACAATCTGGCCGCTTCCGGCTTCAATCGCTTTACGCACTCACACTCTCAAAGGGTGGGACAATGGACGCTATAATCCTTCAAATCCTGAACGGGCTCGACAAGGGCTCGGCCTATGCGCTGATTGCGCTGGGTCTGACACTTATCTTCGGCACGCTTGGTGTTGTGAACTTTGCCCATGGCGCGCTGTTCATGATCGGCGCTTTCTGCGCTGTGACCCTGTCGCGCATTCTGACACTCAGCCATACGGTGATCGACGAAACCAAGACCGACTTTCTCGGCAACCCGCTGAAGGTAGACGTGCCCTATGTGCATGACATCTTTGGCATTGCGGCCGGCAATGCGATCATCGACTGGGCTGTTCCGCTAGCGATCCTCTTTGCGATCCCGGTGATGATCCTGGTCGGCGTCGTCATGGAACGTGGCCTCATCAAACATTTCTACAAGCGTCCCCACGCAGACCAGATCCTCGTGACCTTTGGTCTGGCGATCGTGCTGCAGGAAGTCATCAAGTATTTCTACGGCGCAAACCCGATCCCGACCCCCGCTCCCGCGGCGTTCAAGGGCTCCTTTGATTTTGGGGCCGCCATCGGATTTGATCCCAACCTGATCATCTACCCCTACTGGCGGATCATCTATTTCCTCTTTGCAACGCTGATTATCGGTGGCGTCTTTGCCTTCCTGCAGTTCACCACCTTCGGCATGGTGGTTCGTGCCGGGATGGCCGACCGCGAGACTGTTGGCCTTCTGGGTATCAACATCGACAAGCGCTTCACCATCATGTTCGGCATCGCTGCTGCGGTCGCGGGGCTTGCTGGTGTGATGTACACACCCATCAACTCTCCCAATTACCACATGGGCATGGACTTCCTGGTGCTCAGCTTTGTTGTGGTGGTTGTGGGTGGCATGGGCTCCCTTCCTGGCGCGGTGCTTGCAGGGTTCCTGCTGGGTGTGCTCGAGAGCTTTGCCTCCATGCGTGAGGTCATCGACATCATCCCCGGCATCAACCAGATCATCATCTATCTGGTCGCAATCATCATTCTGCTCACCCGCCCCCGAGGCCTGATGGGCCGCAAGGGTGTGATGGAGGACTAAGCCATGAAAAGCCTGACAAAAAACGATCTTACTCTCCTGGTTGCCGTGGCGTTTCTGACCCTGTTTGCACCCTTTATCCTGAACCCCTTCCCCGAAGGCAGCGCCATGGCGCAGTTCAATGCGGGCTATCCTGACCTGATGCAGCGCTTTGTGATCTTTGGGATCTTTGCGATTGGCTTCAACATCCTGTTCGGCCTGACCGGGTACCTGTCCTTTGGCCATGCCGCCTTTCTGGGTGTCGGGTCCTATGCGGCGGTGTGGATGTTCAAACTGCTGAGCATGAATGTCATTCCCGCAATCATCCTGTCGGTCATCGTGGCGGGCCTGTTTTCCCTGCTGATCGGCTTTGTGAGCCTGCGCCGCTCTGGCATCTACTTCTCCATCCTGACCTTGGCCTTTGCTCAGATGATGTTTGCGCTTGCCTATTCGGTTCTGACACCGATCACGGGCGGTGAAACCGGCTTGCAGCTGGCGCTGGATGATCCGCGTATTCTGGGCTCCAGCCAGACACCCGAAGGCAACATTCCTGTGCCGGGCCTGTTCGGCATGGAAATGCGCGACAGCTTTGATCTTGAGCTGGGCAGCTGGGTCTTTACCTTCAACATCGGGTACTACTTCTGCGCGCTGGTGCTGATTGCCTCCTTCTATCTGGCCATCCGCATCTTCCGGTCCCCGTTCGGCATGATGCTGCGGGCTGTGAAATCCAACCAGCAGCGCATGAACTACACCGGCCTGAACACCCGCCCCTACACCCTGGCAGCATTTGTCATCTCCGGGATGTACGCAGGGCTTGCCGGTGGCCTGATGGCCTCCATGGACCCGCTGGCTGGCGCCGAGCGCATGCAGTGGACCGCATCTGGTGAAGTTGTCCTGATGACCATCCTCGGGGGGGCCGGCACGCTGATCGGTCCGGTACTTGGGGCAGGTTTCATCAAGTATTTCGAGAACATCTTCTCCAAGATCAACGCAACGATCCTGCACGAATGGTTCGCCTTTCTGCCAGACGGGCTTGAGGATTTCATCGTCGCCATCCTCTATCCCTTCATCGGCAAAGGCTGGCACCTGACCCTCGGCATTCTGTTCATGATGGTCGTGATCTTCCTGCCCGGTGGTCTGGTCGAAGGCGGGCAGCGCATCCGCAGCTGGTTGCAGGCGCGCAAGTCCAAGAACGGCCGCCCCAACGGCACAACCGAACCCGCGGAATAAGGAGCAAAACCAATGGGTATCCTTGAAGTCAAAAACGTGGGCAAACGGTTTGGTGGCCTGCAGGCCCTGTCCGAAGTGAACCTGAGCGTGCGCGAAAACAGCGTACACGCCATCATCGGCCCCAATGGCGCAGGCAAGTCCACCCTGCTGAACTGCCTGGTGGGCAAGCTGATCCCTGACACCGGGTCCGTGATGTTCGACGGCAAATCGGTCCTGGGACGTGCCCCTTACGAAATCAACCAGATGGGAATTTCGCGGGTGTTCCAGACCCCGGAGATCTTTGGTGATCTGACCGTGTTGGAAAACATGCTGATCCCGTGCTTTGCCAAACGGGACGGCGCATTTGAACTGAACGCCATCTCTTCGGTCATGGATCAGAAAGAGGTGCTGGAAAAAGCCGAACATATGCTGGAAGAGATGAACATGGCAGACAAGCGGCATATGCATGCTGCGGCCATGTCTCGGGGGGACAAACGTCGCCTGGAAATCGGCATGTGTCTCAGCCAGGAGCCGCGCCTGCTGCTATTGGATGAACCGACAGCGGGCATGGCACGCGCTGACACCAACAACACCATCGACCTGCTGAAACAGATCTCTGACGAACGCGACATCACCATCGCGATCATCGAACATGACATGCACGTCGTGTTCTCGCTCGCAGATCGCATCACTGTTCTGGCCCAGGGCACGCCCCTTGTCGAAGACGATCCCCAGAACATCAAAGGCAACCCGAAGGTCCGTGAAGCGTACCTCGGCGAGTCGGCGTAAGGAGACCGAAAATGAACGTCAAACCTGACTTTTCCAAACACGCCAATCACGCAACCACTGCCCCGGCGTTTCTGTCGATCTGGGACATGCACGCCTACTACGGTGAGAGCTACATCGTGCAGGGCGTGTCCTTCAACGTCCACGAGGGTGAAATTCTTGCACTGCTGGGCCGCAACGGTGCCGGCAAGACATCTACCCTGCGGTCCATTGCCCGCACCGGTTCCCCCATGGTGACCAAGGGCGAGATCTGGCTCGACCATCAGCCATTGCACAAGATGAGCTCGCACGAGGCATCCGCCGCCGGGCTTGGCCTGGTGCCGGAAGATCGCCGCATCATTCCGGGCCTCACGGTTGAGGAGAACCTGCAGCTGGCCCAGATTGCACCGCCCATCGGCTGGTCAATCGAGCGTCTTTATGAGCTCTTCCCCCGCCTTGGCGAGCGCCGCAAGCAAGAGGGCGTTACACTGTCCGGGGGCGAGCAGCAGATGTTGGCGATTGCCCGCGCTCTGGCGCGCGACATCAAGGTTCTGCTGCTGGATGAACCCTACGAAGGCCTGGCACCTGTGATCGTGGACGAGATCGAAAAGACGCTCGTGCACATCAAGGAACAGGGCATCACCACGATCATCGTCGAGCAGAACGCAGTGCGAGCACTGGAACTGGCGGATCGTGCCGTGATCCTCGATACCGGCGGCATCGTCTTTGATGGCTCCGCTGCCGAAGTGCTGGAAAACGAAGAGCTGCGCGCAGAGTATCTGGCCATCTGATCCGAACACTCCCCGTCAGACCGGATTGGTCTCCGGTCTTGGCTGACTTCGGGCCGATGCGCGCATCGGCCCATTTTTCTTTGTCATCCCTGCCAAGAGATTCGCTTGGCTTTGGTTGGATCCAGCGTTTATCTGCACATATGACCGATCTTGCATTTGAATTCGCCCCCGTCGGCATCGCCCTACTGGACCGCCGCGTCATCCAACACTGCAATCGCCAGTTTGCAGAGACATTCGGCGGCGTGCCTTCCGCTTATGAGGGCGTCCCCATCGCTGAACTCTACCCGAGCCAGGAGGATTTCCAGCGCATCGGCGATCGGCTGCAGCGAGAAGACGCAAAATCGGGCCAATACAACGATGAACGGATCATGCGCAGACGCGATGGCACCCTGTTTTGGTGCCGGGTGCGTGGACGGTCCCTTTCAACGGAAGAGCCTTTCCGGACAGGGGTTTGGACCTTCGCCGACATCTCGGATGATCGTCCTGTCGTCACCCTGACCCCCCGCGAAAGGGACGTTGCGATCCTGACCTGCCGGGGTCTCTCGGCCAAGGAGATCGGTGCCGAGCTCAATCTTTCCTACCGCACGATAGAAACCCATCGCGCGCATCTCCTGGAAAAGTTCTCAGCCCGCAAACTCCCGGAATTGGTGGCAAAACTGAGCGGCATGCCGCTTTGAGACCCGATTTGAGGGACCGGATTGCAAACCGGCGCATCCCGGCCCATGTTGGTGTCAGCCTTGTGAGTGCTTTCCTTGTGGTAAAGCATACCCTATAAGCGCCATCAAAACTTATGCCCGCAGGCCTTTGCGGGCCTGTCGGAACCGGCTGAGGACAAAAATGACAAACAAAACTCACGAAGCAGATGTTTCTTTCATCAAGGCACTGGCGGAGCTTCTGCGCGACAACGACCTGACCGAGCTGCAGGTAAAACGTGACTACGGCGAAGATGACAGCCTGAACGTGCGCGTCTCGCGCCAGATCATGGCTGCTCCGGCCGCCCCCGTTCAGGCCTATGCAGCGCCTGCCGCGGCCCCCGCTGCTGCACCTGCCGCCGCAGCGGCGCCTGCTGCCGCGCCCGCGGCATCGGATGACCCGGCAAGCCATCCCGGCGCAGTGACCTCGCCGATGGTTGGCACCGTCTACACCCAGCCCGAACCCGGCGCACCGACTTTTGTCAAAGTGGGCGACCAGGTTGCTGAAGGCGATACCCTGCTGATCGTCGAAGCGATGAAGACCATGAACCACATCCCGGCCCCGAAGGCTGGCACGATCAAGCGTATCCTCGTGGAAGACGGCGCAGCGGTCGAATTTGGATCTCCGCTGGTTATCATCGAGTAAGGATCCGCCATGTTTGACAAGATCCTGATTGCCAACCGTGGTGAGATCGCGCTGCGCGTGATCCGCGCCTGTCGCGAGATGGGCATCCAGTCGGTTGCGGTCCACTCCACTGCGGATGCAGACGCGATGCACGTGCGCATGGCCGATGAATCCGTCTGCATCGGCCCGCCTTCCGGGACGCAAAGCTACCTGTCGATCCCGGCGATCATCTCCGCTTGTGAAATCACTGGCGCGCAGGCGATCCACCCCGGCTATGGCTTCCTGTCCGAGAACGCGAACTTTGTGCAGATCGTCGAAGATCACGGCCTGACCTTCATCGGCCCGACCGCGGAACATATCCGCATCATGGGCGACAAGATCACCGCGAAAGACACCATGAAGGAACTGGGCGTGCCCTGCGTTCCCGGCTCTGATGGCGGCGTTCCTGATCTGGCTGCTGCCAAGAAGATCGGCGAAGAGATCGGCTATCCGGTCATCATCAAGGCAACAGCTGGTGGTGGCGGCCGCGGCATGAAGGTGGCGAAGACCGCTGCCGACATGGAACAGGCCTTCATGACCGCCCGCGCCGAGGGCAAGGCCGCCTTTGGCAACGACGAAGTCTATATCGAAAAATACCTGACCACCCCCCGCCACATCGAGATTCAGGTCTTTGGTGACGGCAAGGGCAAGGCGGTTCATCTGGGTGAGCGCGACTGTTCTCTGCAGCGCCGTCACCAGAAGGTGTTCGAAGAGGCACCGGGCCCCTGCATCACCGAGGAAGAGCGCGCCCGTATCGGCAAGATCTGTGCGGATGCGGTTGCCAAGATCAACTACATCGGCGCAGGCACCATCGAGTTCCTCTATGAAAACGGCGAGTTTTATTTCATCGAGATGAACACGCGTCTGCAGGTGGAACACCCTGTGACCGAAGGCATCTTTGGTGTCGATCTCGTGCGCGAACAGATCCGTGTTGCCGCTGGTCTGCCGATGTCTTTTGGCCAGGACGATCTGGTCATCAACGGCCACTCCATCGAGGTCCGGATCAACGCGGAAAAACTGCCGAACTTTGCGCCCTGCCCCGGCAAGATCACCCAGTATCACGCCCCCGGCGGTCTGGGTGTTCGGATGGATTCCGCGCTGTATGATGGCTATTCGATCCCGCCCTACTACGACAGCCTGATCGGAAAGCTGATCGTGCACGGGCGCGACCGCCCCGAGGCGCTGGCCCGTCTGAGCCGCGCATTGGGTGAGCTGATCGTGGATGGTATCGACACCACTGTGCCGCTGTTTCACGCGCTGCTGGAAGAGAAAGACATCCATACCGGTGAATACAACATTCACTGGCTTGAAAAATGGCTGGAAAGCAACCTCGGCAATAGCTGAGGAATTGACTAGCATGACGGGGCGGCCCACTGGGCTGCCCCGTTTCTTATTGACCCATGCTCAGCCCCAACAACGTCTGACCACTCCCTATCGCCATGATGACCCTGACCCCAGACCTGCTGCTGCACGCCTATTCTGTCGGCGTTTTCCCCATGGCGGAAAGCCGGGACGATCCAGAGGTGTTCTGGGTGGACCCCAAACGCCGTGGTGTGTTTCCGATTGGTGGATTTCGCCTTTCCCGCTCATTGGCCAAAACCATCCGCAAGGGCGACTATGAGGTCAGAGTGAACCACGATTTCGCCGCCGTGGTTGACGGTTGTGCGGACCGCGAAGAGACCTGGATCAACCCTGAGATCCGCGATCGTTACATTGATCTGCACGAGCAGGGGAATGCGCATTCAGTGGAAATCTATCACGACGGAGATCTGAGCGGCGGCGTCTATGGCGTATCACTGGCAGGTGCATTCTTTGGCGAGAGCATGTTTTCCAGACGGCGCGACGCATCAAAGATTGCCCTGGCCTATCTTCTCGACCGGCTGGAGATCTCAGGCTTTACCCTGTGTGACACACAGTTCCTGACAGCCCATCTGGCGTCCCTCGGCGCTGTGGAAATCAGCCGCGCCAGCTATCGCCGCCAGCTTGCGTCTGCGCTTGAAGTTGAAGCCGATTTCACCGCCGCAGCAGTGCCGAGCCCTCAGGCGCTGGTGCAGCGCATGACCCAGATATCATAGCGACTGTGATCAAGAGCGTTCAGCGCCGGGCTTGACGCGATCATCCAGCCATCAAAAAACACGGTGCCGTCATTGGGGTCGCGAACTGTGAGATAGGCAAAGGCATCGCCGGTCGGGTTGTCCGCAGGGTAGCGACAGTCCATCACATTCACGATGACGCCAAAGATTTCCGCGCTGCTGCCGACCGGAACCTCAAGATCCTGCGTCTGCCCGTTCACCTTATCCAAGCCACGCAGAATGGCCGATTGACCCTGCACCGCATCCCCCTGCTGGGAGAGGGCCGCACTTGCCCCCAGTGCAAGGGCCGCAAAACAGGCAAGCAGTCGACGCATCAGGATTCGTCCCCGCTACCGGCCACGAATTTCACCAGAAGAGAGATCAAGCTGACCGCGCCCTGCGTGTCCTCGATCGCATCACCAGGCTCAAACGCGAAGGGAGAGCCACCAGGCATCACCTCGACAAAGTTGCCGCCCAGAAGCCCCTCGGAAGAGATCACGATGGCACTATCATCCGGGATCTCGATCCCGTCTTGAACGGAAAACCGCGTATCTGCACGAAAGGTCTGCGGGTTCAGATCTACGCCTGTGACAGTCCCGATCTTCACGCCCGCCAGCCGCACATCCGTACCGACGCTCACCCCTTCGAGGGAGCGGAAAGAGGCGTTCAGCTCATAAGAGCTCCCTCCGCTGGAAATACCAGCAGCCTGACCCGCGTAAACGGCAAAACCGATGGCGGCGGCCAGAACCAAACCGCCTGCGAGAACCTCAGTGGTATTGTGTGACATGCCGCTTCTGCCTCTGTGCGAAGATCACCCTGCCGGTACGGACAGGAAAACGGCGCCTCAACACTGGCGCCGCAAACTGTGGTCGTCCGGAGCTTATTCCGGCGACCATGCCTCGTAGTCGCTGCGCTCTTTGGGGGCACCACCTGCGCGGATGGAGCCAGCAGGCGCATAGGCCATCATGGTGCCGGTCAGGTTTTCCTGATGCGGCTTTTCCCAGGATTTATGGGCCAGCGGTTTCTCGCTTGGCAGCTCGTCAAAAGTACGGTGCAGCCAACCGTGCCAATCAGCGCTGATGCGCGAGGCCTCGACCTCACCGTTGAACATGACCCAGCGACGGCTGTCATCGTGGTTGCGATAGAACACATTGCCCTGATCGTCCTCACCCACTTTGATACCCTTGCGGGCGGTGAAGATACGTGTGTTCAGGGTTGCGCCATTCCACCAGGTCACGGCACCCAGGATAGAGTTCAGGATTCCCATCGGTTCCTCCGAAAATTTCGCTTCTGATATGGCGCAATTTCATCCCAAGGTCCAGACACCCTGCGCCCTGGGAGCAAGAACTGGCAAAACTTCTGGCCAATTACACATTCTGGCCACATTCATGCGCCATAGTCTTGGCAATTCATTAAATGACGATTGAGCTGCCCCATGCGTACACTAGCGCTGCTTGTTTCAATGATGGCCCTGTCCATCGCCGTTCTCGACCTGATCGATAGCACCGACCGTGTTGTCACCCATCGGTACGACACCAACGGGGTGAAACTGGTGCGCAACAGTCAAGCCGATCGCCACCCTATCTCAAGAGCTGCAAGTGAGACTGTGGATGCTGTGCGTTCAGTCATCGGGCTGTCACCTGAACCACAGCTAAGCCCGCTGCAGCAACTGATGAAGCAACGCCGGGAAGATACCCAGAAAGCTGACGTGCTAAAGTTCTGATCCCCAGCACGTCACGCCCATCGCACAGCTATTCAGTCGTTGGCCGGTGCCAGTGCTGTCACTTCGATCTCGATCCGGAACTTGGGATCGATCAGATCGCATGCGATCATGGTTGCCGCAGGCGGGTTGTCACCAAAGGTTTCTGCCAAAATGGGCCAGCAGGGCTCAAATTCGGCAGCATCCGGCAGATAGTAGTTAACGCGCACCACATCCGCAAAGCTCGCGCCAGCCTTTTCCAGGGCCGCACCGATGGTTTCGAGCGCCGACTTGCATTGCGCCACCACATCGTCGCCCTGCCCCACGGTTCCCGCCACATGCACAAAGCCGCCAGCAACAACCGCGCGGCAATAGCCGATCTTGGCCTCGAACTCACCGCCTGAAGAAATACGTTTGATCACCTGTTCGTCCTTTCCAACGAAAAACGGCACGGGAATATCCCATGCCGTTTTCCATGTCTCTAAAATTCTTGAGAGAAATCAGCCGGCAGTGGCTGGCTCTTTCTCGGCATCCGCGTGGATCATCAGCGGCTGCGCGTCCGAGGTCACGGCCTCTTCGTTGACAACGACCTTTTCCACGCTCTCCATGCCCGGAAGATCGAACATGGTGTCCAGCAGGATGTCCTCGAGGATGGAACGCAGACCACGGGCGCCGGTTTTGCGTTCGATTGCACGTTTCGCAATCGCGCTCAGCGCTTCGTCGGTAAAGTCCAGCTCGGTATCTTCCAGCTCGAACAGACGCTGATATTGCTTGACCAGAGCATTCTTCGGCTTGGTCAGGATGGTGATCAGCGCATCTTCGTCCAGATCTTCCAGTGTTGCCAGAACCGGCAGACGGCCCACGAATTCCGGGATCAGACCGAACTTCAGCAGATCTTCCGGCTCCAGGTCCTTGAAGGTCTCGCCAACGCCTGCGTCGCTCTCTTCACGGACGTCCGCGCCAAAGCCCATGGCAGAGCCCTTGCCACGCTGTTTGATGATCTTGTCCAGACCCGCAAAAGCGCCGCCGCAGATGAACAGGATGTTCGTTGTGTCAACCTGCAGGAACTCCTGCTGCGGGTGCTTGCGGCCGCCCTGCGGCGGAACCGAGGCAACAGTGCCTTCCATCAACTTCAGCAGCGCCTGCTGTACGCCCTCGCCCGACACGTCACGGGTGATGGAGGGGTTTTCAGACTTGCGGGTGATCTTGTCGACCTCGTCGATGTACACGATGCCGCGCTGTGCGCGTTCAACGTTGTACTCCGATGCCTGCAACAGCTTCAGGATGATGTTTTCGACATCTTCACCGACATACCCCGCCTCGGTGAGGGTGGTGGCATCCGCCATGGTGAACGGCACGTCCAGAATGCGCGCCAATGTCTGGGCAAGAAGCGTCTTGCCGCAACCGGTCGGGCCGATCAGCAGGATGTTCGACTTTGAAAGCTCAATGTCGTTGCCCGCTTTTTGCGCGTGGTTCAGACGCTTGTAGTGGTTGTGCACCGCAACCGACAGAACGCGCTTGGCCATTGCCTGACCGATCACGTAATCGTCCAGAACCTCGCAAATGTCCTTTGGTGTGGGAACTCCGTCGGTGGACTTCAGGCCAGAGGCCTTCGTCTCTTCGCGGATGATGTCCATGCACAGTTCGACGCATTCGTCGCAGATGAACACGGTTGGGCCCGCAATTAGCTTGCGCACCTCATGCTGGCTCTTGCCGCAGAAGCTGCAGTAAAGCGTGTTCTTGCTGTCGCCGCTTGAGTTCGTTGCCATGGTCTACCTTTCCGTCCGGGGCGTGCATGCGCCTCCTGCGCCACCCGTATTCTTGACAGCTTATGCCACCGGCACAGCCGCCACAATCGCAAAGTGTGCCCTGACGCCCGGAGGGCACACCCTAGTTCGCACCGCCTATCAGCTGCCGTCGCTGTCCAGCTTGCTGCGGTTCTCGACGATCTCGTCGATGAGGCCAAATTCCTTGGCTTCTTCCGGAGACATGAAGTTGTCACGCTCTAGCGCGTTAACAATGCTGTCATAATCCTGGCCGGTGTGTTTGACGTAGATCTCGTTCAGACGCTTCTTGAGCTTCAGGGTCTCTTCGGCGTGGATCATGATGTCAGTGGCCTGCCCCTGGAAGCCGCCAGAGGGCTGGTGCACCATCACACGAGAGTTCGGCAGCGAGAAACGCATGCCAGGCTCACCCGCGGTCAGCAGCAGCGACCCCATCGAAGCCGCCTGACCGATCACCAGGGTGGAGACCTTGGGTTTGATGTACTGCATGGTGTCGTAGATCGACAGACCAGACGTCACCACACCACCCGGGCTGTTGATGTACATGGAGATTTCCTTGGACGGGTTTTCCGCCTCAAGGTGCAGCAGCTGCGCCACGATCAGAGAGGACATCCCGTCATGAACCGGACCGTTCAGGAAGATGATCCGCTCCTTCAGCAGGCGCGAAAAGATGTCATAGGCGCGTTCACCGCGGCTGGTCTGCTCAACCACCATCGGCACCAGCGTGTTCATGTATGTTTCTCTTGGATCGACCATTTTGACCTGCCTGCTTTCAAATACGTCGGCACCATAGCCGACTAGGTGTTACCTGAGTCTTAGTGCCGCCACATTTGGGCTGCAAGGGGGCCGAATGAATTTGCCCCATCCTGACCTGCAGGCAACAGACCAGTTAAAATTTGCGCAAAAATTCGTGCGCCCTGCGCAGGGCCCGTGGTCCAGCCCCGCTTTCTGTCGAAATACGTCGGTTTGCGGTCGCAATTTGTTGGCTGACCTGCGGCCCTAGGGTTTACTTGTCGAAAATCAATGATCCCCTGCCCCAGCAGGCCTGTTTCGGGCTCCTGACATGACCGACAACTATTTCGTGCAGAAGGGGGCATCAGCCAAGCTGAATGTCCCATTCCATGGCAAGACGCAGGACTTCTATTTCCTGTTGCTGCCCAAGGCGACCATGTTGCCCGTTGCTGCGGCGGTTGAACCGCTGCGCATTGCCAATCAGGTAACCAACTCACAGCTCTATCGCTGGTATGTGATGACACCCGATGGCGCGCCCATCCGCTGCTCGAACGGGATGACGATCACACCGGACCTGCCGATGGGCTCGCTGCCGGCAGAAGCCTCAGCCTTTGTTTGCGCAGGGGTCGAGCCCCAGAATGCGGCAAATGAATCGGTTTTGAACTGGCTCAGACGGGAACGCCGATTTGGTCGCTCCATCGGCGGGATCTGTACCGGGGCTTTTGCGCTCGCCCAAGCCGGGCTTCTTGGACAGGAGCGGTTTACTTTGCATTGGGAAAACCAACCGGGGTTTGTCGAACGGTTCCCCGATCTCCTGCCCTCTCCCCGGATTTTTGAGATCAGCAACAAGCTGATGACATGTGGCGGCGGCAATGCGGCAACCGACATGATGCTGAACCTGATCGAAGAACAACACGGCAAGCAGCTGGCCATTATCGTGGCCGACATGTGCCTGCACGTCCGCAATGGCGGCCAAAGCACGCCGCAGAAATCCAACTATGCCGTGGCAATCGGTAGCCGCAATCAGCGACTGCTGAACGCGCTGCAACTGATGCAGGAATCAATCGAAGAACCGCTGTCCATCGCTGAGCTTTGCGACCGCCTCGATATTTCCAGACGCCAGCTGGAACGCCTGTTCTCGCGCTACCTGAACCAAAGCCCGATGCATGTGTACTTCGACATGCGGCTCAGCCACGCTTTTGCGCTGATGAACGAAACCTCCATGTCAGTGACAGAGATCGCGCTCGCATCGGGGTTCAACTCTGCCACGCATTTCTCCCGCCAGTTCAAGCGCAAGTTCGGCGCCAGCCCGCATTTCTTCCGCAAGGGTTGGAACTGAAAGGGGCGCGTTGCGCGCACAAGGAACCCCGCTGGAAGGCCCAGATCAGGCAAACGCCTCTGCCGCAGCGAGCGCCAGGCCATCGGCAACCGCAGTCATGGCATTGTCACAGCGCAAATCGGCATTAGGGCAGAGAAACTGCATCTGCGACTGAACCGCCCCCAAAAGAGCAGAGCCGCCGACCAAAACGATCTGCTCCACTTGCGAGGGCGCAAGACCGGCGCGCGACAGCGTTTCTTCCGCACATGCACCGATCGCAGCCACGTCATCTGCAAGGCTGCCCATCATATCGGGTTTGCTCAGCGGGACAGACAGCCCCCGTTCCAGAACCTTGAGATCAATGACCGCAGCCTCCCTATCAGGTTGATTGGCCGCGATTTTCCCGCGTTCAACCGCAAACGCGAGGTCATGGCCCAGTTCATCTTCCAGCACCGCAACAAGACGCGAAAGCTTCTCTGGCTCAACAGCGTTCTTCAGCAGGTCCGCAGCCGCACGGCGGCTGTCAGCGGCGTAGAGAAAGGGGATCATCTGCCAGGTCGCGAGGTCGTTGAAGATACGGTTTGGGGCGGGCAATGCGCCATCGCCAAATGTGTTCCGGATCGCCGTTCCGCGCCCCAACAGCGGCATGACATGATCGATGCTCAGCTGTCGGTCAAAATCGGTGCCGCCAAGTCGCACACCATGTGAGGCAAGAATGCGGGTGGACCCATCCGGTTTTTGGTCAAAGGCTGTAAAGTCCGAGGTACCGCCGCCGATGTCGACGATCAAACCAATGCCCGGGTGGACCTGCGCCGAACGCAATGCGGCTTCCGGCTCTAGCATGAACCGCACGTCTTCAAAACCTGCCGCAAGATAGCAGGCCCGCAAATCCACTTCTGCCTGCGCATTGCGATCTGCATCCTTGCTATGAAACAGAACGGGGCGCCCCGACAACGCATGGGTGAAGGTCTGGCCGGTCGCGGCCTCGGCACGGGATTTCAGATCGGCCAGAAATCGGGCGACAACAGTGATGAAATCCACCAACTCGCCACCCAGACGGCGTTTTTCCCGCATCAAAGGCGTGCCCAGAAGGCTCTTCAAGGCGCGCATGAAACGTCCTTCATCGCCGTTGATCAGCGCGCGCGTTGCCCGCCGTCCGATCACCATCTTGTGCGTGTCCACATCAAAGAAAACAGCTGTGGGCAAAGTGGTTTCGCCCGGCTCCACCTCAATCAGCCAAGCTGCGCCGTTGACCGCCACCCCAGCAGCGGAGTTGGAGGTGCCAAAGTCGATACCGAGCGTATTGGGAGAAGTCATGAAGGCACCTGCTACAAATCCGCCAAAAGAAGGACGACGTGGCTATCCGATGGCCTGAACAGAAACAAGAGCAAAAGGTCAAAGACATAAAACAGCCCCCCGGTCGCAGACCGAGGGGCCAAGTTCACAAGACGACCTTGTCTACCGCTACTGCGAGTGAGATTGCAGATAGGCGATGATTGCCTCGATATCCGCGTCCTTCTTCAGCCCGGCAAAGGCCATCTTGGTGCCCTTCATGTAGGCTTTGGGTTTGGCAAGGAACGCTGCCAGTTCTTCTTCGTTCCAGACCAGACCGGCATCACCTGCGGCCACCATCGCCTTGGAATAGCGAAAGCCTTCTGCCGCCCCGGCCTGGGCCCCGACAATGCCGTTCAGAACCGGACCTGTTTTGGACTTTGCCCCCTCACCCACCTGATGGCAGGCCTTGCATTTCTTGAAGGTTTTTTCGCCCTTCGCAACCAACTCCGGATCCAGCGCAACGACCTCGGCTTGCTCTGGCGTGGCTTCGGGCTCTGCCTCAGTCTCTGCACTGGCGAGTACAACGTCGTCACCGGTCTCGGCTGGCGGTTCCTCGGCTGTGGCCTCCTGCGGCGTAACGTCCAGAACACGTGCGCGCATCGTGATCTCAACGCTGTCTTTGCAGTTTTCCATGCAGGGGCTGTCCGTCCAGAAATGTTTCTCGGCTTCAAGACGGTCATCCAGAATGAACCCATCTGCATTGGGCAGCTGAATTTCGGCAAACGTCGCATCCGACAGCACGAAGTCGTCATCCACCAGATCGTTGGAATAGAGGATGTAGGCCACGATGGCATAAACCTCATCCGGCGTCAGCGACTGCGCATCGCCAAACGGCATGGAGCGGTTCACATAGTCCCAGGTGGTCGACAGATAAGGCCAGTAGCTGCCCACTGTCTTCAGCGGGTCGTCGTGGTCCAACGTGCCCTGCCCGCCCGCGAGCTTGGGCCAATTGCCCACGCCCTCGGCAAAATCGCCATGGCAGACCGCGCATTTCTCGGCAAAGACCTCCTCGCCGGTGAACACATCACCCGAGCCCGCAGGCAAGCCGGTGCCATCCGGCGCCACGTCCAGATCCCAAGCCGCGATTTCCTCCGGCAAGGCGGGACGGCCGAGGCCGAATTTCTCTGCGGCAACGGGCGAGGCAACCGCCATAGATAAAACAGCCGCTGCAACAATGTTCCGCCTGCTCTCAGTGGGTATCGTCAACACTTCAAGAAACCTCGACATTTTCCGCCTCCCCGTTTGCCTTGACCCACCAGGTCTGGATGGCGTTGTTGTGATAGATGGAATTCAACCCACGCACTTCGCGCAACTGTGCCTTGGTGGGCTGCACATAGCCCGACGTGTCGCGCGCGCGGCTTTGCAGCAGCATCTCGGAGCCATCCCAATTGATGTCGAGGTAAAACCGGGTCAGCGCCTTGCCAGTACCGGGCGCTGCCAGCCGCGCCTCCTGCCAGTTCTTGCCACCGTCCAGCGAAACATCAACGCCAGCGATCGCGCCGCGACCGGACCATGCCAGCCCAGTGATGACCAAGGGCCCTGGGCCATGAGTGATCGGCGCCTGTGGGCTGGGGCTGGTGACGACGGATTTAGCATCCATCTCCCAGGTCCACTTGCGGCTGACCCCATTGGCGAGTGTATCGGTGTATTTCGATGTCTCCTCGCGGCTTTCGACCGGCTGGTCCATGACCTCAACCCGGCGCAGCCATTTGACCCACATGTTGCCTTCCCAACCGGGCACCACCAGACGAACGGGATAGCCGTGTTCCTTGCGCAGCGCCTCGCCATTGGCCTTGAAGGCGACCAGCACGTCATCCATCGCTTTTTCCAGCGGGATCGACCGCCCGTTAGAGGACGCATCCGCGCCTTCCACATAGACCCACTTGCCCTCAGGTTTGACGCCTGCCTCCTCCAACAGGGTCCGAAGGGACACGCCGGAGTATTCCATATTGTGGATCATCCCGTGGGTGAACTGCGCGCCATTCAGCTGCGCGCCAGCCCATTCCATGCCGGAGTTCGCCGCGCATTCGCAGAAATAGACGCGGTTTTCGCGCGGGAAGCGTTCCAGATCCGCATAGGTGAACACCAATGGGGTGTCGACCAGGCCGTTGATCATCAGCCTATAGTCCTCCTTGCGCAGCTCTATCGCGCCGGAATGGTGGCGTTCGAACGCACAGCCCTGAGGGGTGATAGTTCCATCCAGCGCATGGATCGGCGTGAAATTGATCGAACTGATCGTGTCCGCCGTCAGCCATTCCACATTGCGACGCACCACATCGCTTTCATATTGGATCGGCAGACCATAGGGGGTTGCATCTACCCCGTCCCCCAGACCAGAGGCCCAGTCCTGCACCTGCGTAATCAGCGGGTCGGGTGTGGCAGCTGAAGCAGAGCCACCCGCCACCGCCCCTGCCCCAACCGCAGCGGCACCGGCCAGAAACTGGCGGCGCGACGGGTTGGCGTCATGTGTCTTATCAGTCATTTCTGATCGTCTCCTTACATCGAAAAATTCACTTTCGTGAATTCTTCAGCGCAAAAATTTTTGGCGAGTGCCGGGCTTATGCGCCCGACACCTGCACGGAATTGTTCGGGGAAAGAGTGACAGTGCCCATCTTGCGAATGTGGCTTTCGACCACATCCCAGATCTGCGGACCTTCGGTTCCTTCATTCACACTGGCCCAGCCAGCCACGGTATAGGTCTTGGCCGGATCAATCGCTTCTCCGGTCTTCAGCAATGTCATATTGCTGATCCGTTCGCCCTGCGGCTTGGTGATGTCGATGTGATAGCCCATGCCACCGACCCGCACCATGTCACCGCCCTGCTGGTAATAGGGGTCGGGGTTAAAGATATTGTCGGCCACGTCTTCCATCACGACCTTCAGGAACTCGCCTGTCATTTCATTGCGATAGGCCGCACCGTAGCTCATGGAGGTGACGTTCCAGATATCTTCGCGGGTGATGTCATCGCCCGGCAGCAAGGATGGCCCCCAGCGTACACCGGGCGACAGGGCAATATCAGCCTCCCGCTCGCTCAGCAGCGCATCGCAGATGAGATCATCCCAGGTGCCGTTGAAATTGCCACGCCGATAAAGCAGCTCATCCGTCTGGCCAATCACCTCTGCCAGCTCTGCCTCATACGGCGCGCGCTGTTCGTCGATCAGTTTGGAAATCATCGGGTCGGGCGCGATCACGTCCGCAAACACCGGGATCAGCTTGTGCCGCAGCCCCATCAGCTGGCTGTCGCGCACGTCCAGATCCACCCGAGAGACGAATTTGCCGTTGGAGCCGGATGCGATGATATGCGTCTTTCCCACCAGAACCGGTTCGGGCAACGCATCATGGGTATGACCCGACAGGATCACATCGATACCGCTGACCACACCGGCCATCTTCTTGTCGACGTCAAACCCGTTGTGAGACAGAACCACGACAACATCCGCGCCAGCGGCGCGCACTTCGTCAACCATGTCCTGCATATGCTCATCACGGATCCCAAAGGAGTATTCCGGGAACATCCAACCGGGATTTGCAATCGGCATGTACGGGAACGCCTGACCGATCACCGCAACCTTTGCGCCGCCACGGTCGAAGAACTTGTAAGGTTTGAACAGCTCGGCCGGTTCATCCCATTCCGCATCGAAAATATTCTGGCCAAGAGCCGCAAAAGGCAGCCCTTCGACGATCTCGTTCACCCGGTCCGACCCCAGCGTGAATTCCCAGTGAAAGGTCATCGCATCCGGTTTTAGCGCGTTCATCACATTGACCATGTCCTGGCCTTCGGTGTGATGGCAGGTGTAGGACCCATGCCAGGTGTCACCGCCATCCAGCAAAAGCGCATCAGGCCGGTCGGCGCGGATCGCGTTGATAATGGTAGAGACCCGGTCCAGCCCACCAACCCGGCCATAGCCTTCGGCAAGAGACGCAAAATCGTTGTAAGTCAGCGCATAGGCGGACGGGCTGCCATCCGCGATGCCATAGGCCTTGCGAAAGTCTGCGCCGGTGATGTGGGGCACATGACCCTTGTTCGCACCGACCCCCAGATTGATGGAAGGTTCGCGGAAATAGATCGGTTTCAGCTGCGCATGAATGTCGGTCACATGGATCAGGCTGATGTTGCCATAGGTGTCAAACTGCAAGAGCTGATCCTGTGTCAGTTTTTGCTGCGCTGCCAGCCGCGCCCAGTTGCCAAAACCAGAGGCCCCAACAAGAGCGGAGGCCGCCATTGAGACCTGCAAGAAATCACGCCGCGAAATCATGGGTTATTCTTTCTGCTGCTTCACGCGATATATTCGCATGTTTGAATGAAATAGAGGGAAGCGCGCCCCGCATCATGCCTGACGCGGGGCCACGAAAATCAGTTGCGAACAGACGGTGCCTCGACCGACAGACCGTTCCCGCGCGAGGCGACGTAAAGCTCCAGCGCAACGAATTCTGCCGAACCCGGGCTGTAGGTTTCGGCCCGAGTGTCGCGCACGCAGCCCTTAAAGCGGGCATGCGCGGTGTTCAGCTTGGTGTTTTTCAGACGGTACACCGGAAAGCCATTGATCTGACCCTGACTAAGATGGTCCGCACGGATCATGTTGCCATAGTTGTCTTCGTGGCAATTGGCACAGGAAAGCTCCAGCTGACCGGTCCGGGTATAGTAGAGCTCCTTGCCCTGCTCCCAGGTGGATTGGACCGGGCCGTCAATAGCCACGTTGACAGGCATCCCGCGCGACTGCACCGAAATCAGCGCCTCCATCGCAGACATCTTGCCGCCGGTGTATTTCCACTTTTCCGCGCCCATCTGGTTTTCACGGCAGTCATTGATCTGCATGGCGAGGGTCCGCACCTCACCTGCGGCTTCGTTCCACTTGGGATAGACCGCGCGCACACCGGCCATGCTGTCTTCGACATCGTCATGGCAAGAGGCACAGGATTTTTCTGCGCTGCCCTCTACCGTGGTCCAGGTGTCCATTGCCTGATCAACAAAGACCATCGCCGGATTGTCAAAGTCATCCATCTGCAACGCCTGTGTCTCATCAGAGCGGAAATGCCAACCAGACATCACTTCATCCAGAGCGTCCGCAAGATGGGCTGGCGCCGCCGCCTTGGTGACCATTTCGATCTCTTCATTGACGACCAGCGTGTCGTCATCCGCCTCTGCGTAGGCGGCGGCGGGCAAGGCCAGCGCCATGGCAATTGCTGTGATTGCCTTATTGTTCATGGTGTTTCCTCCCTTGGGTGGTCGCCCTACCCGACCAATGGCCGGACCGGGCGCTTGCCTATGGATCCGGAAGGGATCAGCCGATCGCGATCGACTTTTGCTCTGTGTAGACGGACCCGTCATCGTCGTACCAGGTAAAGACAAAGTCACCTGCTTCGGGGACCGTGGCTTCGAACTGGAAATACGGGTTGGTCGAAATCGCGGGCTCCATGGTCACATCGACCACGCTCTCGCCGTTGAACTCGCAGGTGAAGCGGTTGATGATCGAACGCGGAATGACGTTGCCTTCCTTGTCCTTTCGCTGACCGCTTTCCATCTTGTGGCTGATGAGGGTCTTGATGGTGACCGCCTCACCGGCTGCGGCTTTCTTGGGGACTTTGACGCGGGGTTTTACACCGGATGCCATGTCGTGAACTCCTGAATTGATTGGGGCGAACCTGAAACCGGCTCGCGCTTAGCCGCCGCAGCCGCCGATGGTCACTTTTACCGTTGCGCTGGCCTTGGCAAAGCTGCCGTCCGCCATCTTTGCCACAGCAACAACGTCCTGCGTGCCTGCCAGACGGATACGGGTCGAAGCCGCCTGAACCGCTGCGAGCGGACCAAAGTTGAAGGTCGCCACGCCCGGCTCCGGGTTGCCGGTTGCCAGAACCAGGATCGCAGTTGCGCCCGGTGCGCTCACCTCGATCGGAACGGTGTTACCGTTTTCGGCGATTTCCGGCGCTGTCAGGGTCAGACCGCTGTCAGCCATATCCGCACCACCGGTAAACTCGGCAATGCGGTCGTCCGCAGCAGCGACCACCGGCATCGGCAGCATGGTCAGGGCAACGGCGCCCAGGCCCAGGCCAAGCGTGTCGCGACGAGAGAACTCCATCTTATGTCTCCTTTGACGTTGATGGCGCTTGGGGATGCAATGACCCTAAGCGTCAGTCTTCCTTGAGGGTCGCCAGAAACGCGACCACATCTTCGATTTCCTGCGCCGTCAAAATAGGCGGCAGCGGTTCGGCACCTGCTTTGCCGGTATAGGCATCACCCGGGCGGATATAGCCATCGACCTTGTAGAATGCGGGCATCATGGTGCCCTCAAAGGTCTTCTTTGCGTTGGCAACCAGTCCGCGCAGCTCTGCTTCGTTCCAGCGATCGGCAGCCCCGTCAAGCGACGGGCCGATCTCGCCGTGGAACGGCACATCGGCCAGCGCGCTCACCTGATGGCAGGCCACACAGTTTCCTTTGGACTTGTCGCCAACCAGCAGCGCACCACTTGCGGCATCACCCGCCACCCCGCTGAGCGAGGTCTCAACGGCGCCATACTCGTCGTAGACAACCTCTTTGGGCGCGGTCTCGCCCGCTAGCGCAACCGTGCCGACAAGGCACGCCGCCAGTGTCAGAGATATATGCTTCATGTTTCCTCCCATTGGCTTTTCACGCGCTGTCGGCGTGCTTCGCTGCCCCTTACCCTAGGCGAGGCACGCTGCGCAACGCAACATCAAATTCATTAATTTGAATTTTTATTTCTCGCCACGGCAATCCCCTGACGCGCGCGTCCCACCCCGGCATCAACCGGGGCAACGATCACCACTCTGGGCCTACGTCAATCTGTCGATCCGTTGTCCCGCTCTTGAATTCGGCGGGCATGATAACGCTGGAAATCTTCACCGTTATCAATCGCATACCGCTCTTCGTTCACCCAGGTGAATATATCAAGCGTCGTCCCCACGCCAAAGGCCCCAGGCATTGTTGCGACCGCAGCCTGAGGGGCCGGAACATCACCTACCTCCTGTGGCAGAAACAGGATCGTCGGGGTAAACAGAACGCCCCACTTGCGCGCCATGTCCTTTTCCGAGAGCGTCTCTCCGTCAAAATCCGTGACCTCGACATCGCCATAAAGGTTCAGCTGCACGACAAAGAAATTCTCGGTGATGTAGCTGGCAACATCGGGATGCGGAAACACTGTTTCGTGCATCTTCGTGCAGTAGACACAGCCGCGTTGTTCAAAGAACAGGGCAAGTCGCTTGCCCTCGCTATTGGCTTCTTCCAGGTCTTCCCGCAGGTCCTTGAACGTCTCGCGCATCCAAGGCGCCTTGTGCAGGCCATCGTCCCCCAGTTCCGCCGCCATAACGCGCCCGCTGTCGCCCACCAGCCCAACCAAAGGCAAAGCCAGGGCTGCGCCAACAATTGCTGCAAAGATATGCTTCATCTGATCAACTCCTCTCAGCTTTTCACGGATCAACAGACATCAGCCGATGGCTGCGAATCCGGGGAACCAGCGGATCATCGCCTCGGCAATGTAACGCACGCCGCCTGTGGCAATGAGCACTGCAAACAGGATCAGCATAACGCCCATCCCCTTTTCCACCCACACAAAGGCCGCCCGGTGACGCGAAACGAACGATAAGAATGGCCCTGCAAACAAAGCCGCCACAACAAACGGCGTCGTCATCGCAGCACCATAGACAAACAGCAACACCCCGCCGCGCCAAACATCCCCCATCCCAGACGCAATCATCAGGATCGACGCAAGCGACGGGCCGACACAGGGTGTCCAGCCAAACCCAAATGCAAGCCCCATCAAATAGGCACCCGCCAATGTCGACGGCTCTGCGGTACTATCGATCCGGGCCTCACGGTACAGCAGGGGAATACGGACAACGCCGAGAAAATGCAGCCCGAATGCCAGCAAGATGACCGCCGCCACATAGGAGAGCACATCCATATACTGACCAAAAAGCTGACCAAGCGCAGTCGCCCCCATTCCCATCAGCACGAAAACCGTCGTCACCCCGGCGGCAAAAACAAGGGACGCCAGCACAAGCCTGCGTTGGGCACCGGGGGCTATCACGGCCTTGCCGCGCAGCTCTGCCATCGACAAGCCACCCATGTAGGAAAGATAGAAAGGCACCATCGGCAGGACGCAGGGTGTGAAAAAGCTCAGCAACCCAGCAAAGAGCGCCCCCGCAAGGGAAATTTCCAGCATGACCCTCTTGCCCTCTCTCGCCTTCCGCTGCCCGGACACCGCCGTGACAAATCCGCGATCTCACACTGTGACAAACGCTTCACTATTCACATATTCAAATTTTGTAGTACATATAGGCACAGCGACAAGATCATCGTCAACGACCATCTGGATTGGTAGCTGTGTCATCAACGTACCTTCTGGGCAGCAATGGTCTATGTCTTTTAGCAGTCGGCGGCCATTCACGCCGCCCAAAACCGAAACCCTGCAAGAGGTCAGCTCAAGATGTTTCACCCGCTTCGCAAGACCGCTCGCCGCCTGGCCACTGCTGCTATGGTCCTGTGCGCAACGATCGGGGGAACGGCGCCGGTATGGGCCGCAGAGCTTTTGATGGTTGAGCAACCCGGCTGTTCCTGGTGCGCCCGATGGAACGAGGAAATCGCCCCGATCTACCCCAAAACAGCCGAAGGCGCCTTTGCTCCGCTGCGCCGGGCTGATCTGCGTGCCCTGCCCGATGATGTCGCCTTGTCACGGCGGGTCACATTTACGCCAACCTTCTTGATCGTGGATCAGGGACGTGAGATGGCCAGACTGGAAGGCTACCCGGGCGAAGATTTCTTTTGGCCCCTGCTGACACAGCTGCTACAGCAGCACACCAGCTTTGACCCGGAGACGGCCCAGCGCCCGACGCCTGCGCCCGATACTGCCGCTGACCACAATGGTTGAACCAGGAAAGACAAACGACATGGCCCTGCCTCAGTTCTCAGCCGACATGGCACCCGAAGATCTCGACACGATGGTGGACAACGCCACCCGCGCATCCAACTTTCTCAAGGCCATCAGCCATGAGGGACGATTGATGATCTTGTGCCACTTGGTCTCGGGCGAGAAATCGGTGACCGAGCTGGAAGAGCTGCTGTCAGCGCGTCAGGCTGCGGTGTCGCAACAATTGTCGCGTTTGCGCCTGGAGGGGCTCGTCATCCCCCGCCGCGAGGGCAAGGCGATTTACTACCGACTTGCCGATGACCGCCCACGCCGCATTCTCGAAGTTGTCTACGAATTGTTCTGCAAAGACAGCTGAGAAACGTGATACCCGCCTTTGCAACAGACCACCTTAGTGATGCGCATCTTACGGCGCTTGTCGGTCTGTTCGGAGGCATTCTGCTGGGGCTCGCTGCCCGGCTTGGCCGGTTCTGCACCTTGGGCGCGATCGAAGACCTGTTGTACGGTGGAAGCAGCCTGCGCATGCGCACCTGGGGCATGGCCATCGGCCTGTCCATTCTCGGCAGTTTCTCCCTGATCGCATTTGGCTGGCTGGATCCCGTGCAGTCGCAATATCTCGCGATCCGCTGGATGCCCATGGCGTCCATTCTGGGCGGATTGATGTTTGGCTATGGCATGGCGCTGTCCGGCATGTGCGGTTATGGCGCGATTGCCCGACTGGGCGGGGGGGATCTGCGTAGTTTTGTGATCGTACTGGTGATGGGTGTGTCCACCTATGTGGTTCTGACGGGCCCGCTTGCGCCGCTAAGGGATGCGGTCTTTCATCAGGAAGAAATCACCAGCCACACCGCCCAGGGGCTTGCACAACAGCTGTCAGCAATCACAGGCCTGTCCGTTCCCGCCGTCGGTCTGATAATCGGAGCGCTCATCCTGGCATTCTCTGCCAAAAGCCGTGAAGTCATCGCAACCCCATCCTCTATCGGCTGGGCCGCGCTGGTTGCCCTTGCTGTAATAAGTGGCTGGGCTGGCACCTCCTACATCGCCCGCACCGGGTTTGATGCGGTCCCCGTCGTGTCACACTCCTTTTCCGCCCCCCTTGGCGAAACCATTCTTTGGACAATGACCGGGAGCCTGCGCCCGCTCAGCTTTGCCGTGGGGTCGGTGGCTGGTGTCTGGTTCGGCGCCTTTATCGGATCGCTCCTCAAGGGGCATTTCAGGTGGGAAGCCTGTGATGACCCCCGCGAACTGCGCCGCCAGATCATAGGGGCCGCGATCATGGGGGCGGGCGCCGTCATTGCAATGGGTTGCACAGTCGGGCAAGGCCTGAGTGCATTTTCACTGTTGGCGGTCTCGGCCCCCGTGACATTTGTGGCCATTCTGGTCGGAGCGGCCATCGGCTTGCGACAGCTGATCGAGGGCTTTCGCCGCGCCGCGTGACAAACCGGCCTGCCTGCGCGCCCAAACGGCAATGTGATTTTGCCGCAACCGCAAACCAGCTAGGTTTGATACAGGCATACACGACGGCAGGCGGAGGTTAGCGATGTTCCATGATGTTCGACCCAATGCAGAACGACCTGACGCAAAGGGGCGCTCGGGTCATCAGGCGCGCGCCATCACAGCAGATCGCGGCAACGGGTCTCACCTGACACTGGCCGCGCTATGCGGAGTTTGCGCGCTTTTGCTGCTGATCGCCCTGCCCCGTCTTGCCCATGGTGGTGACATGGCGGCGCGACAGGGGTGGGCGGTGCATCCATCGGCCAAGGATTTCCCAACCCTCGTCCAGGACGTGATCGCGGCAACCAAGGAAGAGGGTCTGATTGTTGTAACACAGGCAGGCCCGACCAAGGCAGCAGCGGCCCGTGGTATCACCATCCCCGGAAACCGGGTCATTGGCGTTTTCAACAACGATTTTGCCGTGCGGATATTGGCGCATTCGACCCCAGCCATGATCGAAGCACCTGTCCGGCTCTATGTCACCGAAAACACCGACGGAAGCGCAACACTTTCCTACAAGACCGCCACCCACGTCTTTGCCCCCTATTTCGACGACGGCGGCGCTGAGCTTGCTGACATAGCGGCGGAACTGGACCGCTATCTTGCAGCAGTTGCGCAAAAATCTGTAACAACTCGGCCTTGATACGCGCAAATCCTCACACCCGCGTGAGAAGCCTTGCACTTACACAGGGTTCCGGCAATTTGGCCCCATCTGATTGACTACGACGCGACCACAAGGGGTTTTCCCAGATGACTGAAACCACCACCACCGATGGCGGTGACACCGCTCAATTGCGTGCCGCCGATGTGCTGGCACAGCGCCTGTATGATGCGGGGTGCCGCCATGCGTTTGGCATGCCCGGCGGAGAAGTGCTGACATTGGTGGATGCACTGACAAAGGCGGGGATCACCTTTCATCTGGCAAAGCACGAAAACAGTGCAGGTTTCATGGGCGAAGGTGTGCATCACAGCGACGGGGCCCCGGCCATTCTTGTCGCAACCCTCGGGCCAGGTGCGCTCAACGGTGTGAATGTGGTTGCAAATGCCCATCAGGACCGGGTGCCGATGGTGGTGCTGACAGGGTGTGTCGATGCCGCCGAAGCCGCAACCTATACCCATCAGGTGCTTGATCATCAGGCGGTTTTTTCTGCCATCACCAAGGCCAGCTTTCGCCTGGATGCAGAGGCGGCCGGGGTCATTGCAGACAAGGCCCTGCGCATCGCAACAGCCGAGCGCAACGGCCCGGTGCATATTGACGTGCCGATCTCTGTCGCCGACACCCCCGCAGGCAGCCACCGCCCCCGCATCGCGCCTGCAAGAGCGACGCAGGCAGCGCCCGCAGACATTGCGCAGGCGCGCGGCTGGCTGGAAGAGGCAGAGCGCCCGCTTGCGATCGTCGGCCTTGATGCGCTGACCCAAAACGCCGGTCCCGCGCTGCAGGCATTTCTGGAACACCACCAGATCCCGTTTGTCACGACGTACAAAGCCAAGGGCATTCTACCAGAGGACCACCCCTTGTGTCTGGGTGGGGCCGGGTTGTCTCCCCTCGCAGACCAGCATTTGCTGCCGCTTGTGCAGGACGCGGATCTGATCCTCGCCCTCGGTTACGACCCCATCGAAATGCGCCCCGGCTGGCGAAATGCCTGGGATTGCAGCCAGCAGCGTGTGATCGATATCGCGGCTGAGGACAACACGCACTACATGCACGATGCCACCCTCACAGTGGTTGCAGGTCTCGCCCCCACGTTGCGGGCTCTGACGGTTGGCGCACAACTCGCTGACCAAACAGATGCTACCCCAGACCGCTGGCCCGACGGACAGATCGCCAAGGCACGCGCTGGCCTTGCGGCAGCGTTTGCGCGCGATCAGGCATGGGGCCCGGCTGCCATCATCGATGAATGCCAAAAGGCGTTGCCCTCGAACACGCTTGCAACAGCAGACAGCGGGGCCCATCGGATCCTGCTGTCGCAGATGTGGCACTGCCACGAGCCGCGGGCATTGATCCAATCTTCCGGTCTTTGCACCATGGGCTGTGCCGTTCCCATGGCGATCGGGCGCAAACTCGCACAGCCAGACCGCCCGGTTGTCAGCTTTTCCGGTGACGCAGGTTTCCTGATGGTGGCAGGTGAATTGTCGACCGCTGCTGAACTTGGCGTTGCGCCGATCTTCGTGGTTTTTGTCGACGCCAGCCTTGCGCTCATCGATCTCAAGCAACGCCAGCGCAAGCTGGACAATGCAGGAGTTGACTTTGGCCAACATGATTTTGCATCCATTGGCGCCGCCTTTGGTGGTCACGGCGTCCGTATCCGCAACCGCGACAGCCTGCGAACGGCCCTTGTCGCAGCGCAAAAAGCAGATCGTTTCACCGTGATTGCCGCGGAATTTGACCGGGAGGCATATGATGGCCTCATCTGATACCCTCCCTCATGGCCCCCTGAGCGGGGTGAAGGTCCTGGACCTGTCGCGCATTCTTGCGGGGCCCACCTGTACCCAGATGCTGGGGGATCTCGGCGCCACGGTCCTGAAGATCGAAAACCCGCGCAGCGGGGGGGATGACACCCGTCAATGGGGCCCGCCCTATGTTGTCGATGCCGAGGGCAATCAATCAGACCTATCCGCTTATTTCATGTCCGCAAACCGCAACAAGCGTTCGGTCGAAGTCGACATCACCACCTCAGACGGCCAAGCCACGATCCGCCGTCTCGCCGCCCATGCCGATATTCTTCTGGAGAACTTCAAGCCGGGTGGGCTGCGAAAATACGGCCTCGACTATGACAGCCTGCGCAAGGATTTTCCGCATCTGGTTTATGGGTCGATCTCCGGATACGGCCAGACCGGCCCAAACGCCCATAAGCCCGGCTATGATTTGATGGCCCAAGGATACGGCGGCATCATGTCCCTGACCGGTGAACCTGATGGCCGCCCCATGAAGGTTGGCGTTGGCATCGCAGATGTCATGTGCGGAATGTATGCCTGTGTCGGCATCCTCGCCGCCCTGCGCCACAAGGAGCAGACAGGTGAAGGTCAGCAGGTCGACATTGCCCTCGTCGATGCCCAGATCGCCTGGCTGATCAACGAAGGTGTGGCAACGCTGAACACCGGCAGCGCCCCCAAACGGCGCGGCAACGAGCATCCCAGCATTGTGCCCTATGGGCTATATGAGACCGCTGATGGTCATGTGATCCTCGCCGTCGGCAACGACTCCCAGTTCGGCCGCTTTCTGCAGTTTCTCGGTCTGGAGGGGCTGGCCCGGGATCCTCGTTTTGCCACCAACCCGGCCAGACTGGAGCACCGCGACGCCCTGGCGGACATCATCGTGCCTGCGATACGCCAGCACACGACCGACGCGGTAATCGCCGCAATGGAAGAGAGAAAAGTGCCAGCAGGCCCAGTGCAAACGCTGGACCAGGTCTTTGCCTCCGACCAGGTGGCGGCCCGCAAAATGGCAATTGAGATGCAGTCCGAGGCTGGCCCGGTCCAATTGCTTGGCAACCCGCTCAAACTGTCGCGCACCCCCGTGACCTATCGTCATGCACCGCCGACATGTGGCAGCAGCACTGACGTTCTGGAGCAAGATGGCGACCCGTTTGATGCGCTGTGACAGCGGCAGAACCCGGACAAAGATTCGAACAGCAAACGCAGCAGCGGCCCCTGGGTCGCTGTTTTGCATTTGCGGCGCCCGAATGTTTCAGAAAACGTCGCGCTATCCCTCTGAAATCATGCATTTAACCGGCGACTTTTGGCCGAGTGTTACAGAAACAGGCAGGCTTTGGCCAAACGCCTGCGATACCCCCTTGCCAGAACGTCAAAAATGCAGGAAATCGCCCGAAATTGTCACAGTTAGTGGCTGAAAACCGCTATTTCACACACGGCACATCACCAAACCGCGAGCGGGCATCGCGAGAGGCTATTTCGTGCTTTAACCTCGGATCAAAGCACCCCTGCTTTCGTTTTTTACACGGATCGGACAGACGATGATGCAAGATATTTTTGGCCAGGAGACCAGCCTCAAGACCGCGGCCGCGCTGGAAAGTTGGAACGGCGTGCAGATGGCTGTTCTGGCGCATTCCGCCGCCGCGCCCCAGCATTTGGGTGCTCTTCTGGAAGCCGAACCAGAATTTGCCATGGCACAGGCAGCAAAAGGCATGTTCCTTCTGCTGTTGGGCCGGTCCGAACTGATCCCGACGGCCCATGAAGCCTATGCCGCAGCCAAGGCAACAGAGGAAGCCGCTTTGCCGCGCGAGCGCCATTTTATTGCGGCGCTGGGTGCATGGCTTGATGGCCGCCCCTCAGCCGCAATTGCCGAGATGGAGGCCGTGCTGGCCAAGCACCCTCAGGACTCCCTCGCCATGAAGATGAGCCACGCGATCCGGTTTATCCTTGGCGACAGCGCAGGCATGCGTCGGTCGATCGAACGTGTGCTGCCCTCTTATGACCCGGCCCACAAGGGACGTGGTTACCTGCTTGGCTGTCACGCCTTTGCTCTGGAAGAGACCGGCGCATATGAGCTGGCAGAGGCCACAGGTCGCCAGGCCCTTTGGATGGCGCCGGATGATGCCTGGGGACTGCACGCTGTCGCCCATGTCCATGACATGACGGGCAACTCCAAAGCTGGGCTTGATTGGTTGTCCGGTCGCGAGGAGGCCTGGGCACATTGCAACAACTTCCGCTACCACGTCTGGTGGCACAAGGCGTTGATGCATCTCGATCAGGGCCAGACCGACGAGGTGCTCGCGCTTTATGATCGCGAAATTCGCCAGGACAAAACCGATGACTATCGCGACATTTCCAACGCGACATCACTCTTGATGCGGCTGGAGCTTGAGGGGGTCGCCATCGGCGACCGCTGGGAAGAGCTGGCTGAACTCTGTGCCAACCGGACCGAGGATGGCTGTCTGATCTTTGCCGATCTGCATTACCTCCTGGCGCTGGTTGGTGACAATCGCAAGGCGGACACAGGCAAACTGGTCCAACGCATCCACGCAGATGCCCGCCGCGGCGCCAGCGAGAGCGATGGGCGCATGGCAACCCCCGGCTGCAGCCTCGCACTTGGGCTCGAAGCCTTTGGCGAAGGGGACTACAAAGACGCCTTCAACCATCTCTCTCACGGTCGTTCCAGCCTGCAGCTGGCAGGTGGTAGCCACGCCCAGCGTGATGTCTTTGAGCGCGTCACCATTGATGCGGGCCTGCGGGCGGGCCGCCTGGATGCGGTCGAAGCCATCTTGAACGACCGCCGCACCCAACGCGGAGGCGCCGAAGACAGCTTTGCCCTCGCCCGCCGCGCGCTGATCGCAGAAGGCCGTGGGTCCTCCACCGCCCAAAGCGTTCCAGCCGAATAACCAAGTAAGGACACGGACACAGATGGCGAACATCTCGCCCTTCCCCGCCAATCAAAGTGGCGATGCAACAGAGGTTGCCAATCGCTTGGCACCTCCTCAGGTTCCGGCGCCTCAGCGTCGGGCACGCGACCCGCGACTGGATTTCTTTCGCGGCATTGCGATGTTCATCATTCTGTGCGCCCACATCCCCGGCAACCGCTGGACCGGCTGGATCCCCGCCCGGTTCGGCTTTTCTGACGCCACAGAGATCTTTGTTTTCTGCTCCGGAATGGCCTCGGCCGTTGCCTTTGGCAGCACCTTTGCACGCCGCGGCTGGCTGATTGGCACGGCGCGCGTCATCTTCCGCTGCTGGCAAGTTTACTGGGCCCATATCGGGCTGTTTGTTTTCATCGCAACGACGATGGCGGCACTCGATCTCTACGGCGGCTTCGACAAGAGCTATATCGGCTCGCTCAATCTCAAACCTTTTTTTGAAAACCCCGTCCCCCAGCTCGTTGGCCTGATGACACTGGCCTATGTGCCCAACTATTTTGACATTCTGCCAATGTATCTGGTGGTGCTTGGGTTGATGCCTGTCATGATGGGGCTCGAGCGGATCGGTTTTTGGGCTGTGGCCGCTGCGTCCATCGGCATCTGGCTCCTTGCCAATCCCTATATGGCCGGCTTTGGCCCCGACGGCATTGGCCTTTCCGCCGAGCCCTGGTCGCAGCGCGAATGGTTCTTCAACCCCTTCGGCTGGCAGTTGCTGTTTTTCACCGGCTTTGCCTTTATGGCAGGCTGGCTGCCTGCGCCGCCGGTTTCAAAATGGCTCATTGGACTGAGCGCCGCCTATCTGGTTCTGCTTGCCCCCTTCGGATCCTGGAAGGTGTTCCTGTGGGTGGACGCCGCCATGCCTGCCTTGGGTGATCTTATCCGTCCCACATGGGCAGTAACGTCTGAATGGCGCGAAAAAACAGATTTCGGCTTGCTGCGCTATGGCCACTTCCTGGCGCTCGCCTATCTGGCATGGGTGGCGGCAGGAGAAGGAGGCAAACACCTGATCGCGACCGGCCACAGCCTGGCTGCGCGGATTTGGGCAGGTCTTTTGCGGATTATTTCCAAGGTTGGCCAGCAATCGCTCGCGGTTTTTGTTTTCTCGATGGCACTGGCCCGTCTGCTGGGGCTCGGGCTTGATCTCACCAACCGGTCGGTGCTGACCACCGCCTTTTTCAACCTTCTCGGTTTTGCCCTGATCATCGGCTGCGCCTATACCGCCGCCTGGTTCAAATCACACCCTTGGAAGACCAAAAAATGAGCACAGTAACGCGACGCGCTTTTTTGACGATGGCCCTGGCAAGCACCGCGCCCATTGCGCTTGGCGCCTTTGCGGCACCTGCCCGCGCCACAGGTCTTCCGGCGTTTTCACAGGACATGGTCGTTGCCATGGCCCGTGACCTGGCTGGCCAGGACTACACCCCACGGCCAAGCGTGCCCCAGGATTGGCTCAACCTCACCTATGAGGAATACCAAACCCGCTGGTTCCGCAGCCATGACGCCCTGTGGTCCAAGACCCCGCGCAGCTACAACGTCGATTTCTTCCTGCCGGGGCTCTATTTCCCGCGCCCGATTGAAATCAACACAGTGATTGATGGCGTCGCAGAGAAAGTCGCCTTTGACCTGTCGCTGTTTGACAAAACAGACATGGCCCCCGATCTCAGCCTTGACGACACCCTTGGTTATTCCGGCTTTCGTCTTCGCACCGAGCTGAAAGAGCCGGGAAAGAAAAACGAATTCTGCGTCTTTCAGGGCGCCAGCTATTTCCGCGCGATTGGATCAAACAACAACTATGGCCTGTCTGCACGTGGTCTTGCTGTGAAAACAGCAGATCCCGCTGGCGAGGAATTCCCAGAGTTCACCAAGTTCTGGCTGGAAGCCCCGGTACCCGGACAGAAAAACATGGTCGTCCACGCATTGATGGACTCTCCCTCTGTGACGGGAGCCTATCGCTTTGACATTCTGCCGGGCCAAGACACGGTGATGGAGGTCGAGGCCACCCTGTTTGCACGTGAAGAACTGGACAATATCGGGCTGGGGCCTTTGACGTCCATGTTCCTTTATGATCAGACAAACCGGGACCGGTTCGACGATTTCCGCCCTGCGGTGCACGACAGCGACGGCCTTTTGGTCGTCAACGGCAACGGCGAAACCCTGTGGCGGCCGCTTGCAAACCCGACCAAGCTGCAGCTGTCGTCCTTTGTGGACGAGAACCCCCGCGGGTTTGGCCTGATGCAGCGGCCACGCCTGTTGTCGGACTACGAAGACTTCGAAGCCCACTACCACAAACGCCCCTCGCTTTGGGTAGAGCCCAAGGGCGACTGGGGCAAAGGGTCGGTGACCTTGGTCGAGATCCCGGCCGACAAGGAAATCTACGACAATATCGTAGCCTATTGGCGGCCGCGCGACACCTATACGCCGGGGTCCGAGATTTCGATAGCCTACCGTCTGACATGGGGCGCGGATCCCGAACTGGCAGCCCCACGGGTCATCAATACTGCCTCTGGCGCGCGGATCTTTGGCGATCCGGGGCGGATCATGACCATCGATTTTGCAGCGCACCCTTTGTTTGCCGATGGCGCAGACATGCTGACGGCCCATGTCAGCTCACCGCATGTGGAAACATCTGCCGGTGTATTGCAAGACAACCCCGAAACCGGCGGTGTCCGGCTTGCGTTCTCCTTCGACCCCGGTGAACGAGACCACGTCGAACTGCGCGCGGAACTGCGCAAGGACGGTGAACCGGCGTCTGAAGTTTGGCTATACCGGTGGACCAGATGACCCCAACCGACCCTTTCACTGCCTCTGCGGCACTGACCCCGCCCGAGCAACCGCTTGCCATGCCAGAGCAGGATTTCGCGGTGCGCTTTCAGGACAGCGCAGCCCCGGCGGGCGCGACGGACGGAAACGCACGCAATGTGGCGATTTGGCGGATACTCGCCTTTTCACCGGCAATGGCAGCAACTGGGCTGCTGACCTGGGGCATGAAAGACTGGTTTGCTGCAGACGGGTTTTCTGCGCTGGAAGTTGTCCTGTTAGTATTGATCGCCTTCAACTTCTTCTGGATCAGCTTCTCTGTCTCGACCGTCTTGCTTGGCCTTTGGGGGCTGTCACGCCGCCCACGGGCCCGTGGACGCGGACGCACGGAACCGATGAAGGTGGCCCTTCTTGTACCGGTCTACAACGAGGTCCCTTGGTATGTGCTGGGCAATGCGCATTCCATGCTGGAAGAGCTGCAGGAACGCGGCGGCGCACATCAGTACGCAATGTTCATCCTCTCTGACACTCGCGATGATGCAATTGCGGAGCAAGAGCGCGCCAGTGTCGAAGCGCTGCGGGCGATGCTGCCGGATGGCGCACAGCTCTACTATCGCCGCCGCCCCGACAATCAGGGCCGCAAGGTCGGCAACATCACAGACTGGGTCCGCCGCTGGGGTGCTGGCTGGGACGCGATGCTGGTTCTGGATGCAGACAGTCTGATGACCGGGCGCGCCATTGCTCATCTGGCGGATGCGCTGTCACGCGATCCCGGTGCAGGGCTGATCCAGAGCTATCCGCAGCTCATCGGTGCGCAATCGGTGTTTGGCCGGATGCAGCAGTTCGCCAACGGTGTTTACGGCCTTGCCTTGGCTGAAGGGCTTGCTCGTTGGGCCGGTCACGAAGGCAACTACTGGGGTCACAACGCGATCATCCGCACCCGGGCCTTTGCGGCTTGCGCGGGCTTGCCCCCGCTTAGATCTGCCTTTGGTGGCGAAAAGCTGATCATGAGCCACGACTTTGTCGAAGCTGGTCTGCTGCGTCGTGCCGGGTGGAGCGTGAAATTCCTGCCGCGCATCCGCGGGTCTTACGAGGAAACGCCACAGACGCTGGTCGATCACGTCCTTCGGGACCGCCGCTGGTGCCAGGGCAATCTGCAGCACCTGAACCTTTTGAACGCCAAGGGCTTTCGCGCCCTGTCCCGATTCCATCTTCTGCATGGTGCGATCGGATATCTGATGGCACCTGTCTGGTTTGCTCTCTTGGTGATCTGGGCGTTGATCGGCACCGGAGAGGACACATCTGTCCTGACCTATTTCAGCGAAGCAAACCCCACCATGCCGTCCTGGCCCGATATGTCAGAGCCGCGCCATGTGCTGGTCATTTTGCTGATCTACGCAATGCTGCTGGCGCCAAAGCTGCTGGCAGTGGCGGCCCTACCCATGACCGGGGCGCGGTTTTCTGAGTATGGCGGTGGCGGGCGATTTTCCCTGTCGCTCATGGCAGAGATCCTGCTCGCGATCCTCTATGCCCCCATCTTGATGGTGCAGCAGATGATCGCAGTCTTTCGCACGGCACTTGGCCTGCAAAAAGGCTGGTCTCCGCAGGCCCGCGATGGCGGCAGCTATTCCTGGCGCACCCTTGCCACGTGCCACGCGCTCGAAACGGTGAGCGGGCTTATCCTCTGGGCCGGGATCATCGCAGGGGTCGTTTCCCTCTGGCTGTTGCCGATTGCGATTTCACTGGTTCTGGCAATCCCGCTGTCTGCTCTTTCGGGTGTCCCTTTGCAACGCTACGCAAAAGCCCTCCTGGCGACGCGCGAGGTTTATGCAGAGCCACGGATCACGAGACTGGCCAGAGCCCGCCGTCAAACCCTGCGGCTGGCACTGGAAACCGCAGCCTCCCGCCGCACTGCAGCGGAATAATCGGCAATTGTGGCATTTGTGAAATTCCGCCGACCTAAATGCGGAAATTCTGGAGTTTCACAAATACATTAGACAAGCAAAGGCAGCACTCTACTGGGACAGATCGCTGCCTTCGTACCAGTCCAGCATCCAATTTCCCCACCCTTTGGGGACACTGTGGCCGCCCGGGACCAAAATCAGTTCAATGTCCCGGCCTTCTCCGCAGTCCCAGGCACGGCGGAGCTGGTCGCCGGTCTTCCATCGCCGGTCTGGCGCGTGGGTCGCGCATTCGTTCGTCTGTCGCCACAATTCAAGACCAGCGAAAATATCGCCCTGCTGAAAGCGGCCGCCACCGATATAGCGCCCTTCCAGCGGAACCACCTGATCCGCCCAGCCATGTGTGTGCAGCAACCGGACGGGGCCCGCACAGCTTTCGGGTTGCGGGCGCCAAAACCCACCAGAGACTGGCGCGTAAGCGCGAAATTGGTCCGGATGCGCGCAGGCCAGATAGACTGTCATGAAGCCACCCGCCGAAAACCCAGAAAGAACAACATCTTCTTGATCGACATTGAACCGTCCGGCAACGTCCTCCATTACGTCTTCAAAAAACGCACCCTCGTCCCGTCGGCCAAAACTGGACAAAAACGCCCAGGATCGGGGCCCGTCTTCCTCCCGAGGGAGTGCCGTGGGCGCGATCACCGCATAGCCGCGATCCGTCAGCTCAGATATCATCGTCTCGTTGCGCAGAACTGCTGCGCCAGAGCTACCATAGCCATGCAGAAACATGACTGCAGGGATCCGGGCGCGGCCTGCGCGCTCCGGGAGCGCAATGTGATAGGTGCCGCTTTCGATCTCGCAAGCGGCATCAACCGTGCCGCAATCGGCCCAGACCGGGCTTGCTGAAATCGCCCCTGCGGCCAACAAAGCCATGCCAGCAACCCCTTGGGTGATGCTGCGGGTCAGAGCGATCCTCATGCCTGCCCCTCCCACCGGGCCACAGGCAGGTTGCTGCGCAGCCAACCCGGCCCCGCAGCCGAGCCAAGCATGCCTTCCGGGACATCAATCACATTCGTGTAGCCCGCTTCAGCCAGCGCCAAGGTCACCCGCGCAGACCGCACACCCCGTGCACAGATAAGGGCAATGGCCGCGGTCTGGCTGCCACCTGTGACCTCGTTCAAGGCTGTGAGAAAATCATCCCTGCGCATGTCAATCTGATGGCTGCCAACCGGCACCCCAGAGGCCCTCCATTCCCGCGGCGTTCTGATATCAATCAGGTAAATCTCACCAGCCTGCGCCTTTGCGAAGGCCTCGGCAACGCCGAGGCGGGGATGATCGTGATCTGGTGCCTGCCGACGCCACCAAAGATAACCACCAGTTGAAACCGCCGCCAATCCAGCTGCGCCAAAGAGAAAACGACGCCGTCCCAAAAGCGGTTTAACTGCGGGCTGCTCATCATTTGGGCGCATGTTGCCCTTTTCCGCAGCATTTTCCGTCCTAGTTGACGATTTTGATCGAGATTGCGGCATTCGGCCTCTCCCAAGGGGGCAATTTCGTTCCTATATCCGCCAAGTCCTAGCAGGTTCCTGTCTAGTGTTCAGCATGCGATACCCCAGACGGTGATCAAGTTCTTGTCAACCTGACACCAAGCTGCCCCCGTCGGGGACGGCATAGGAAAATCTAACCCCACCGCCGCTTTTGCAGGGTTTGCAGGCGCAGTGGGGGCTGGCACTGTTGCGAAAAATTGCTTAGGCACCACAACATCTGGCCCTGTGCATGGAGGAGAAGCGCACGTGTCCCTGTTCCTGATTGCAGCCCTGCCCTTTCTAGGCGCGGTGTTTCCCGCGCTATTGATCCGCGCCGGCCGCAACGCCTCGGCTTCGGCAGCCGGGTTGACGACCCTTTTGGCCTTTGTCGGCCTGATGCTTCACGCCCCAGCTGTTTTGCGCGGTGACGTGATCCAGGCCCAATTCGACTGGCTTCCCGGACTGGGGCTCAACGCGAATTTCTTTCTCGATGGGCTCGGTTTTCTGTTTGCCAGCCTGATCCTGGTCATTGGCTTGCTCATCATTCTTTACGCTCGTTTCTATCTCTCGCGAGAAGATCCGATGGGCAATTTCTACACCTATCTGCTGCTGTTTCAGGGCGCGATGGTTGGGATCGTTACATCCGACAACATCCTGTTGTTGTTGATCTTCTGGGAACTGACGTCGCTTAGCTCGTTCTTGCTGATCGGGTTCTGGAAACACCTGCCAGAGGGCCGACAAGGCGCGCGCATGGCCCTTACCGTCACGGGTGCGGGCGGGCTTGCCATGATCGGGGGCATGTTGATCCTGGGCAATATCGCGGGATCTTATGATCTCACCGTGATCCTATCGTCCAAAGAGGCCATTCAGGCTTCCCCGCTGTATTTGCCCGCGCTGATCCTGATCCTGATTGGCGCCTTTACAAAGTCGGCGCAATTCCCGTTTCACTTCTGGCTGCCGCATGCGATGGCGGCACCGACCCCTGTGTCGGCCTATCTGCACTCCGCAACGATGGTGAAAGCAGGTTTGTTCCTGCTGGCCCGACTGTGGCCGGTTCTCGCAGGCACGCCCGAATGGTTCTACATCGTGGCCACCACCGGTCTGATCACCATGGTTCTCGGCGCCATCATCGCCCTGTTCAAGGATGATCTAAAGGCACTGCTGGCGTTTTCCACCGTCAGCCACCTTGGCCTGATCACCATGCTTTTGGGTTTCGGGACAAAGTTCGCGGCCGTTGCAGCGGTTTTTCACATCATCAACCATGCGACCTTTAAGGCGGCCCTGTTCATGAGCGCAGGCATCGTCGATCACGAGGCGCATACCCGAGACATCAAACGCCTCGGCGGTCTGCGTCATCTGATGCCCATTACCTTTGCCATTGCGACCGTTGCGGCGCTGTCCATGGCCGGTATCCCGCCATTCAACGGTTTCCTGTCAAAGGAAATGATGCTGGAAGAGACCGTTCACACCGCCTGGGGTGGCTCAGCCTATCTTGTGCCGGGGCTTGCTCTGATTGGTGCGCTGTTTTCTGCGGCCTATTCTTTCCGCTATATCGTGCATGTTTTCCTTGGCCCCAAGCGAAGCGACTATCCTGCCAAACCGCATGATCCGGGCGTTGGCATGTGGCTGGCTCCGGCCTTCCTCGTGGGGCTGGTGATCCTGATCGGGTTGTTCTCTGCCAAGATCGTCGGCCCGCTGGTTGCCACTGCGGCCGGTGCCGTGATCGGAGGGGAGAAGCTGCCGTATTACTCCCTCAAACTGTGGCACGGGTTTACACCTGCGCTCTATATGTCGATCGTGGCCGTTGCCGGTGGCGCAGTTCTCCTGATGCTGCACAAGCCCCTTGCCCGGATGTGGGACAACGCGCCCCGACCCGAGGCAAAGGTGATCTTTGAGGCGCTGATCGCAGCGCTGACCCGGCTTGCTCGCACGATCACCGATGGTCTGCACAACGGGGCAATGCCGCGCTACGCGGCGATCATGATCGCCTTTACCGTCGCACTGTCATTCTATGCCTACCAATCCGGCACACTGGCGGCACCCACGCGCACATTGCAGGACGTCGGGCTGATCCCGATCCTTGGCTGGGCCAGCCTGTTGATCGCCACGGGCTTTATGGTGGCAATGCATCGCAACCGCCTGCTGGCACTGGTGTTGATCGGTGTGGTTGGTCTGGTTGTGTCGATGGGCTTCAACTACCTGTCCGCACCCGACCTTGCGCTGACACAGATTTCGGTCGAAGTGGTCACCATCATTCTGATGCTCCTTGCGCTGAACTTCATGCCCAAGGAAACCCCGATCGAGAGCAGCACAGGCGCGCGCTTGCGCGACATCTCCATCGCGAGCGTTGCAGGTCTGGGCGTGGGTGGTCTGATTTATGCGCTGATGACGCGTGATTTCATTGGCGAGACGATCTCTGGCTTCCACCTCGAAAACTCGTACAAGGGCGGCGGCGGCACCAATGTGGTGAACGTCATCCTGGTCGATTTCCGGGGCTTTGATACCTTTGGCGAGATCATCGTTCTGGGCATCGCGGCGCTGGTCATCTTTGCCCTGACCGAAGCGGTCCTTGGCACGCGCGTGCGCGCCTATCTGTTGAACCGCAAACCAGATCTGCCGCAGGCGGGCGACTCTCATCCGATGATGATGGTTGTGGCAACGCGGGTGATGATGCCACTCGCGCTGATGGTTGCAGCCTACATCTTCTTCCGCGGTCACAACCTGCCGGGTGGCGGATTTATTGCGGGCCTCATCGCTGCAATCGCCATCATCATGCAATACATGGCGTCCGGTTTTGCCTGGGCAACCGAGCGGCAGCGCTACCCGTACCACGCCATCATCGGCTCTGGTGTGCTGATTGCTGCCGCAACCGGCCTTGGGTCGTGGTTCAGTGGCACGCCCTTCCTGACAAGCGCCTTTGGCTACATCCACTGGGCGCCGCTGGAAGAGTTCGAATGGGCGACCGCTGCGCTGTTTGATCTCGGCGTGTTCCTGGCGGTTGTCGGGGCCGTGCTGCTGGCGCTGGAAAGCCTGTCGCGCTTTGCCTGGCAGCCGGGAGCCAACACCGACCACGCCATGGATATCAACCCGGCCCGCGATGACGTGGCCAAGACTGAAAACGAGGGCTGAGTATGGAAATCCTAGTCGCCTCTGCTGTGGGCGTTCTGACCGCAGCCGGCATCTATCTGATCCTGCGCCGCCGCAGCTTTCCCGTCATCCTGGGACTGTCGCTGCTGTCCTATGCTGTGAACGTGTTCCTGTTCGCCACCGGGCGCCTGATGTCAGGCGCTCCACCGATCCTGAACAAATACGAAGAGGTCGCCTATACCGATCCCCTGCCTCAGGCGCTGGTGCTGACGGCGATCGTGATCTCTTTTGGCATGACGGCCGTGGTCGTCATGATCGCGCTGGGGGCATTCCTGTCCTCGCGTGACGACAGCATCAACCTGAGCGAAGACGGCACCGCCGCAGGAGATGACGCATGAACCACCTCGTCATTGCGCCGATCGTGCTGCCTGCACTCGTCGCCCCCTTTATCATCATGGTCCTGCGCTATCACATGGACCTGCAGCGGATCTTTTCTGTTGCCAGCACACTTTTGATCCTGGCGATCACCATCGCGCTTGGCGTGCAGGCTGCTGACGGCACTGTTCAGGTCTATGAGCTAGGCGATTGGCCTGCGCCCTTTGGTATCGTCCTCGTACTGGACCGGCTGTCGGCGATGATGATCGTTTTGACCTCTGTTTTGGCGCTTGCCGTGGTGCTTTATGGCATTGGCACCGGCTGGGACGAACGCGGTGCAAACTTCCACGCCCTGTTCCAGTTCCAGATCATGGGCATCATCGGTGCCTTCCTGACCGGCGATGCCTTCAACCTGTTCGTATTCTTCGAAGTACTGTTGATCGCCTCCTATGGTCTGATGATCCACGCTGGCGGCGCAAAGCGTTTTCAGGCGGGCGTGCAATATGTGGTCTATAACCTCCTTGGCTCCACCCTGTTCCTGTTTGCGCTTGGCACGCTTTATGCGGTGACCGGCACGTTGAACATGGCTGACCTTGCAGTCCGGGTGGCAGAGATGCCTGCCGAAGAAACTGCATTGCTGCGTGTGGGTGCAGTGATGCTGCTTCTGGTTTTCGCAATCAAAGCTGCCGTGCTGCCGCTGCATTTCTGGTTGCCTGCCTCCTACAGCAACGCCCCCCTGCCGGTCGCTGCCTTGTTTGCGATCATGACCAAGGTTGGTGCCTACGCCATCCTGCGGGTCTACACGCTGATCTTTGGCCCGGATGTCGAGGTCACGGCCGGGCTTGCTGGCGACTGGCTGTTGCCTGCCGCCATGATCACCCTCGCAGTCGGCGCCATTGGCGTCCTCGGCTCGCGCGAGATCGGGCGCATGGTGGCATTTGCAGCGATCACCTCGATGGGGACTTTGCTGATCGCCATCGCGCTGTTCACACCTGCATCCGCGGGAGCCACGCTCTATTACATCGTGCATTCGACACTTGCGACAGCGCTGATGTTCCTGATTGCCGATCAGGTCATGGAACGTCAGGGTGGCCGCATTGCAGCGCGACCTGTCATGCAGCAAAGCGGCCTGTTGTCCGTGCTGTTCTTTGTCGCCGCGACCGCGATGGCGGGCATGCCGCCTCTGTCGGGCTTCGTTGGGAAACTGCTGGTCATGGATGCCGCGCGGGACCATGATCTGGTCTGGTGGATCTGGGCCGTCATTCTGGTTGGCTCTCTCGTCACCATCATTGGTCTGGCACGAGCGGGCACACTGATCTTCTGGAAGAGCCATGGCCTGCAAGACACTGCAGATCAGGCTGTAGTAGCGGATGAAAGTGAAGACCTGCTGGACGGAACGTCTCAGGCCCATGCGGCCCAGGCAGCACCCTCTGCTTTGCCGCTGGTGGTCTGCTTTGGCTTGATCGGCGCGATTGTGCTGCTGACCATCTTTGCGGGTCCAGTGACGCGCTACGCTGACGCCACTGCAGAGCAGCTGTTCACGCCGACCGCGTATATCGAAACCGTTTTTGGAGGGGGCCAGAAATGAAGCTGATGCGCCGCATTTTCCCACACCCGATCCTGACCATCGTCTTGACGGTGACCTGGTTGCTGCTGGTCAATGGCTGGTCTTTGAACTCTCTTGTGTTCGGCTTCATGCTGGGGGTTCTCATCCCCTTCCTGACCCAGCCCTACTGGCCGCAACAATCCAAGATGAAGCACCCGGGCAAGATCCTCGCCTATATTGGCGTCGTGCTTTACGACATCGTTGTCGCCAATGTGATCGTTGCCAAGATCGTGTTGTTCAAGTCCAACGCCAAACGTCACCCGGCCTGGGTGACCATCCCGCTGGACCTGCGCACCCCCGAGGCGATCACCCTGCTCGCAGGGACCATCACCATGACCCCCGGCACCGTTTCAGCGGATCTGTCTGCGGAAGGTCATGCCCTGCTGGTTCACTGCCTTGACGCACCTGACCCCGACGCCGTGCGCGACGAGATCAAGGAACGTTACGAAAGCCGTCTGAAGGAGATCTTCGAATGATCGAAACTGCTGCAATCTTTGCCTTCGTCTGCTTTGCCCTTGGGCTGGTCATGAACCTGTGGAAGGTCGTCACGGCCGAGGATGTGGCCGACCGCATTCTGGCGCTCGACACGATGTTCATCAACGCGATTGCACTGCTGGTGCTTTATGGGCTCGCGCTTGGCTCAGACATCTTCTTTGAGGCCGCAATGATCATCGCGATGCTCGGCTTTGTGTCCACCGTGGCCTATGCGCGCTTTATTCTGCGCGGCAACATCATCGAGTGAGGACGACATGGAATTCTTCTTTGAACTCATCATTGCCGCATTTCTGGTGATCGGGGGCATCTTCGGCATCGTCGGCTCTTTTGGCCTTATCAAGCTGAATGACCGCATGTCCCGCCTGCACGCCCCCACCAAGGCCACGACGTTGGGTGTCGGGGGCGTCCTGCTTGCCTCGATGGCTCATGCGGCGTTCTTTGAGAAATATGTCTCGATCCACGAGCTGATGATCACCCTCTTCCTGTTCCTGACCGCCCCAATCACGGCGAATTTCATTGCCAAGGTGCACATCCATCGGCATGACACGCCTGACAGCCTGCCAGAGCCGGGCGAGGACAAGATCTGGGCAACCCACAAGAAGCCCGAAAACGAAGTGATCGGCCCGCAGGTCTGATCCACTCTTGCCCCCGCCTCTCGGCGGGGGTTTTCCGTTTCCGCCGCGCGCCCCCTTTTTCTGAACAGCCACGAGTTTTGCCATGCAGCCATCCCCCCTCCCCCTCACCAAAGACGTGGTGCTGATCGGAGGCGGGCACACCCATGCACTGGTTCTGCGCAAATGGGGGATGCGCCCTCTCGCTGGGGCCCGGTTGACGGTGATCAATCCCGGACCAACAGCCCCCTATTCCGGAATGCTGCCGGGTTTTGTTGCCGGTCACTATGGACGCGACGCGCTTGATATCGATCTGGTCCAGCTGGCCCGGTTTGCCGGGGCACGGGTTGTGCTGGGGGCTGTCGAACACATTGATCCCGCCGGTCGCCTTGTCCATGTCCCTGGACGCCCCCCGATCGCCTATGACATCGCTGCGGTCAACGTCGGGATAACCTCGACGATGCCCGTTCTTCCCGGATTTCGCGAGCACGCCATCCCTGCCAAACCGCTGGGGCGGTTTGCGGCCGAGTGGGACAGCTATCGCAGCCAAAGCGGCCCCGCCCATGTCGCGGTACTGGGGGGCGGCGTCGCGGGGGTTGAACTGGTTCTGGCAATGGCCCACGCCCTGCGCAATGCAGGGCGCGACATGCAGGCGACACTGATCGACCGCAGCGAGATCCTTTCTGATACAGGATCAAAAGCCCGCGACCGGCTGCGCCGCGCGCTGACAGACCTGGGTGTCACCGTGATCGAACAGGCCAAAGTTGCGCGGCTAGAGCCGACCCACGTGGTGCTGGAAGACGGGCGCCGGGTTCGCTCGGACTTTACCACCGGCGCGGCCGGGGCACGGGCTTATTCGTGGCTTGAAACCAGCGGGCTCTCTCACAGTGACGGGTTCCTGCGTGTGGACGAATATCTGCAAACCAGCACCGCTGACCTATTTGCCAGCGGTGACTGCGCCGAGTTTTCACCTTCCCCGCGCCCCAAGGCCGGCGTCTACGCTGTGCGGCAGGCCCCGGTTCTGTTTCATAACATCCGCGCCCGGCTGATTGGCGATCCGATGCGGGCCTACCGGCCACAAAAGGACTATCTGAAACTGATCTCGATGGGCGGCAGGACCGCCGTTGGCGAGCGGTTTGGCCAGACGTTTTCCGGCGGGCTGATCTGGCGTTGGAAGGACCACATTGACCAGACCTTCATGGACCAGTTCCGCGATCTCCCCGAAATGGACGGGCCGACCCTTCCGGCTGAACACACTGCTGATCTGCCAGACGCGCTTGGCGACAAGCCGATGTGCGGAGGCTGTGGCGCCAAGGTTGGGGGCAGCGCGCTCAAGGAAAGCCTGCGCAGCCTTCCTGGCACTTACCGCGAAGATATCACACCCCTTCCCGGTGACGATGCAGCGTTGCTCACCACAGGTGGAAAGAAGCAAGTGCTCAGCACTGACCACCTGCGTGCCTTTACCCTCGACCCGGTTGTCATGACGCGGATCGCGGCGGTTCATGCTTTGGGGGATATCTGGGCGATGGGGGCAAACCCGCAGGCCGCGACAGCCAATCTGATCCTGCCCAAGATGTCCGCAAACCTGCAGGCCCGAACCCTGCGGGAAATGATGGCAGCTGCGACAGAGGTCATGCGCGATGCGGGAGCCGAAATTGTCGGTGGGCACACATCGCTTGGCGCAGAAATGACGGTCGGCTTTTCGGTAACGGGCCTTTGTGATGATGAGCCGATAACCCTGGCCGGCGGCAAGCCAGGGGACGCATTGATCCTGACCAAGCCATTGGGCACTGGCGTCATCATGGCGGCGGAAATGCAGGGCAAGGCAAAGGGCGCGTGGGTGGCAGAAGCCCTCGAAAGCATGAGCCAATCGCAGGCAGCCTCTGCTGAGGTTTTGCGTGTTGCCAATGCAATGACCGATGTCACGGGCTTTGGCCTGCTTGGGCATCTGTTGGGGATGTGCGATGCGTCCGCGACCGGGGCAGAGCTGATGTTTGATGCGATCCCGACCCTGATGGGGGCCAAAGAGCTCGCAGCGACAGGTATCCGGTCTTCGCTCTTTGCGGATAACGCAGCGCTTTTGCCGCAAATCCAGACTGCAGGCGCCCAGGATCTGCTGTTTGATCCACAAACCGCAGGCGGATTGCTGGCAGCCGTGCCCGCTGATCAGGCCTCCGAGGTGGTTGAAAAACTGAAATCAAACGCCCCGCATACGGCAGTCATCGGGCGGCTCAGTGACCTGCCCGGATCCATCGTCCTGAGCTGATGTTCTGGCGGGTTTCCGGGGGTATTTCGGTCTAGAAATTGTCCAGTTCGCGCAGCAGATCTGCGGCAATTCGAGCCAGGTCTTCCGGCCGCAAATCCGGCGTTTCCAGCGTCATCCGCACCTCTGCACCAATCGCTTTGCGGGCAGTTTCGTAGGCCGGATCGTAATGCTGAATCATCAACGCCTCGGTTAAGCCTGCCTTGTCACCGGCTGCGATCAGCTCCAGCCAGCCGTCAACCACCGCGTTCGAGCGATGAGCCCGCAAACCATCCAAGCGCGTGCGCAACATTTCGCCGTTAGACAGAATATCGTCGTAACCAGCCTGCAGATACCGGCAACGCGCCGCGACCGGCGCCCGCAATTCAATCCGCGGTGCCTGCTTCATCACGGTCCAGACAGTTGGGGGAATGATGCGACTGCCGATCTTGCTGGATTCGGCCTCTACCAACACCGGCTTGGTGGGGTCCATGGCCGCCAGTTTTCCCGCAACCCGGGATTCAAACGCCTTCTGGCTGGGCTGTGGCGTCGGGTAATCACCCAGCAGAGACCCGCGGTGATGGGCCATCCCCTCAAGATCCAGAACCTGACCGCCGAGGGCCTCAACCCTTTGCAAGATATCCGTTTTTGCAGTTCCAGTATAACCATCAAGGGCGACCAGCCGGTGCGGAATTTCTCCGTTGTAGAGAAAGTCATGTACCAAACGGCGGTAGCTTTGATAGCCGCCCTGCACCACATCGGCCCGCCACCCGATCTGCTGAAGAAGCCAGGTAAAACTGCCCGATCGCTGGCCACCGCGCCAGCAATAGACGAGAGGTCGCCAAGAGCCCTCGTGGTGGCTCAGCTGTTGTTCGACATGATTCGCTGCATTGCGAAAAACCATCGCAGCACCGATTTTGCGGGCCAGAAACGGGCTTTCCTGAACGTAGATCGTCCCAACCTTGGCCCGTTCCTCATTATCGAGAACAGGCAAATTGATGGCGCCAGGCAGATGATCCTCTGCGAACTCGGCGGGACTCCGCACGTCAATAATACAATCGTATCGCTGCGCGTATATTTCGGATAGCGATGAGAAACAAATGGCCATGCCACTGATCTACAGCGCGCCAAGACCAAGCGAAAGCTGCATTTCCTTTGATTGCCGCACAATTTATTATGGATTGAAAGTTGATAGCACTTTAAAGGCTATTTCAGCTTGTGGGTTTGCCATCCGGGCGCTCATCGGTTCCTGCACCAGTAGGGAGGCAGAATAATGTCTGAACGTGATGTTGATACAATGCAATTCCCCGGTCATCTGATCCGGCGGTTGCACCAGATTTCCGTGGCGCTGTTTGCCGAACATATGGCGCGCCACAATATTGATCTGACGCCGGTCCAGTTTTCGGCGATGGATGCCATCGCCCGCGAACCGGGCGTTGACCAGGCCACGATTGCGGCCCGTATCGCCTATGACCGCGCCACGCTTGGCAAAGTGATTGACCGGCTTGAGCTGAAGGGATTGGTGCTGCGTACGGTTTCACCGTCGGACCGGCGCGCGCGTCTTGTGGCCCTGTCACGCGCAGGCGAAACGCTGCTTGCGCAGGCCATACCCGTTGCCGCCGCATTGCAGCCCAAAATCCTCGCAGGGCTGAGCACGGAAGAGCAGGACCAGATGACCCGTCTGCTGGCCAAGGCCACGCGCGACATCGAAGATATGGAGCAGAGCGCCGCACAGCCCGTCTGAGCGGCCACAAGACCGGGGAATGATCAGCCGCCCACTGCACCATGCCGCTGAGCCATATCGCTGACCCCACACCCTATTTGGCGTAGGCCTTGCGCGCGAGGTCAATGCGCGCTTCCAGCATCGACATTTCTTTCATGATTTGCCGCCGTTCGGTCCGGTCGCCAGTCTCGGCGAGCTGCTGGCGCAGTTCAGTAAGCGTGCGCGACAGGCTGACAAATTCCGGCACGCCTCCGCTTTCCCGCACGAGCCGATTGACCAGCTCGTTTTCGGGGGCGTCGACCTTTGGCAAAGGCTTTCCAGCCCCAGCCAGATTGTCAAAGGCGCCTTCGGCTTCGGCCTTTTCGATGCGGGCGTTGATGAGGTCAAGTAGCGGATGGTCCATAGGCCGACTATGCCCCAGCCAGCTGGAAAAACAAAGACCGCGCCGAAGATCCGGCGCGGTCTGGATTAGTCTGCTCAGCCAGTCAGCCGGGCTAGATCACTTCTGGCTGATACGGCCATCAGTGTAGGGCGTATAGGGGCCCTGCTCTGCCAGGTATTCGGCCAGCACATCCGCCAGATCCGGGCCAAAGTCGTAGGCGTTCTTGTCATCGCCTGCGAACATCTTGTAGCCGTCACCGCCATTGCGGACGTAGTTGTTGGTCACAACCACATAGGTCTTGGCCGGGTCAATCGCGACATAGCCGTCACCCTCTGCAACCATGACCTCCTGTACGCGGCCCTCATTCGGCGCGACAGAGGGATCCCAGGTGAACTTCAGACCCGCCACCTGCGGGAAGCGGCCTTTGACCTCTTCGACCTGACTGACGCCATTTTCCAGCGCAGCCACAACACCTTCGCCTGAAATTTCAAAGGTCGACAGGGTGTTCTGGAACGGCAGGATGGTCAGGACTTCGCCCATGGTGACTTCGCCGGGCTCCAGGCTCGCACGAATACCACCAGAGTTCGCGATCGCGATGCTCACGCCCTGATCCTTGACGCGGTCCAGCATGGCGTCCGCAACGAGATTGCCCATTTCGCATTCCTGCACGCGGCAGATGCTGCGATCGCCTTCCACAGCAGCGGAGGCCTCTGCAACCACCTTGGTGCGGATTTCATCAAGCGGCTTTGCCAGCTCTGCGATGCGGGCAACGGTTTCGGCATCTTCTGCCACGTTGCCATCCATGATGAGCGGCTCGCCCTTGGCTTCGATCACGTTGCCTTCGTCGTCAAAGGTCACGTTCAGTTCGCCCAGGAATTTGCCGTAAGCATAGGCCTGAACGATCGCGACATCATTGACCATGGTCGGGTATGGGCCCGCAGCCTTGTCCGAGACGTTGGACAGATAGGTGTTGCTGTGGCCACCGACAATCACATCGACACCGGTGGTGTTGGCAGCAACCTTCTGGTCAACGGCATAGCCGGAGTGGCTGAGGACGATGATCTTGTTCACGCCTTCGGCGGTCAGCTTGTCGACTTCGCCCTGAACCGCATCAACCGGGTTGGTGAAGGTGATATTCTTGCCGGGGCTCGCCAGATCCGGGGTGTCTTCAGGCGTCAGGCCGATCAGACCGATCTTCTCACCACCACGTTCGATGACGATGGATTTTTTCAGAACATCCGCAAGCGCGGGCTCGGCGCTGACATCGGCGTTGGACATCAGGACCGGAAATTCGACCGAATCCATGAAGCCACGCAACACTTCGGGACCATCGTCGAATTCATGGTTGCCGACTGTCATGCCGTCATAGCCGAGCTTGTTCATCATCTCGGCTGCGACCTTGCCCTTGTAGTAAGTGTAATAAAGCGAGCCCTGGAACTGGTCGCCACCATCTACGAGGATGCTGTTGTTGCTGCGGGCACGTGCCTCGGCAAGGGCGGTCACCAGACGGGCGGAGCCGCCAAAGCACTTGCCCTCGGCATTGTCGCCCTCGCGGCAGCCGCTGTCATATTTGCTGATCGGCTCAAAGCGGGAATGGAAATCGTTGGTGTGAAGAATGGTCAGCTGGTATTCCGCTGCCGCGACACCGGCTGTCAGGCCAAGCGCGGCAACAGACGTCAAAAGACGTGTGAACATCGAAAGAGACTCCCCTCTTGTTTTTGTATTGTCCAAATGGTGATAGCAAATCGCACCACAGTCAAAGGGGAAAAAATGCCGCTCGCCTTTGTCTTTGCGTCAGCCTGTGCGATATTCGCCCTTGATTAAGGCATGGCAGCAGGGCATCACCCCGCCATGCTGATCTACAAGATTTTCCGCTCCGACGAATGGGACCACCTTCAGGCAGAGGGCGAGACCCTTGGCGCACCGATCGACCTGAGCGATGGCTATATTCATTTCTCAACCGCAACGCAGGCCGCCGAAACGGCAGCCAAGCATTTCGCCGGTGCAGAAGGCCTCTGGCTGATCGCGGTCGAAACCAAACCCCTTGGTGATGATCTACGATGGGAAGTGTCCCGCGGCGGCGCCGAATTTCCCCATCTCTATCGCAGCATGACCATGCAGGATGTGGCTTGGGCGACCCCTCTGCCGCTCGTTGATGGGGTTCACCAGTTCCCGGAGGATATGGCGTGAGCCTGATTGAACGTCTTGGGCTTGGCGCCCTGCACCGATTTGATCCCGAAACCGCCCATGGCCTGTCGATCAAGGCACTGAAGATGGGGCTGGCACCCGCACCCGGCCCGGTGACCTCTGCCCGGCTCGCAACCCAGGTTGCAGGCATCGCCCTTCCCAACCCTGTGGGTCTGGCGGCCGGTTTTGATAAGAACGCCGAGGCGCTCGCGCCGCTGAGCCGCGCTGGTTTCGGGTTTATCGAGGTCGGCGCCGCAACGCCCCGCCCACAGCCCGGCAACCCCAAGCCCCGCTTGTTCCGCCTGAGCGAAGACAAGGCCGCGATCAATCGCTTTGGCTTTAACAACGAAGGAATGGAGATCATCGCGTCACGTCTGGCAAACCGCCCCAAGGACGCTGTGATCGGTCTCAACCTTGGTGCCAACAAAGACAGCGAAGACCGCGCAGCGGATTTCGCCAAGGTCCTCGCACATTGCGGCGCGCATCTGGATTTTGCGACGGTGAATGTCTCTTCTCCCAACACCGAGAAACTGCGCGATCTTCAGGGCAAGGCGGCGTTGTCTGCTTTGCTCAACGGTGTCATCGCCACTCGTGAGGAGATGGCGACCCGCGTCCCAGTGTTCCTCAAGATTGCACCGGATCTCGACCGCGCGGGGATCGAAGATATTGCCGAAGTTGCGGTTGAATGCGGCATTGATGCTGTGATCGCCACCAATACCACCCTCGCCCGCGACGGGCTGCAAAGCGCGCACAGGGACGAAGCAGGCGGGCTCTCGGGTGCGCCGCTGTTTGAAAAATCCACCCGCGTTTTGGCTCAGCTGTCTGAGCTGCTGGACGGGCGCGTTCCGCTGATTGGGGTTGGCGGGATCTCCAATGCCGAGCAAGCCTATGCAAAGATCTGCGCGGGTGCCTCTGCTGTCCAGTTCTACACGGCAATGGTCTATGGCGGCCTGTCACTGGCTGGTGAAATCGCAAGGGGGCTCGACGCCCTGCTGGCAAGGGACGGCTTCGGCAATGTGGCCCAGGCTGTTGGCAGCAAACGAGGAGACTGGCTTTGATCACCTACTGGCACAATCCGCGTTGTTCCAAATCCCGCGCGGGCCTCGCCCTGCTTGAAGACTGCGACGCGCAGGTCCAAGTGCGCCTGTATCTCAAGGACATTCCAAACGAGGAAGAGCTGCGCGAGGTTCAGGCCAAACTGGGTCTGCGCGCAATCGACATGATGCGCACAGGCGAAAAGACGTTCAAAGAGCTTGGTTTGACCAAGACGGACGATGACGCCGCGCTGGTTGCGGCGATGGCTGCCCATCCGATCCTGATCGAACGCCCTATCGCCATCACCCATGAAGCCGCCGCGATTGGGCGCCCGACTGAGGCAATCAAAACCCTGCTTTGACGCCTCCCGCTCAGCGGTCGATCTGCGCCTCAAGACGTGGATAACGCAGCCCAAGTGTTGCGCCTCGTGCGAGGTTCAACACCACCAAAGCCGCCCAAAGCCCGTGATTGCCCATCAGCGGCACCAGGATCACCAGCGCTCCGACATATAAGGCAACGGACTGGATCATCGCGACGCGCATGTCGCGGGTCCAGGTCGCACCGATGAAGATCCCATCGAACATATAGCTTGCGACGCTCAACAACGGCAGTGCAGCCGCCCAGAGCAAATAGTGCCGCCCTGCCGCGCGCACCTCGGGTGATGTCGACATCAGATCAATCAACCAGCCGCCACCAAGCCAGAACACCAACCCCAGCAAGACCGCTGTCGCGACGCCCCACTGACTGGTCAGGATTGCGGCCTGACGCATGTGGCTGCGCGAGCGCGCACCAACAGCACTGCCCACCATCGCCTCCGCCGTGAAGGCAAAGCCATCCATCGCAAAGGCCGTGATTTCAACGAACTGCAGCAAAACCTGATTGGCCGCCAGCGTGACGTCTCCCAGATCGGCCCCGATAAACAGAAACGTGGTGAATGACCCGGTCAGCAGAACCGAGCGCACCATGATGTCCCCGTTGACCTGCATCATCCGCTTGAGGCGCGTAGGGTCAAACACCCGCCCCCAATCACGCCATTGATCGCCCGCAAAAGCATCGCGACAGAACCAAAGCCCCAGTGCCAGCCCCGACCATTCGGCCATCAGCGTCGCAATGGCAACGCCCTCGACCCCCCAACCGAGCCCGAGGACAAACCACAGGTCCAGCACGATATTGAGACCATTCATCCAGACCTGCAGCAGGAACACCGCCCTGGTCCGCTCCACCGCAATCAGCCAACCTGTCACCGCATAAAGCGCAATGGTCGCGGGCGCGCCCCAGATCCGGATCTCCAGATAACTTCTGGCAAGCCCCTCAACCTCGGCGCTGGCAGGCGCAAGGGCAAAGGCCCCCCAGAACACAGCCGCCTGCGCGATGATGAAGACCGCGCCCGCAGCAAAGGCCAGGAGGATGCCGCGCATCAGCAACGCGCCGGTCTCGCCCCAGTCCCCTGCCCCCCGCGCCTGGGCCGCGAGGCCCGTTGTGCCCATCCGCAAAAAACCAAAAATCCAGTAGATCGTGGCAAGGATCACCGCCCCGATGCCAACCGCGCCGATTGGTGCCGCCTCTCCCATCTGCCCGACAACACCCGTGTCCACCGCCCCGAGAATGGGCACGGTTGCGTTTGAAAGAACAATGGGCAGCGCAATCTTCAGCACGCGCGCGTGGCTGATCTCCTGCGGCGCGGTAGCGCTGGCATCTGACATGATTGGTTACCCCTTGGGCGGCGTCGCCTCGCGGGCCACAAAATCCTGATCTGCAGTTTTTTGCTTGGCCGCATCCTGTGGCATCAGAAAATGCCCCGTCGCCTGCGCAAACAGTTTGTCCTTGTGATCCTGCCAGGCCTCTACATGCACCGAGGCATACCGCCGCCCTGACCGCGAAACGGTTGCGCGCGCATAGGCATCCCGCGGCAGGCCGGACCGCAGGTAATCCACGGTAAAGTCGATGGTCTTTGGCTGACGCGGCAGTTTTCCAGCCGCCAGTTCATCGACATCAAGACTGCCGCTCTCGATCCGTTCCCACAGATTGGCCCAGGTCAGTGTCATCACGGCCGTCACCTCAAGAAAGGCGGCCGTGACGCCACCGTGGATCGCAGGCAAAAACGGATTCCCGATCAGTTTTTCATCAAAGTTCAGCTGCGCGGTCAGCTCATCCCCGCGCCGATCAAACGTGATGTTGAGGAAACGAGCATAAGGTACAGAGGCCACAAGCGCTGCAAGAGCTGCATCGCGACGTTGCTTGACCACCTGTACGGGTTCTGGACGGGGACGGCTCAAAATTTGCTCTCCACGGTAAAGGCGCCAACGGCGGTTGCGACTGGGTTGTCTTGATCGTCATCCATCGCCACAGCGCGCACAAAGGCGACATTGCGGGTCATGTGATGGCAGGTCGCGCGGGTGACGATGGACTGACCCGGCGTGGCCGCCCGCATGTAGTCGATCCGCAGGTCGATGGTTGCCGTGCCTCCTGGGGCCGCGGGGTGTGACATGACCGCGGCACCACAGCAGGTGTCCATCAGGGCAGAGACTGCCCCACCGTGAATGACCCCCGTTTCCGGATCACCAATCAGCTTTTCATCATAAGGCATCACGATCTGCGCCGAGCCATCTCCCAGCTCTGTCAGGGTCATCCCCAGCTCCCGTGCATGAGGGATCGCTTCGATGAACTGTCGTGCAAGTTGCTTCTTGTCGGCCATGCGGCCCCCCGTCATATTGTTTTACTCTTTATCAGCCATACCTTGGTGGAAGAGCAACCCTGCGGTTGAACCCTCCGCGCCTTGCGCATAACCTGCCCGAGAGGGAGAAATCGGATGACCGAACAGAAATTGTCATTCAAGGAAATGTGCGCCGAGTTTGACGTAACTCCGCGCACACTTCGTTATTACGAGTATATTGAGTTGCTGCAGCCGGACCGCGAAGGCCGGTCGCGCTATTATGGTCCGCGCGAGCGTGCCCGGATGAAACTGATCATGCGGGGGCGCAAGTTTGGCTTTCAGCTGGAAGAGATCCGCCAATGGCTGCTGATCTATGAAAACGAAGGCGATGAGGCCCAAAACCGCGCCTTTGTTGAAATGGCCGATCGTCAGATGGAAGAACTGCGTAAACAGCGCGAGCAGATCGACGAAGCGATGCAGGAACTGACCGATCTGCGGGCCACGACGCTGGGTCTTCTGGGGCAAGACGCCTGACCTGGCCACCCCTGCTCCGGCCTTTCACCACATTGTGAAAACCAACCCAATGCCCCGCCGATCCGGCGGGGCATTGCTGTTCTGACAGGCAGGTCACGCTGCAACCCAGCCAAACAAAACCACAATTTCGCGCCAAGACGTTGCGTCACGCGGCCAGCCCCCACGTCACCCCAAAAAGTGACGCAGCGTCTAACTTACGTCAACGTCAAGTTCTTGTTGTAAACGCTCTGCAAGCTGCTCACTTTAAGCTCACCAACAGCAGTTTATGAGTTATGACGATGACTGAAGAGACCAAAACCATCCGCGAGATGTGCGATGAGTTCGGCGTCACGCCACGTACATTGCGGTTTTATGAGGCCAAGGAACTCCTGTTTCCGATCCGCGAGGGTCAGAAACGCCTGTTCACCAAACGGGATCAGGCACGACTGAAGCTGATCCTGCGCGGCAAGCGCTTTGGCTTCAGCCTGGAAGAGATCCGCCAACTCCTGAACCTGTATCACATGGGTGATCAACAGCTGACCCAGCTGACCCGCACCTATGAGATCGCATGTGAGCGTCTTGCCGACATGGAACGTCAGCGCGATGAGCTGACCGAAGCCATTGACGACCTGAAGGAGCAGCTTCGGTGGGGGGATCGCGTGATCGCCTCCATGACCGCAAAGAAGGACGCTGCCGAGTAATCCGCAGCGCCCGCCCTGCCCGTCGTGGCCGGGTTTTCAGACAGACACCGCAGAACCACAGCGAGGACCGCGATGCCCAGTTATTCCGCCCCGATCAAGGACACACAGTTCATCCTGCATGACGTGCTGAAGATCACCGAAACGCAGATCCCCGGCTATGACGAGCTGGAAGCAGAGTTCACATCCGCCGTTCTGGAAGAGGCAGGCAAAATCGCCGGTGAAGTTCTGCACCCGCTGAACACTGTCGGTGACACCGAAGGCTGCCGCCTTGAAAACGGCGTGGTCTACACCCCGACCGGCTTCAAAGCGGCCTTTGAACAGGTAAAAGAAGGCGGCTGGACCGGCCTTGATATGCCCGAACAATACGGCGGCCAGAACATGCCGTATTTGATGGGCACCGCCGTGGGAGAGTTCTTCTCTGCCGCCAACCAGGCATTTACCATGTATCAGGGCCTGACCCATGGTGCGGCATCCGCCATCCTCGCCCATGGCACCGACGCGCAGAAAGACACCTTCCTGCCGAAAATGGTGTCCTGCGAATGGACCGGCACCATGAACCTGACAGAGCCCCACTGCGGCACCGATCTGGGCCTGATGCGCACCAAGGCAGAGCCGCAGGAAGATGGATCATACAAGATCACCGGCCAGAAGATCTTCATCTCTTCCGGTGACCATGACATGGCCGACAACATCATCCATCTGGTTCTCGCCAAGATCCCCGGTGGTCCCGATGGCATCAAAGGTGTGTCGCTATTCATCGTGCCGAAGTTCATCGTGAAGGACGACGGCTCGCTTGGCGACCGTAACGGTGTTTCGGTTGGCAAAATCGAAGAAAAGATGGGCATCCACGGCAATTCGACCTGTGTGATGAACTACGACAGCGCAACCGGCTACCTGCTCGGCACCGAGCACAAAGGCATGCGCGCCATGTTCACCATGATGAACGAAGCCCGTCTGGGCGTTGGCATGCAGGGTCTGGCACAGGCCGAAGCCGCCTATCAGAACGCTCTGGAATATGCCAAGGATCGCCTGCAGGGCCGTGACGTGACCGGCGCGAAAAACCCGGAAGGCCCGGCAGATCCCCTGATCGTGCACCCTGACATCCGTCGCAACCTGATGGACCAGAAGAGCTTTGCCGAAGGCGCGCGGGCCTTCATCCTGTGGGGAGCCAAGATGCTCGACCAGGCGCACCGCTCCGAGGACAAGGACGCAGATGGCCTCATTTCGCTGCTGACCCCGGTTATCAAGGGCTTCCTCACTGACCAGGGCTATGACATGACCGTACAGGCCCAGCAGGTCTATGGTGGTCATGGCTACATCGAAGAATGGGGCATGTCCCAATACACCCGCGACGCCCGCATCGCGATGATCTACGAGGGCGCGAATGGCGTCCAGGCGCTGGATCTGGTCGGCCGCAAGCTGGCACAGGACGGTGGCAAGCACGTCATGGCGTTCTTCGAGATGATCAAGAATTTCTGCAAGGAAAACGGCGACATTTCCGACGCTTACAGCAAGGAATTCATCGAACCTCTGAAGGCCGCATCGAAGGATCTGCAGGCTGCGGGGATGTATTTCATGCAAAACGGCATGAAGAACCCCAACCATGCGCTCGCAGGCTCCTATGACTTCATGCACATGTTTGGCCACGTCTGCCTTGGCCTGATGTGGGCCGAGATGGCCAAAGCCGCACAAGCCGCGCTTGACGCCGGGTCCTCTGACGCCGCGTTCTACGAGACAAAAATCGCGACCGGCCGCTATTACATGGCACGCAGACTGCCTGCGACCGCGCTGCATCTCGCGCGCATCCAGACCGGTGCCGACACCGTGATGGCGCTGGACGCGGACCAGTTCTGAGGCACGCTGCCCAAGACAACTGACGGGTGCCCTGCGGGGCTCCCGTCTTGCGCCGATGCACACCGCACAGGAGGAGAGACAATGCCCAAACGCTTTCGCCTCACCCGTCGTCTGCCGATCGCCATGACCGAAGACGGCTACCGCCGCCTGCGCCGGTTTGCCCAAGAGGCCGGGCTCGACGAGGGAGAAGCCCTGTCCTTTCTGTTTGAGAACTTCGACAGCGTGACAAACCACGAAAACCTCAGCCACCGCCTGCGCCTCTTCAATTCCGACCTAGAGGCGCGCAAACGCTAAGGCCGCATCAGACGGCCACGCACAGCCAACAACAGCCAGCCGGCACACACAGAAAGGGAGCCCATGACCGCAGAGCAGAAATCCAGCTGGATGACCGACGAGCACCAGATGCTGGCCGACATGACAGCACAGTTCATCACCCGCGAATGGGCACCCAAATTCGAAACCTGGCGCAAGCAGGGGATGATGGATCGCTCCACCTGGCAGGAAGCCGGTGAACTGGGCCTGCTGTGCCCTTCTGTTCCTGAAGAATACGGCGGTGTCGGTGGTGATTTCGGCCACGAGGCCGCCATCCTGATCGAAGGCAGCCGTGCAAATCTCGCAAGCTGGGGCCACGGCATCCACTCTGGCATCGTCGCGCATTACATTCTGGCCTACGGCACCGAAGAGCAGAAACAGCGCTGGCTGCCAAAAATGATCACCGGCGAGCTGGTCGGCGCGCTGGCGATGACCGAACCCTCGACAGGCTCGGATGTGCAGCGGATCAAGACCAAGGCCGTCAAGGATGGCAATGTGTACCGCCTGTCCGGACAGAAAACCTTCATCACCAACGGCCAGCATGCCAACCTGATCCTGGTTGCCGCAAAGACCGATCCGAGCGAAGGCTCGAAAGGCATATCGCTGGTCGCCCTGGAAACAGACGGCGCAGACGGTTTCACCCGTGGGCGCAACCTCGAAAAGGTCGGCCTGCATGCAGCCGACACCTCCGAGCTGTTCTTCGACAATATTGCCGTTCCTCCAGAGAACATCCTTGGCGGAGCCGAAGGCCAGGGTTTCTATCAGATGATGCAGCAGCTGCCGCAGGAACGGCTGATCATCGCCTGTGGGGCCGTGGGCGCCATGGAAGGCGCCGTCGAGCGCACCATCGCCTACTGCAAGGAACGCGAGGCCTTTGGCGGCCCGCTCACACAGTTTCAGAACACCCGCTTCAAACTGGTCGAATGCCAGACCAAAACCAAAGTGGCGCGTGCCTTCCTTGATGAATGCATGGTTGAACATCTGCAGGGCAAGCTGAGTGTCGAGAAGGCCGCGATGGCGAAATACTGGATCACCGACACCCAGGGCGAAGTGCTTGATGAATGTGTGCAGCTGCATGGTGGCTACGGTTTCATGCAGGAATATGCCGTTGCCGAGATGTGGGCAGATGCCCGTGTCCAGCGGATCTATGGCGGCACCAATGAGATCATGAAGGAACTGATCGCGAGGTCACTGTGACGCACAGGCTGGCATACCATGCTGAAAGGCCAGGATGCCTCCGGCGGGAGTATTTGGGGAAAGATGACAGGCGTCGACGCGCCAACCCCCGAGCTCTTCGCCTAATGGGCCGGCGCGCCGTCACCTTTCACGGCCATCGGCTCTCCAGCCTGTGCCGCACCGATATCGTCGCTTCATTTGTCTTAATGCGGAGTGAAGGCTCCGTCATCTTTCCACAAATACTCCACGGGGGTGTGGGGGTGTGAAACCCCCACCGTTTCGAGCAAGAGGAAACAATATGACACTCCAACTCTATTGCTTTGGGGAGAGCGGCCATTCCTACAAGGTGGCCCTTGCGCTGGAACTGGCAGGAATCGCCTGGGAGCCGGTGTTTGTTGATTTTTTCAGCGGCACAACGCGAGGTGATGCCTTCCGAGCAGATGTAAACGAGATGGGGGAATGCCCTGTTCTTGTCGATGGCGATCTCACGCTGAGCCAATCCGGTGTCATCCAGCAGTACCTGTCTGACACCTACGGCCATTTTGGCGGCTCCACCCCAGAAGAAAAGCGCGAGATTCTGCGCTGGCAGCTGTGGGACAATCACAAACTGTCCTCAAACGCAGGCCTTTGCCGCTTTCTCATGAATTTCCTGCCCGAAGACAAACGCCCGCAGGAGGTCATTGCCTTCCTGCAGGGGCGCCTGAAGGCTGCCTATGCCATTTTGGACAAACACCTTGAAAAACGGGACTGGATTGTCGGCGATGCGCTCAGCAACGCTGACCTGACCTGCTGTTCCTATCTCTATTACCCAGAACCCTTCGGCTTTGAACGAGCCGAATGGCCCAATATCGACGCCTGGCTGTCACGGCTGAGCGCGCAACCGGGCTGGAAAGCCCCTTACGATCTGATGCCCGGCAACCCGTCGGACCGAGCCTGAGGAGACCCCGATGACCGAAGCTTACATCTATGACGCCGTCCGCACGCCGCGCGGCAAGGGCCGCAAGGACGGCTCCCTTCATGAAGTCACTGCCGCCCGCCTGTCGGCTGTTGCACTCAATGCTCTGAAAGACCGCAACAACCTCGAAGGTCATGCTGTCGAAGACGTCATCTGGGGCAATGTGACCCAGGTTGGCGAACAGGGCGCCTGCCTGGCGCGCACTGCTGTTCTGGCCTCTGATCTTGATGAATCGATCCCTGGCGTGTCGATCAACCGGTTCTGTGCCTCTGGCCTGGAAGCCGTGAACATGGCCGCCAACCAGGTCCGTGGCCGGGCCGGTCATGCCTATATCGCAGGTGGTGTGGAATCGATGAGCCGGGTGCCCATGGGCATGGATGGGGGCGCAATCGCCGTTGATCCCTCGATCGCGATTGACAACTACTTTGTTCCGCAAGGGATTTCTGCCGATATCATCGCAACCGAATACGGCTTTTCGCGCGATGCCGCCGATGAGATGGCTGTCGAATCCCAACGCCGGGCCAAGGCGGCGTGGGACGACAACCGCTTTGCCCGCAGCATCGTGCCCGTGCGCGACATCAATGGGCTGACCATTCTGGATCACGACGAATATATGCGCCCCGGCACCGACATGCAGTCGCTCGGCGGCCTGAACCCGTCATTCCAGATGATGGGCGAACAGATGCCCGGTTTCGACAAGATCGCGATGCTGAAATATCCGCATCTGGAGCGCATCAACCATATCCACCACGCGGGCAACTCTTCCGGGATCGTGGATGGCGCCGCCGCGGTCCTGATCGGCGACAAGGAGTTCGGCGAGGCGATGGGCCTGAAACCGCGCGCGCGCATCAAGGCAACCGCCAAGATCGGCACAGATCCGACCATCATGCTCACCGGGCCCGTCCCCGTGACCGAGAAGATCCTGCGCGACAACGGCATGGAGATTGGCGACATCGATCTGTTCGAGGTCAACGAAGCCTTTGCCAGCGTCGTGATGCGGTTTGAGCAGGCCTTTGGCGTGGACCATGACAAGGTCAATGTGAACGGCGGTTCCATCGCGATGGGCCACCCGCTGGGGGCAACCGGGGCAATGATCCTTGGCGCGCTGCTGGACGAGCTGGAGCGCAGCGACCGTGAAACCGGTCTGGCGACGCTTTGCATCGGCTCCGGCATGGGTGCCGCGACCATCATCGAACGTGTGTAACAAAGGCGCCAGGAGAGAAAGATATGTCTGATTTCACAATGAAAAAAGACGCCGACGGCGTCGCAATCATCACCTGGGACTGCCCGGGCAAAACCATGAACGTCCTGAATGGTCAGGCCATGCAGGATCTGGACGGGCTGATCGACGACGCGCTTGCTGACGAGGCAGTCAAGGGCATCGTGATCACTTCTGGCAAGAAGGACTTTGCCGGTGGCATGGACCTCAACGTGCTGGCGAAGATGAAAGAAGATGCAGGCGACGAACCGGCCCGCGGTCTGTTCGAAGGCATCATGAAAATGCACGAGGGCCTGCGCAAGATCGAACGGGCAGGTATGGATGCGAAGACCAATAAAGGCGGCAAGCCGATTGCCACTGCCCTGCCCGGCACGGCGGTCGGAATTGGCCTGGAGCTGCCACTGTCCACGCACCGTATTTTTGCGGCCGATAACCCGAAAGCCAAGATCGGCCTGCCCGAAATCATGGTCGGCATTTTCCCCGGCGCAGGCGGCACGACCCGTCTGGTGCGGAAGTTGGGCGCCATGGCCGCTGCTCCCTTCCTGTTGGAAGGTAAGCTGGTTGATCCCAAGAAAGCAAAGTCTGCCGGGCTAATTGATGAGGTGGTCGAAGATCCGCTGGCCGCAGCCCGTGCCTGGGTTCTGGAAGCCAAGGATGCAGACATCGTCAAACCCTGGGATCAAAAGGGCTACAAGATGCCAGGCGGCGCGCCCTATCATCCGTCGGGCTTCATGACGTTCCTCGGTGCCGCTGCCATGGTGCACGGCAAGACATTTGGGGCATTCCCTGCTGCCAAGGCGCTGCTGAGCGCGGTTTACGAGGGCGCGATCGTGCCTTTTGACACCGCACTGAAGATCGAGGCGCGTTGGTTCACCCATGTTCTGATGAACCCCTCCTCCGAGGCGATGATCCGTTCGCTCTTCCTCAACAAGGAAGCGCTGGAAAAGGGCGCGGTTCGCCCTGCAGGTATCGAAGATCAGTCGGTAAAGAAAATCGGCGTGCTGGGTGCTGGCATGATGGGTGCAGGCATCGCGCTGGTTTCGGCACAGGCGGGCATGGAGGTCGTTCTCATCGACCGTGATCAGGACGCTGCCGACAAGGGCAAGGCCTATTCCGCATCTTACATGGACAAGGGCATCAAGCGCGGCAAGGCGACCGAAGAGAAGAAGGACGCTCTCTTGTCGCGCATCACGGCGACGCCCGATCTGGAACAGCTGAAAGGCTGCGACCTGATCATCGAAGCGGTGTTCGAGGACCCGGGTGTAAAGGCCGAGATGACCAAGAAGGTTGAGGCGATCATCCCTGAAGACTGCATCTTTGCCTCCAACACCTCGACCCTGCCGATCACCGGCCTGGCCGAAGCCTCGGTGCGCCCTGAGCAGTTCATCGGGATTCACTTCTTCTCGCCGGTGGAAAAGATGTTCCTTGTCGAGATCATCAAGGGGAAAGAGACCGGCGACCGTGCGGTGGCCAAGGCGCTGGATTATGTCCGCCAGATCCGCAAGACCCCGATCGTGGTGAATGACGCGCGCTTCTTCTACTGCAACCGTTGCATCATCCCTTACGTGAACGAAGGCGCACGCATGATCACCGAAGGCGTGACACCGGCGCTGATCGACAATGCCGCACGCCAGTTGGGTTTCCCGGTTGGGCCGATCCAGCTGACCGACGAGACGTCCATTGATCTTGGCGCCAAGATCGCCCGCGCGACCAAGGCCGCAATGGGGGATGCCTATCCTGAGAGCCCGGCTGACGATCTGATCTTCTGGATGGAAGAACAGGGCCGTCTGGGCCGCAAGGCCAACGCTGGGTTCTTTGACTACGACGACAAGGGCAAGCGTCAGGGCTACTGGAAAGGTATGCAGGAGAAATATCCGCTTGCCGATGAACAGCCTGACCTGATCGAGGTCCAGGAACGCCTGATGTTCGCGCAGGTTCTGGAAGCTGTGCGTGCGCTGGAAGAGGGCGTTCTGATGGACATCCGCGAGGGCGATGTGGGCGCTATCCTGGCGTGGGGCTTTGCGCCGTGGTCCGGTGGCCCGCTGAGCTGGCTGGACATCATCGGCACGCCTTATGCTGCCGAGCGCTGCGATCAGCTGAGCAAAAAATATGGCGAGCGATTTGCCTGCCCGCCGCTGCTGCGCGAGATGGCGGAAAAGGGTCAAACCTTCTACGGCCGGTTCAATCCTGGCGCGGAAAAAGCTGCCTGAAACAGCGATACCTGACATGGGGAAGCGGCGCCTGCGGGCGTCGCTTTTTTCGTATCCCAACATGAGAAACGCCCGATAGGCACCTCATTAAAAAACGAAAAACCGCTCAGACATCCGAGCGGTTTGCATATCTGGATCTGGCTTGCGCGATCAGATCATCACGGCGTATTCCGCAGCGCCATGCCCACCCGGCCCCATTGGCAGACTGCTGGCCCAGGCCGTTTCTTCCGTGATCATGTCAATGACCAGCTCGCGCGCGACCTGCGGATCCAAGATCGGGTAAAGCTCTTTCTCGGCGGTGGCGTCAAAGGCCAGGATATCGCGTGGTGTCACGCTCAGGCCAAGCATGCCTGCCTCAAGATAGATCACCTCATCCTGGGCAAACCGCGGCACCACGATGTCCAGCTTTGTTTCAGGTTCAGCGCGGGCAATGCCACGATACCCCTCCAGTGCGCAGGCCGGAACAACAACAAAGGGATCGCCCATCTCCACGTCGGCAATGTCGCTTTCGATCAGGACGCCCTGATCCGGCATGACCCAAAGAGCGGTGCGATTGTTCAGTGCATCCTGTGGAATATACACGGGGCAGCGCAGCGGATCAGGAAGGCCCGGGCGCAGCAACAGGGTTTCGCGGTGAAGTTCGACGATCGGCTGCATGCCGTGGTCAAAGGTGAGTGCAAGATCACCAACCGCCAGCGCCTCGATCGGGCGCCAGCCAAGATGCGAGGCCACATGCGTGCCTGACAGGATACCGCCCTGCCCGGCTGCGACCAACGGGTACTCTGTTTCCAGAGCCTCGGCCATCGGAGAGAGCTTGCGTTTCAGCAGCCAATCCAGCATCGGTTTTCCCTTTCACCAAGGCAGCTGCACCTTCTGCGCAGCCCGTCAAGTTACCCGTCCGCACATCGGCCTGACGCCCAAATGCGGGAGAGGGATACGCAGCATTGGCTGGCGATGGGCCGTTTTGGCGATGCGCCGTCTGCCCTGCGATTCCGTCTCTCGCTTACCGGTCTATCGGTGAATCGTTAAAAGAGTATTCAAATCGCGCGATATCTTCGGCGCAGGCCTCGGCAACCGCGTCTCTTGCCTTTTGGTCATAGAGCGGCTGCCACTCTGCCGGGCGGCCTGATTGATTGGCGCGGGGTAAGGTCAGATCAAACCCCAGATGATCGAACAGTGGCTGTGCATCGCGCGAAAACTGCTCCAGCCGGATAAACAGATCGCAGCGCTCCTGTCCTTGCGAGGTCTGCATGTACGATCCGGCGGGCGATGCACGCAGGCTTGCCAAAATGCGCGGATGCGATGCGAACTCGTTAAACGTCAATGCCTTTGCCAGTGGGATCGACGGATGATCAAAGCTCTGTTTTCGCAGCCAATGATAGAGGCTCAGCACACGGTCCCAAGGGTTGCGCACCAACGTGAATGCAAACAGCCGCTCCATCCGGGTTTGCGGCACGAGGCCCTCCAGATCTGCCAGCGTCGAGTGTTTCCACAGCCGACCACGCGCCTGCGCGCCCTGTAGTCGCCGCCGCCGTTTGCTCGCCTTTGGGGTGTCGCCAAGCATCATGTCATCGGCCATCGCCCGCTCTTCCAGCGCAAGCGCCATTGCTGTCCCACCCGTCTTGGGGATGTGAATAAAGACATAAGAACGGCCGGGCGACAGGATCATGTTCGCAAGCTAAGCGGTTTTGCCACCAATGAAAACCGAGACTTCGCGCTGCAATAATGTCATAGATCTTTCAATGCGCGCAACTTTGCGCAATATCTTGAACAAAACGCGCATGAATCATCTTGGGAGGGCAGGATATGGGCTGGATGGCAGATGAGACGGGTCTGGAGAAGACCGCTGCAAACTATGTGCCGCTGACACCACTGTCGCATCTGCGCCGCGCGGCGCATGTCTTTGCCGATGTGCCCGCCGTTGTCTACGGCTCGCACCGCAAGACCTATGCCGCCTACTATGACCGTTGCACCCGGCTGGCATCAGCGCTCGCGGGTATGGGGGTTCGCCCTGGCGATGTGGTCGCAACCTTGATTCCCAACCTTCCAGCGCAGGCAGAGGCCCATTTCGGTGTGCCTGCCTGCGGTGGCGTTCTGAATACGATCAACACGCGCCTCGACGTGGGCACGGTGGCCTATATCTTTGACCACGGTGAAGCAAAGATTGTTCTGGTCGACAGCCAGTTCCTGTCGCTCGCAGAGCAGGCAAAAGAAGACTGCGAGGGCCAAGGCCCCCTGATCATCGAAGTACCGGATGAGCAGGCCGGTTATCCGGCTTCGGGCCGCCATCCGGTCTATGAGGATGTGCTGTCTGCCGCGTCTCATGATTTCGACTGGATCATGCCCCAGGACGAATGGGAAAGCCTTGCGCTGAATTATACCTCCGGGACAACCGGACGGCCCAAAGGTGTCGTCTATCATCACCGAGGCGCCTATCTGATGACAATGGGAACGGTCATCTCTTGGCGGATGGTCATGCAGCCAAAGTACCTGGCGATCGTTCCGCTGTTCCATTGCAACGGCTGGAACCACACCTGGATGATGCCGGTTCTTGGCGGCACGCTGGTGTGCTGCCGCGACATCACGGCCCCTGCCATCTACGATGCCATCGCAGACGAAGGGGTCACCCATTTCGGCGGTGCGCCCATCGTTCTCAACATGATCGTAAACGCCCCGCAGGACCAGCGACGCAGTTTCGACCACACCGTGGAAGTCTTCACCGCAGGCGCCCCGCCCGCGCCCGCCACCCTGGAAAAGATCGAAGCACTCGGCTTTCATGTGACGCAGGTCTATGGGCTGACGGAAACCTATGGCCACGTCACCGAATGTCTATGGAAAGGGGGCAGCTGGGACAATCTTGACCAGCAAGGGCGCGCAACGATCAAGGCGCGGCAGGGTGTGGCCTTTCCAATGATGGATCATATCACCGTCATGGACGAAACGATGTCGCAGATCCCGATGAACGGTCAGGATCAAGGAGAGATCGTGATGCGGGGCAATTCGGTGATGAAGGGTTACCTGAAGAACCCCGACGCAACGCAAGAGGCGTTCAAGGGCGGTTATTTCCATTCAGGTGATATCGCCGTGCAGCACCCCGACGGTTATATCCAGATTGCCGACCGGGCGAAGGACATCATCATTTCCGGCGGCGAAAACATCTCCTCTGTGGAGGTTGAGGGCGTTCTCATGGCGCATCCGGCCGTCAACCTGGCGGCAGTTGTTGCAAAACCTGACGACAAATGGGGGGAAGTCCCCTGCGCCTTTGTCGAACTGAAACCGGGAGAAGACGTGGATGAGGCAGCGCTGATTGCATTCAGCCGGGAAACCCTCGCAGGCTTCAAAGCCCCGAAAAAGGTCGTCTTTCAAGAGCTTCCGAAGACGTCGACCGGCAAAATCCAGAAATTTGAACTGCGCAGCATCGCGCGCAAGCTATAAATGCTCCAAGTGCATTGAAGCGCGCGAAAAACCCGGCGGAAGTCAATTGCTGACGCCGGGTCTGGCGTGCTATTTGGGCGCTGTACTCTGAACGGTAAGGACGCCTCTCATAGATGACGGCATTGCGGGAATACCAACGACTTGAAGCAGCGGCGCTGTGGCGGCCGGGTCCGGATGCGCAACGGCGCGACGTGATCATTTCAGTTGGCGATGCAACGCTGACCATTGCGGACATGAATGACCGCCCGCTCGCGCATTGGTCTCTTGCCGCGCTGGAGCGACAAAACCCCGGTGCCTACCCTGCCCTTTTCCACCCCTATGGTGATCCAGACGAAACGCTGGAAATCGGTGAAGATGAAACCGCCATGCTGGAGGCGATCGACAGGCTACAGGCCGCGCTGTCACGCGCGCGCGCCCACCCCGGACGGCTGCGCAGCGCGACACTTCTCTCAGGCCTGGCCGTTTTCGCCGCAGCCGCCGTCTTTTGGCTGCCCGGCGCGCTGATGTCGCACACCGTCAACGTGGTACCAGACATCAAGCGCAAGGCGTTGGGTCAGGCCCTGCTGGGACGGATTGAGCGCCTGTCAGGGCAAGCCTGCAACACGCCGGAAGCGGCCCCCATCCTGACCCGCCTCGCGGACCGCCTGGATGTACGTCAGATTGTTGTCCTGCGAAGCGGTGTGGCAAGCAGCCTGTATCTGCCCGGTGGCATCGTCGCACTGAACCGCAGTTTCGTGGAAGATCACGAAGACCCCGCTGTTGCAGCCGGCGCGGTTCTGGTCGAACGGGTCCGGGCTGCTGAACAGGATCCGCTTGCTGATCTCCTTTCTGCCGGCGGTATTCGCGCGACATTTCGGATGCTCACCACGGGCGAGATGACCCGGGCCACCCTTGACCGATACGCAGAAACTGTGGTGACCGCTCCGCGCCCCATGCCCACCGAAGAAGCCATCCTGGCAGAATTCGGCCGCGCAGCTGTCCCCTCGACACCCTATGCATATGCACAGGACATCACAGGCGAGACGACCCTCGGTCTGATCGAAGCGGATCCGATGGCGGGGCGAGATCTGGAGCCAGTTCTAAATGATCGTGATTGGGTGCAACTGCAAAATATCTGCAGCTGAACCTCCTCACCTCTGTACAAAAAAACGCGCCCTGAACGGCGCGTTTTTCATTTTATCCGTGGCACCTTACAGGAACGAGCTCACCTGCTGATCCGTGCGCCCGCATATCCGGCAGCGCGGACCTTGGCGAGCGCGGCCTCTGCTGCTGCAGGACCGGCGAAGGGACCCGCCAGCACCACCTGATGGGTGACGCCTGCACGTTCAACCTTGCCCAAGCGAACAGGCAGACCATGTTTGCGCAGCGACTGCGCGACGGCCTCTGCCTTGGCCCAATCTGAGACGGTTGCAGCCCGCACATACTTTTGCTGCGCAACCACCGGCGCCTGCCCGTCCTCCGGAGAGGAGCGGGTCGAAAGCCGCGTGACCAGCTGATCCTGATCGCCCGCGCTCACCCGGCTCTCGGACAGACGGACCACCGGGCGATTGACAGGTTGCTTTATGCCTTGGCGCGGAACGCTGCGGGTCCAGATTTGCCCGGACGCGCCGGATACAGCATCACCGCTCTCGACAACCACCGCCTGACGGCCTGATTGCACCTCTAATTGGCGCAAAGACATCTCTGCCCGGCGTGGGTTAAGGCGGTCATCCTCCCAGACCTTGCGGTAGCCATCCGGCACCGACAGGCCACGGCTCAGCTGTCTTTCTTCGTAAACATGTTTGGGCATCACCCGCGTGTTCGCATCCAGCGCGCCATACCCGCCAGCAAAACCGTCCTGCGGGCCGCAACGGACTCCGCTGCCGCGGTTGATGTACTGACGGCTCAGCTCAGACGCGCCTTCGCAAGGGCCAGACGACCAGTTCGGCGTGAGGATCGTCAGCGGCACGTCATCCCGGCGATAGGCGTCGTTATAGGCAGGGCGTGGGCGTCGCGGGCTTGCCTTTGCGGTGCGGACGGGAATGGGTTTTGCCACCCGTGCCGGTTCGCGCTGGGGCTTCGTTGTCGTCACCACGCGGGGTGCTGTGGGCGTTGGCACGGGTTCTGACGGCGCAACGCTGGCTCCATCAGCCACGACCGGATCATTGGCACGCTGCCCTTCGGGCAGAGTGATCAACTCTGCGGTTGGTGGGATCACAGCCTTTGGCGCGGCGTCATCGGCTGCAATCTGGGTCGGCTGGAACCCACAGAGCTGCTTGCGACTGCGCGTCACTCGCGGAATCCACGTGACATTGCCGTCAATCCCTGCCCGAATAAACACGCAACCACGGCTATCGACATATTGCTTGCCGGAAAAGGAGGCAGGCGGGAACTCTGCCGGAGTGGCGGCTTCCCGGGCCGACTGGGCCGCCGCAGAGCCCGCTCCAAATGCAGCAAATCCTGCTGCGGCGAGCAATGCACTTGCAATAATTCTAGTAAGCATCATCAGAAGGCCCCACAATATATGGCGGCAGGATGCCCGAAAACGATTTCTTAGTAAAGCTGACGCTCTGGGAATTTATGAAAGAAGTCAGTGGGATCCTGCACGCTGTCGGACAAGGGCCCGCATCCAGTGCAAAGGCAGTTGGCCGGACGGCCCGTCACGAAAAAAGGCGCCCCGATCCCGGAGCGCCCACAATATCAAATGCCGAGCGTCAGTGGTTCGCAGCACCGTTGGCCAACGGCAGATCCCGCGAACCGCTGGCACCGCATTACTTGGTGCCGAACATCCGGTCGCCTGCGTCGCCGAGACCGGGCAGAATGTAGCCCTTTTCGTTCAGCTGACGATCCAGAGAGGCCGTCACGATCGGCACGTCCGGGTGCTTTTCTTTCATCAGCGCGACACCTTCAGGGGACGCCAGCAAGCAGAGGAAGCGGATATCATTTGCGCCGGCCTCTTTCAGCAGGTCAATCGCAGCGGCCGAGCTGTTGCCGGTGGCAAGCATCGGGTCAACAGCGATGACAGTGCGATCCTTCAGACCCTCAGGCGCCTTGAAGTAGTATTGAACCGGCTGCAGTGTTTCCTCGTCGCGGTACAGACCGACAAAGCCCACACGCGCAGACGGGATCAGTTCCAGAACGCCATCAAGCATACCGTTGCCTGCGCGCAGGATCGAAACCAGAGCCAGCTTCTTGCCCGCCAGGATCGGCGCTTCCATTTCTTCCATCGGCGTGTCGATGGTGGTGGTGGTCAGCGGCATCTCGCGGGTGATCTCATAGGCCAGCAGCTGGGTGATTTCACGCAGCAGACGGCGGAACCCGGCAGTCGATGTGCCCTTGTCGCGCATCAGGGTCAGCTTGTGCTGCACCAGCGGATGATCGACTACGGTCAGATGTTCGGACATAGGGCGCTCCTTTCAGGCAAAATCAAACTCTCATAGTCCTTGGGGCCACAGAGGGGCAAGGCAGATCTGCCGAAATTTTCGGCAAATCTGCGGATCTCTGCGGGGAAACCTGCGGCGTCAGGCCCGATCAAAGCACCGAACAGCCAGGCCCGGCAGACGGCACCTCCAAATGCGCAGCAACGGTTGCGGCCACATCGACAAAACCCAGACGTCCCAAAGGCCCGCTGCCCCTGCCTGCCATCAGGACAGGAACCTGTTCACGGGTGTGATCGGTGCCCGGCCAAGAGGGATCGTTGCCGTGATCTGCAGTAAGAACCAAAAGATCGCCCTCGCGCAGCTTCGGCAACAGCGCCGCAATCTCGGCGTCAAACCACTCCAACGCGCGAGCATAGCCCGAAATGTCGCGGCGGTGGCCGTACAGGCTGTCGAATTCGACGAAATTGGCGAAGGTCAGGCTGCCCTCTTCGGCCTGTTCTACGGCGTCATGGAGATGCGCCATCAGGGTGGCGTCGTCTCCCTTGGCGAGGGTATCAATCCCCTGCATGGAGAAGATGTCACCAATCTTGCCAATGCCGTGGACGGTGCGCCCCGCGTCCTGCACCCAGTTGGTCAGGATCGGAGCCGGCGGTGTAATCGCATAATCGCGCCGGTTCGTCGTGCGGCTAAAGCCGCTTTCGGCGTCACCGACAAAGGGGCGCGCGATCACCCGGCCAACCTTCATCGCATGCAGGTAAGGCGCCACCGCCTCACAAAGCGCCAGCAACCGCTCAAGGCCAAATGTTTCTTCATGGGCCGCGATCTGAAAGACACTATCCGCAGAGGTATAACAGATCGGCTGGCCGCTCTTCATATGCGCTGCGCCGTGTTCTGCGATGATCGCAGTGCCCGAGGCGTGACAATTGCCAAGGATCGCATCGGTTCCGGCCGCATTGCAGACATGCGCGACCAGATCGTCTGGAAAGGCAGGCGTCTTGTCAGGAAAATAACACCAGTCCCACGGCACCGGCAGGCCCGCCAGTTCCCAATGGCCAGACGGCGTGTCCTTGCCCCGGCTCTGCTCAACCGCGGCACCCCAACGGCCCATCGGCGCCCGTTTGCCTGCGCCGAGCTCGGGACAGGGCACTGCAGAAGCCTGCGCCACAGCCGCCCCCAGCCCAAGCGCATCAAGGGTCGGCAACCGCAAAGGGCCACTGCGCCCCTCCTCGGCCAGTCCAGCCGCACAGGCTTGGGCAATGTGCGCCAGTGTATTGGCGCCCAGATCGGGCAAGTCGCCGTTGAAATACTGCCCTGCATCAGGGGCACCACCGATGCCCACGGAATCCATCACGACAAGAAAGGCACGGGCCATCAGGAAATCCTCTCATGGATGAGCGGAGGCACGACCGGAGCCGTTTGCGACAGCGTATAGGCTGCCCGCAGGCTTTTCTCTGCGATGTCGGCTGCAGCCTCGTCAGCGGCATGGACGACGCCGATCACCCCACCTCGGGACAGCTGTGCCCCCAGTGGCGCCAACTCGGCAAGGCCGACAGCCGGATCCACGATATCGCTTTCGACCATGCGACCGCCTCCAAGACGGACAACGGCAAGACCAAGCGCCTCACCTTCGATTGCGGAGACATAGCCCGCCGTTTCGGCCAGAACAGGGCGCCTGACCGGGGCCTCTGGCAGGACGCTCTGCCATGTGGTCGCAAAATCCGCAGGTCCGCCCATCGCGGCCACCATGCGCGCAAACCTGTCCGCCACCGCACCGCTGGCAATTGCTGCGCGAATTTTCGCGGCCCCGTCTTCGGGATCCAAGGCAAGGCCACCATGGGCAAGCAGGATACCACCTTGGACTTCGGTCAATCGCGCCAAGGCGCTGTCGCGCCCCCCCTGCCCGGTCAGGATGCGCATGACCTCGGCCACCTCAAGCGCATTGCCAAGCGCCGGGGCCAGCGGCTGGTTCATGTCCGTGATCAATGCAGAGGTTCTGCAACCTGCCGCATTTGCGGTCTCGCTCAGACTGCGCGCCAATGCTTCAGCCTCGGCGCGTGTTTTCATGAACGCTCCGCTGCCAAGCTTAACATCAAGCACCAGCGCATCCGTCCCGGCGGCGAGCTTCTTGGACAGGATCGAAGCAGTGATCAGATCAAGGCTCTCGACTGTGGCTGTCACATCCCGGATCGCATAAAGCCGCTTGTCGGCCGGGGCGATCTGCGCAGTTGCGCCCACGATCGCACAGCCCACATCGCGCATCATCGCCTGCAGTGCATCCTGCGATACCTGTGTGCTGACGCCCGGGATCGCCTCCATCTTATCTAGCGTTCCGCCCGTGTGGCCCAGACCGCGGCCAGAGATCATCGGGACATAAGCCCCGCATTCTGCCAGCGCAGGTGCCAGCAGAAGCGACACGCAATCCCCGACACCGCCGGTGGAATGCTTGTCGAGGACGGGACCATCCAGATCCCATTGCAACACATCGCCACTGTCCCGCATGGCCAGCGTGAGGGCACGGCGTGCCTCTACGTCCAACCCCTGCAAGCAGACTGCCATCGCAAAGGCACCTGCCTGCGCGTCGCTGACCTGCCCATTTGCCAAACCTTCGGCAAACCAGCGCATCTCAGCGTCGCTTGGTGTCTTTCCCAGCCGCAGAGCAGCGATGATGGCGCGTGCGTCCATGGCTCAGCTCCGCTCCATGTGGTCCGCACCAAAGGCACCCGGCAGCAGCGCCCCAATCGTGGTGACCTGTTCGGCCCCATCCGTGGTGGCCAGCGTCACCTCGGCATCGGCCGCACCGAATTCGGCCAGTTTCTGGCGGCAGCCGCCACAGGGCGGAATGGGGCTTGGGCAATCAGCGATCACATAGGCGGCTTCCAGCTTGGTTTCACCTGCCGCCACCATTGCGGCAATTGCCCCGGCTTCGGCACAGGTGCCTTCTGGATAGGCGACGTTTTCAACATTGCAGCCGACATAGACCTTGCCAGAGGCCGCACGGATGGCTGCGCCGACCTTGAAGTTGGAATAGGGTGCGTGCGCGTTTTCGCGTACGGCGGCTGCGGCGTCTTTCAGGCTCATGGCGATTCCCCGATTTTTGATCATCTGGTCAAGATGACGCAGAATAACGATAGCACGGGGGGAAGGTGAAGCCCTGCATCTGCAATTTCTGCCATGCCCTCGCGGCGGGTAACCGCCTGCACCCAGATCCACGCCATCCCAGGATCACGCGTGTCGCAATCGGTGGTTTCCCTGACGTAAAAAGTCGTTTAACACTAAACTAAAGTCTCTGGAGCCCCTGAGGACATTCATTCCAATGACCAAAAACCCCAAATCCGATACCCAAACCCTGCGCGAAGCGGCGTTGCATTATCACGCTTATCCGAACCCCGGTAAGCTGGAGATCCGAGCCACAAAACCGATGGCCAATGGCCGCGATCTGGCGCGGGCCTATTCCCCGGGTGTGGCGGAGGCCTGTATCGAGATCAAATCGGACCCGGCTGACGCAGCAAGATACACCTCGCGCGGCAATCTGGTGGCAGTTGTCACCAACGGCTCTGCGGTTCTGGGTCTTGGAAATATTGGCGCGCTGGCCTCCAAACCGGTCATGGAAGGCAAGGCCGTTCTGTTCAAGAACTTTGCCGGGATCGACTGTTTCGACATCGAACTGGATGAAGCCGACCCCGAAAAATTGGCCGAAATCGTCTGCGCGTTGGAGCCCACCTTCGGTGCCATCAATCTTGAAGACATCAAGGCACCTGATTGTTTCATCGTCGAGAAAATCTGTCGCGAGCGGATGAACATCCCGGTTTTCCACGACGACCAGCACGGCACCGCAATTGTTGTCGGCGCGGCTGCAAAGAACGCTCTTCATGTTGCGGGCAAGAAATTCGAAGATATCAAGATCGTGTCGACCGGCGGCGGCGCGGCGGGTATCGCCTGCCTCAACATGCTCGTGAAACTTGGCGTGAAGCGGGAAAACATCTGGCTGTGTGACCTGCATGGTCTTGTCTACGAGGGGCGCACCGAGGACATGAACCCGCACAAGGCCGCGTTTGCGCAAAACACCGATCTGCGCACTCTGGATGAGGTGATTGATGGCGCGGATCTGTTCCTTGGCTTGTCGGGACCAAATGTTCTGAAACCCGAAATGGTCGCCAAGATGACCAAACGGCCCATCATCTTTGCCCTGGCCAATCCCAACCCGGAAATCCTGCCCGACGTCGCCCGCGAGGTCGCGCCGGATGCCATTATCGCCACCGGCCGCAGCGATTTTCCCAATCAGGTCAACAACGTCCTTTGCTTCCCCTTCATCTTCCGGGGCGCGCTGGATGTGGGGGCAACCGAAATCAACGACGAGATGCAGATTGCCTGTGTCGAAGGCATCGCAGAGATGGCCCGCATGACCACCTCGGCCGAAGCGGCCGCTGCGTATCAGGGCGAACAGCTGAACTTCGGGGCTGATTACCTGATCCCCAAGCCTTTTGATCCACGCCTTGTCGGTGTCGTATCCTCGGCTGTTGCAAAGGCCGCGATGGACAGTGGTGTTGCCACCCGCCCGATCGACAATCTGGACGCCTATCGCGCCAAGCTGAATGAAACGGTTTTCAAATCCGCCCTTCTCATGAAGCCGGTATTTGAATCGGCCAAGGCGGCAGCCCGCCGCATCGTCTTTGCCGAGGGCGAGGACGAGCGCGTTCTGCGCACAGCGCAGGGTATCCTTGAAGAGACAACCGAAACGCCGATCCTGATTGGCCGCCCCGAGGTCATCGAAAAGCGTTGTGAACGGTTGGGCCTGCACATCCGTCCCGGCACGGATTTCCAGATCGTGAACCCGGAAAACGACCCACGTTACTATGACTACTGGACCAGCTATCACCGCTTGATGCAGCGCGATGGGGTGACCCCTGACCTCGCCAAGGCGATCATGCGCACCAACACCACGGCCATTGGCGCCATCATGGTGCATCGCGGCGAAGCCGACAGTCTGATCTGTGGCACGTTTGGGGAATACCGCTGGCATATGAACTACGTGCAGCAGGTTCTTGGTGGCGGCACTTATGAACCCCACGGCGCGCTGTCGATGATGATCCTCGAAGATGGCCCCCTCTTCATTGGCGACACCCATGTCCGGATCGAGCCCACACCAGAACAGATCGCCCAGACCGTTCTTGGTGCGGCGCGCCACGTCCGCCGCTTTGGCCTGGAGCCGCGCATTGCGCTTTGCTCGCAATCCCAGTTTGGCAACACCACCTGTGATTCCGGCGCCCGCCTGCGTGCCGCGCTAAAGATCCTCGACGATAAGCCACGGGATTTCGTCTACGAAGGCGAAATGAACATCGACACCGCCCTGGACCCGGAGCTTCGCGCACGTATCTTCCCGAACTCTCGTCTGGATGGCGAGGCAAATGTGCTGATCTTTGCCCACGCAGACGCCGCAAGCGGTGTGCGCAACATCCTGAAAATGCGCGCCGGTGGGCTGGAAGTCGGCCCAATCCTGATGGGCATGGGCAACCGCGCCCATATCGTTTCCCCTTCGATCACCGCGCGTGGCCTGTTGAACATGGCTGCCATCGCAGGAACGCCTGTGGCCCACTACGGCTAGGCGCGTTTCGGGGCGCGAACAGCGCAGAATCACAGGCTGTACACAGTGAAGAGGCGCAGCTGTCTGGTTTGCCAATCAATCGGGGCGGAGTTTGCAAACTCTGCCCCGTCTTGCTGTAAACTTGCGCTAACCGAGGTGGTTTGCAAAACTTTGCAAGGCTGAAACGTCAAATTCTGCAAATAAATTGCGCCAATCTGACGCGACGTCCCTTCCGGAGCTTGCCCGATCCCGCGCCATGGTCCTAACTCGGCTCAAGGACGAGGAGGAGGAACCATGTCGTATTCTGAGGTCTATGAGAGCTGGAAAGCCAACCCCGAACAGTTCTGGATGGAAGCAGCCAAGGCAATCAGCTGGGACAGCGCCCCGACAAAGGCCCTGACCGACAAAGGCGATGGCCTCTACGAATGGTTCGCCGATGCCAAGGTCAACACCTGCTACAACGCTGTTGACCGCCACGTCGAACAGGGCCGCGGAGAGCAGACCGCGATCATTTACGACAGTCCCATCACCCAGACCAAGCGTGAAATCTCCTACGTCGAATTGCGCAATCGCGTCGCCACCTTGGCCGGTGCCCTGCGCGCAAAAGGTGTTGAAAAAGGTGACCGGGTCATCATCTACATGCCGATGATCCCAGAGGCCCTTGAGGCGATGCTCGCCTGCGCCCGCCTTGGCGCGGTGCACTCGGTGGTCTTTGGTGGATTTGCCGCAAACGAACTGGCCGTGCGGATCGACGACGCCAAGCCCAAGGCGATCATCGCTGCCTCCTGCGGTTTGGAGCCGGGCCGCACGGTGCACTACAAACCGCTGCTGGATGGCGCGATCGACCTCGCCACCCACAAGCCCGACTTCTGCGTGATCTTCCAACGCGAACAGGAAGTCGCAGAGCTGGTGCCGGGCCGCGATGTGAACTGGCACGGTTTTCAGTATGGCGTGGAGCCTGCCGAATGTGTCCCGGTCGAGGGCAACCACCCCTCTTATATCCTCTACACCTCTGGCACCACGGGCCAGCCCAAGGGGGTGATCCGTCACACCGCGGGTCAGTTGGTGGCGCTGAACTGGACCATGAAGAACATCTACAACGTCGATCCCGGCGATGTGTTCTGGGCCGCGTCCGATGTGGGCTGGGTCGTGGGCCACAGCTATATCTGCTACGGGCCGCTCATTCATGGCAACACCACCATCGTGTTCGAGGGCAAGCCCGTGGGCACGCCCGACGCGGGCACCTTCTGGCGGGTGATCTCGGAACATAAGGTCAAGAGCTTCTTCACCGCCCCCACCGCCTTCCGCGCCGTCAAACGCGAGGACCCCAAGGGCGAATACGTCAAGAAATACGACCTCAGCTGCCTTGAGCAGGTGTATCTGGCGGGGGAGCGCGCGGATCCCGACACCATCACCTGGGCGCAGGAACAGTTGCAGGTGCCTGTGGTCGACCACTGGTGGCAGACAGAAACCGGCTGGTCGATTGCGGCAAACCCCTTGGGAATCGAGGAACTGCCGACCAAACTCGGCTCTCCTGCCGTGCCAATGCCCGGTTACGACGTGGAGATCCTTGATGAGGGCGGCAACCCGGTCGCGGCCGGTGAACTGGGCGCGATTGCGGTGAAACTGCCGCTGCCGCCGGGCACCCTGCCGACCCTGTGGAACGCCGAAGAGCGGTTCAAGAATAGCTACCTCAACACCTTTCCCGGATATTACGAAACGGGCGATGCGGGCATGAAGGACGAGGATGGTTATCTCTACATCATGGCGCGCACCGATGATGTCATCAACGTCGCAGGTCATCGCCTGTCCACCGGCGCGATGGAGGAAGTGCTTGCAGGGCACCCCGATGTCGCCGAATGCGCAGTGATCGGTGTTTCTGACAGTCTCAAGGGGCAGATGCCTGTGGGCTTTCTTTGCCTCAACTCAGGCTGCGAAACCGCCCATGAGGATGTCGTTTCACAGGTCGTCAAACTGGTGCGCGAAAAAATCGGGCCGGTGGCTGCGTTCAAACTGGCCTGTGTTGTTGATCGCCTGCCCAAGACCCGCTCTGGCAAGATCCTGCGCGGCACGATGGTGAACATCGCAGATGGCACCCCGTGGAAGATGCCCGCGACCATTGATGATCCCGCGATCCTCGACGAGATCACCACCGCGCTGCAGGGCCTTGGCTACGCAAAACAGTAATCCCTCTTATCCTCCCCACCAACTGCAGGCTCCCCGCAAGGCGGAGCCTGTTTTTTGCCGTTTGTGCCGCCCGGTTTCTCTTGCAACTCTGACTTGCCCGCCTACCCTGCCATCAGGGAGGCATCATCATGACAGAGACCGAAATTTGGCGCCTGAGCGGGACAGATCTGGCAGCACGGACACGCGCAGGGGATCTGACGGCAGAGGATGCTGTTACCGCCTCCATTAAACGCATGGCAGAGATCAATCCCGACCTGAACGCCGTCGTGGAGGACCTGAGCAGCGAGGCATTGGAACGCGCCCGAAAGCTCGATTTGGCGCGCAAAGATGGCGCCACGCCCGGCCCCCTGCACGGTGTTCCCGTCACCATCAAGATCAACATTGATCAGGCCGGACATGCGACCTCAAATGGCGTCAGTGCACTAAAGGATCTGATCGCGCCAGATGATGCGCCGGTGGTAAAGAACCTGCAGGATGCGGGCGCAGTCGTCATTGGCCGTACCAATACGCCCGAGTTTTCCTTTCGCGCAGATACCGACAACCCGCTCCATGGCCGCACCCATAATCCGTGGGGCCGGCACATCTCTCCCGGCGGCTCCTCCGGTGGTGCTGGTGCGGCCGTGATGGCGGGGATTGGTGCGCTGGCCCACGGGAATGATATTGGCGGCTCTCTCCGGTTTCCGGCCGCCGCAAACGGGGCTGTCACGGTAAAACCGGGCCTGGGGCGTGTGCCTGCATGGAACCCCAGTCAGTCCGCCGAACGGGGCATTCTGGCGCAGAACATGTCTGTGCAGGGCCTCATCACCCGCACAGCGCAGGATCTGCATCTGGCGATGCCCAGTCTGATCGCGACCGATCCGCGTGATCCGTTTCATGTTCCGATGCCGTGGCGCGGTGATGCCGTCGCTGGGCCTATCCGGGTTGCCTTTTCCAAAGAGACCTATGGCTATGACCTCCACCCTCAGGTGGACGCCGCGCTGGAAGACGCCCGCGCAGCGCTCGTGGATGCGGGCTATCTGGTTGAGGAGATCCAGCTGCCAGATGTCTTCGATGCAGGGCGGACGGGCTACCGCGCCTTGATGGGTGAAGTCTATGCGCTGATGAAGTCCGATATCGACGCGGCCGGCTCCCAGACCGTGCGTGACATCTTTTCGGTCTACTTCGAGGAATTCCCCCCCTTCGCCGGTCAGGAACTGCTGCAGATGATGGCCAAGCGCACACATTACGCGCGCGAATGGTCCCTGTTCATGCAGGATTACCCGCTGGTTCTGACCCCTTTCCTGCCACAGCCCTTCTTCAAGCCAGATCGCGATACAGAAGGGGCTGAGGGCGTGCATGAGGTCTTGGGCTGCGCGGTCTATTCCTATGCGATGAATTTCCTCGGCCTGCCTGCGGCCTCCGTTCCGGCCCGATTGGCAGAGCTGCCCAACGGACCACAGCCCATCAACGTACAGATTGCCGCCCCGCGCTGGCGCGAAGATCTGGCCGTCGATGCCTGCCAAGCCATCGAATCACGAATCGGGCGCATGTGTGATGTCCTGTGGGAGAAGATGGCCGACCGCGCGTGACCGCGCCCTGCCTGAGCCCCTGGCCCATATCCGACAGTCCCGCCCGAGAAATGAAACCAACCGGGGTGATACACGCTGAAAGGTCGCTGCCGCATCGCAGATGCGCAGCGAACCGTCTTCACTGACGGCAGACTTCAGATAGGGCTGCACGAAAACCCGGGGATCGGCCGCGCCGCCCCCGGACTTTCCGAAACAACCGGAAACTCGTTCACAAACATCCCCAAAGCCACGCGACCTCAGAACCCCGGCAGAGGCCGCAATTTGGGTGAAAACGACGTCCCCGATAAGGGGGCGCAGTCCGGTTCATGTAAAAACGTAGGTGCTTTAAAATAAGTGGCCGATGGCCATCCCGGTAGATCGCGGCGCCTCACGTTGTGGAGACGCAATGCCCTTTGGCTGTCACCGCTGGCATCGGCCTGTTCTAGAGTTCAAATATCGCACAAATTGGCCGTTTTGTCACCAAAAACCTGAAAAGCCCCTAAATCCCCAAGTGGTTATCAGGTGAACTGTTCGGAAATCAGCCGTTCTTCCAGCCCGTGGCCAGGATCAAAAAGGATCTTGTGGCGGATCTTTTTCTGGGTCGAGATTTCAACGCGCACCACATTCGGGAAGGAAACAGAATCCGCATCCGCCATCACCGGCCGCTTGTCAGGTTCCAGAACATCAAAACGCACGGTCGCATTGCTGGGGAGCAAGGCCCCGCGCCAGCGTCGCGGACGAAATGCCGCAATCGCCGTCAATGCCAGAACATCCGACCCGATGGGCAGGATCGGCCCATGAGCGGAGTAGTTATAGGCGGTAGACCCCGCAGGCGTAGACACCAAGGCCCCGTCGCAGACCAATTCTGCCATACGCTCCCGGTCATCCACGGAAATCTTCAGCTTGGCCGCCTGTGGACCCGCCCGCAGCAATGACACTTCGTTGATTGCAAGCGCCCGATGCACCCGCCCCTCTGCATCCATCGCACGCATCGACAGCGGATTGATGATTTCTTCTTCCGCCGCCTCCAACCGCGCGATCAGGCCGCTTTCGCTATATTCATTCATCAGAAAGCCGATGGTTCCGCGGTTCATTCCATAAACCGGAGCATCCAGATCGATGGTGTCATGCAGCGTGTCCAGCATGAAGCCGTCACCGCCAAGGGCCACGATAACCTCTGCCTCTTCCTTGGCCACATTTCCATATCGGGAAACCATCGCGGTTTTTGCAGTCTGCGCCACCGGTGCGCGGCTGGCCAGAAAGGCGATTCTAATGCTCATCAAATCTGTTTCCGGAGTTACCCAATTCGTTCCGAAACAATCATAGCTTTCCCGGGAATGCCAGTCTTGCCGTTCTGAGCAGGGGATTCGTCGCATTCCGGGCTTTCAGCGCGAAAGTGTTTCCGATAGGAAATCTCACAAATGGAACACCTACACTGACGGAGCCAGCATGACCGAGACCACCTCCCGCGACCCCGGTTTTTTCACCCAATCCCTCGCTGATCGCGATCCGGAACTGTTCGGCTCGATCACCAACGAACTTGGCCGCCAGCGCGATGAAATCGAGCTGATTGCCTCCGAGAATATCGTCTCTGCCGCCGTGATGGAAGCGCAGGGCTCGGTTCTGACCAACAAATACGCCGAAGGCTACCCGGGTCGCCGCTACTATGGCGGTTGCCAGTACGTCGACGTTGCCGAGAACCTGGCCATCGACCGCGCCAAGCAGCTGTTTGGCTGTGAATTCGCCAACGTCCAGCCGAACTCCGGCTCGCAGGCCAACCAGGGTGTTTTCCAGGCGCTGATCCAGCCCGGCGACACCATTCTGGGTATGGATCTGTCCGCAGGTGGTCACCTGACCCACGGCGCACGTCCCAACCAGTCCGGCAAATGGTTCAACGCCGTTCACTACGGTGTGCGCCGCGAAGACAACCTGATCGACTATGACCAGATCCAGGAACTGGCAAACGAGCACAAGCCTGCCCTGATCATCGCTGGCGGCTCGGCCATCCCGCGTCAGATCGACTTTGCCAAGTTCCGCGAGATTGCCGACAGCGTTGGCGCCTACCTGCTGGTCGACATGGCCCACATCGCTGGACTGGTTGCCGCGGGCGAGCACCCCTCGCCCTTCCCGCACGCTCATGTTGCGACCACCACCACTCACAAGACCCTGCGTGGTCCGCGCGGTGGTATGATCCTCACCAACGACGAAGCACTGGCGAAAAAGTTCAACTCCGCGATCTTCCCCGGCATCCAGGGCGGCCCGCTGATGCACGTCATCGCTGGTAAGGCAGCTGCCTTTGGCGAAGCACTGCGTCCCGAGTTCAAAGAGTACCAGAAGCAGGTGCGTGCAAATGCCGTGGCTCTGGCAGACCAGCTGATCAAAGGCGGTCTGGATATTGTGACCGGTGGCACCGACACCCACGTTCTTCTGGTCGACCTGCGCCCCAAAGGCGTGACCGGCAACATCGTGGACGCTGCTCTGGGCCGCGCTCACATCACCACCAACAAGAACGGCATCCCGTTTGACCCGGAAAAGCCCACTGTGACCTCGGGCATCCGTCTGGGCACACCGGCGGGCACCACCCGTGGCTTTGGTGAAGCAGAATTCCGCGAAATCGCGGACCTGATCATCGAAGTGGTCGACGGCCTGGCTGCAAACGGTCCGGACGGCAACGCAGAGGCCGAAGCCTCTGTACGTGGAAAAGTGGCTGCTCTCTGCGCCCGCTTCCCGCTGTACCCGAACCTGTAAGTCGAAGCCGACTTTGAAAAACGAACCGCCGCGAAGCACTCTTCGCGGCGGTTTTCATTTATGAGCCAGTCATGGGCGCGTGTGCGGATCAGAGGGATTTGCTGTCAGCCAGCGCCTCTTCCAGCATCTTTTCATTGCGCGCCTCTTCGATGCGGCGGATGCGGTCTTCGCTGGAGCGGATGTCGAAGCGATATTTGACAACGTTGATCAGGCTCAGCGTCAACAGCATGATCCCCATGCCCCAGAACCCCTTGGTCGCCAGCGGCACCTCGGTAGAGAGCCAGAGCGAGATGCCCAGCATGCCGTAAGCCACGGCCACACCGGCCACGTTGAGGGTGATGATCAGGTTGTTGTCATTGCGTGCATTGGTCATTGGGTCTCTCCCCGTTGGTCGTCGTGATTTTTCAGATGATTGAGAAACTTGCGCCGGTTTCTGGCGCATGCGCTGTGTCAGCTCTTTGGCGTCAGCCGCGCCAGAACATCAGCGGCTGTGCTGCGTGTCGGCGCGCCAAAGCCCGCATCCGCCAGATCGTCCGCCACCGTGCCGTGGCTCAGACCGGCTTCGATGTCTTTCAAGATTTCGCTTTGTTCAAACGGATCCTCGGCAGACATCACCCGGTTGATCAGCGCCTCCGCCTCCCCCAGCGTGTCGCCCGCAGCCGCGCCCCGCACCAGTCCAACATGCGCGCCCTGCGCCCTACGGGTGGCCCGCGCGGCAACCGCGCCTTGTTTCAGGTCGGTCAACCGGCGATGGCTGGCCTCTACGGATTGGCGCAGCTGCAGACTGCGCTGTTCCAGCATGTCGACAGTGCGGCGGCGCGTGGCATGCTCGTTTTCCAGCTCTGCAATGGCCGTGGCCGCAGCCTGCGCCAGATCCTGACGGTCCTGCCCAAGGGCCGCCTGTGCCCGCTCCGTCAGATCGCTGATCCGCGCCGCGACCGCCTCCAACTGGCGGCTCTCCATTCGGGACTTCTGGATCAAACCGGCCAGCGCCTGTTTCGCGCGGGTCAGATCGGCCTCGCCGGTGCGGATTTTCTGATCGATCAACTCTATCGCATATGCGTCGGTCAACCGCTCTTCGGCGCGGGCGTCGACCCCTCGGATCAATGTCTTAATCGTTGCAAACATAGCTTCCTCCAAATCCATGAACATCGTTCATGAATTTGGTATAAGGAAATTATGAACAGCGTTCAAGAATTTTTTGAACGACGTTCAGAAAATTATGTAAGCCGCGATAATACCTCGGAAATCATTCGCTCGATCTGATCCACCGGCACACCTGAGATGCGGTTTTCCAGCCCGAGAAGCACGATTCCATGCACCGCCGAGAACAACGCCCGGACCATAAGCACGAGGTCTTCGGGTGCTTTATCGGGATAAATCTCTGCGACCGGCGCGGCGATGTTGGAAAACAGATCATCAAGAGCAGCGCGGTACCAGTCCGGGACCTCGGCCTCCTCCGCCTGCACGTCGAACAAGGCGCGCCACAACCGGGTATTTTCAGCCGCAAACGCCAAATACGCATTGCTCATCAGGATCAACCGCCTGGTTGGTGCAGCCGCCTCTGCCCCGTCAAGAGATTGGCGAACCGCCTGCCCCAGCGCTTGAAAGGTTCGCCCGTTCACCGCCATGACGATGGCGTTCATATCATCAAATGCGTTGTAGATGGCGCCGACAGCACAGCCCGCATCAGCCGCAAGATCGCGGGCGCGCAGGGCACCAGCCCCGTCACGGCGAATGCGGACCTCGGCCGCGACGATCAATTTGTCGCGCAGCTCCTGCTTGCGGATTTCGGCCTTGCTCGCCATTTGGTCTGCCCCTTCACACTTGAACCACGTTCAAGATACCGGGGCGCAGCGGGAAGCGAAAGAGGGGCCGTGTTCAAACAAACCCGCGCCAGCGCAGGACAACAATCAGCAGCACAGCGACCACAATCAACGCAAAGGCCATGCTTGCAAGGATATCCAGCACCCGCCCCCGGCGTCGATCCGCGAGGTCGATGGATTTCAGGTGTTTGATGACCTCATCCGCCGAACGCGAGAGCTTTGCCTCTTCTTCGACAGTCATGCGCAGCTTTGGATGCTCCAGCAGGGGTTGCACCGCTGCCAACTCCTGCCCGAGCCGGTAAATGCGGCGCGGCAGGCGGCGGCGAGCGCGTTTCAGTGCGAGCGCAAGATCCCCGCCTGCATGTTCGCGGTCTTTCAACAGCTCGCGCAGCTCTGCAATCTTGTGAATGAGTGTATCTGCCATCGCGCTGCCTGCCTGCGTTTGGGTGACTGTCTTGCACCCCAAAGGGCGGTTTGTGTTGCCCCAAGCATAGGGATCACCACGCAGGGCCTCAATCCCGATGGTGAGGCTCACCTCCCCCACCGGCACCTTTGTGCCATCCAATCCGGCAATGGGGCTGGCGGAGCCTGACAGGCGAAGCTATCAAAAGGCCATGCTGAACATCCTCCGCCATGGTGCCCCGACCGACAAACCCACTTTGATGATCGCCCATGGGCTTTATGGGTCTGCGCGCAACTGGGGGGCCATTGCCAAGCGGCTTTGTGATGATCGACAGGTTATCGCCGTCGACATGCGAAACCACGGCGACAGCCCGTGGACAGACAGCCACAGCTACAGCGACATGGCCGCGGACCTGGCCGAGGTGATCGCGGCAGAGGGTGGCCCTGTTGACTTGATCGGGCATTCCATGGGCGGCAAGGCCTCCATGACTTTGGCCCTGCAACACCCCAATCTGCTGCGTCGTCTCCTGGTTGCTGACATTGCCCCGGTTCAATACAGCCACAGCCAGATCCAGTTCATCCACGCCATGCGCGGTGTCGATCTCAACCAGGTTGAGCGCCGCTCTGACGCGGAAGAGCAATTGGCCCGGCAAGGGGTCGAAAAAGCGCTGCAGAGCTTTTTCACCCAATCCCTGGATCTGCCGAACAAACGCTGGCGACTGAACCTGGACACGCTGGAACGGGACATGCCACTGGTCATGGGCTTTCCAGATCTGACCAAAGCCGGATCACCGCCAGTGTTTGAGGGTCCGACCCTGTTTCTGTCGGGCGCCAATTCCGACTATGTACTGGCGGAACACCGCCCCATCATCAAGGCGATGTTCCGCCAGTCCCATTTCGCCAAACTGCCTGACAGTGGCCATTGGCTGCACGCAGAAAACCCGCGCGCCTTTGTTGCGACAGCGCGCAGCTTTTTCGACGCCTGAGCTGTCAGCCCTGATAAAGCCTGCGCGCGACGAGATAGGCCACCGGCATCGCCACAACCGCACCAGCCGCCGCTGCCGCAAGGATGGCGGGCACTGTCAGGTAGCCTGCCACCAGAACCGCAATGACGGCGGCACCGGCCATGCTGCTGCCGATCAGGGAATAAAGAATAGAGGCGAGGCGGATCATGGAGAACTCCGTATCTTGATATCTGCACCTGTCCGACCACCTGACCGGACACCTTCTGGGTCCAGAAATCACGCTTTGCCCTTTTCCTCTTTGATCGTGATCAGTTTCTATCCGTCCCTCACAAAGAAATCGCCGCCGCACCGGGCGGGTGCAGCGGCGGCGGAGAGCGCGAGGCACTGACGGCTCTCCGGGCTGTTACGCGGCGCTTGTCCGAACCCATGGCACTGACAGGGACAGGCGCGGGCACATTCGCGTCTTCAGCCGATTGCGCGGGCTTTGTGATCGTGGCTGCCGGTGGCAGAGGGCCCAAGCGCAACCACCTGCCCACCGCCACTGAGCTGAAAGCGCGACATCTGCCGCATCAGTTCATTGGCGTCATTTGACAGCGTCTGGCTTGCGGCCGTCGCCTCCTCCACCATCGCGGCATTGTGCTGGGTCACCTGATCCAGCTGGCTCACGCCAGTGTTGATTTCAACCAGTGTCACAGACTGCTCTGCCGCGCCGGTTGCGATCTGGCTGACGTGGCCGGAAATGGTGCTGACGCTTGCGATGATTTTCTGCAACTCATCCCCTGCCCGGCTGACCAGCTGCACGCCATTGCCAACGTATTGCGAGCTTTCGGTGATCAGCTGCTTGATTTCCCCTGCCGCGTCCGAAGAACGCTGCGCCAGCGCTCGCACCTCAGAAGCGACAACCGCAAATCCGCGACCTGCTTCGCCAGCACGTGCAGCTTCAACTCCGGCATTCAGCGCGAGGAGGTTCGTCTGAAATGCGATATCGTCGATCACTGAGATGATCTGCGAAATCCGGCCCGAAGATTCCTCGATCTGAGACATCGCCGTCACCGCACTGCTCACCACTTCACCGCTTCCTTCAGCGGCGCTACGGGCATTGCTGACGATCCCCTCCACTTCACGCGCCCCATCAGCGGCAGAGCGGACGGTTGACGTCAGCTCTTCGATCGCGGCGGCGGTTTGCTCCAGCGTGGCGGCTTGGGTTTCCGTGCGGTGGGACAATTCCGAAGAAGACTGGCTGATTTCGCCAGAAGTCCGCTCCACAGCCTGCGCCACCTCGGCAACGGTCTGCAAGGCAGAGCTCAGCGTTTCCTGTGCGCGGTTGAAGGCATTGGTGAGCCCCGCCATATCCGGCAGATCGCTGGTGGCGACACGATGGCTCAGATCGCCCTGGCTCAGCACCTCAAGCCCTTCTGCAATCTCGGAAATCGACCGCTGCCGCGCGGTGATATCCGTCGCCAGTTTGACCACCCGAACAGGTTTGCCGGTCTCATCCACGACAGGTGCATAGGTTGCCTGAATCCAGATCACCTCCCCCGTCTTGCGAATGCGTGGATATTGGTCGGTGAAAAACTTGCCAGCAGCAAGATCGGCCCAGAATGACTTGTACTCGGAGCTTTTGGCATAGCTTGGTTCCACGAACATGGAATGATGCTTGCCGACGATCTCCTGCAGCTCATAGCCGACCGCCGCAAGGAAGTTGGAGTTTGCCTCCAGGATCGTGCCGTTTGGCTCGAACTGGATCACAGCCTGCGTGCGGTTGATCATATCGAGCAACGCCTGTTCCTGCGCAAACCCGGAAGACCGGCGATCTTTTCCCATTAACTTAGCGAGCATCTTTACCTCGAATATGATAGTTAAAGTACTTGCCATATTCAATAAGTCTGGAATCTTTTCAGAATGATTAATTTTTAGGCGCTCGATGGGAATTTTTGATGGAAAATCTATTTTAGCCGACTTCCTGATACAGCGCCCCGCAGTCCCAAAACCTATTGGAGAAACCACCCAAGCGAACTCGCCCACCAGAGCGCACTGCTTTCTTGACGCTTAAAATGCGGACCACTCAACCCTAGTGACAAAATGCGTCGCATTCTAATCAACCCAGAGCCTTTCAAACTGGCCAAAGGCCAATAAAACAAGGCCAACCAGGGTGTCTCTTTTATGACAACACCCGTGACAAAAACGACGGGATGTTAACGAGAACTGAAGAGTTTCAGAGTCATCTTATCTCTATAAAAGAATGTGAATGATAACGATGCTCGGAACCGCTCATGAGTTTTGCCCCCATTACCTGGGTTAGGTCGCTCAATAATAAGACATATCTGCCCTCTCTCGTGGCGTTGATTGCGATCGTTTGGGCCGGAATCTATGCCGAGATCCAGAACAACGTCATTTCGGAACAGCAACTGCGCGCTGATGTGCAATACGAGGCCGGGCTGGTGCGTGCCCGCCTTGAAGGCAATCTTGCTGCAGACATTCAGCTCGTGCGCGGCATGAAAGCTGTCATTTCCACCGAGCCAAACATCTCCCAAGACCGCTTTGCGGTCCTTGCATCCAAGCTGCTGGTGGAACGCACCGAACTGCGAAATATCGCCGGGGCGCCGGATTTGGTCATCTCACTGATGTATCCGATGGAGGGCAATGAGGCGGCGATGGGTCTGGATTACAACAAGAACGAAGCGCAGCGCGCAGCTGCCTTTCGGGCCCGTGACAGCGGGGATCTGGTTGTTGCCGGCCCTGTCAATCTTATGCAGGGGGGCCAAGGCCTTATCAGTCGCTTTCCGATTTTCACCGGACCTGCCGACGACAAAACCTTTTGGGGCATCCTTTCGGCGGTCATCGACGTCGAAAAGGTCTACAAGGCCGCTGGTCTTCTGGATGACGACCTGATGATCGATGTCGCCCTCGTCGGCAGGGATGGCACCGGCGCGGGAGGGGAGCACTTCTACGGCGATCCCGCCATTCTCACGGACAATCCTGTCTTGATGAACATCGCTCTGCCTGTTGGCAATTGGCAGCTCGCCGCGCGTCCGCGTGGTGGCTGGCCCGCCCAGGCGGCGAACACCTGGCAGCTGCGACTGACGGTCCTTCTTGCCGGAGCCTTTATCCTGTTTCCAACGCTCATGGCCGGGCGCCTGTCTGCGGCGCGCCGTTTGATCATTCGCACCCTGAAGCGGCGCGAGCGGGATCTCGAAACACTGTCGCGCAGGCTCGAGATGGCGGTAGAGACCTCCAAGCTCGGCATCTGGGAAATCCATGAAGACGACGACATGGCGATCTGGGACCTTCGTATGCGCGCGCTCTATGATGATCCGACCGGCAGCAGTGATGTTCCTCTCAGCACATGGCGGAGCTTTATTCTGCCCGCTGATCGGGACGCTGTGATCGAAGGGTTTCAGAAGTCCTTGCACAATGGGACCGGTCATTCTGTGGATTTCACCGTGCAGCTGCCGGACGGGACGCGCAAGAACATCCGCGCAATGGGGCGCGCCTATCGCGATGAGCGCGGGCGCAATTGCATGATCGGGGTGGAATGGGACGTCACGCGCGATGTGGAACTGTCCAATGATCTCAAGCGCGCCAACCTCACCCTCACCAAACGCAACACCGAATTGACACAGGCCAAACTCGCCGCTGAAAAGGCAGATCAGGCGAAATCAGAATTCCTCGCCAACATGAGCCACGAGATCCGCACGCCGATGAACGGAATTGTGGGCATGGCCGATATCCTCGCCAATACCGATCTTTCCGCCGAACAACAGCAATGCGTTGACACGGTGCGCGAATCCTCCAGCGCCCTGCTCAAGATCATCAACGACATTCTCGATCTTTCCCGGCTCGAGGCCGGGAAGATGGAAATCAGCCCGATTGATTTTGACCTGCGCAAATGTGTGGACGGCGTGGTCGATACTCTGCGTCCACGAATGGTCGAAAAGGGGCTGACGTTCACTCAGACCTATACCGCCGACCTGCCCGAACTGGCACACGGGGACAATGGCCGCCTGCGCCAGATCCTGCTGAACCTGCTTGGAAATGCGGTCAAATTCACCAAGGAAGGCAGCGTCGGGCTGCATGTGTCACGCGACAAGAGTGATCCCTATCGGATGTGTTTTGAAGTCAAAGACACCGGGATCGGCATTTCCGAGGATCAAGCTGAACATATCTTCGAGCGGTTTTCCCAAGCGGATGCGGCAACCACGCGCCACTTTGGCGGTACCGGGCTTGGGCTGACCATCTCCAACATTCTGGCAGAGCGGATGGGCGGACAGATCACCCTGGCATCCGAGCCGGGCAAGGGTGCGACCTTCCGCCTTGAAATACGGCTGGAGCCGCCGAAGGCAGCACAAAACGCCCCGCACGCGCCCACCTCTTCTGTTGTCGCCGAGGTCCGGCCCGCAACGCTGATCCTCGCGGATGACAACCAGACCAACCGCCTGCTGATCAACAAGTACCTGCAGAGCACGCCGCTGGACATCATCGAGGCCACGAATGGCCGCGAGGCGGTGGATCTGTGCCGAACACATGCGCCGGATATCATCTTGATGGATATGTCCATGCCCGAAGTGGACGGCATCGAAGCCACCCGCCAGATCCGCGCAGATGCCGACATCAACCAGCCCATCATCATTGCGCTGACAGCAAACGCTTTTGAAAGCGATCGGCGGGCCTGTCTGGATGCTGGCATGAACCATTTCCTGCAAAAGCCGATCCGCAAGGCCCTTTTGCTAGAGACTATTGCCACAGTGCAGGCCGATCAGGCCGAGACGACAGAAGAGGCACCCGCCCGCTCTATTGGCTCATGATCCCTGCCGCATCTGCGTCTGGACCTACCGGATCAAAGCTGGGGATCACGAGAGCCTGGGTGTTGCGGACCATGAAAAGGATGGTACGGGCGGTGGGACTCGAACCCACACGGGGCAACGCCCCAACAGATTTTAAGTCTGGTATGTCTACCATTCCATCACGCCCGCCCGAGAGGGGCTTTCGCCCCCTCTTGCGGCACAAGACCTAACCAGAGCCGCGATCAGGTACAATCATTTTCCTGTGGATTTTTCGCGTGCTGCGCATTTTGGCAAACATGCACGTCGATCTCGCTCCCCCGACGCCAGCCGATCCCGCCCTAAAGCTCCACCTCAGGCCCTGTTCCGGTCAATGGTGCGCCTTCTGTTCTGGGCGCCAATGGACCACCCGGCGCCCGCAGGTGCCGTTCCGGCAGCCAGGGGTTAAGCGCCAGCGCCTCATCAAGCACCTGCCCGGCCTCCTCTAGCCGTCCCAAACCATAAAGCGACAGCGCCTTGCCGCTTAGCGCGCCAAGATGGGTTGGCGTCAGCGCAAGCGCCCTGTCCAGATCGGCAAGCGCTGCCGAAAAATCGCGGCGCAGATATTGCACAAAGGCGCGCTGATTGTAGCCCTCTGCGTAATCCGGACAATAGGCAACCAGCCGATCAAGCGCTTGAAGAGCCCCAAGAAAATCAAAAACCGCCCTCCGCGACATCCCTTGATCCAGCAGCGCCTGGGCCTGTTCGTTAGGCGCATCCGTCCACAGCTCCCACAGCTGATTGGACACCCCCTGCGCCGCGGCGTCACTGCCTGCGGACTGAAGTTTCGCAAACAGCGCCCGCGTTGCCGCCTCATGGTCCTTTGGCGCTGGACAGCTCGCGGCAGTATCTTCGACGCCCTCCCCCGCATCCTGCGCCAACGCCTGCCATGAAAATCCAGCAGCCACTATCACAGCAAAAAACGCAGGTTTGGCAAAACCCATGGGAAACAGAGAGAGTGTCGGGATCTGTCGCATACCTCAACAGTGGTCCAAACCGGCGCGCAGGCAAGTCACGATTTCGCGCAGACGGCCAAACAATCCCAGATCACGGCGCCAGCGCACTGTCCTCGATCACCGCCTGCATGGCGACATAAGTCGAGGTAGACGCCACATGAGGCAGCGCAGAGATCTTCTCTCCCAGAACAGCGCGATAGGCCGACATAGAGCGGGTTCGCACCTTGAGCAGGTAATCGAAATGCGACGCCATCAGATGCGCCTGTTCGATTTCCGGCACCTTGGCCAGCGCTGCATTGAACTTGGCCAGCGCCTCCTCGCGGGTATCGGTCAGCTTCACTTCGACAAAGGCCACATGATCCAATCCGAGCCGAATGGGATCTATCAGCGCGCGATAGCCTGTGATGATCCCTTCTTTTTCCAGACGGCGCAGCCGGGCCTGTGTCGGCGTTTTGGAAAGCCCGATCCGGCGGGCGAGATCAGCAATAGAGATCCGCCCGTCCTCTCCCAGCGCATGTAGAATCGCCTGATCGAACTTATCAAGGCCGGGAAAGTCCATTTGCATCGAAAAACTCCGCCATTTTGGGTGCTCCGCCTACAATTCCCACATCTTTAGGCGAATGTCCCGAAATTTTCAGAGTAGAATGCACATATAGACCACCCCCGACCGCAAATCGGGGCTTTTCGGAGATTTCCCAAATGACCGCTCAATCGATCCCAGCCACAGGATTCGTGCCCTCTGCCGAGGCCGATCAGGCTCCCACCACCCTGCCCTTGCGTCTGCAAATTGACGCAGGAACCTATGCCGATCAGGCGCAGATGCGCGATCAGCTGTTTGCGCTTGCAGACCTGAGCGATGCAGACCGCAAGACCATCTCTGCCAATGCCGCCGCGCTGGTGCGTGACATCCGCGGCCACTCCTCTCCCGGCTTGATGGAGGTATTTCTGGCGGAATATGGCCTCTCGACCGATGAGGGGGTCGCCCTGATGTGTCTGGCCGAGGCGTTGTTGCGGGTGCCGGACGCCGACACGATTGACGCGCTGATCGAGGACAAGATCGCCCCCTCTGACTGGGGCAAGCACCTTGGGAAATCAACATCTTCGCTGGTCAACGCGTCCACCTGGGCCCTGATGCTGACGGGCAAGGTTCTGGACGAAGACCGCAGCCCGGTTTCCGCTCTCAGAGGCGCGATCAAGCGCCTGGGCGAGCCTGTGATCCGCACCGCCGTCAGCCGCGCGATGAAGGAAATGGGCCGACAGTTCGTCCTTGGGGAAACCATCGAAAGCGCCATGAAACGGGCCTCTGCGATGGAGGCCAAGGGCTACACCTACTCCTATGACATGCTGGGAGAGGCTGCCCGCACAGAGGCCGACGCCGCACGCTACCACCTGGCCTATTCTCGCGCCATCTCTGCGATTGCGGTGGCATGCAACAGCGACGACATCCGCCAGAACCCCGGTATCTCTGTCAAACTTTCGGCCCTGCACCCGCGATACGAGCTCGCGCAGGAAACCAGTGTGCGCAACGAGTTGGTCCCGCGCCTGCAGGCGCTTGCGCTCTTGGCGAAAGCCGCTGGCATGGGGCTCAATGTCGATGCCGAGGAGGCAGACCGTCTGTCGCTCTCTCTTGAGGTGATCGAAGAGGTGATCTCTGATCCCGCACTGGCGGGCTGGGACGGCTTCGGGATTGTCGTTCAGGCCTATGGCCCCCGCACGGGTGCGGCGCTGGACGCCCTTTACGACATGGCGCACCGCTATGATCGCCGCCTGATGGTACGTCTCGTGAAAGGCGCCTATTGGGACACAGAGGTAAAGCGCGCCCAGGTCGAAGGCGTCGATGGCTTTCCCGTCTACACCAACAAGGCCCTGACCGATGTGTCCTACATCGCCAATGCCCGCAAACTGCTGCAGATGACGGATCGGATCTATCCACAGTTTGCGACCCATAACGCCCATACCGTCTCTGCGATCCTGCACATGGCCCGCGACGCCAACAAAGGCGATTATGAGTTCCAGCGCCTGCATGGCATGGGGGAAACCCTGCATCAGATGGTTCTGGAGCAGAATCAAACGAACTGCCGGATTTATGCTCCGGTTGGGGCGCATCGCGACCTCTTGGCCTATCTGGTGCGCCGTCTGTTGGAAAACGGTGCCAACAGCTCGTTTGTAAACCAGATCGTCGACGAAAACGTGCCCCCAGAGGTGGTCGCAGCCGATCCTTTCACCAAGGTTGATGATCTCAGCAACACCCTGCGCAAAGGCCCCGATCTGTTCCAGCCAGAGCGTCCGAATTCCAGGGGGTTTGATCTGGGGCACGCCCCAACCCTTGCAGCCATCGACACCGCCCGCGCGCCCTATGCCGTTCATCAATGGGCGGCCGCGCCGCTGATCGCGTCCCCCCTGAGCACAGCTGGTGGCGCAGAGCATCCGGTAACAAACCCTGCCAATCTCACGCAGGTGGGAACTGTGCGCCTGCCGTCAGATGCAGATCTCGACAATGCGCTTGCAGCCGCGACGCCCTGGCAGGCAAGCGCAGCCGAGCGCGCAGATGTACTGAACCGGGCAGCCGATCTTTACGAAGAAAACTATGGAGAGCTGTTTGCCCTTCTGGCGCGCGAGGCAGGCAAGACCATGCCCGACTGCGTGGCTGAACTGCGCGAAGCGGTGGATTTCCTGCGCTATTATGCGGCTCGCATCCCCGCAGAAGACCCGGTTGGCGTCTTTACCTGCATTTCGCCCTGGAACTTCCCGCTGGCAATCTTCTCTGGCCAGATCGCGGCGGCGCTGGCCGTGGGCAATGCCGTACTTGCAAAACCCGCAGAACAGACTCCGCTGATTGCCTATCGCGCTGTATCGCTCCTCCATGAGGCCGGTGTCCCCGTCAGCGCGTTGCAGCTGCTGCCCGGTGGGGGAGAGGTCGGCGCTGCGCTGACTTCAGATTCGCGCGTCGGTGGTGTGGCCTTCACCGGATCAACCGCGACAGCACTGAAGATCCGCGCAAGCATGGCCGACAACCTGCGCCCCGGCGCACCCCTGATTGCCGAGACCGGTGGCCTCAACGCCATGATCGTGGACAGCACCGCCTTGCCGGAACAGGCCGTCCAGTCGATCATCGAAAGCGCCTTCCAGTCGGCCGGTCAGCGGTGTTCGGCGCTGCGGTGTCTCTATCTGCAGGATGATATCGCGGATACCGTCCTGAAGATGCTGAAGGGCGCGATGGATGCGCTGAACCTTGGCGATCCGTGGCATCTGACCACAGACAGCGGCCCGGTCATCGACGACACCGCCCGCGCAGGCATTCTGGCGCATATCGACACCGCCCGCGCCGAAGGCCGTGTTCTGAAAGAGATGCAAGCCCCACAGGGCGGCACCTTTGTCGCGCCGACGCTGATTTCGGTTCCCGGGATTTCTGCGCTGAAGCAAGAGATCTTTGGTCCGGTCCTGCATGTCGCGCGCTTCAAATCGCAAGAGCTGGACAAGGTGATCGATGACATCAATGCCACTGGATATGGTCTGACCTTTGGCCTGCACACCCGGATCGATGACCGGGTGCAGTACATCTGTGACCGGATCCATGCAGGCAACCTTTACGTCAACCGCAACCAGATCGGCGCCATTGTCGGCAGCCAGCCCTTTGGCGGTGAAGGCCTGTCAGGCACTGGCCCCAAGGCGGGTGGTCCGCTGTATCTCAGCCGGTTCTGCGCCCCGGACCGCCAGCGCGTGGACAGCAACTGGGCAGAGGGTGTCGGCGAAATGTCCTCCCTGCCGGCTCCCAGCGGTCAGCCAATGGTTCAAACCAGCCAGAGCCTGCCCGGCCCGACAGGCGAATCCAATCGCCTGTCGCAAAGTGCTCGCCCACCGGTTCTGTGTCTTGGACCGGGCGAGGCCACGGCACAGGCGCAGGCCCGCGCTGTTCAGGATCATGGTGGCACTGCGATCATCGCAACCGGCCCCGTCCCTGCGGAACTGCTGCAAACCGCAGACGGCTTCTCTGGTGTGATCTGGTGGGGGAGCGACGCAGATGCCCGCTCCATCGAACAGGCACTGGCACAGCGCGACGGCCCGATCCTGCCATTGATCCCCGGCCTGCCGGATGTGGCCCGTGTTCAGGCAGAACGGCACGTTTGCGTCGACACAACCGCCGCAGGTGGCAATGCCGCGCTCTTGGGCGGGATGAGCTGATCACAAGACAGATGCCGCAGCATCAAGCTGCGGCACTTTTGCCAGAACCCTTGACGCTGGGCCGAGAAAGGCCCAGCGTTTTCATATGTTTCCGCTCAGAGATCACAACCCGTCCGGCCGCACCCCCTATGTCGTCTATGCGCTGATGGCGGCCAATATCGCCATCTTTGCGATCACTTTCTTTGGCTACGACACGCCTCGCAGTCTTCAATCGCTTTACAACGCCTACGCGCTTCTGCCCGCCGAGGTGACGGCAGGCTATGATCTCAAGACCCTCGTGACCTCAACCTTCCTGCACGGAAGCTGGATGCATCTGGGGGGCAACATGCTGTTTCTGTGGATCTTTGGCGACAATATGGAAGATGAGATGGGGCATCTGCCCTTTTTGATCTTCTACCTCGTCAGCGGGGTTGGCGCGGGCCTGTTGCATATTGCAAGCGCGCCGGACTCACTCGTTCCACTGGTTGGCGCCTCCGGTGCCATCGCAGGTGTCATGGGCGGCTACCTGCTGCTCTTCCCCAAGGCACGGGTGGACATCCTTCTGATCTTCATCGTCTTTTTCCGCATCATCTCGATCCCCGCTTTTGTCATGCTGGGTGTCTGGCTGGGCTTGCAGTTCATCGGGGGCTTTGGGTCCGACCCCACGCAAGGTGGGGTTGCCTACTGGGCCCATGCGGGTGGTTTTGGGGTCGGTATCGTTCTGACCCTGCCCCTGTGGCTCCGGCGCGGTGGCCCCGCGTATTGGAACCGCATGCGCGGTCGTCCGCCCCATCCGGAAGGCCGCTATTCGCTCACCCGCGTGCCGAAAGTGCGGGCCAAGCCCCTGAACCACAGGGGCCCCGGTCGGCACAATGGCCCTTGGGGTAGATGAACCTCGCACCCGGCGCCCGACATGCCCAACAAAAAACGCGGCCCGAGGGGACCGCGTTTTCCGTCGTCCAGATGATCGACGCTGGCCTTAGCCGCGGATCACCTTGGAGAAGTTCTCAAAGATCGGTTCGTTCGAGCAGATCACGTCACCGGCTTCAAGAATGTTGCTTTCGGGATCAATCGCCTCAACCAGGCCACCGGCCTCTTGCACGATGATGATGCCTGCCGCCAGATCCCAGGCATTCAGACGACGCTCCCAGTATCCCTCGTAGCGACCCGCCGCCACATAGGCCAGATCCAGCGCCGCAGCACCCCAACGACGCACGCCAGCGCAGGCAGGCATCAGACGCGCCAGATCCTGCAGGGTCGCAGGCAGATCAGAGCGACCGGCAAAGGGCAGGCCTGTTGCAAAGATGGATTCGATCATGCGGTGACGACCAGACACACGGATACGGGTGTCATTCATCCACGCGCCAGCGCCCTTTTCGGCAAAGAACATCTCGTCCTTGGCGGCATCATAGACCACACCAGCCACAACCTTGCCCTTGTGTTCCAGAGCGATGGAAATCGCCCAATGCGGCAGGCCGTGCAAAAAGTTGGTGGTACCATCCAGTGGATCAACGATCCAGCGACGGGTCGGATCTGCGCCTTCTTCCTCGCCCCCTTCTTCGGCCAGCCAGCCGTAGGTGGGACGCGCGCCCATCAGCTCGTCCTTCAGGATCTTTTCAGCCGCGATATCGGCCTTGGAGACAAAGTCCCCCGCGCCCTTTCTCGACACCTGAAGGTTTTCAACTTCGCGAAAATCCTTGACCAGCGACCGCCCCGCCTTGCGGGCAGCTTTGATCATGATGTTGAGGTTTGCGCTGCCAATCATGCGAAAGACTCCTGTGCACCAAAGGGGGAGATGTCGGTCAAACCGTGCCTATACGCGCCTGATTGCCGCTTGCCAAGGCCCAATAAAGCCGAACCTGCACCCCTTATGCGCATGAGAGCTATGCCGCAGGCGCATAAGGGCGTTTTCACGGGGTTTCAGTGAAAACAGGCGTCGGTCGCGCACATCACTGCTGCTGCAGACGCCGCGCTTCGACCTTGGCCAGACGGATCAGCTCCTGCATGTAGGGCTTGTCACGATCCTCAGAACGGATCGCCGCATAAAGCCGCCGGGTGATCCCCTTGGCTGTCAGCGGTCTGGTCACGTAATCAGAGGAGTATTTCACCTCTCGCACCACCCAGTCAGGCAGCACCGAAATCCCCCGGTTTGAAGCGACCAACAGCAAAATGACGGCGGTCAGCTCCACCTGCCGGATATGGGCAGGCTCAACTCCTGCCGGGGTAAGAAGCTGATTGAAGATATCCAACCGCGCCTTTTCCACCGGATAGGTAATGAGCGTCTGGCCACGAAAATCCTCGGCATCGACATAGGGTTTTTCGGCCAATGGATGCTGGGCAGAGGCCACGAACACGGGATTGTAGTCGAACAGCTCGATGAACTCGACACCGGGGAGATCCTCCGGGTCGGACGACACCACCAGATCGACCTCCTCCTTCTGAAGCGCAGGCAGCGCATCAAACGCCAGCCCCGGTCGGATATCCACATCCACATCTGACCAGTTTTTCCGCAGCCCCTCCAGCACCGGGAACAGCCATTCGAAACAGGCATGACATTCGATCGCGATATACATCCGTCCCGTGTTGCCGTCCCGCAGCGCAGAAAACTCGGCCTGAATCGCCTCGACCTGCGGCAACACCTGTTCTGCCAGCCGCAACAGCCGCAGCCCCGCCGCCGAAAGTTTCATCGGTTTGGAGCGGCGCAGGAACAGCTCAACCCCCGCCTGATCCTCCAAACCCTTGATTTGGTGGCTCAACGCACTCTGTGTGATGTTCAACATGTCGGCGGCACGGGCCAGCCCACCCTCCTGATGGATCGCCTTGATCGTGCGGAGGTGTCGGAATTCGATGTGCATCTGTCGGATCGCTCATGTTGTTCTTGAGTATTATGAAATTGTTTCACAATTGCTGCTATGCAACAAGAGACGAAATCAAGCGGAGTTCTGTTCATGACGACCCCAGAAATTTCATTCGAGTTTTTCCCGCCGCAGACGCTGGAAGCGTCTTTCCGTCTCTGGGACACCGTTCAAACCCTCGCCCCGCTTGGGCCGCGTTTCGTGTCGGTAACCTATGGCGCGGGGGGAACCACCCGGGATCTCACCCGCGAGGCGGTGGCGACGCTGCACAAATCATCCGGCCTGAATGTCGCTGCACATCTGACCTGTGTGAACGCAACCCGCAACGAAACCATGGAAATCGCCGACCAGTTCGCCGCAGCTGGTGTGCGCGAAATCGTTGCGCTGCGTGGCGATCCACCAAAGGGCTCTGGCGGGTTTGTGCCGCACCCGGATGGCTTTGCCAACTCGGTCGAACTGATTGCAGCGCTGGCGGAGCGGGATCAATTCTCCATTCGCGTCGGCGCCTACCCTGACCGTCACCCCGAAGCCGCGAGCGACCGGGCCGACGTCGAATGGCTCAAGCGCAAGCTTGACGCCGGCGCGGACGAGGCGCTGACGCAGTTCTTCTTTGAGGCGGACACCTTCTTCCGGTTCCGCGATGACTGCGCCAAGGCCGGTATCGACACCAGCCGCATCACCCCCGGCATCCTGCCCATCGAAAACTGGAAGGGCGCCCGCAATTTCGCCAAGCGCTGCGGCACCAAAATCCCGGCCTGGGTCGAGGAGGCTTTTGACAAGGCTGTGCGCGACAACCGCGAGGATCTTCTGGCCACGGCGCTCTGCTCCGAGCTTTGCTGCGACCTGATGGAAGGCGGCGTCGAAAAGCTCCACTTCTACACGCTGAACCGCCCGGAACTGACCCGCGATGTCTGTTTTGCCCTTGGGATCACACCAAAAGTTCAGCTGGAGAACGTGGCGTAGCGCTTGCCGCTCAATGCGCCCCCACATAGCCTGTGCACCATGCGTCCCTGCTGATCCCGGCGGGGGCGCTTTATTTTGCCGCGCCTCACCAAGGACCACCCATGACGACGCAAGCCGCCCCCAGCCCATCCGTTTATCAGCGCCCCGACACCCTGCGCGTTGCCCGCTCCCCCCAAGAGCTGCTGCGCATGGACGAAATCGCCAATATCTCCGGGCTGGAGTTCATGCAGGGCATCCTGTCCGGGCGCCTGCCCGGTCCCCCCATCGGCGAAACCCTTGGCTATCACCTCCACAGTGTCGAAGAGGGCAAGGTGGTTTTTCGCGGCACACCTGAATTTGGCGTCACCAACCCAATGGGCACGGTGCACGGTGGCTGGTACGGCACCCTTCTGGACAGCGCGATGGCCTGCGCCGTGATGACCCGCGTGCCCAAGGGATCTGTCTATACAACCTTGGAATTCAAGGTAAACATCCTGCGATCCATTCCACTTGGCACGACCATTGACTGTGTCGGCACCACCGATCACGTCGGCCGCTCAACCGGGGTCGCTCATGGCGAATTGCGTGGGGTGGAAGATGGTCGTCTTTATGCAACCGGCTCTACGACCTGCATCGTGATGAAAGTCGCCGCAGACTGATCCGCGACACAGCCGCAGACCAATAAAGCCGGGTCTTCCACACGCTGGTCCGCTCACAGCAGGTTTTTGGACATCCTGCGCAGGCTTTGGCGCTTGCGCCCCATGTCGATCTCGCCGCGCACCCCGGTGTCGCGAAAACCCTCACGCAGCCAAAAGGCCCGTGCCCGCGGGTTTTCATCAAGGACAGCAAGATAAATCCGAGCCGCGCCCCGTGTCCGGGCGCGCAGCTCTGCGGCGCGCAAAAAGGTCGCTCCATTCCCCGCACCCCGCGCCCAAGGCCCCAGCATCATGAAACCAAGATAGGCATCTTCCGGGTCGGGGAACCCAAATGACACCTCCGCCAGACCGGACAATCTCGGACCAAGGAAAAGGCCCAATCGATAGGACAGCTCCGGGTCGCAACCTGGCGGGCCGTCGGTGAAAAAGGCCGCAGCCTTGGCCAGATCGGGCGCCTGCCCCTCGGCCAGCAGCCAATAATCCGGCGCGTCCCGGTAAAACTGCGCAACCAGCTCCAGATCAGCATCTGGCGACAGGTCTCGGATGCGGATGTCAGACTGCGTCTGCACAGCAGATCCCCCTAGGGCCTAGAGTTCCCCCTAGGGCCTAGACAGCGCCGACTGCCAGTCTGCCAGTTTCTTGCTGCTGGAATTGGCACCCACGCTGCTGTGCAGCCGCTCGCTGTTGTCCAGACCAACGCGGCGCTTGCCCCGCAGAAGAAAGATCTTGCCCCACCCCCGCCAGGTCCCGACGGATGGCGCCCCGGGATCGACTGCAAAGCGCATGCGCCAGTCGCGCGGCAGCGGCAAGCCACAGTCCTCTGCCCGCTCAAGCATCCAGATCAGCGACACATTGGCGAGGGGGCGCGCCTCCTCAAATCCGCCAAGCTGGCCGCCCACATCCCCGTGGCTGCCACGAAACCAGACCTGTTCAACTTTCCCATCATGGCCGTGGGGGCATTCCCAAAGCACCGGCGCAAAGACCTGACGTGTCTCATCCAGCGCAAGGGCGTGATAACCATGTTTGACGTGCCGACCCAGCTGATGGTTGTGGAAGCCATGTCGCCGCTCCGCCCAGCGCCACAACAGGGGGAGCCGCAGGCCCAGCGCCTTGACCGTGTCCCAGACGCCGACCATTTCGATCTCGACATCCTTGTGGCAGTAGCGCGCGGCAAAGGCGGCAGCAGCGCCCCCCTGCCCGATCGGCGCCCCGTCGGTGGCATCAACAGACACATCGCGGGTTGCGCCATCTTCTGCACTGATTTCAACGCGCCCCTGAACCGCAGGGCTGCCACATTGGTAATGGCGATAGGCCGTGCGGATATTGCGCACGGTGGCATGTTCCGCCGTCAGCAGCCCCACCTCGTCAATCACCCCGGCAAGCGAGCGCACGGCATAGGCGCCACGGGAATAGCCCATCAGATAGATGCGATCTCCCGGACGGTAGCGGGAAGCCAGGTAACCATAGGCACGCCGAATCTGACGGTTGATCCCGCGCCCGATCATCACATCGGGCGTGGTGCGCCAACTGTGCCATTGGATGCCCGCTTCGTAGAAAACAGAAACCTGCGCGCCCATTTCCCGGCACAAACGATACAGCTGGCCTGCGTGGGTTTCGCGGCCCGGTTCCAACGTGGACATGGTCCCGTCAAGAATGATGACATGGGCCACCGGCCCGCGCAGCTTGGCTTCCGCAGAATGCTCGGAGCGCAGTGGCCGACCGAGCCATCCCAGTATCCGTTTACTCAGCTGCGTCAGCGACATCCCTCAACACTTCCCATAGTCTCAGTGGTGTGTACGGCATTTCAACCTGCCGCACGCCGCGCGCCCAGACAGCGTCCTGCACGGCATTGGCAACAGCGGCAAGCGCACCCACGGTGCCCGCTTCGCCACAGCCCTTCATCCCCATCGGGTTTTCGGTGGACGGCACCGGAGCAAAGCCTACTTCGATCATTGGCACATCCGCCGCGCGCGGCAAGGCATAATCCATGAACGATGCCGTGAGCAGTTGTCCATCCTCATCATAGACAACCCGCTCCATCATGGCCTGTCCGATGCCCTGAACCACCCCGCCATGCACCTGACCTTCGGCCAGCAACGGATTGATAAGATTTCCGAAATCATCCACGACCGTGTAGCGGTCAATGGTGCTGATGCCGGTGTCGGGATCAATCACGATTTCGGCAACATGCGCGCCGTTGGGAAACGAACGCCCGGGCAGTTTCGCGGTCGCCTTGTGACGCAGGAGATCCTGACGCCCCTGCTGTCGCGCTAGCTCTGCGGCTTCAAGCATGCTCGGGCGCTGGTTGCTTCCTGGTGCGCTAAAGGTTTCGGCGTCAAAGGTGATGGTCTGGGGATCAACCCCCATATGGTCGGCCAGAAACGGCGTAAATGCCTCGACCATCTTGTCGACGGTTGCCAATGTGGCGTTGGCCTGCGTGGTGACAGAGCGCGACCCACCAGTGCCGCCGCCCTGTGCAATCCGGTCGCTGTCGCCCTGGATGACGGTGATATCTTCCGCCGGAATGCCGGTCTGGTCCGCCAGAAACTGTGCATAGACCGTTTCATGGCCCTGCCCGTTGCTTTGCGTTCCGACATAGATGCTCACCCGGCCATCCTCCTCAAAGGCGACGTCTGCGCTTTCTGAAGGATCACCCAAAATACTTTCGATATAGTAACACAAGCCGATGCCGCGCAGTTTGCCCTTGGCTGCGTCCGCCGCCTTGCGCGCAGCAAAGCCATCAAGATCTGCGGCGACCCCCATCCGTTCGAGCACGTGATGGAAATCTCCCACGTCGTAGGTCTCATCGGTTGCCGTCTTGTAGGGAAACTGCTCCGGACGGATGAAATTGCGGCGGCGCAGCTCCCACGGATCGACGCCCAGTTCGCGGGCCGCCTGATCCATCACCCGTTCCAGAACATAGATCGCTTCGGGGCGACCGGCCCCCCGGTAGGCATCGACCTGAACCGTGTTGGTATAGATCCCTTCAACCCGCAGCCAGGTGGTCTGAATGTCATAAACACCGGCCAGAACACGGCTGAACAGCTGGGTCTGGATGGGCTGGCCGAAATGCGAGTTATAGGCCCCCAGATTGCACTGCGTGTGCACACGGTAGCCTGTGATCCGCAGATCCTCGTCAAAGGCCAGCTCTGCCAGAGACGTCAGATCACGCCCGCCATTGTCGCTCAGCATCGCTTCGCTCCGGTCTGAAACCCAGACCACCGGCTGCTCAAGCATGCGCGCGGCATGGGCCACGACGAAATATTCCGGATATGGCATCGCCTTCATGCCGAACCCACCACCCACATCAGGCGTGCTGACATGAACGGCGTCCTCCGGCAGGTTCAGTTTCTCGACCAGCTGGCGCTTCATCGCCCAGACGCCCTGCCCACCATAGGTGAAATGCAAACGGCCCTCGCGCCAATCAGCAAAACAGCCGCGCGGCTCCATCGAATTGACGATGATCCTGTTGTCGTCCACCTGCAACGACACACGATGGGCCGCCGCGGAAAAGGCCGCTTCGGTTTCGGCCTCATTCCCAAGACCCCAGTCAAAGGCGCGATTGTCAGGCACCTCCGGATGCAGGGCTGTGCCACCGGGAGCGAGATCGGTCTTGGCTGGCAGATCGTCAATCTCCAGCTCGATCATCTCCGCGGCATCTCTGGCCTGTGTCGCTGTCTCGGCAATCACGACCGCCACAGGCTCGCCGACATAACGCACCTTGTCGCGGGCAAGGATCGGACGTTCCGGAGACGCAGCATCGCTGCCGTCGCGGTTCTTGACCAACGCGCCATCCATTCCAACCCGAAGCCCTGCAGCCTCAAGATCGGCAAGCGTGAGAACAGCCCGAACCCCATCGCTGTCGCGCGCCATCTCCAAATCAAGTCCGGTGATGGTGCCGTGGGCAACAGGGCTGCGCAGAACATAGGCACGCAACGCGCCGTCTGGTGCGATGTCGTCGATATAGCGGCCCTGACCGGTCAGGAACCTGACGTCTTCCACCCGCTTAACCGATTGGCTCTTGCCGAATTTTTCCATCTTCGCACCTGCTTCTGTCGTCGTTGGACCAAGCACTCCCGCAATTGGCAGCACATCGGGCGACACACCAAACGGCGGGCTGACGCGTTCTGTCGGCCCACCGTTCGATCCGTTCAAATGCGACAGTAGCTTCAGGAACTGGCTTGTCCAGACAGCTCGATCACAGTGGCCACATCAGACAGGCCATAGCCGTTGAATTGCGTGCTCATGGCTGAAGAATAGGCACCAAGCCCCGGAAACAGAACATAGTCACCAATCCGGGTTTCCTCCGGCAGCGGCAGGCCATCCGGCAGCCGGTCAAGGCTGTCGCAGGTCGGACCAAAGACAACCCGCGGGCGCCGATCCCCCTGCCGACTGGTGCCATTCGCGGCAACCACTTCCACCCGACCCGGAAGCCCCATGTCCCGGATATCGACCAGGCCGCCGTAAATCCCGTCGTTCAGGAACACGACCTCGCCCGCCTTGCGCATCCCCTTGATGCGGGCCGCGAGGGTAAAGCTCTCAGACACCATTGCCCGTCCGGGCTCACAGATCAGCAACGGTTTGTCGTCGCCGAACGCGGCATCAGCTGCGCGGGCGATGGCCTCAAAGACGCGCTCCAGGTCCGGTGCAACGCCATCGCGGTTGGCCGCAAATCCGCCGCCAACATTGAGGCGCGCGATCTCGACACCCGCCGCAGCAATGATGTCCTTGGCCGCATAAATATACTCGACCCAGGCGCTTTCGTCCTCGCATTGGGTGCCGGGGTGGAAACACAGGGCCGGCGTCCAGCCACCCTCAGCCACCGCTTTCAATAGCGCGACCGCCTCATCTGGGCTTGCGCCAAACTTGCTGCCAAAGTCATAGGCCGCACCCGCAACCGGCAGGGCAAAACGCACGGCGATCTCGCAGCTCTTGGGAACATCTGCCAGCTTGGCCAGCTCGCTCGCGTCATCCACCGACCAACTCGCCACCCCGTGGTCGATCCCTGCCGCGATCTCCGCGTCGGAGCGTACAGGGTTGTTGTAATGCATGACCGCATCGGGGCTGGCTGCACGCACCGCATCCATCTCTGCGGGCGAAGCCACGTCAAAGGCAGTGATCCCTGCGGCGACCAAATTGGACAGAACCGCCGGATGTGGATTGGCCTTTACCGCATAGGTGACAAGACCCGGAAACCCTGTCTGAAACCGATTTGCCACCTCATGCAGAACGCGCGGCGAGAAATACAGGATCGGATGATCCGGTGTGCTGCGCGCCAGATGCGTTTCGGGAGAAAGCCAGAGAGGTGGAATCTGCTGCATGGAAAAAGGCCCTGTCATCGTGTTTCTATCAGTTTCGGCCAGTTTCCCGTCGATATCGCTCGGCACAATGACTATAGTGACGAAAACACACGACATATCGCAGGCCAAATATGCAGAACGACGAGACAGATCAGCAACTCCTCGCGCTGTTGCGGGAAAACGCCCGCCGCCCGGTGGCGGATCTGGCCCGCAGGTTGGGGCTGGCGCGGACGACCGTTCAGGCCCGTCTGGAACGTCTGGAAACAACCGGCGTCATCACCGGCTACACGCTGCGCACATCGGTCAATGCACGCCCCCCCTTGCAAGCCACTGTCCTGATTTCAATCGAGCCTCGCACCGGACCAGAGGTGCTCGCCCGTCTGCGCAGCCTGCCGGGGGTCGAGGTGGTCCACACCACATCAGGCCGGTTTGATCTTTTGGCGCAGGTTGTGGCCCATACCACAAGCGAGCTGGACGAAACCATCGACCGCATCGGTGAAGCGCGCGGCGTCAGATCATCGGAAAGCCTGATCCACCTCGCAACAAAACTGGACCGTCAGGGGCATTAGGGTCAGAGCACCTGCACTGTCATGTCGGGAAAATCGTGCGCCCGGCCCACCCTGCGGTATCCGCATCAAGGGCAGCCGGGCGACTTGAAACCAAAGCCATCGGCACACCGGCCCGAGGGAGAAGGCCGGACAAACACTTCAGTGCCACACCGCAGCAGTGCGATCCCAAAGTGGCAAACATTTAAGGGGTCTTGGAATACCCCCCGGCAAGGTGCTGCGCGGCATCACTCACTACCATATGCGCAGTCCCCACCTGCCACCCACCGTGGCAACTTGTGCTTAAAACGCGGTTAGCAGCGCGTTCGTTCCATTCGTTTTTGATTTTTTTCAATCTGTCAGCATTGCCCCGTGGTTCTGCGCGCGCCCACTGCCCGCCTTGCGCGGTCCGGATCACAGCGCAGATCCGTTAAGGAGCCTTTCCCTTTCCCTCCCCTTTCGGTATGGGAAAGGCCGATCAGATGATACGCAGGCAGGACAATCCGATGGCGATGGACAAGACATTTAACGCAGCCGAAGCCGAAACCCGGCTCTCCAAGGCCTGGGAAGAGGCCGGTTGCTTCCGCGCGGGCGCAAACGCCAAGCGCAGCGACACCTACAGCATCATGATCCCCCCGCCGAACGTTACCGGCGTCCTGCACATGGGTCATGCCTTCAACAACACGCTGCAGGACATCCTGATCCGCTGGAAGCGGATGCAGGGCTATGACACGCTCTGGCAGCCCGGCACCGACCACGCAGGCATCGCAACCCAAATGGTGGTCGAGCGTGAACTGGCCAAGGACGGCAAGAAGCGCACCGATTTCTCCCGCCCCGAGTTCCTTCAGAAGATCTGGGAATGGAAAGAGAAATCCGGCGGCACCATCATCGAACAGCTGAAGCGTCTCGGCGCCTCCTGTGATTTTGAGCGCACCGCCTTCACCATGGCAGGCGCCCAGGGCGACACCCGCACCGGGCACGAGAACTCGCCCAATTTCCACGACGCCGTCATCAAGGTCTTTGTTGAGATGTACAACAAGGGTCTGATCTACCGCGGCAAGCGGCTGGTGAACTGGGATCCGCATTTCGAAACCGCGATCTCCGACCTTGAGGTAGAGAATATCGAGGTCGCAGGCCACATGTGGCACTTCAAATACCCGCTCGCAGGTGGGGCGACCTACACCTATGTGGAGAAGGACGAGGACGGCAACGTCACGCTGGAGGAAGAGCGCGATTATATCTCCATCGCCACCACCCGCCCCGAAACCATGCTGGGCGACGGCGCGGTGGCTGTGCACCCATCGGACGAGCGTTATGCCCCCATCGTGGGCAAGCTGGTCGAAATCCCCGTCGGCCCCAAGGAACACCGCCGCCTGATCCCGATCATCACCGATGAATACCCGGACAAGGATTTCGGCTCTGGTGCCGTGAAGATCACCGGCGCGCATGATTTCAACGACTATCAGGTCGCCAAACGCGGTGGCATTCCGATGTACCGCCTGATGGACACCAAAGGCGCGATGCGCGCAGATGGCGCGTCTTATGATGAGGCCGCGACCATTGCGATGGCCGTCGCCAAAGGCGAGAAAACCCTGACCGAGGCAGAGACCGACGCCATCAACCTGGTGCCCGACGATCTGCGCGGCCTGGACCGGTTCGAGGCGCGCAAGTTGGTGGTCGATCAGATCACCGCCGAAGGTCTTGCCGTGATGACCACCGTTACCACCAAGGTAAAGGATGAAGACGGCAACGAGAGCGAGGTCACCGAGACCGTGCCCTACGTCGAAAACAAGCCGATCATGCAGCCCTTTGGCGACCGTTCCAAAGTGGTTATCGAGCCGATGCTGACTGACCAGTGGTTCGTGGACGCCGCCAAGATCGTCGGCCCGGCGCTGGACGCCGTGAAAGACGGCACCGTCAAGATCCTGCCGGAAAGTGGCGAGAAGACCTATTACCACTGGCTGGAAAACATCGAGCCCTGGTGCATCTCGCGCCAGCTGTGGTGGGGCCATCAGATCCCGGTTTGGTATGGGCCGAAGAAAGACGCCTCCAACAAGTCGTTCGGTGTGGATTATGACGCCCTTGAATTTGTCCCCTTTTGCGCCGCCTCATTTGCTGAAGCAGAGCAACTGGCAAAGCAGTATTATGGAGTTTCCGAGGCAATCGAACATGTCGACGGCAACGACATGTTCGAAGATGCCGTTGAAACCGCCGGCTTTAAGGGTAACAACGACTTCGTTCTGCTTCGCCGCGACCCCGACGTGCTGGACACCTGGTTCTCCTCCGGTCTCTGGCCGATCGGCACGCTGGGCTGGCCCGAAGATACCGCCGAGATGCAGAAATACTTCCCGACCTCGACCCTCGTCACCGGTCAGGACATTCTGTTCTTCTGGGTTGCCCGGATGATGATGATGCAGCTGGCGGTTCTGGATCAGGATCTGCCGGTCGAACAACGCATCCCGTTTGACACGGTTTACCTGCATGGCCTCGTCCGCGACGCCAAGGGCAAGAAGATGTCGAAATCCACCGGCAACGTCGTCGATCCGCTGGATATCATCGACGAATACGGCGCCGACGCGCTGCGCTTTACCAATGCGGCGATGGCCAGCCTTGGTGGCGTGCTGAAGCTCGACATGCAGCGCATCGCAGGCTACCGCAACTTTGGCACCAAACTGTGGAATGCGGTGAACTTCGCCCATTTCAACAACGTCTATGACGCCGACACCCCGGCCTATGACATCCCCGATGCCAAGGCTGCCGTGAACCAGTGGATCATCGGCGAGACCGCCAAGGTCCGCGTCGAGGTGGATGCCGCCCTGGACGCCTACCGCTTCAACGATGCGGCCCTCGGCCTCTATGCCTTTGTCTGGGGCAAGGTCTGCGACTGGTACATCGAACTCAGCAAACCGCTGTTCAATTCTGATGATGAGGCAGTGATCGCCGAGACCCGCCAGACGCTGGGCTGGGTGCTGGATCAGTGCATGATCCTTCTGCATCCGATCATGCCGTTCATCACCGAAGAGCTGTGGGGCAATACCGCCAAGCGCGACACCATGCTGGCCCATGCCGATTGGCCGACCTACGGCACCGAGCTGGTCAACGCCGATGCCGACGCCGAAATGAACTGGGTGATCACCGCGATCGAGAACATCCGCTCCACCCGCGCACAGATGCATGTGCCGGCCGGTGCCAAGATCCCGATGGTGGTGACCGAATTCTCAGATCAGGCGCGCACCGCCTGGGAAAAGAACGAGGCGATGATCCAGAAACTTGCGCGGATCACCACGCTGGAGCAGGTCGAGAGCTTCCCCAAAGGCTGCGCAAGCGTTGCGGCCCCCGGCGCCTCCTTCGGCCTGCCGCTGGCGGACGTGATCGACGTCGAAGCGGAAAAGGCACGGCTTGAGAAAACCCTCGGTAAGCTCGCCAAGGAGCTGGGTGGCCTGCGCGGGCGTCTGAACAACCCCAAATTCGCAGCCTCCGCCCCCGAAGAGGTCGTGGCGGAAGCCCGTGAAAACCTCGCCCTGCGCGAGGAAGAAGAAGCCAAGATCAAAGAGGCGCTGGCCCGCCTTGCCGAAATCGGCTGACACATGCGTGATTTGACAGGGCCGGCGAAGATCCGGCCCTGTCACCACTTTCGGATGCTTCGCAGCCAATTGGCCCAATCCCGCGACATCCGGCACCTGATTTCCCATCCCTGAACCCCCCACATCACGGCGCCGTGGTGCCAATCCTGCTTGTACACAGGCGAAACGCAGGCGGTCTTTGCGCCTAGGCAAAACTCCTGAAATTACGGTGAGATAACGTTACTTCAGTCTTTGCGAACCTTCGCTAACTTGAGGGCATTCCTGCCGGAACAACCCTGGCAGGTCGGGAAACTGATGGAGGATCCACCCCAATGAAGAAGACCTATTTTGCCGCGATGACCGCCGCCGCAGTAACAGCATTCAGCGCGCCCGCATTTGCCGGGAACACCCTTGGAACAGCATTTGGCGGTTATGATCCCGTGACCTATTCCCAGGGCGCGCCGGAGCACGGCAAGGCAAAATTCTTCCACCTATGGGATGGCGCCCTCTGGACCTTCAGCTCCGAGGAAAATCGCGACACCTTCAAGGCGGATCCAGCGGCCTACGCCCCCCAGTTCGACGCCTATTGCGCATGGGCCGCGTCGCAGGGCTACAAGCGCCCGGGCGATCCGAACGTCACCGAAATGGTCGACGGCAAGCTCTATACCTTCGTGCATGAAGGCGCGCGGGACAAATGGCGTGCAGATGTTGCCAAACACATCGCCGATGGCGAGGCCAACTGGGTCCGCATCGAACCCTTCTGATCGCCCATCACCTCAGAGACCGCAGCGGCCTTCAACGGTCGCTGCTTTTCTTGATGGGGGACGGATGCTTCCTCCCCCTTCATTGATACCGCTACCCCACAGGCCTGCTCCCCAGAGGGCGGGTTGGGCATCAGCCTTGACCGGCAGCTTTGTGCGCAGCCTGCACAAATCCGCCAAGATGCGGCAATTTCTCCATGAAATCTGCAGCATAAGGGGAAAATCCCCGAAATGCAGTCATTGCCTTTGATCGCATTCTGTATCAGCCTGTCGCAAATCACGCCTTTCAGACGCGCAAGGGGAACCACCATGCCCAAAGGTTACTGGGTCGCTCATGTCGATGTGGACGATATGGAGCGCTACAAGGACTACATCGCCGCCAACGCAGCCCCTTTTGCAGAGTTCGGCGCCCGCTTTCTGGTCCGCGGCGGCCCCAAGGAGGTGCGCGAAGGTCAGACCCGCGCCCGCACCGTCGTCATCGAGTTCAAGGATTTCGCCACCGCCAAAGCCTGTTACGACTCGGTGTCCTATCAAGAGGCCAAGGCCCTGCGGGATCCGGTATCGACGGGGGACATGGAAATCGTCGAAGGCTACGGTGGCTAAGGGCCACTTGGTATAGGGGCTGTTCAGGGATAGACTGTTGCCATGCTGAAAAAACTCTTTCAGGTCTTTCGACCACCGCAAACCCCGGCGACGCCCGATCCTGATGCGGAACTGGCGCTTGGCGCGCTGTTGGTGCGTGTCGCACAGTCGGATCGCGATTATCAGCTGGAAGAGATCAGCCTGATCGACCGCATTCTGGCCCGACTGTACCAGCATAACGCCATCGAGGCCGCCAAGGTCCGCGCGGCCTGTGAAAAACTGCACGCTGCCGCGCCCGAAACCGACACCTTTGGCAAGCTGATCCGCGAGACCACTGGGCTGGAGGAACGTCTGGCCGCGCTGGATGCCCTGTGGGAGGTGGTTCTGGCAGACGAACGCGAACACCCCGGCGAAATCCGCATCGTCGAAGATGCCCGCAAGGCCATGGGGCTGTCGCGCAACGACAGCGACAAAGCCCGAAAACGTGCACAAGACAAGCTGCTGGCCGTGCCGGACACCACCGCTGCCTCAGCCATCGCCACAGACGACACCACCCCACAGGAGCCGCAATCATGATCAAGGAACTCCTGGGCAAGTTGCTGGCCCCGGCCCCTGCTCCACTGGACGATCAGGATGCCCGCCTCGCGCTCAGCGCGCTGCTGGTCCGGGTTGGCCGCTCTGATCACAATTACTCTGATGTGGAACGCGACCGCATCGACCGTATTTTGCGCACCCGCTACGGTCTGGATGTGGGCGGGGCCATCCTGTTGCGTGAACAGGCCGAAGCACTGGAGGCAGAGGCCCCCGACACGGTCCGCTTTACCCGCGCAATCAAGGATGCCGTTCCTTACGAAAACCGCATGGGCGTTGTTGAGGCGCTCTGGCAGGTGGTTCTGGCCGATGGTGAACGCGACGCCGCCGAAGACGCGCTGCTGCGACTGTCGACCAACCTTCTGGGCGTCAGCGACGTTGACAGCGCCCGCGCCCGCCAGCGCGCCGAGAAAGCCCTATGATCGCAAGCCTCACGATGTACGAGCGCCCCGAAACCACCGCGGCGCTTGATGCATTGTGGCAGGCCATCCGGGCAGAGCTGAACGACAGCGAGGCGCCTGAGACGCTGACACGGGGCATGGATCTGTGGGAGGTCTGGACCTCCCCCCATCTGCTGCTTGGCCAGACCTGCGGCATGCCGTTTCGCACCCGCCTGTATGACCAGGTGACCCTGGTTGCGACGCTGGATCATGGCATAGCCGAAGCACCGCCCGGGCATTACAACAGCGTCATCGTCACCCATCGCGACAAGGGCACCCCATCGCTGTCGCAGCTGGCAGGTGCGCGATTTGCCTATAACGAGGCGCTGTCGCAGTCAGGTTGGGCCGCGCCCATGCACCATATGCGCGACCTTGGTATCCTGCCAGGAGAGCTGATCGCGACGGGGGCCCATGTGGCCTCTGCCCGTTCCGTGGCCGAGGGGCGCGCCGATTTTGCCGCGCTCGATGCCATGAGCTGGGCGCTGATGCAGGAATATGACGACTTTGCCGGGGATCTGGTTGTGATCGACCGAACCAGGGCAACCCCGGGCCTGCCGCTGATTACAGCGCGCCACCGCGACCCCGCCCCGCTGCGCGCAGCGCTCTCCCGCGCCGTCGACCAGCTCGCAGATGACCATCGCAAAACGCTGCATCTGCGCGGCGTCTGCGACATTCCCGCAGCAGAGTATCTGGCGGTTTCCACCCCTCTTGGTCCCGTGCTGACAGAACAGACCATCCGCCAGTCCGCCGCCCGGTAACGCGAAATCGCGCCACTGCTGCGCGAACCCCGCTTGCCGTTTTCCCCCGCGCTGCTGACGCGCAGGGCCATACCCCCTGCCTCTGCCCCTTTGCGGAGTGACGAGCAAGGCATCAAAATCCGAACAATTCGACCAGTTCACCTGTCAAAATGCCGAATTACGTCCCGCACCAATCGGTTTGCACGTTGCATCCATTCTTTTTTTCGGTCCAATAAGGACCAATTCAACGACAATTGTACGAGAGACACCTTGACCGACACGAGCCCAGTTCTGGAAATCCGCGGCCTGCACAAGTCTTATGGCGAGCTGGAAGTCATCAAGGGCGTCGACATCACCGCCCGTCGCGGCGATGTGGTGTCTCTGATCGGCTCTTCCGGCTCAGGCAAGTCGACGCTCCTGCGGTGCTGCAACCTGCTCGAAGACAGCCAGCAGGGCGACATCCTGTTCAAGGGCGAACCGATCAGCTGGGCCGGCAGCGGCCTGAATCGACGCCCCTCTGACCCCAAACAGGTGCTGCGCATCCGCACCAACCTGTCGATGGTGTTCCAGCAGTTCAATCTCTGGGCCCATATGACCATCCTCGAAAACGTGATGGAGGCCCCGCTGACCGTGTTGGGCCGCGACCGCGACGAGGTGGAAGCCTCTGCGCGCAAATATCTCGACAAGGTTGGCATCGGTGACAAATGCGATGCTTATCCCGCGCAGCTCTCTGGCGGTCAGCAACAGCGCGCGGCCATCGCACGGGCGCTCTGCATGGAGCCCGAGGCACTGCTGTTTGACGAACCGACATCCGCGCTCGACCCTGAGCTGGAGCAGGAAGTGGTCCGCGTCATCAAGGATCTGGCTGCCGAAGGGCGCACCATGATCATCGTGACCCACGACATGAACATGGCCGCAGATGTGTCCAGCCATATCGTTTTCCTGCACAAAGGTCTGATCGAGGAACAAGGCCCGCCAGAAGAGGTGTTCGGAAACACACAATCCGAACGTCTTCGCGGCTTCCTTGCCTCGACGCATCATGGCAAATAACCAAAACCAAAAACCAACCTAAACGGGAGTTATCACATGAAATCTCTTTTCCTCGGCACCGCTGCCCTGGCTCTGACAGCCGGCGTTGCAATGGCAGACACCGTCCGTCTCGGCACCGAAGGCGCCTACCCTCCGTACAACTTCCTCAACGATGCAGGCGAAGTGGACGGTTTTGAGCGCGAGCTGGGCGACGAGCTGTGCAAGCGCGCCGAGCTGGACTGTGAATGGGTCACCAACGACTGGGATTCCATCATCCCCAACCTGCTGTCCGGCAACTACGACACCATCATCGCAGGCATGTCGATCACCGAAGAGCGCAAGGAAGTCGTCAGCTTCACCCAGGGCTACACCCGTCCGTCGCCCTCCGCCTACGCGGCTCTGTCCGATGTTGACGTGAACTCCGCTGTGGTGTCCGCTCAGGCCTCCACCATCCAGTCCTCCCACGTGGCCTCCACCGGTGCGACCCTGGTTGAATTCCCGACTCCGGATGAAACCATCGCAGCCGTGACCGCGGGCGAAGTCGACGCCGTGATGGCCGACAAGGACTTCCTGACCCCGATCGTTGAAGAAACCGACCTGCAGTTCATCGCAGAAGACGTGTTCCTGGGCGACGGCATCGGCATGGCATTCCGCCAGTCCGACGACGAACTGCGCGCCAAGTTCGACGCAGCGATCGACACCATGAAAGCAGACGGTTCGCTGAACGCGCTGCTGGACAAGTGGGAAATCGAAGGCAAGTTCTGAGCCACGGCCAGACCCTGCAAACTATCGAAGGGGGGCTGCGTGCCCCCCTTCACCCTTGACCGGTTTCGCTGTTGCGCCCCTCTCCCGGTCCCAATCTGAAAGAGGTCCGCCATTTTCTCCTTTTGCTCTGACCCGGCCATTCTGGAGGGCATCCAGTGGCTGAGCTGTTACCTGACCACCGGAAAGCACTTTGCTTTCTACATGTCCTTTGGAACGGTTCTGTTGCTGCTGGCCGTCACCGCCCCGGCAGCGTTGCTGTTCGGCTTTGGCGGCGCCATGGCCGCCCGCGCCCGCTTTGCGCCGCTCTCGTGGATCGGCCGCGCCTATATCGCCGTTGTGCGTGGCGTGCCGGATATCGCCTTCTTCCTGTTCTTCGTGATCGCCTTGGATCAGGGCATCGAATTCCTGCGCCACAAGGTGAAATGCCCCGATTGGGACGCACCTGTGCGGCAGGGCAATGATTTTGTCGTCTGCGATATCGCAAAGATGCCGCTGAGCAGCTCGGATCAATGGATCCACGAAGTCTACGGCTTCTCGCTCGCGGTGATCACCTTTGCCATCGTGTTCGGCGCCTTTGCCGCCAACGTCCTGTTCGGTGCGATGCGCGCAGTACCACGCGCCCAGATCGAAACGGCCGAGGCCTACGGCATGACCCACCGCCAGGCGTTCTGGCGCATTCTGGTGCCGCAGATGTGGACCTATGCGCTGCCGGGCCTGTCGAACCTGTGGATGGTTCTGATCAAGGCAACGCCGCTGCTGTTCCTCCTCGGGGTGGAAGATATCGTCTATTGGGCCCGCGAGCTGGGCGGCTCCAAGACGGCACGGTTCACCGACTACCCGCATGGCGACTGGCGGATGTGGTACTTCTTTGGGCTGCTGGTGTTCTATCTGTTGTTCACCAAGGTCTCCGAAGTGGTGCTTGAGCGGATCAGCCGGCGCCTTTCCCACGGTCAGGCAACCCTTGCTGGCGAAGCACAAAGGAAAGCGGCATGAGCTGTCTTCAGACCCTGCAGGATTACGGCCTGCGCTCGCTTGGCTATGGCGAACGGATGCTGCCGCGCACCGATTTCACCCTGTGCGACCAGTTTGTCCTGATCGGTTCCGGCATGATCTGGAACATCTACTTCGGTGCATTGGCCGTCATGGCCGGTTTCGTGATGGCAAACGGCATTGCGCTGGCAAAGAACTCTGCCAACAAACCGATCCGCAAATCCGCCGAATGGTTCATTTTCCTGTTCCGTGGCTCGCCGCTGTTCATCCAGTTCTTCTTTGCCTACTTCCTGTTCCTGCAGCTGAAATCGGTGTCATCTGTCTTTGATCCGTTCTCTGCGGCCTGGCTTGGCGCCCTGATTGTTCTGATCCTGAACACAGCCGCCTACTCGGCAGAGATCTTCTATGGCGCGCTGCGCTCCATTCCCAAGGGCGATATCGAGGCAGCGGATGCCTATGGTCTGTCCGGCTGGACGCGGTTTCGTCGAATCATGTGGCCGACGATGATGCGACTGGCCTGGCCGTCCTACACGAACGAGGCGATCTTTCTGTTCCATGCCACGACGCTGGTGTTCTTCTCCGGCTTCCCGGCCTGGCGCCAGCAGGGCGATGCGCTCTACTACGCGAACTATTTTGCGGACAAGACGTTCAACCCCTTCGTGCCCTACCCGATCCTCGCGTTCTATTTCATTCTGCTGACGCTTTGCATCATCGGGCTGTTTGGCATCATCAACCGCCGCCTGAATGCGCATCTGCCGCAGGAGAAAAAGGCCAAGATGCGGTTGCGGATGAACCTGATCCGCTAAGATCGCACACTTGATCAAAACCTGATCACAAAAGGCGCCCTCTCGGCGCCTTTTTCTTTGCGCCCAGATCCCTGAAACCGCTGCAAAACAAGGCAATCCTCTTAGCCTGATGCGGATACACCAACCGATCAGATCCACTTTTGATCAAATTTCCTTTGCGTCTTGCAAATCCTGCAGTAGAACAGTGGCAACCAATAAGGGAGCCCTCCGATGGATCTGTCGAAACTGCGCACAATCCGCATTGCCGCCTGCGATCTCAATGGCCAGATGCGTGGCAAGCGTATGCCCGTTGGGCTGGCAGACAAGCTGGACGATGGATCAGCCCGCATGCCGATCTCTACCCTGAACGTGGATCTCTGGGGCCGCGATGTGGAAGACAACCCGCTGGTCTTTGAAACCGGAGACGCCGACGGAATCATGCTGCCGACAGACCGGGGTCCGGTGCCGATGCCCTGGCTCACCAGTCCTTCTGCGCTGGTGCCGATGTCGATGTACTGGGAAGATGGCCGTCCCTTCATGGGCGATCCACGCCACGTTCTGTCCCATGTGCTCGCCCGCTATGAGGCGCGCGGCTGGCAGGTCATGGCCGCGACCGAGATGGAGTTCAGCCTGATTGATGACAGCGGTGCCCAGCCTGCCCCCCCCATCGATCCGCTGACAGGGCGCGAACTGGACCAGCAGTCGGTGCTCTCTGTGGCGGAACTTGATGCCTTTGATGCCTTTTTCACCGACCTCTATGCAGGCGCCGACGCGATGGGCATCCCCGCCCAATCCGCAATTTCCGAGGCCGGGCTTGGCCAGTTCGAGATCAACCTCAATCACCAGAACGCCCTGCGCGCTGCGGATGATGCCTGGTTGTTCAAGGCCCTGGTGCGCGGCCTTGCCCGCAAACACGGCTTTGCAGCGACTTTCATGGCAAAACCCTACGCCGAAGAGGCGGGCAACGGGATGCATGTGCATTTTTCGGTGGTCGACAAGGATGGCAACAACATCTTTGATGACGGCACCGAACGGGGCTCTGATCTGTTGCTGAATGCGGTGGCCGGCTGCCTGAATGCGATGCCCGCCAGCACGCTGATCCTTGCCCCCCACGGCAATTCCTATGATCGCCTTGTGCCCGGTGCCCACGCCCCGGTCAGCGCGGCCTGGGCCTATGAAAACCGCACCGCGGCCATCCGCATTCCTGGCGGCAGTCCCAAGGCCCGGCGGATCGAACACCGCGTCGCAGGTGGTGACATCAACCCCTACCTGATGCTTGCTGTTGTCCTTGGTGCCGCGCTTGTCGGCATCGAAGACAACGCCCAGCCACCCGCCCCATCCGAAGGCAACATCTACGACATCCAGGGTTTGCCCCAGCTCGCCCCCAGCTGGCAGGCCGCCGTCGATCTGTTCGACACAGACCCGATGATCGCCCGCATCCTGCCAGACCGCGTCATCCGCAACCTCGTGATGATGAAACGTCAGGAAATCGCCGGATTTGCAGAGCGCCCGGCCGAGACACATTGGCTCTCGTGGCTGGAAGCCGTATGAAGCCCTGTCGGCCAACCCGTCGCCCCCTGTGAACGTCTTTGCGCCGGGGGCCGGGATGCGCCACGGCCTTCCAACGGGTGCTTGCCTGTGCGGGGAGGCTCAGCTAGGCTAAATTTGATCAAATCTGGTGAACCATGAAAATCGGCATTCTGCAAACCGGCCACGCGCCCGAAAACCTGATCGACAGCGCGGGCAATTATGACGAGATGTTCCGGACCCTCCTGGCCGATGGCGGGTTTGAGTTTGAAACCTTCGCCGTCGTGGACAACCAGTTTCCCTCTGGCCCCGAGGCGGCGGATGGGTGGCTCATCACCGGCTCCAAACATGGCGCTTACGAAGACCACGACTGGATCCCGCCGCTCGAGGATCTGATCCGCCAGATCCACGCCCGCAAGCAGCCGCTTGTCGGCATCTGTTTCGGCCATCAGATCATTGCGCAGGCGCTGGGGGGCAAGGTCGAGAAATTCGCTGGCGGCTGGGCCGTCGGCCCGGTGATCTATGAACAGGACGGCAAGCCCCTGCGCCTAAATGCCTGGCATCAGGATCAAGTCACCGCACTGCCCGAGGGGGCGCGCGTGCTGGCCGGAAACGATCACTGCAAGCACGGCATCCTGGCCTATGGCGATCACATCTGGACCGCCCAACCCCACCCCGAATTCGCCAGCAGCTTTGTCGACGGACTGATCGACAGCCGCGGGCGTGGCGTCGTTCCCGACGCATTGCTGGACGCCGCCAAGGACCAGCTCCACCACCCCATCCAATCGGATGAAATCGCAACCTTCCTCAATGCATTTTTCGTGAAAGAGAGGACCTGATGTCAGCCTGGCTCGACACCCTTCCTGAAGCAGCACAATCTTATCTGGAGGGCCGTCGTCTCGACGAGGTTGAATGCGTTATCTCGGACCTGCCGGGCATTGCCCGAGGCAAGGCCGTGCCCGCGTCGAAATTTGCCAAGCAAGACTACTTTCATCTGCCCGACAGCATTTTCTACCAGACGATCACCGGCGATTGGGCCGATGCGGCTGATGAAGACGGCTGGATCGAAAAGGACATGACGCTCAAGCCCGACATGTCCACCGCGACCGCCGCGCCCTGGACCGGTGACTGGACGCTGCAGGTGATCCATGACGCCTATGACCGCGACGACAACCCCGTCCCCTTCAGCCCGCGCAATGTATTGAAACGTGTGGTCGGCCTTTATGAGGCGAAGGGATGGAGACCGGTCGTGGCGCCCGAGATGGAGTTCTTTCTCGTTGCACGCAATATCGACCCCGCCCGCGATATTGAGCCGATGATGGGCCGGTCCGGCCGACCGGCTGCCGCCCGTCAGGCCTATTCTATGACCGCCGTTGATGAATTCGGCCCGGTGATTGACGATATCTACGACTTTGCCGAAGCGCAGGGATTTGAGATCGACGGCATCACCCAGGAGGGCGGCGCAGGCCAGCTGGAAATCAACCTGCGTCACGGCAACCCCGTAAAACTGGCAGACGAAGTATTCTATTTCAAACGCCTGATCCGCGAAGCCGCGCTGCGCCACGATTGTTTTGCCACTTTCATGGCCAAACCGATCGCCGATGAACCCGGCTCTGCCATGCATATCCACCACTCTATTCTGGATACCGAAACCGGAGAGAACATCTTCTCCGGCCCGCAAGGTGGCGAGACGGATGCCTTCTACCACTTTATCGCCGGCCTGCAGAACCATCTGCCCGCGGGTCTGGCGGTGATGGCCCCCTATGTGAACTCCTACCGCCGCTACGTGAAGGATCACGCCGCCCCGATCAATCTGGAATGGGCACGTGACAACCGCACCACCGGCATCCGTGTTCCGCTGTCCGGGCCCGAAGCGCGGCGGGTGGAAAACCGGATCGCCGGCATGGACTGCAACCCATATCTCGGCATCGCGGTCTCTCTTGCCTGCGGCTATCTCGGCCTCATCCAGGAAGAACGCCCCACCCGCCAATTCAAGGGGGACGCCTATGAGGGAGAGGGCGACATCCCGCAGGTGATGGGTCAGGCGCTTGACCTGTTTGAAGAGGCAAAAGCCCTGCACGAGGTGCTCGGCCCGGAGTTCGCCCGCGTCTACAGCTGTGTGAAACGGGCCGAATACGAAGAGTTCCTGCAGGTGATCTCTCCCTGGGAGCGGGAACATCTCTTGCTGAACGTCTGAGACCCCAGTCCAGCGTTGCCCTGCGGGGCGACGCTGGCAGATTTGAGTATTTCTGGAAAGATGACAGGCATATCCGTCCCCCGCGGACGGCATGCCCGGAATTGAGGTGTGCAATGGCGCTGAACCTTCTCTACTCCAATGACCGCAAGGGGCAGTATCCCGCAAGCTGGTATGCTGCCACCGCCACGCCGCTTGCCCCGTTTGCGCCACTGCAGGGCGAGGCAAAGGCCGATGTCTGCATCATCGGCGGCGGCTACACGGGCCTGTCTGCTGCGCTGCATCTGGCAGAGGCGGGCCGCTCGGTGATCCTTCTGGAAGCCAACCGCGTGGGCTTTGGCGCCTCTGGACGCAATGGCGGCCAGTTGGGCAGCGGACAACGCATGGATCAGGAAGGGCTTGAGGGGCTGATGGGGCGCGAGGACGCTGCAAAGCTCTGGCAACTGGGGGAAGAGGCCAAGGATCTGGTCAAATCGCTGATTGCCCGCCATGGCACCGACTGCCATCTGAAACCGGGCGTGGCCTGGACCGGCTCGTCCCCATCAGAAGCCCGCGACCTGCATGACTACGGCCGCTTTCTTGAGGATCGCTATGGCTATGATCAGATCGAGCAGCTGGATGAGGAGGCCTGTTTTGCGCTGTGTCCCTCGCCGGACTACAAAGGCGGCTTTCTTGACCATGGCGCGGCTCATCTCCACCCGTTGAACTATGCGCTCAGCCTTGCGCGCGCGGCAGCGGCAGCCGGTGTCCGGATCTGCGAAACCAGCGAAGTGACCGCAATCGAAGACGGCAGCCCCGTCCTCGTCAAAACCGAACAGGGGCATGTGCGGGCTGACCAGCTGATCCTTGCCTGCAATGGCTATATGGGCGGGCTGAACCGTCAGGTGGCCGCCAAAGTCATGCCGATCAACAACTTCATTGCCGCGACCGAACCGCTGGGTGAAGACACGGCACGCGTCCTGAACCGCGACGTTGCGGTGGCCGATAGCAAATTTGTGGTGAACTACTTCCGTCTCAGCCACGATGGCCGCCTGCTGTTTGGCGGCGGAGAGAGCTATGGCTATCGCTTCCCCTCTGATATCGCCGCCACCGTACGCAAACCCATGAGCCAGATTTTTCCGCATCTGAAGGATGTGAAAATCGACTACGCCTGGGGCGGGACGCTTGCCATCACCATGAAACGGATGCCCTATCTGGCCCGTCTTGCCCCCAATATCCTCAGCGCCTCTGGCTATTCGGGCCACGGCGTTGGCACCGCAACCCACGCCGGTCAGCTGATGGCGTTGGCGTTGCAGGGCGAAAGCGATGGCTTTGACACCATGTCGCGCGTGCCTGCCCCCGCCTTTCCCGGTGGCCCGGCCATGCGCAACCCGCTCCTTGTGCTGGCGATGACCTGGTTTTCGCTGAGGGATCGGCTCGGGATCTAATTCCCCGCAACAGTTCTGTGAAAATCCACGCCGGCGCGGCCATTTCTGGCCGGTTGGCTTTGCATTCTCCTGCCGCTTGTTTTACATTTCCCAAAGGACAACTTCAGGATTTTGAAATATGAGCCAGTCTTCCGTGCAAACCGTTCCGAATGTCCATGAGGCAGAGCCCATCCCCGAGGCCGCGCGCGCAGCCATCGAGGCACTGATGCAATCGGGAGATCTGTTTCGCTACACCGCCCCGCAGGATGCCCCGGTGGCCCTGCTGGAAGCGGAATTCGCCCAGCTTCTGGGCAGCAAATATGCGCTGGCCGTGTCGTCCTGCTCTGCGGCGCTGTTTCTGTCCCTGAAGGCGCTGGACCTGCCGCGCGACGCCCGTGTGCTGATACCGGGCTTTACCTTTGCCGCCGTGCCCTCTTCTGTCGTGCATGCCGACTGCGTGCCCGTCCTGTGCGAGGTCAAGGACAACTACCGCATCGACATGGCCGATTTCGAGACCAAGCTGGATGATGTGCAAGCAGTCATCATCAGCCACATGCGCGGCCACACCTCTGATATGGATGCCATCATGGCGCTGTGCCAGGCCCGCAACATTCCGGTCATCGAAGACGCCGCCCATTCGCTTGGCACCACCTGGCATGGCCGCAACATTGGCACGCTTGGCGCCATCGGCTGCTTTTCCTTCCAGTCCTACAAGATGATCAACGCAGGCGAAGGTGGCATTCTGGTCACCGATGATGCCGATCTGGTGGCCCGTGCCGTCATCATGTCGGGCGCCTACGAACACAACTGGAAAAAACACAAACCCGCGCCGGGGGACAATACCGACGATCTGGCCCAGGCCTTTGCCAAATGGCAGAACCAGCTGCCGCTCTATAACCTGCGGATGAGCAACCTGTCCGCGGCGGTGATCCGCCCGCAGTTGCCGGAACTTGCCCGCCGCGTCCGGGACGGGCTGGAAAACCACGACTATGTCGCCGACCAGCTGAACCAGTCGCCCTATATCACCGTCCCTGCCCCCTTGGCGCCGGAGCAGCGTGCGCCGGATTCGATCCAGTTTAATCTGGTCGGCATGAGCAGCGAAGACATCGCCCGCTTTGCCGCCACATCAGAGGCCAAGGGCGTGAAGGTGCAGATCTTTGGCCTGTCCGAGGACAACGCCCGCGCCTTCTGGAACTGGCAGTTCATGAAAGACGTGCCCGAACTGCCGCAGACCCGTGCCATGCTGATGCAGGCCTGCGATGTGCGCCTGCCTGTGCGACTCAGCAAGGACGAGCTTGACGTGATCGCAGGCGTTCTCCTGTCTGCGATGGAAGAGACGATGGGCGCCGCAGCCGCCTGATCGCAGCCATCCTGTCAACCAGACGCTGAAAACCCATGGCGCGCCTCGGCAGAGGGGCGCCATTTTCATATTCGCCCTCCGGCTCATGAGCGGGGAAATTCCGACCACAGCTGCAGCGACGCTGGACATCCGCCGCCGCCCTTGCGAGGGTCGCGCAATACCCAATCAAGGACCATCCCCCATGAGCGACCAAAGCCAGAGCCGCCCGCGCAAGATCATCATCGACACCGATCCCGGACAGGATGATGCGGTTGCCATTCTCCTGGCGCTTGGTAGCCCGCAAGAGATTGATCTTCTTGGAATTACCTGCGTCGCAGGCAATGTACCCCTGGCGCTGACCCAGACCAATGCCCGCCGCGTCTGCGAGGTTGCGGGCCGCTCTGATGTGGCTGTCCATGCAGGTCGCGATGCCCCGCTGCGCCGCCCGCTGGTCACGGCCGAACATGTCCATGGCAAGACCGGTCTGGACGGGCCAGAGCTGTGGGAGCCCACCATGCCGCTGGCGGAAATCAACGGTGTCGATTTCATCATCGACACCGTGCGCCGCGAACCTGCAGGCACGGTCACGCTTTGTCCTCTTGGTCCTCTCAGCAATATCGCAGCCGCCTTTGAACAGGCGCCAGACATCGTGGAGCGCGTGCAGGAAATCGTTCTGATGGGCGGCGCCTATTTCGAGGTCGGCAACATCACCCCCGCAGCAGAGTTCAACATCTACGTCGACCCCGAAGCCGCCGAGATCGTTCTGACCTCTGGCGTGCCAGTCACCATGATGCCCCTTGATGTGACGCACAAGGCCCTGGCCACGCGCACAAGGATCGAGGCAATCCGCGCCCTCGACACCCGCGTCGGTCATTTCACCGCAGAGATGCTGGATTTCTTCGAACGCTTCGATGTCGAGAAATACGGCTCTGAGGGCGGGCCGTTGCACGACCCCTGTGTCATCGCCTACCTGATCCAGCCAGAGCTGTTTTCGGGGCGCAGGATCAATGTCATGGTCGAAACATCCTCTGACCTGACGCTGGGCATGACCGTTGCAGACTGGTGGGGCGTGACGGACCGTGCGACCAATGCCCTGTTTATCGGCGATGTGGACAGCGATGGGTTTTTCGCACTGATCACCGAACGGCTGGGCCGTCTATGACGCAGATCCACGCCCCCGATCCCGGCTGGCCTGCGCTGTTTGAGCTGGAGGCAACACGCTGGCGCGCGGCGGGCGTGGAGGGGCTGATCGATATCCATCACATCGGCTCGACAGCTGTCGCCGGATTGCCCGCGAAACCGATCATCGACATGCTGCCGGTCTTTTCCAGCACAGAAAGACTGGAGCAGGCCCGCGCCCCGCTAGAGGCCCTGGGCTATGACTGGTTGGGCCCTTATGGCCTGCCCGCGCGGCGGTATTGCCGTCGCGATGACCCGGAAAGCGGCACGCGCCTGTTTCACGCCCACTGCTATGTCATCGGCGCACCCGACATTGACCGCCATCTGGCCTTTCGCGATGCTCTCAGGGGCAATGGCGCGCTGCGGGCGGGTTACAGCGCGGTCAAGGGGCGATGCGCTGCGCTCCATCCCGGCGACGCAGAAGGCTATGGTGCCTGCAAATCCGACTGGATCGCCAAGGTCGAAGCCCGCGCCCTGGCTGATGCCACCCAATTGGGGCAACGCCCTGCCCCCTCCCTATCCGCTGAAAAGGACACGCCATGAGCGCCGCCCTGCACCTTGCCCGCCCCGAAGATCTGGATCGCGTTCTGGATCTCGTCGCTGCCTTTCACAGCGAAATGGGGATCACCACAGATGATGCCACCCGCCGCGCCGGGGTCGAACCTTTGTTGGCGGGTATGCCATATGGCGCGATCTACCTGATTGGCCCGACCCGCGCGCCTGTAGGCTATATCGTCGTCACCTTTAGCTGGTCGGTCGAATTTGGCGGCATGGACGGCTATATCGACGAGCTGTTCATCCGCCCGCCCGTGCGCGGCCGCGGCATCGCGACCGAGGTGCTCTTTGCCCTGCCCCGCACCTTGGCAGAGGCCGGGATCACCGCGCTGCATCTTGAGGTGAGCCAGGAAAACGAAAAGGCCCGCAGCCTCTATGCCCGCGCCCGGTTCCAGCCGAACCCCGATATTCTGGTGATGAGCCGACGCCTCTAACCATCTGGCAAGGATATACTTTTTCGCTTTCACGGTAATTTATCGCGCACTCCGGGAACCACCTGGCACAACGCGCGTTACCCCTTCACATCGGCGGTGGCTGACCAGCATGGCGCCGGCACCCGGACAGGCAGTCTCTCCCTCACGGATCCTGACGATCTGCCCGCATCAAACTGGTCGGCCATCCCGAATGACCGCGCCCTGATTGGCGCAGGAGATTTTCCGCCGCCGCCCCGCATCTCAGGGGCAGGCAGGCGCCGCGTTTTAACAGTTACGCCGTGGGACGGTGGAGCCGCGCAGCCATTCGGTATGGCAGCGCAACGTCGTCGGCAGAAGCCGCGACCCTGACAGCGCGACAGATCTGTCGCCACCGGGCAAAGCCCGGACACGTGCCGCATCAGTCGCCTTTCCGTGGGGGTAAGGCGCGCGGCCAGGCCGGGGCATGGGGGCCCCGCCGATCAGCCAGGTCGCCTGCGCCTTCAGGTGCTTTTGCGCGGGCGACCTGCTGCAGATTTCAGATCAAAAGCCGACCATTCCCATCGTGCCGCCGGTCATTGACAGCTGGTGCACCGGATCACTGGCCGACACCGCAAGCCCCGACAACGGGTAATGCGCCGTGTCCGCACAGCCTGCAACAATTGCCAGAACCCCAAGCGCCGCAACCACATAGACCGCGTGCAAGGCCTGCCCGGACAGATCGCGAGCAGATGCACAAGGATCCAGATATGCCATGATATTTCCCCCTCCTGTGCCAGCACCACCACCGTGGCACCTGTGGTCAGGATAGGGGCCGCCTCCTCACGTGTCTGTGAGCGGGATCACACAGATCGGCCGTACCACAGCCGCGCAGACCTGCGCTGCCCCGTCAAAGCGGCAGATAGTCCCGAAAGGTCGCCGCCTCGCCGCGCAGCACCCCATCAGCGTCCACCAGACGCCAGATCACGGCCTCGCGGATCTCAAACCGTTTGCCCGTCGCGCTGATCCGGACACCGGCATAGTTCTCGATACATCCCTTTTCACGCATCTGCGCAAACATCGCATCGCGCTGGCCCCGATGGCCGGGCTCTGCCGTCAACCGCGAAGGCATGGACGTCAACTGCGGCCAATCCATCTCCCACAGCGCCTGCGCCGCAAGATTGCCGTAGGTCAGCACCGGATCGGCCGCCGTGTCATGCGACAGCACCGGAAAAGGCGCATGATAAAGCCGCCGCGCATCCGCCCCCGGCAACAGCGCCCGCCCGGTCGCCGCCTCAAAGGAGGCCATCAGCAAGGCCGCATGCGCCGACTGAAACTCATTGTCCGAGGATGGTTCGTTCATATCGCGCTCCTGTGTGTTGGCATCCCCGCTCTACACCGCGGATACGATAAAAGCCCCGCCAAAATGACGGGGCTTTCCAGAATGTGAACCCATCAGGCTCAGCAGATCACTTCAGGATAGAGCGACCTGCGTATTCGGCGGTTTCGCCCAGCAGCTCTTCGATGCGGATCAGCTGGTTGTATTTTGCCAGACGGTCCGACCGCGACAGAGAGCCGGTCTTGATCTGACCGCAGTTGGTGGCAACGGCCAGATCAGCGATGGTTGCATCTTCGGTCTCGCCCGAGCGGTGCGACATCACGTTGGTATAACGCGCGCGGTGGGCCATATCGACAGCCTTCAGCGTTTCGCTCAAAGAGCCGATCTGGTTCACCTTGACCAGCATGGAGTTCGCAACACCCTGACGGATGCCATCTGCCAGACGCTCGGGATTGGTCACGAACAGGTCATCACCAACCAGCTGCACCTTGTCACCGATCTTGTCGGTCAGCAGTTTCCAGCCTTCCCAATCATCCTCGGCCATGCCGTCTTCGATCGAGATGATCGGGTAGTCGGCGCACAGGGCGGCCAGGTAGTCCGCGTTTTCAGCAGAGCTGAGCGACGCGCCCTCGCCCTTCATCTCGTATTTGCCGTCGACGTAGTACTCGGTCGAGGCACAGTCGAGCGCCAGATAGATGTCATCGCCCGGCTTGTAACCGGCCTTTTCGATCGAGGTCATGACAAAATCCAGCGCCTTGCGGGTGCTTTCCAGCGCCGGAGCAAAGCCTCCCTCATCACCGATACCGGTGTTGTAGCCAGCAGCGGACAGCTCTTTTTTCAGGGTGTGAAAGACTTCCGCGCCCATGCGGATTGCTTCCTTCACGTTCTCTGCCGACACCGGCATGATCATGAATTCCTGAATGTCGATCGGGTTGTCGGCGTGCTCGCCGCCATTGATGATGTTCATCATCGGAACCGGCAGAACACGGGCGGAGGTGCCGCCAACATAGCGGAACAGCGGCTGAGCGGTGAAATCCGCTGCGGCCTTGGCCACGGCCAGCGAGACACCCAGAATGGCGTTGGCGCCAAGACGGCCCTTGTTGGGGGTTCCGTCCAGTTCGATCATCGCCGCGTCGATGGCGACCTGCTCTGTCACATCAAAGCCGACCAGCGCCTCGGCGATTTCGCCATTCACGGCTGCAACCGCTTCCAGAACGCCCTTGCCAAGGTAACGCGACGCATCGCCATCGCGTTTCTCCACGGCTTCGTGCGCGCCGGTAGAGGCGCCGGAGGGCACAGCCGCGCGGCCAAGGGTGCCGTCTTCGAGGATCACGTCGACCTCAACGGTGGGGTTTCCCCGGCTGTCCAGAATTTCGCGGGCGTGGATATCGATAATGGTGCTCATCACTCAGGTTCCTGATGTTGGCAAATGTCGTCTGCGTCATAGCAGCAACCAGCAAAAAGTAAACCACGAGCGTTATCGCTAACGTCACTTATTTTACTGGGTTAGGGCTAACACGGCGCTGTTTGCGCAACCATCCAACAGGGTGATCATGGGTTGCGGTTCAGGCGCTGGCCTGCGGCTCTGCCCCGATCTGTGCCGCCCGCGCGCGCCGCGCCAGACGCCGTTCGCGCACAAAGGCATAAAGCCCGGACCCGATGATCAATGCAGATCCGCCCAGCGTCATCATATCCGGTTGCTCGCCAAAGATCACAACGCCCACGGCAATCGAAAACACCAGCCGGGTATAGCGGAAGGGCGTCACAACCGCCGCATCACCGATGCGCGTCGCGGTGACGATGCAGGAATACGCCAGCACTCCAAAACCGATGCCGGCTGCCAGCAGCAACCAGTCATTCTGGCCCAGCGCCACGGGCTCTCCCGGCAGGGTCCACAGCATGACCATCCCCCCAACCACCAGTGAGCCAAACGCCTGCGAGCTGACCACGGTCGAGGGCACCGCGCTGTCCATCACCCGCGTCATCAGGTCGCGCGCAGCAACGGCAACCACCGCCACCAGCACCAGCAGCACATTGGGTTCAAACCCGGCAAGGCCGGGCCGCACGATCATCAACACACCAAGGAAGCCGACAAGGATTGCACTCCAGCGCCGCCAACCGACCTCTTCGCCCAGAAACAGCGCAGCCCCCATGGTCACCGCAAGGGGCATCGCCTGAAACACCGCCGCAACGGTAGAGATGTCGACGGTTGCCAGAGCTGTTGCAAATGAAACCGCTGCCAGCGCCTCGGTCGAGGCCCGCAGAACCGGCCGCCAGCGCCAGTTGTGGCGCGCCAGAACCCGATGGCCCTGCAGCTTGGCCCAGATCACGAATACCGCGCCACTGCCGATCCCCAGCATCACAAGGATCTGGCCAACCGGCATCGTCTTGGCCAGTTGTTTGATCACCGTATCCTCCAGCGTGAACCCCGCCATAGAGACAATGATCAGCAAAATCGCTGTAACGTTATTCATGTCGGTCGGTCCTTTGATCTCGGCGCAGTGGCAACAGGCCGCAGCACGACCCGGATCCGATGCACCAAACATGCTCTGTCAGCGTCAAACAACACCATTTGCGACACGCCCCAATGACATGCTGTTGGGCCGACCATCACAAAAATTGATACATCACCCGGCATCCAGTAGAAATGCTTGCATTCACAGGGAAAGCCGCTAGCCATTTTCATATTTGGAATTCAACGCAATGGTATTTGCGACAAAGACGAGAGACGGCATGGTCGAAGATATCTGCGGCTGGAGCGCACTGGCGGGAGCCCTCCCGCAACACCCCATTCTCCGCGGCGCTCAGCAGGCGGATGTGGCCATCATCGGCGGGGGCTTTACCGGGCTTGCAGCCGCCCGCCAACTGGCAAACCTGCGCCCCAATGCCCGGATCCTGCTGCTGGACGGAAAACGCATCGCTCAAGGCGCCAGCGCCCGCAACTCCGGCTTTGCCGTCGCAAACGAAAGCCCCGGTCACGCCCAGCTGCACACCGATCAGGGGCTCAAGAGCTACCGCACCATGAACCGGCTGGACCACGCAGGCGTTTCAGAACTGCGCCAGCTGACCCAGACCCACGGGATTGATTGCCAGTGGGAGGACACGGGCTCCATCCACGCCGCCCACGACCCCGCAAACTTCGCAAAGCTGCGCCAGCACGCGGACAGTTTCCAGCGCCTCGGAATTGACGCTCGCCTCATCGAGGGGCCAGAGCTGCACAGCCGACTTGGCACATCATTTTACGGTCTTGGTGTCTTGTCCCGTGGTGGCGCCCTGCTGCAGCCTGCCATGCTGGCGCAGGGGCTCGCGGCCAGCCTGCCGGACACTGTCGCATGTTTTGAAAACAGCCCCGTGCGCCGCATTCACCGGGCCGCGAATGGCTGGCAGCTTGACCTGGCCACAGGGACCGTGACGGCCCCGCAGGTGATCGTCGCGGTCAATGCCTTCTTTCCCCGCCTTGGCCTGAAATCGCTGCGGGTCTTTCCGCTTGCGTTGACCGCATCGCTCACCCGCCCCCTGAGCGAAGCGGAAGAACAGGACATCAACCGCCCCGCCAGCTGGGGCATTCTCAGCCCGCGCTCGCTTGGCGCAACCATGCGGCTGACACAGGACCGCCGGATCCTGATCCGTAACACAGCCGAATACCGCCCCGGCGGCATCAACAGGACGCAGCTGTCTGACCGCATCGACATCCACGCGGACGGGCTGCAAAAACGCTTTGGTTTTCTGGACCGCAGCGCCATCGCCTATTCCTGGTCCGGCAATATCTGCATCAGCCGCAACGCAAAACCGGTCTTTGAGGAAACCCAGCCGGGTCTGTTCCTGTGTGGTGGCTACAACGCCTCGGGCGTGTCTCGCGGCAGCATCATGGGCAAGCTGATTGCCGATCTCGCCTGCCGCCAGGATGGGGATCTGCTGTCAGATGCGCTGGCACTGACAAAGCCCAACCTGATCCCGCCCCGTCCCTTCCTTGATCTGGGCGTCAGGATCCGCACGGCACGAGAGCGGCGCGCAGCCCGGTCCGAGCGCTAACCGCGGATCAGCTTTTCTTGACCGGCACGCCATAGAGCTCAAGCTTGTGGCCACGCAGCTCATAGCCCAGCTTCTCGGCGATCTTTTCCTGCAACGCTTCGATTTCGGGGTCGCAGAATTCAATCACCTCGCCCGAGTTCATGTCGATCAGATGATCGTGGTGCTCGCGGTCGGCATCCTCGTAACGCGCCCGCCCGTCCCCGAACTCCAGCCGGTCCAGAATCCCTGCCTCATCAAAAAGCTTGACGGTCCGGTACACAGTGGCGAGCGAAATCGCGCCGTCCAGCGCGCTGGCACGGGCATAAAGCTCCTCCACATCGGGGTGATCCTCGCTCTCCTGCAGCACGCGGGCAATCACCCGACGCTGGCCTGTCATCCGCAGACCTTTTGCTTCACATCGTGCGATAATCGTCTCGCGCATAGCCGTCCCTTCTTCAGCATGGCTCTCTTGTTTAAACAAAGCAGCGGCAGCTGCAAACCGGGTTTTCGCACCACTTTGGCAGGAATATGCACATGACGACCATTGACTTTGCCGCACAGGAGGGCCATCTGCGGCTCAGGCATCCCTCCCTGCCGCGTGAGCAGAGGGCGTCGGGCCGCCCCCAAGGAAGACGGGGCAGACATGACCGGAGACCCAGCAAGACGCTGACCGGCCATGCGGCACACCACCGACCCCTGACAGGATATGCCACCGTTCCCAATATCACGCGTGGGGCATTCGCAGCGACCAGCGGGCTGACATTCTGTCAGACCGCCTGAGGTTCCTGCCCCAACGACAGACCGCCCGCACCTGTGGGGCGGCACCGGCCGTGGCATCCGCTCCGGCTGTGAAAGGACGATACGTGACTGAATTTTCAACCATGGGGCTGCCCGAAAAGCTCCTGTCCCGCATTGACGAAATGGGCTTCAAAGAGCCCACCCCGATCCAGGCCCGCGCAATCCCCCACGCGCTGAATGGCAAGGACGTTCTGGGTCTGGCCCAGACCGGCACCGGCAAGACCGCTGCCTTTGGCGTGCCGCTCATTGCGCAGATGATGCAATATGGCCGCAAGCCCGCCGCCAAGACCGTGCGCGGTCTGGTGCTGGCCCCGACCCGCGAGCTGGCAAACCAGATTGCCGCCACGCTCAAGGGCCTGACCGAAGGCACCCCGCTCAAGACCGGTCTGGTCGTTGGCGGCGTCTCGATCAACCCGCAGATCTCCCGCCTGTCGCGCGGCACCGATATCCTGATCGCCACACCGGGTCGTCTGCTCGACATCCTGGACCGCGGCGCGCTGGACCTTGGCTCCTGCGACTTCCTCGTTCTGGACGAGGCAGACCAGATGCTGGACCTCGGCTTTATCCACGCTCTGCGCAAAATCTCGTCCCTGCTGCCGCAGGAACGTCAGACCATGCTGTTCTCGGCCACCATGCCCAAGCAGATGAACGAGATCGCGAATTCCTATCTGAACGCCCCGGTCCGGATCGAGGTCTCCCCTCCCGGCAAGGCCGCAGACAAGATCACCCAATCGGTGCATTTCATCGCCAAGGCCGAAAAACTGTCCCTGCTGAAAGAGCTGCTGGCCGAACACAAGGACGAGCGCACGCTGGTCTTTGGCCGCACCAAACACGGCATGGAAAAACTGATGAAGACCCTCTCTGCTGCTGGGTTTTCCGCCGCTGCCATCCACGGCAACAAATCCCAGGGCCAGCGCGAGCGGGCACTGGCGGCCTTCAAATCCGGCGAGGTCAAGATCCTGGTGGCAACCGATGTTGCGGCCCGTGGTCTTGATATCCCGGACGTGAAATTCGTCTACAACTACGAACTGCCCAACGTGCCGGACGCCTATGTCCACCGCATCGGGCGCACCGCCCGCGCAGGCAAGGACGGTCAGGCCGTGGCCTTCTGTGCGCCGGATGAAATGGACGAACTGAAAGCGATCCAGAAAACCATGAAGATCACCATCCCCGTGGCTTCTGGCCGCCCGTGGGAGGCAATGCCGGATCCAACTGCACCTGCGAACCGTCGCGGTGGCGGTGGCAAACCCGGTGGTGGCAAACCCGGCGGTCATCGCCGTCGCCGCAGCGGTGGTGGTGGCGCAGGCCAGCAAAGCCGTGCAGGTGGCGGACAGGGTGCCGGGCAAGGTCGCGGTCAGGGCCGTGGCAAGGGCAAGGCAGGCGGCGGCCAGCGTCGCAGCGCGCAGTAACCCCTGTCCCACAAGGGATCAGACCAATACAGAAACGCCGGGGTGGATACGACCGCCCCGGCGTTTTCATATGCCCTGTCAGGCAATGCGCATCCCCTCAGCCGCTCTCGGCCTCAAGGTCTGCCCAGACCGGCAAATGGTCCGAGGCGACATGCGCAGGCCGAGCGCGGTAGACCCCGCTTTCGACCACCCGCAATCCCCGGCTGACAGCAATCCTGTCCAGCGCACCAATCGGGCGCAGCGCGGGAAAGCTGGCTTTTGGGGGCACAAACCGCAGCTGCGGCGCCATATGGTCCAGCACCGGCTGGCGCGACCATTCGTTAAAATCGCCGGCGCAGACGGTGGGCAGATCCGGCTCGCTTGCGATATGACGCGCCAGATGATGCACCTGCTCATGCCGCGCTCTGGTGGTCAGCCCCAGATGCGCCCCCACCACCCTCAGCGGGCCTAGCGCTGTTTCAAACCGGGCCCAGACAGCACCGCGTGGCTCCAGCCCCGGCAGCGGGATATGGCCCTGATCCACCAGCCGCAGCGCATCGCCCCGCCAGATCACCGCATTGCCATGCCAGCCCAGCGACCCCGCGCCGCCCAGATCCACGATATGCCAGCCGGCCTCATCCAGCACGAAATGAGGCAACGCAGCAGGGCGCGGCGGCAGACGCTTGTCCGCCTCCTGCAGCAACACCAGATCCGCGCCTGTCCCCTCAATCACCTTGAGCGTGCGACGCGGCCGTCGACGCAGGTCCATCCCCACTGATTTCTGGATGTTGTATGTGGCCAGCCTCAGCCGTCCCATCTCGTTGCCCTGCCCCGGTTTCCTGGTCATCTCACCTGCTTCCGCCCCCGCCATTTGGTGCGGGATACGGTCACAGCATGGCGCAAATCGCAAGCCCGGACCAGAGGACGCCCCGTCACACCGCAAATGGCCTAAGCACCTGTTTTGCCACCTTGACTCTGCCAGCGGCGGGATTTCCTGTGGCGCCATGAGTGAAAAACGCGCAATGGACGGCCTTGGCGCCGCGATGCTGATCGGCTTCAGCGGGCTGATGGGGCTCAATCAGGTGGTGATCAAGGTCTCCAACGGCGGCTTTGGCCCGGTGTTTCAGGCTGGCCTGCGCTCTTTGATCGGGCTTGCGGTTCTGCTTGCATGGCTGGGGTTTCGCGGCCAGCTAAAGCGTGCAACCGCGCCAACCCCGCCTGAAACCGCTGCGACACCGGTCCACTGGAGCCGCTCTGTCCATTTCTGGGGGCTGGTGTCCGGATCTCTGTTCACGGCTGAATTCATCTGCCTCTACATCGCCCTCGATCTGTCATCGGTGTCACGGGTGACGATCATCTTCAACTCAATGCCCGTCTGGCTGGCACTGGCAGGTCACCTGCTGCTGCCAGGGGAACGGCTGAGCCCGATCCGGATGCTTGGTCTGGTGCTGGCGATGGGTGGCGTCGTGCTGGCAGTCCTGCACCGGGGCAGCGGTGATGCCTCGCTTTTGGGGGATGTGCTGGCGCTGATCTCAACGCTGGCCTGGGCGGGCATTGCGCTTTGTGCGCGCCTGTCGCCGCTGGCGGCCGTGCCGCCCATCCGTCAGCTGACCTATCAGCTTGCCACCTCTGCCGTTGTCCTGCTTGCGATCTCGCCGCTGTTTGGCCCACTGCTGCGCGACCCCACCGCACTGCATATCGCGGGCGTTCTGTTCCAGTCGGTCGCCATTGCCAGCCTCGGCTATCTTCTGTGGCTCTGGCTGATCAGCATCTACCGCGCCAACGCCGTCGCCTCCTTCAGCTTCCTGTCACCGGTGATTGCCGCCATCCTCGGCTGGCTGCTCTTGAACGAAGTCATCTACCCTCAGGTCTGGGCCGCGCTGGCACTGGTCGCCGTCGGTATCGTGCTGATCAACCGGAAATAACCGCGCGCCGTCAGGTCCCGCAGAAGGTCGCGGTGACGATCTCACTTTCCGCTGGCGGGCGACGCAGATCCTCGGCGCCGTCCTGCACGGTGTAAGGGTCCGCCAGAACCGTATTGAGCCGCTCAAATGGCGCCATGTCACCGGCCACCGCCGCCTCGATCATGGCCTCGATCCGGTGATTGCGCGGGATGTAAACAGGGTTGGCCGCCGCCATCACCGCCGCCGGATCCGCCTCCTGCTCCAGGCGCGCGCGCCAGCCGCTTGCCCAGCTATCAAAGGCCTCTGGCTCCAGAAACTCATCCCGCGCCGGTCCGCCATCTGGCGACACAGTATCCACCAAGGCCCGGAACGTATTGGTAAAATCCGCCTGCCCCGCAGCCATGCGCTGCATCAGGTCGGTGATCAGCCCCATATCCTCGCGGGTTGCCTCGGCAATGCCGATCTTGGCGCCAAAGCGGCGCAACCAGGCGGCCTCTGTCAGCGCGGGCATCGCATGCACGATCTCGGTTGCCTCCTCCACCATCGCCTGCGGATCCTCGGCCTGCTGGATCAACGCGGTCGCCAGCTGCGCCAGGTTCCAGACCGCAATATCGGGCTGGTTGGAGTAGGCATAGCGCCCCATGCGGTCGATTGAGCTGAACACCGTGCTGGGATGGTAGACATCCATAAAGGCGCATGGCCCGTAGTCGATCGTCTCGCCGGAAATGGACGAGTTATCGGTGTTCATCACCCCGTGAATGAACCCCACCGACATCCAGGCCGCGATCAGCTCTGACTGGCGATCGCGCACCGCCCGCAGCAACCCCATCGGACCCTCTGCCTCTGGATAGTGGCGCTGGATAGCGAAATCCGTCAGCTGGCGCAGCGCCGCCGTCTCACCGCGCGCGGCAAAGATCTGGAACGTCCCGACCCGCAAGTGGCTGGAGGCCACCCGCGTCAGCACCGCGCCCGGAAGCCCGCCCTGTTCGCGCCAGACCAGTTCTCCCGTTGTCACCGCTGCCAGCGCGCGGGTTGTCGGAATGCCAAGCGCATGCATCGCCTCGCTCACCACATATTCCCGCAGGACCGGCCCCAGCCAGGCCCGCCCATCGCCACCGCGCGAATAGGGCGTGCGCCCCGATCCCTTCAGCTGGATATCGCGACGCGCGCCGTCAGCGCCAACCGTCTCGCCCAGCAGGATCGCGCGCCCATCGCCAAGCTGCGGATTGTAGTTGCCAAACTGATGCCCGGCATAGAGCTGCGCCAGGGGCGCGGCCCCCTCCGGCACACGATTGCCCGCAAAGACCTCTGCCAGCTCGGCCTGCTCGCCCACCGTGATGCCCAGCTCCGCCCCAAGAGCAGCGTTATAGGCCAGCAGCTCAGGCGCCTTGACCGGCACAGGGGCCTGTTTCGTGTAGAACACCGGCGGCAGCGCGGCATATGTATTGTCAAAGGGGATATGCAATGTCATGGCCCAAACATATGCGGCAGATACCAAATTGCCAGAGCCAACAGACAAAACGGAGCCCGGACATGACCGCTGACGAGATCATCGCCAAGCTGAACCTCCAGCCGCACCCCGAAGGGGGCTATTATCGCCAGACATGGATTGCCGAAAACGCAGGTAGCCACAAAGGCCGCGCGACCGGCACCTGCATCTACTTTCTGCTGAAGGCCGGTGAAAGCAGCCATTGGCACAGGGTCGATGCCACCGAGATCTGGCTTTATCACGCAGGCGCGCCGCTGGTGCTGTCCCTCGCCGCCAGCGACGCAGGCCCGGCGCAGGATCACCTCCTGTCCCCCGACCTGACAAAGGGAGAGCCCCAGTTGATTGTGCCGGAAGGCCACTGGCAGGCGGCCCGCACAACAGGGGACTACACGCTGGTCAGCTGCACGGTGTCACCCGGATTTCAGTTCGAAGGCTTTGAACTGGCCGCACCCGGTTTTGATATCCCCCGCGCCTGACCCCGGATTTTTCCCCGGGACATTTGCCAAGAAACTCAGACGTTTCCAGTCCCCGGCTCAGCTCCCCGGCTCAGTCCGATGATCCCGGCACGCTCACCACGCCGCCGCCCACGCAGGCGCGCACGCCGGTGGTGCCGGGACAGGACGTCGGCAGACCCCGCGCCACCCGCACCGCCAGATGGGCAAAGGCCTGCGCCTCCAGCATGTCACCGTCCAGTCCGGCGCTTTCAATCGGGGCGACCGGGCAATCCAGTGAAACGCGCAGCATCTCCATCAGCACCGGATTATGGCGCCCGCCACCCGTGACCAGCACCACCTCCGGCGCCTCGGGGCAATGTTCCATTCCCTGCGCCACGGCGGCGGCGCACATGCCCGTCAGCGTGGCGGTGGCGTCGCGGTCGCTCAGCTCGGACACAAGGTCGATCATCTCTGAAAAATCGTTTCGGTCCAGCGATTTGGGCGGCATCCTGGCAAAATAGGGTTCGGCCAGAAACAGCTCCAACGCCCCCGTCTCCACCTCACCGCCAAGCGCGATCCGGCCACCCTCGTCCATCGGCTGGCCACAGCGCGCCTGCACCAGATCATTGATCGGCGCATTGGCTGGCCCGGTATCAAACGCAAGCAGCGCGCCGGGCTCTTCAGGCGCATCAAAACGCGGATCGACATAGGTGATATTGCCAACCCCGCCGAGGTTCAGGAAACACAAGGGCTTGTCCCGCTTCAGGTATTTGGCGCAGGCAAAGTGGAAAAACGGCGCCAGCGGCGCCCCCTCTCCGCCCAGGCGCACATCGTCACTGCGGAAATCCCAGACCACGGGCACACCCAAGGTCTGCGCAAGCGCCGCACCATCGCCCACCTGCAACGTCCCCTGCTGCCGTGGCGCATGGGCCAGGGTCTGGCCGTGAAAGCCAATCACGTCGACAGGCGCGCTGCGCGACGGATCCACGCCCGCCTCTGCTTCGGCCTGATCTTCATCGACCTGTTCCGCCAGAAAGCGTGTCAGCAGATCCGCATGGGCGCGGGTCACGATCTCACCCGCCGCGTCCACCTGCGGGCCATGCCACTGCCCCAGCGCCGAGGCCAGCTGCGCGCGTTCAACCGGCTCATAGGCATGATAGCAGCTGGCTCCGAATCCGTGAATCGACACACCATCAGTGACCACGATGGCCGCATCCACACCATCCAGCGAGGTGCCGCTCATCGTGCCAAGAGCCCGCAGAGGGCCGGTTTTCGCAATGGCTCGGTTTGAGGTTCTGGACATGCTGTTCTTGCCTGCTCGCATTGCGACCGGTTTCACGGATCGCGGTTTCATCGCATCATTGGAAAGCGACACGGGGGACAAATGAACGGAAGATCCCCCCGCCAGCGCAACCCCGTCGCCACACCCTAAAGATACCGCAGGGATTTTCTGCCGCAAAGCGGTTCAGACTGCTTTCCCCCGCGCAAATTGCGTTTTATACAGCACCGCGCAATTTAGAAAGCCGAGGCACGTCATGACCTACCACCCGAAATCGGACTTCATCTCTGTAATGATGGAACGCGGCTATCTGGCCGACTGCACCGATTATCAGGGCCTGGACGAGGCACTGATGACCCCCGGCCAGTCCGCCTACATCGGCTTTGACGCCACCGCGACCTCGCTGCATGTCGGCTCGCTCATCCAGATCATGATGCTGCGCTGGTTCCAGAAAACCGGTCACAAGCCGATCACCCTGATGGGCGGCGGCACCACCAAGGTCGGGGATCCCTCCTTCCGCGCGGACGAACGCCCGCTGCTGACCGATGATCAGATCGATTCCAATATTGCAGGCATCAAGAAGGTTTTTGCCGCCTACATCGACTACGACACCGGCGCCGAAAACTCAGCCATGATGCTCAACAACGCAGAATGGCTGGATGATCTGAACTACCTCACCTTCCTGCGCGACATCGGCCGCCACTTCTCGGTGAACCGGATGCTGTCGTTTGAAAGCGTGAAATCGCGTCTGGACCGAGAACAGTCCCTGTCGTTCCTGGAATTCAACTACATGATTCTCCAGGCCTACGACTTCCTTGAACTGAACCGTCGCTATGGCTGTGTGCTGCAGATGGGCGGATCGGACCAATGGGGCAATATCGTCAACGGCATCGACCTGACGCGCCGGGTTCTGGACCACGAAATCTATGGCCTCACCTCGCCGCTTCTGACCACGTCGGACGGCAAGAAAATGGGCAAGTCCCAGAACGGGGCGATCTGGCTCAACTCCGACATGCTGTCGCCCTATGAATTCTGGCAGTTCTGGCGCAACACCACCGACGCAGACGTGGGCCGCTTCCTCAAGCTGTACACCGAGCTGCCGGTGGATGAATGCAACCGCCTTGGCGCGCTCGAAGGCTCTGAGGTGAACGCCGCCAAGGTGATCCTCGCCAATGAGGTCACAGCCCTTCTGCACGGCCGCGCCGCTGCCGAAGCCGCAGAGGCCACCGCCCGCGAGGTCTTTGAAAAAGGCGGCGTTGGCGACGACCTGCCCACCCTGTCGCTGTCCTCTGCGGATCTGGGCGATGGTATTTCCATCGTGCAGCTGATCGTGAAATCGGGTCTTGCGAAGTCCGGCAAGGACGCCAAGCGCCTGATCGCCGAGAATGGCGCCAAGATCGATGACAAACCGCTGACAGATGCGGGCCTCATGATCGACGCTGCCGCGCTCGCCTCCCCGATCAAACTGTCTGCGGGCAAAAAACGCCACGCGCTGGTGCAGCTGGACGGCTAAGGCCGCTCTCGCACTCAGACACACACAACACTCGGATCAGGGGGCCAGCGGCCCCCTTTTTCATGGGCATATCCCCGGTAGATCCCCGCTGGACCCCGCTCAAATCAGCAGCAGATCAACCAAAAGCAGGACCAGCCCAACCGGAACGGACAGCGCAACAGCCAGCAGAAAAGCGGCGGATCGTGTCATTCGGGCACCGGGTGCATGTTGCTTCAAAATTTTATTCGCATTTTTCATATCTCCATTAACCATCATTTAGGTTTCCCTGCGGTTAATGGCGCCATGTTCGATTTTATGCCTGCTGATGTCATGCCCCGCCCAGTTCTGCGCGACGAGACCATCTCCGCGCTGCCCCAAACCCCGGAATTCGCCCGCGCCCTTGCTGCCACCGGCAAGGAGCCGATGGTGCTCAGCCAGCTGAAGGACACCGTCGTGATGCGCCGCAAGCTCTTGGGCCGCATCGACGTGGCCATGGTAAACCGCGCCCGCATCGACAAACCGCTGCGCCTGATCGAACAAATCAGCGAACAGGGCCTGCACCGCACCCCGGTGATCCTGTCGCCAGAAACCCCCACACCCGCGCTCGCCCGCCATGGTGCCGTTCCGCTGGTCAGCCCCGCATATGTCGGCCTTGTCGATCTGACCGGTGACCACGACCAGCGCCGCGCACGGCTGCATCAGAAATGGCGCAACCGTCTGGTCCATGCAGAACGCCAGGGCCTGCGCGTCACCCGCCAGTCGCTGCCGCAAACCCCGGCGCATTGGCTGTTTGCTGCGGATGCCGCACAACAGGCCCGCCGTGGCTATCGCAGTTGGCCCGTCGATCTGACCCTCGCCTATGCCCGTGAAAACAAGGGCATGGCCAAGGTTTTTGAAGCCCATGAAGGCAAGGATATCGTCGCAGGCATTCTTGTTCTGCGCCACGGACGCGGTGCGACCTATCACATCGCCCACACAACCGAGCGCGGCAAGGCGCTGTCGGCACATAACCTGTTGATGTGGGAAGCAATGAACTGGCTCGCCAAACAGGGCTGCGAACAGCTGGATCTTGGCGTCATCAACACCGAAGACGCCCCCGGACTTGCCCGGTTCAAACTGGGCAGCGGCGCCCGCCTGCATCAGCTGGGCGGAACATGGGCCTATTGGGCCCCGATGGGGCGCCTGCTCCGCCCCATCGCCGCGCTGGACAAACGCCTGATGAGCACGGGCATCTCCGGCTACTGCTGATCCAGGGGACCGATGGCGCCAATGGCGCTGCGGAACTCTCTCTGGACACTGCCGGGGGGACGTGATTATCTGAACACACGTTCAGATACTGATGTTCTCATGCATTGATCCTTGGGAGGGGACAGCCTCATGAAATTGTCGCAAACCGCCGCCGTCATCACCGGCGGCGCGTCGGGCCTCGGAGAGGCCACAGCCCGCCACTTTGCCGCCAATGGCGCACAGGTCACACTGCTGGACCGCGATGTGGACCGCGGGCAGGCCGTTGCCGCAGAAATCGGCGGGCATTTTGCCGAAACCGACGTCACCAGCGAGGATTCGGTGGCCGCTGCCATTGCTCTGGCCAGCGAGAAGATGGGCAAGATCAATGCCTGTGTGAACTGCGCAGGCATCGCGCTTGGCATCAAAACCGTTGGCCGTGATGGCGCCCATCCGCTTGATGCCTATCAGCGCACCATCGACATCAACCTCGTCGGCACCTTCAATGTTGCCCGTCTCGCAGCCGTGGAAATCGCCAAATGCGAGGCCGAGGCAGATGGCGGTCGCGGTGTGATCATCAACACAGCTTCAATTGCCGCCTTTGACGGACAAAAGGGCCAAGCCGCCTATGCGGCCTCCAAAGGGGGTGTTGTGGGCATGTGCCTGCCGATGGCGCGCGATCTGGCGTCTTCGGGCGTGCGGGTCATGACCATCGCTCCGGGGATCTTCATGACGCCGATGCTCGCAGGTCTGCCCGAAGAGGTGCAACAACAGCTGGCCGCCGATGTGCCCAACCCCGCCCGCCTTGGCGATCCTGCCGAATACGGCCGGCTTGCAGGCTTCATCGTGGAGATGGGTTATCTCAACGGCGAGGTGATCCGCCTTGATGGCGCATTGCGGATGCGCTGAGCCATCACCAGCCGCAAAACATAGCGTGCGGAGCCGGGCAGATTGTTAACCCTTTCTGCCCCGCCCCCAAATGGCGCAGGCTGCGCTACTAAATCCGGTAGAACGCGGCCCCGCGCCACAAGATACCCTGTCGCCCCATTGCATGCGCCGCGTTAACCGCCGCGCAACATATTGCGGCAGGGTTTCGTTATTTATCAGCTATTTACGGCACGTTCTTTGACCCAATGTTTCGCGTGCGAAACATTGGGTCAGACAGGTTTACCCTTATCCGCCCTCAGCCAGCGGCTTTGTCTTCCAGCTCCAGCCACTCTTCCTCGGCAGCCGACAGCTTTTCCTGACGCTCCACAAGGGCTTCGGTGGCTTTCTTGAACTTGACCGGCTCGCGCGTGAACAGCTCGGGATCCGCCATCAGCTCCTGCAACTTGGCGATCTCTGCCTCCAGGCGTTCAATCTCGCCCGGCAGCGCCTCAAGCCGGTGCTTTTCCTTAAAGCTCAAACCCTCTTTCGGGGCCTGCTCCTGCTTGGGTTTGGGCTTGGCCGTTTTGACCTTTTCAGCCTTTTCAGCCGCCCCCGCCACAGGGCCACGTTGCGAGAGATAATCGCTCCACCCGCCCGCATAGGCCGTGGCGCGCCCGCCCCCTTCCATGGCGATTGTGGTGGTCGCAACCCGGTCGAGAAAATCCCGGTCGTGGCTCACCAAGAGAACGGTGCCATCGTAGTTGTCCAACAGCTCCTGCAACAGATCGAGCGTTTCAACGTCCAGATCGTTTGTCGGTTCATCAAGCACCAGAAGGTTCGAGGACCGCGCCATCAGCCGCGCCAGCAAAAGCCGCGCCTTTTCGCCCCCCGACAGCGATCGCACCGGCGCGCGCGCTTGCGCCTCGTCAAACAGGAATTCCTTGAGGTAGCCCACCACATGTTTGGGCTGGCCCCGCACCATCACCTGATCGGCCTTGCCGGAAATCCCCAGCAAGGGATCAGAGGTCAGGTTTTCCCATAGGCTCGCATCGCCATCCAGCTGGTCGCGGGTCTGGTCAAACAGGGCGATTTCCAGATTGGTTCCCAGCTGCACGCTGCCCGTATCCGGCTGCTCCATCCCCAAAAGCATCTTCAACAGCGTGGTCTTGCCCGCGCCATTTGGTCCGACAAAGGCCACGCGGTCGCCGCGCTGCACCTTGATCGAAAAGTCCCGCACGATGGGCTTGTCACCAAACGCCTTGGAGAGCCCCTCCGCCTCGATCACCTTGCGGCCGGATTTCGGACCGGACTCCAGTGCCAGTTCCGCTGTCCCCTGCCGTTTGATCTGGCTGGCGCGCTCGGCCTTCAGATCCTGCAGCGCGCGCACCCGGCCCATATTGCGTTTGCGACGGGCAGAGATGCCTTCGACAGCCCAGCGACTTTCGGATTTGATCAGGCGGTTCAGCTTGTGGCGCTGCTGGTCTTCCTCGTCCCAGATCTTGTCGCGCCAGGCCTCGAAATCCTCAAACCCCTTGTCCTGCCGGCGCACCTGCCCCCGATCCACCCAAAGCGTCGCACGGGTCAGGGCCCGCAGAAACGCCCGGTCGTGCGAGATCAGCACAAAGGCCGCGCGGGTGGATTTCAGCTCGTCCTCAAGCCAGGTGATCGCCTCGATATCCAGGTGGTTGGTCGGCTCGTCCAAGAGCATCAGATCCGGCGCCTCGGCCATCAGCTTGGCCAGAGCCGCACGGCGACGTTCACCCCCTGATGCGGTTTCTACCGGGCGGGCGGGGTCAAACTTCAGCCCCTCGCCTGCGCGCTCCACCTTGTACAGCTCGCCCGGCTCCAGCCCGCTGGCGGCAAAATCCCCCAATGTGGCGAACCCCTCCATCTTGGGATCCTGCTCCATGTAGCCCACGGATTTTCCCGGCGGGATGACAATGCTGCCCTGATCGGCTTCGACCAGACCGGCCATCACCTTCATCAGGGTGGATTTGCCCGATCCATTGCGCCCGACCAAAGCGACCCGGTCGCCAGGTTGCACCACCAGATCAAGATCCGCGAACACCGGATCGCCCCCAAACGTGAGGGAAATGCCGGACATCTGTAAGAGAGGAATACGTGCCATGAAAGCCAGCTAAACCGGCAAGGGCAGCGCGTCAAGAATGGCTCAGCCCGTGGCGCTGACCGCACGCAGCAGACGCTTGCGATTGTCGGGGATGGCGGCGATATCGACCGCGGTAAAGATATGCTGGGTATTGAGCGCGCGGTCCACCACCAGATGGTCGCCAACCCAGCCCCCCATCATCAGATAGGTCCGCAAGAGGGCGGGCATCTGCAGCGCCGCCAGTTTGGGATCGGGGGTTGGCGGAAGGTCAAGATCGCACAGCATCCGCCGCTCTGCCGTCTGCGGGCTGACCACCTGCCCGCCGGGTGGCTGATGGCGCAGGGACAGTTGCGCCAATGCATGGGCATAGGGGCCTGGATCAACGCCTGCAAAGGAACTGCACCCAAGAAGCAGCCCAACCCCTTCTTCGTCCACAAGCTGTGTCAGCGCGCCCCAGGCCAGTCGCAAAATATCGGCGTCCCGCCAGTCTGGATGGATGCAAAAGCGGCCCAGCTCCATCACCGGGCCCTCTCCCAGGGTCAGGCGGCTCAGATCGTAGCGGGTGCCGGTATAGCTGCGCAGCAGCGCCGTGCGATCGCGCAGAAGGCTCAGCCGACAGCAGCTGACCAGCTGGCCTGTCTCCGCCTCCTCCACCAGAAGATGAAGGCAGGTGGCGTCAAACGCATCCGTGTCCCGCTGGGCGAGCCCAAAGCAAAGCGCCCGCAGATCCTGCGCGCGCGCCAGATCCTCGCCCGCAGTGGCAGGGATCAGGCGCAGCCGGTAGCGCCCGCGCGCCAGCAGCTGACGCCCCTGTGGGGATGGCAGGGAGGCAGACAGGGAATATTCGGGCTTTGATCGGGTCATGGTGGCGCTGGTCTGGCTCTGACACATAAATCCACAGAAAACCGCAACCCATCACGCCGTGGCGCGGGCAGCGGGGTCTCCTGCAGCTAGCACAGAGCGCATGTCAGGCAAATGACGGGGGATGGCAGGCCGATTTACTCGACCAGACCACCGGGGCCAAAGTTGCCAAGGCTGCCCAGAAGCTGACGCAGGAAGGTTTTGTCCTGAATGTTGGAGCTGGTCACGCGGCGCTGCAGCGGAATCACCTTGCCCTGCTCCAGACCATAGCGTTCGATGCCCGACACCACGCCCTGCTGGTTGAAGGTCACGGCCACCAGTTCGCGCGAGACCGGCTTGAGCGCGGACGGCCCGCGACGGCGCATCAGGGTAGAGACGTAATAGTAGCCGCCATCGCTCAGCACGCCCTCTGCGGCGGGAACGCCGATGGTTTCGGCCACTGTATCCTTGGTGTCGACACCCACCACAACCTCGGCCAGCTGTTCCTCTGTCGGGACATAGCCGTGTTTGCGATACATCGGCGCACAGGCCGTAACGGCGAAGCCGGCAACAAGGAAGACCGTGACCTTTGCCGCTGCCTTCAGCGACCGTGCGTGTTTGGATACCATAACTACTCTCATGCCCCCCGGCTTGAATACGCCTTGCAACCGGATTACCTAAACCCAGCCTCCGGTTCAAGAAACGAAAGTCCCCCAAATGTCTGAGAGCACCGCTTTTCGCGTCGCTGACCTGCCCCAGAACCGCCCGACCCGGTTTGAAATCCGCCCTGATGCCCCCGCAATGGCGGCCCTCGCACAGGAGCTTGGGCTGAACGAATTGCGCAAGTTGCGCTTTGCCGGCGAGATCCGCGCAATGGGCAAACGCGACTGGGAAGTCGTGGCCGAACTGGGGGCCACAGTGGTGCAGGATTGCGTTGTCACGCTTGATCCGGTCACCACCCGCATCGACCAGAAACTGCGCCGCAGCTTTATCGCGGGCATGGAATATGCCGAAAGCGAAGAAGAGGTAGAGATGCCCGAGGACGACAGCAGCGAACCTCTGGGCAGTCACATTGACGTGCAGGAGATCATGGAAGAGGCGCTGGCGCTGTTTGTGCCGCAATACCCCCGCAAGGACGGTGCCGTTCTGGGAGAATCGGTCCACGCCGAACCGGGCGTTGCGCCGATGCGAGACGAAGACACCCGCCCCTTTGCCGGGCTTGCCGCCCTGCGCGACCAGCTTGACGGCGGGCGTGAAGACTGAAAAGAGAGCGGGAAGTCGATTCCGACGAGCCAACCCGGCGGGTTCGGACAAAAAACCGCTTGCGCAGACGATAATTCCCAGTATTTTCGCGCGCTCATCGGAATTTTGGTTGGACATCGGCTTAGCCTGGGCCTAAACGCTCGGCAGACCGATCGAAACACAAACGAAACGCGCCGCGGGAACAGCCCCAAGGCCCCAAGTTACAAAGGTTGAGACATGGCTGTCCAACAGAACAAAGTATCCAAGTCGCGCCGCAACAACCGCCGCGCGCACGATGCACTGGTTGCTGCAAACCCGAACGAATGCTCCAACTGCGGTGAGCTGCGTCGTCCCCACCACGTTTGCCCCTCCTGCGGCCACTACGACGACAAAGAGATCGTTGCAGCAGCCAACGAGATCGACATGGACGAAGACGCAGCCTAAGCTGCGTCTGAATCAGAGTTATGTCAGGCAGGCTTTTTCATGGCGGGTAATGCCCATCAAAATCAGAAGAATGCCGGCCGCATAATCATCTCGGTTGACGCCATGGGCGGAGATGCCGGCCCCGCGGTTGTGGTGGCCGGTATTGCCATGTCTGCGGACAAGAACCCGGACATCGGGTTCATCCTGCATGGCCCGGAAGATGAGCTGAAAGCGCTGGTTGCCAAGAAACGCGTCCTGGATGGGCGCGTGGAGTTCCGGGACGCCCGGGATGTGGTGACCATGCATGACAAGCCAAGCCAGGTGATGCGCAACGGCAAGGGCACGTCCATGTGGTCGGCCCTTGATAGCGTAAAGCAGGGCGAAGCGGCCGGCGCCGTGTCCTGCGGCAACACCGGTGCGCTGATGGCGCTGTCCATGCTGCGGCTGCGCAAGCTGCCTGGCGTCAATCGTCCGGCCATTGCGATTCTGTGGCCGTCTCTCAATCCGCAGGGCTTTAACGTCATGCTGGATGTGGGGGCCGATGTGCGCGCGGATGCGCAGGATCTGCTGCAATATGCCCTGATGGGCACCTCTTATGTTCGCAACTCAATGGATATTGCCCGCCCCCGCGTCGGTCTGCTGAATGTCGGCACCGAAGAGCACAAGGGCAATGCCGAACTGAAAGAAGCCCATGGGCTGATCGCGTCCTATGCTGAGGATGCGAGTTTTGATTTCGTGGGTTTCGTCGAAGGCAGTGATATTCCCGGTGATGTGGCCGATGTGATCGTCACTGACGGCTTTACCGGCAATGTCGCGATCAAGACAGGTGAAGGCACCGCAAGCCTGATGCGCACTGCATTGCGGGATGCGTTTTCCTATTCGATCCTGTCCAAATTCGCGGCCCTTCTGGCGATGACCTCGCTCAAGCGGCTGTCCAAGCGGCTTGACCCCCGCCGTGTCAACGGTGGTGTGTTCCTCGGCCTGAATGGCACCGTGGTCAAATCCCATGGCGGCGCCGATGCAACCGGCGTCTCTGCTGCGGTCAAACTGGCCTTTCGCCTGGCGCAGCAGGGCTTTGCAGAAAAACTCGCGGCACGGGTTGCATCCTCCGTTGCGCTTACCCAAGATGACGTAGCGCAAACGTCCGACACAGCAGCGGACAAGGCGACCACCAAAAAAGACTTATAAAGGCAGGCAGCAGAATGACGCGACGCGCAGTTATTGCCGGGATCGGGCACTACCTCCCAGAACGCATTGTTGAGAACGCGGAATTCGAAGCCACGCTAGACACCTCCGATGAATGGATTCGCAGCCGCTCCGGGATCGAGCGCCGCCATTTCGCTGCGGAGGGTGAAACCACATCGAACATGGCCACCAAAGCCGCGCAAAACGCGCTGGCCGACGCAGGCATGACCGCGGATGACATCGACGCCATCGTCGTGGCCACATCAACTGCTGATCTGACCTTTCCCTCTGCTGCGACCATGGTGCAGGCGCAATTGGGCATGACCAAGGGCTTTGCCTTTGATGTGCAGGCGGTTTGTGCGGGCTTTGTCTATGCGCTTAGCAATGCCAACGCGCTGGTTGCATCCGGTCAGGCAGACAAGGTTCTGGTGATCGGGGCGGAAACCTTCAGCAAGATCATGGACTGGACCGACCGCTCTACCTGCGTGTTGTTTGGCGATGGCGCAGGCGCGCTGGTGCTGGAGGCCCAAGAGGGCGCAGGCACCAGTGATGATCGCGGCATCCTCGCAACCGATCTGAACTCTGACGGGCGGTTCAAGGATCTTTTGTACGTCGATGGCGGCGTATCGACCCAGAACACCGGTCATCTGCGTATGCAGGGCAATCAGGTGTTCCGCCACGCTGTCGAGAAACTCGCCTCAACCGCCCATACCTCGCTCGAACGGGCAGGTCTTGGCGCCGATGATGTCGACTGGATCGTGCCCCATCAGGCCAACATCCGCATCATTCAGGGCACCGCCAAGAAGATGGGCCTGCCGATGGACAAGGTGGTTGTCACCGTCCAGGACCACGGCAATACCTCGGCGGCGTCAATTCCGCTGGCGCTGTCCGTGGGCAAGGCACGGGGCCAGATCAAACAGGGCGATCTGATCGTGACCGAAGCCATCGGCGGCGGTCTTGCCTGGGGGTCTGTCGTTCTGCGCTGGTAAGCGCCAGACCGCGAAATCGGGGTTGGCGCCCCACTCATCCTTTGATTGTGATTTGACGGTTGGATCAGGCGATCCAGCGCCGTGATGCAATTCATTGATATTGACAGCTAAATTCCCCACGCCATATGGTTTACCAAACAATGGGGATAGTCATGGGCGAAAAAACACTTACACGTATGGATCTGAGCGAAGCCGTCTTCCGTGAGGTTGGACTGTCGCGAAACGAGAGCGCACAGCTGGTAGAGAGCATGCTGCAACACATGTCCGACGCACTGGTGCGCGGCGAGCAGGTCAAGATTTCCTCTTTCGGAACCTTCAGCGTACGTGATAAATCAGCCCGTGTCGGACGTAACCCGAAGACCGGCGAAGAGGTGCCTATTCAGCCTCGTCGTGTTCTCACCTTTCGGCCCTCGCATTTGATGAAGGACCGGGTGGCTGACGGCAACCGTAAGTAACGGTCTGAAACCACAGGACAATATTTCCAATGTCAAAATCACCGGACGCCTTCCGCACCATTAGTGAAGTCGCGGAATGGCTGGGGATCCAGGCGCATGTTCTGCGTTTCTGGGAAAGCAAGTTCACCCAGATCAAACCGGTGAAGCGTGCAGGCGGGCGACGGTATTATCGGCCCGCCGACGTGGACCTCTTGGGCAGCATCAAGGTGCTGCTGCACGATCAGGGCATGGCGATCAAGGACGTGCAGGCGCTGCTGCGCGAACATGGTGCGGCGCATGTTGCCTCTCTCGCAGATCCGGATGCCCCGTCCGCTGCGCAGGGTAGTGCGGCGGCATCGGATGTAGAGCCGATCGAGAATGCGTCAGCTGATCCAGTCCAAGGTGATGTGATCGAGGCCACTGTTGAGGCCACATTCGAGCCAGTTGAGCCACCCGCAGCGCCCGCCCCAACGCCCTCTGCCCCTGCGGCAGCCCCCGGCGCATGGGCAGAGCCCGCATCCCCCGCCCCGGCAACCGCTGCTCCTGCTTCTGCTCCTCAGGCGATGCCCCCGGCCGCTGAGGCGCCGCAAGTTGCGCCAACTCCAGTGCAGGCAGATCCGGCCCAGCCAGTACAAACCCAGCCAGTCCAAACCCAACCGGTACAGCCCCAGCCGGTACAGACCCAGCCGCAGATGCAGGCGCAGCCACAGGTGCAACCCACAGTGCAGCCCCCGGCGGCCCCTCCTGCTGCTGCAAGTGATGCGGCAGAGCAGGCCCAGCCAACAGCAACGCCAGCGCCCACCGCGCCGACCTATGCCGCCCCGGTTCAAGATGGCGTGACACAGGCCGCTGCGCCCACGCAGGCGCCTGCAGATCCCGCGCCGAGCTATCAACCGCAAGCCCCGTCCGCCTTGGCACATGGGGCCACAGCACCTACAGCTGCTGGCACCGGCGATGACACACCAGCGCCGCAGGCACCCGCAGCGGCTGTCACACCCCCAGCCGCGCCCGGCCCCGCGCCGAGTGTTCCGACGGCTTCGCCTTCGGTTTCTGTGGATCCGGTGCAGGCAGCGGTGTCCGAGACCGGAGACATCCACCCGCCAGAGCCGCAGAGCGAAACCGCATTGCCACAGACCAGCTTTGGCGCGGCGGCGGGCTCGTCTGCTGCGGTGCCTGCTTATGACAGCGCACCAACCGCGCCGCAGCCTGCGCAAAGCACCCTGTTTGGCGAGAGCACCGAGGCGCCCGCGCCCTCCCCCGCAGCACCCGTTTCTGCTGCGCCTTCCGCCGCTGTACCCGTGTCTGCTGCACCCACTTCTGCTGAACCTGTTGCCACGCCGCCTGCGCAACCGGCCACGTCTGACGGTGCGGGCGAACATTTGCAGCCCGATCTCTTGGGCGACCTGCCGCAGATCGAAGAGCCTGCCGACCTGATCGAAGCCGCAGATAGCCTGCCTTCGGATCTGCCCCCCGTGGCTGAGGTGGACAAGCTGGCCCCTGCGCCCGAGGACGTGGAGGCCGCCGCGGTCGAGGCCCCGTCTGCACCGCAGAGCCCCCTGCCTCAGGATACCGCCCCGGCGACGCCCTTTGCCGATGCGGTAGATGAGACCCCGGCCCCCAATGTCACGGATGCGCCCGCCTTTGCGGCGGACATGCCTGCGCAGACTGCCCCGCAGGAGGCTCCGGCCACAGATATCTTTGCGGCTGAGACCGCAGTGGATGCGCCAGCCGACCTGACTGAGGCGGCGCAACCTGTTGATGAGGGTTCAGATTTCACGCAGGCACCGGCTATGAATCCCGATCTGGGAGCCAATCCGGCCGAGGTGGAGATTGATCTGGCGGATCACACAGACGCGCCGGTATTTGACGCCGAGGCCGACCTGGACGACAACCCGCTTGCTGTAGCGGGCGCGTTGGATCAGGAACCGGCAGATGTTGCGCCGCTGGATGTGGCCGAAGCCCCCGCAGCCGCGCTGGTTGACGAACTGGGCGATGATCTTGGCGGCCATGCGGACCCCCTTGCCGAACCGCTTGCCGAAGCAGAAGACCTGCCCGATCTCGCAGCCCTTGATGGGGTGGACGTGGACCAAGCGCTTCACGACGCGCCCTATGAAAGCGAAGAGCCGACGCCCGAGGATGCGCCGCTTGATATGTTTGACGCGCCGCAGGAACCGGAAGCGGAGTTCGCGGCCGACATGGAAGCGGCAGCCGAGCCGATGGCAGCTGAGGACAGCGCACTGGATGACAGCGCGGCAGAGGATGTGCTTGCTGTTGATCCGGTAGAAACGGCGGAGGCAGAGACTTTTGCCCCGGATGATGCGCTGCACGATGCTGCGCAGGATCTGGCCGCCCCGATGGAGCAGGTGGCAGAGATCAGCCAGCCCATCGCAGGTGCAGAGGATGCGGGCAGTCCGGCAGAGGAGCCCACACAGGAGCTCGGCGATAGCGCGGATGTGGCGTCTGACGCGGTTGCGTTCGAAACTGACCTGACAGAGGCAGGCGCTGAGCAGCAAGACGCCGAGGCAGAGACCCAAGCCCCCGTTGTGACGCCCTTGTCTGAGGACGTGGCCGAGGTCGAGGCACCGGTGGAGGAAATCCCGGCAGAAGACATGTCTGCGGATATGGCAACAGAGCCTGCGGGCGCATCTGATGATGCACCCCTGTCCGATGAGGTGTCCATCGATCTGCCTGACGATCTAAAGGGCGATCTGCAGGACGACATGTCAGCGCCTCTCGCAGATGAGGGTGTGGCAGCTGAGGCCGAGACGGGTGAGGTTGCGGTGGACGCGGCTGAGACTGACGCGGGTGATACCCTCGCAGACGGGCTGGGCGAAGAGCTGGTGGCAGAACCTGCGTCAGACGCGCTGGCGGATATGGCGCCGCTGTCTGAGCCTGTGTCAGACCCGGAACCTGAGACCATCGCGGCAGAACCTGCCCCGCAAGAGCAGACACTGGATGCGACCGTCGCGGACGACGCGGCGGAGGAGTCGATGGATTCGCAGGGCGACCAATCCCAGGCCCAGCCATTGCGGGCGCGTGTGGTGATTGTGCCGGACCTTCGCGACGGTGTGCCAGAACCGCGCGCAGCCGTGCTGAGCCATCTGGCCGGCCTGGAGCGCGTGCCTGCCCATCTGCAGGACGAGATTGCCAATTGCCTGCGCGCATTGCGCGGCTGATCCCAACAGCGCGCGGGTGCTGCCCAGAAACTTGCAGATGTGGCGAAAAAATTTGGGTTTTTCGCTTGCCACTGCCGGAAAAAAGGGTAGAAACCAGCGCAACGGGCTATAGCGCAGCCTGGTAGCGCGTCCGTCTGGGGGACGGAAGGTCGCAGGTTCGAGTCCTGCTAGCCCGACCAAAATACCCCGCCCTCGCAAGGGGCTAAAAAACGCCCGCCCCTTTCTGGGGTGGGTGTTTTTGTATCTGCCTTTCGTGCAAGGTGTTGATAATTAAGCGTTGGGAGGATGGGATGACATCTGAGGGACAGACGAGCAGCGGCCTGACACAGGGCGTGCTGTCGGACCGGCAAATCCGGCAGATGATCACCGAGGGTGCGATTGGCGCCTCTTCCCCGATCCTGAACGATCAGATCCAACCTGCGAGCCTTGATTTGCGGCTGAGCGACTGCGCCTACCGGGTGCGGGCCTCCTTTCTGCCGGGCCGCGGGCGCACTGTGGCAGAGCGGCTGGAAGATCTGACCATGCATAAGGTGGCCCTGACAGGGGGCGCTGTGCTGGAAAAAGGCTGCGTTTATGTTGTGCCGTTGATGGAGCGGATCCGCCTGCCCCAAGGCATGACCGCTGCAGCCAGCGCCAAATCCTCGATCGGGCGGCTGGATGTGATGACACGGGTGATCACCGACCAGGGGGTCGAGTTCGACCGGGTGCCGGATGGCTATGACGGCCCGCTTTATGCCGAGATCTGCCCGCAGAGTTTCTCTGTCGTGGTGCAGCCCGGACAGCTGCTGACGCAGATCATCTTTCGCCAGGGGCGCACCTTTCTGAGCGATGCGGATTTGCGCGCCGTTCACGATGACACCCCGATCGTCTCGGGCACGCCGGTGATTTCGGATGGTCTTGGATTCTCTGTCGATCTGCGCCCCGAAAGCGGCGATCTGGTGGGCTACCGAGCAAAGCACCACACCGGCGTCGTCGATCTTTCCCGGCTGGGACATTATGATCCGGCGGAATACTGGGAAGAGGTGCGCACAACCAAGGGGCAGATCATTCTGGATCCCGGTGCGTTCTACATTCTGATGAGCCGTGAAGCGATCGCGATCCCGCCGCTTTATGCCGCGGAGATGGCGCCCTATCTCGCTATGGTGGGAGAGTTCCGGGTGCATTATGCGGGGTTCTTCGATCCCGGATTTGGCTATGCGGCTGCTGGCGGTGCCGGGTCGCGCGGTGTTCTGGAAGTGCGCTGCCACGATGCGCCCTTTGTGCTGGAGCATGGGCAGATTGTCGGACGTCTGGTTTACGAGCGGATGTCAGAGATGCCACAGCAGCTATATGGCGCAGAGATTGCATCCAACTATCAGGGTCAGGGGCTGAAACTGTCGAAGCATTTTCGCAGCTGAGCGGTCCTGACAGCTGACAGCGCACCCGGGACAATTTACTGAGATAGGCTACTGAGACAGCCGACTGGCTACAGGCTGCTGTGCAATCAGTCAGAACCCTGATCCCGTTTGGCGCGGCGGGCCTGACGGATCGCGCGGATGCGCTCGCGCTCTTCGATGGCGGCGCGTTCTTCTTCGGTCATGGGCTGGCTTTTGCCACGCCCCTTGCCCCGCGCACGTTTGCTGACGGCATCAAGCCCTGCATCAACGCCTGCGTTCACGGCACGCCCGACAACGCGGCGCAGGATCATGCGGAAAATCTGCTCAATGTTCATGATGCGGGCTCCTTGGTCTGCTCTGCCCGCTGATGCGGGTCGTTGTGACGGGCTCTGTCAGGCGACCTAGCCCAGAAATGTGGTGATTTCCAGGCACGGCTGCGTCATCCGCTCTGCCCGCCCCTACCCAGATGCAAAACGGGGCCCCTGTTGAGGGCCCCGCCTGTCTGAGGGGTCTGATGGCAGACCCTAGTCTTCGAACAGTTCTGGCTGTTCCTCGATCTCGTCGCTGTCGCCGCGTCCACCCAGCGGCAGGCTGCCCGGTGGTGGGCGGTTTTCCAACAGACCAGCGGCGCGCAACTCCTTGAGGCCGGGCAGATCGCGGGCGCTTTCCAGTCCGAAGTGATCAAGGAAAGTGGGCGTCACGACAAATGTCACCGGTCTGCCCGGTGTCATTTTGCGGCGGCCAAGGCGGATCCAGTCCATCTCCAGCAGTTGGTCGATGGTGCCACGCGATACCGAGACGCCGCGCACCTCTTCGATTTCGGCGCGTGTGACGGGCTGGTGGTAGGCGATGATCGCCAGTGTTTCGATCGCCGCACGAGAGAGTTTGCGGGTCTCGACCGTTTCCTTTTGCATCAGAAAGCCGAGGTCGGCGGCGGTGCGCATTGCCCATGCGTCACCAATGCGGACCACATGCACGCCGCGCCCTTCGTAGCGTTTGCGCAGATGCTCCATCGCGGTGCCCGGTTCGCAGCCGTGGGGCATGCGGGCTTCGAGATCGCGGATGGTGACCGGTTCGGCGCTGGCAAACAGCACCGCCTCGACCATGCGCTCCTGTTCGGCCATCGGCGGTGCCTCAAACAGGGTTTGGGTTTCTTCCCCAGCGGTGTTCTGGCTGTGGTCGTCCATCAGGTATCCTTGTCACGAATGCGCAGCTGGATGGGCGCATAGGTCTCGCTCTGTCGCAGTTCCAGGTGGCCTTCCTTTACCAATTGCAGCGAGGCCGCAAAGGTGGAGGCCGTGGCGGAGCGGCGTTTCATCGGGTCGGAGTGCCAGCCCTCGGGCAGATAGGTCAGCATGTCGGTCCAGCTGCCGGTGTAGCCGATCAGATGGCGCATCCGGTCAAGCGCCTGTTCCATCGTAAAGATCGCCTCGCGGTCCAGCACGAACGGGCGGAAATCATCGCGGGTGCGAATGCGGGCATATGCCTGCATCAGATCCAGAAGATTGGCCGAATAGCTGACGGTGCGGATGCGGGTCACATCCTCGCCCTGACCGCGCGCAAAGAAGTTGCGCCCCAATTGGTCGCGCGCCATCAGCTTTGCGGCGCAGTCGCGCATCGCCTGCAGACGCTCCAGCTGAAAGGCCAGATGCGCGGCCAGTTCCTCGCCTGAGGGGCCTTCCTCGGTCGGGTCGGGTGGCAGCAGCAGCCGGGATTTCAGATAGGCAAGCCAGGCCGCCATCACCAGATAATCGGCGGCCAGCTCAATGCGCAGCTCATGCGCCTTTTCCACAAACGCAAGATACTGGCGGGCCAGTTCCAGCACGGAGATGCGGCGCAGGTCGACCTTTTGCGTGCGCGACAGAGACAGGAGCACGTCCAACGGCCCCTCATACCCGTCCACATCCACGATCAGCGCTTCGGCGGCGAGCCGCTCTTCGACGCTGACCTCGTCGTCTTCAAACAGTGTTTCAGCCATATACCTGTCCGCCCATGAGGGCTGATAGTTCGGCCTCAGCCGCCGCTGTGTCAAGCATGGCGGGGCTGCGGCGGGCTGCTTCGGCACGTTCAGCGCGCGCCTGAGCTGCCGGTGTCATCTCGCCTGCGGCCTCGGCCACGGCGGTGCGTTGATCGAGTGGGGCATTGCAGAACAACACAACGTCACAGCCAGCCGCGATGGTGTCGCGGGCAATATCTGCGGCTGTCCCCTGCAGCGCCTTCATCGAAATGTCGTCGCTCATGATGAGGCCGTCAAAACCGATATCCTCCCGCACCACCTGCATCACCGTCGGAGAGAGCGTGGCGGGGCGTTCATCAAGGGCCTCATAGACCAGATGGGCCGTCATCCCCATCGGCAGATCGTTCAGAGCGCGGAAGGCTGCGAAATCCTCCTGGCGCAGTTGATCAAGTGGTGCGCTGATCCGGGGCAGATCAAAGTGGCTGTCCATGCTGGCGCGACCGTGGCCGGGGATGTGTTTCACCACCGGCACCACACCGCCATCCAGCAGACCGTCAGCGGTGGCGCGGGCGTTGGCGACAACGGCTGCAAGGTCGCGACCGTAGCAGCGGTTTTGCAAGAAGGGATGGGTGTCCTCGCTGGCGACATCCGCCAAGGGTGCACAATTGCTGTCGATCCCCACCTCGCGCAGCTCTTGTGCGATCAGCCGGGCGCGCAGATACATGGCGCGGCTTGCCCCCTCGCCTGCGGCCTGCACGTGATCCAAAGCGGGCTGCCACTGGCGCGCAAGTGGCGGGCGCAGGCGCTGCACACGTCCACCTTCCTGATCCACGGTGATCAGGCAGTCACGCCCAACCGCCTCGCGCAGCTCATCACACAGCGCTTGCGTTTGCGCAGCGCTTTCGATGTTGCGGGCAAACAGGATGAACCCAAAGGGATTGACCCGCTGAAACAACGCCTTTTCCTCGGCGCTGAGGCGGGTGCCTTCGGCATCTAGAATTGTGGCTCCGTATGGCATTGCTGTCCTCTTGTGCTGGGGCGCTGATACATCAGCGCAGGTCGGTGCGCCATGGCAGGATCGTTAAAACAGACAGGGTTACGGCAAGAGATTGCCATCTTTGCCGTCAGACCCAACGACAAACGCCCGGCTGGAGCCGGGCGCGAGAGAGCTTGACGCTTGGCATGGGCCTAGCGGGTTGTGACCGGGATGCAGTCGGCGTTGCCTGCAACCAATGCAGAGCAGAAGCGCCGCGCATCGGACAGATCCGCAAACCCCATCGCCCGCAGCCGGTAGAAGGTCCGCCCGCCGCTTTCGGCGCGCTGGATCACCCGTTTCTTGCCTTCGAGGTAGTCGCCAAACCGGCCAGAGATTCGATCCCATTCCGCGCGGGCTACCTCTGCGCTTTCATATGCGCCGAGCTGCGCCAGTCGCGTGCCTGCAGGCAGGCTGTCGGGCGACACTTCCTGGGTGCTGCGGCTGACCGGGGCGGGAGCAGCTGAGCGGGTGGGCGAGAACCGAGCAGGACGGGCAGCCGGGCGCAGCGAAACGCGCACGCCGGGGGCATTCAGCAGCGCCTGATTGGGGGCCGGAGCAACTGCGGCCACGGTGACCGGCTGGATCGGCTCTGGCTGAACGATGACAGGTGCTGCGGATGCAGAGAGTTCCTCGGCGCCTTGCAGCGTCGCATTATCAAGCGGTTCCACACCATCGGTGAGCTGCGCGACAAGCGCGTCGATTTCACCGCCCTGATAGGCGGCAACCGCCTCTTCGGAGAGGTCTGCGGATGTGGCAGGGGCGGCTGTTTGCGGCGCATCAACGCGCAAAGAGGCCTGCATGGGCTGGTCGTCTTCGGCCAGATCCACAGCCGGTGGTGCCAGTGTCAGGCGGTCCGCCGGGCTTTCGACGTTGCCGTTTGCGGCCACCGCGTTCACGGCGAGCCCCTGATGATCGGCAGGGCGGCCACCGGGGTTTTCGGGCTGCACACGCAGCGGTCCCTCAACCGCGCGCACAACCGGCACGCCAGAGACATCGCGCGAAATCAGCTGATAGCCCCAAAGGCCGATCCCAACCACAAGCGCCAAGGAGGCAACGGCGCCCAGAACACTGAACGCCTTTGACAGACCGGCACGCCCTGCCCCTGCGGGTTCGGGGGTAAAGCCGTATTCGTCATAGCGATGCCCCTGCTCCATCCCCGGTCCGCTGTAAGCGTCATGACCGTCGGCGTTGTACTGCGGCGGTTCGGGCTGGGCGAAATAATTGACGGCGGGCGCCGGTTCCACACGTGGGGCGACATAAGCATCAGCCTGCGCTTGTGGCTGCGGCTGATCTGTCAGGCCGGGCTGAAACGGTGTGGTGGGTTGCTGCGCAAAGATGCGCAGATTGCCCGTGCTTTGGGACTGCGCTGCCTGAAACTGGGTGTTCACTGGCTGCTGCGGTTCAAGCGGGGCCTGTGTGTTCAGAGGCTGAGGCTTGCCAAAGATGTGGCGCGGATCTGACGGATGGAGCTGGGATTCGCGGGTGTCATGGGAGGGGGCCGCATCGCGGTCCTCTCCACCATTGGAATACGACTGGCCGTGACCTGCCTGCGTAAAATACGCCATTTCCGCCTCACTGCCCGGCAACGGCGCGCTGACGCGCCGACCACGGGTTCTAATTGATGATCTGCCTCGATCCGGCGGCCTGGGCGATTTTGTTACCGCATCTCCTGCGCCGGTGTGACCCCAAGAATACCAAGACCGGCAGAAATGACAATGGAAACGGTTTTTGCCAGAGCCATTTTCGCATGTGTTGCAGAAGCGCTGCTCTCATTAACAAAACGTAAACCTTCATTCGTTTTGCCAAGGTGGTAGAGACCGTGCAGTTCGGATGCGAGATCATAGAGGTAGAAGGCGACGCGGTGGGGTTCGTTTGTGCGCGCTGCAATTTCCACCAGACGCGGCCATTCCGCGATCTTTTTGGCAACCGCCAGCTGGGCGTCGTCGTCCAGAAGGCTCAGGTCTGCGGCCGCGAGGGTTGCGTCATCCACGGCAATCCCGGCCTCTTCGGCCTTGCGCAGGCTCGAGCAGATCCGCGCGTTGGCGTATTGCACGTAAAAGACCGGGTTGTCCTTGGACTGCTCAAGCGCCTTGTCCAGATCAAAGTCAAAGCCCTGATCGTTCTTGCGGGTGAGCAGCATGAAGCGGGTCACATCCGGGCCAACCGCATCCACCACGTCACGCAGGGTGACAAAGGTGCCTGCCCGCTTGGACATTTTGAATTCCTGACCGTCCTTGAACAGCTTGACCAGCTGACACAGTTTGATGTCCAGCGGCACTTTGCCTTCGGACAGGGCCGAAACTGCAGCCTTCATCCGTTTGACATAGCCGCCGTGGTCGGCGCCAAAGACGTCGATCAGCATGTCAAAGCCGCGCTCTACCTTGTCGTAGTGATAGGCAATGTCCGGCGCGAAATAGGTCCAGGCGCCATCGGATTTCTTGACCGGGCGGTCCACGTCATCGCCGTGATCGGTGGATTTGAACAGGGTCTGCTCGCGCGGTTCCCAATCGTCGGGCTTCTTGCCTTTCGGCGGCTCCAGCACGCCCTCGTAGATCAGCCCCTTGTCATCGAGGCTCTTCAGCGCGGCTTCGATCAGGCCGGTCCCGTACAGGGATTTTTCCGAGAAGAATTTATCCATCTTCACACCGAGAGAGGCCAGATCCTCGCGGATCAGGTCCATCATCGCATCGGTGGCGAAGTTGCGGATTTCTTCCAGCCAGACCTCTTCGGGCTGGCCCACGTAGGCATCGCCCACCTTGGCCTTCAGCGCCTCGCCCACCGGGACGAGATAATCGCCGGGATAGGTGCCATCGACAAAGGCGACCTCTTGGCCGTGGGCTTCGAGGTAGCGCAGGTAGACGGAGCGTGCGAGCACATCAACCTGCCCGCCGCCGTCGTTGATGTAATATTCGCGCGTGACGTCAAAGCCCACGAAATCCAGCAGGCTTGCCAGCGCGTCGCCAAAGACCGCGCCGCGGGTGTGGCCGACGTGAAGCGGGCCAGTCGGGTTGGCCGAGACGTATTCGACGTTGACCTTTTTGCCCTCGCCCATGTTGGAACGGCCAAAGTTGGTGCCTTCGGCCAGAACATTGGACAGCACCGCCTGCCAGCTGCTCTGGTCCAGACGCAGGTTCAAAAAGCCGGGGCCTGCGACCTCTGCCGAGGTGACACGTGCATCAGCTGCCAGTTTGGTGGCGAGCGCCTCAGCGATATCGCGCGGCTTCATCTTGGCGGGTTTGGCCAGCACCATTGCGGCGTTGGTCGCCATGTCCCCATGCGCCGCATCACGCGGTGGCTCTACCGCGACATTGGCAAAATCGAGCCCTTCGGGCAGGGTGCCCTCGGCCACCATTGCATTGAGGCAGTCAAGCACAAGCGAGCGGATATCGGTAAAGAGGTTCATGTCTGGCGTCCCATTGGTTCGGCTTTGCGGATTATCACGCCCAGCCCAATGGTCAACCCCGCAGCCACGCCGAGGGGCCTGCAGACAGGGGTGGCGGCCGCAAAATGGGGTGCAAAGCGGCAGGAATTGCGGTGGAGTATCGCCGTGCTCAGGCCACCGGCGTGCCGGTTACGGGCAGGCGTCCCCATTCGGTGATCTGATAGCGGCGCAGCGAGGCGACGTAGTAGGGATCACGCAGGATCAGGCGCTCGACCTCATCGCGGCTTTCGGCCTCGACGTTCCAGATGGCGCCCGGGAAATCCTGCTGCGGGCGCATGGCAAGCGCGCCACCGATTTGCAGCTGCGGGTTGGCGCGAACAAAAGCGATATGGGCATCACGGCGGGCGCGGTCGGCCCGGATCCGGGCCATTTCGGGGGCGTCCTGAAACGTTACGGTCCAATGTGTCATGCGTCTGCTCTTGCTGCTGGCGGTTGGGTCGCGGTCTTTCCTGTTAGAAAAAGGAGAAACGTGGCGCATCGGTAGGGCCAGTTTGCGCAGGTCTTACCGCCAGTCGGCAATCGGCGCCCGCGCGGACGCGACGTCAGCCAGCGCCACCTGCCGCCAGCTGCCATCCCGTTTCAAGCGGCCCGGCCCTGTCTTGCCCTGTCCTGCCCGGACGCTTACCAGCGATCAGCGGTGCAGCTCTGCCTCGGCGCGGGCGGCCTCTTCGGGGAACAGGCGGCGGTGCTCTTGCAGGGCGAAACGGTCTGTCATCCCGGCGATGTAGTCAGACACCACCCGCGCCAATGCGATTTCATCCCCCGCTGCCGCGATATCGCCCTGCCAGCGATCCGGCATGTCCTGCGGATTGGCCAGAAAGTGGGGAAACAGGGTTTCCACGACCTTGGAGACCTGCGCGCGTTTCCGCATGACGCTGGGCGCCCGGTACATGCGCGTGAACAGAAAGGCGCGGATTTCCTTCAGATCGGGCCAGAGCCTGTCGGAAAACACCACCACCGGCGCGCCGAGATTGCGCACGTCTTCGACGCTTTGTGCGCCGCTGTCGGACAGGCGTTGTCTGGCGCCATCGATCACGTCGCTGACCATCACGCCAAAAACCCGGCGCAGCGCTTCATGTCTGCGGCGGCGACGATCCAGCCCCGGATAGCGGCTGTCCACTGCGCGATAGGCTGCACCGATCACCGGCAGGTCAGCGATATCATCGTCGGTAAACAGCCCCGCCCGCAGCCCGTCGTGCAGATCGTGGTTGTTGTAGGCGATATCATCTGCCAGCGCGGCCACCTGCGCCTCTGCGCTGGCGTGGGTGTGCAGTTCCAGATCGACGGCGGCATTACATTCCGCAAGCGCCCAAGGCAGGTCACCCACGACGGGGCCGTTGTGTTTGGCGATAGCCTCCAGCGTCTCCCACGTGAGGTTGAGCCCGTCGAATTCTGCGTAGTGGCGTTCCAGCGAGGTGACGATACGGATGGCCTGTGCGTTGTGGTCAAAGCCACCGTAAGGCGCCATCAGCGCATGCAGCGCGTCCTCGCCCGTGTGACCAAAGGGCGTGTGGCCCAGATCATGCGCCAGCGCGACCGCCTCTGTCAGTTCCTGATTAAGCCCAAGCGCCCCCGCGATGGTGCGCCCCACCTGCCCCACCTCGATCGAATGGGTGAGCCGGGTGCGATAGCTGTCGCCTTCGTGTTCCACAAAGACCTGTGTCTTGTGCTTGAGGCGTCGAAAGGCGCTGGCGTGGATGATGCGGTCGCGGTCCCGTTGGTAGGGAGAGCGGAAACTGCTTTCTTCTTCGGGGACTTGCCGGCCGCGGCTGCGGTCGGGCATTGTCGCATAAGGCGCGTAGCTCACTAATCTTTTCCCGGTCAATCTTGTCCCTTTGACAACACCTTTCTATATTATGGGAGCTGCTGCAACTGGGCAGTGACTGGCTTTGGAGACCTGACATGCAATTGCCCCCGAAAGTGACCGAGCGCGCCTTTGCACGGCTGGCCGAGATTGGGGCCGCCGATCAGGGCAAAGCGCTGCGCGTGGCTGTAGAAGGCGGCGGGTGTTCGGGATTTCAGTATGAAATCGCGCTGGACGCCCCGCAGTCCGATGATCTTGTGCTGGAAGGCCAGGGTGAAAAAGTCGTGGTGGATGAAGTCTCGCTGCCGTTTCTGGAAAACGCAGTGATCGATTTCACCGAAGAGCTGATTGGCGCGCGGTTTGTGATCGAGAACCCCAATGCGACCTCCAGCTGTGGGTGCGGCACGTCGTTTTCGATGTAAGCCATAGCTGCCTGGCGTGGGGCGGGATGACTATGGGCTGCCCTTTGGGTGGCCCTTTTGCATTGAACGGCGCGGCCTTTCATCATGCAGGTGTTTTTGCCCCCGGGCCGTTATGACATGCGCCTTGGCCGTGGCCTCGCCCTGCCTGCAGAAATGGTGCCAGAAGCGGGCGAAGTGATCGCTGCTGTGTTTTGTGTCAGCCAGATGGGCGGCGGCGGTCTGTCCCATCGTGGTGGTGATATGCGTGATGGCGTCGTCCACGCGGGCAGATCCCCCCTGCAAGAGCCACAGAGACAGCGGTGCCAGCAAGCCCGTCGCTTGAGAGGCGCGCACAGTCAGCGCTCCGCCGCACCACCCCGTCAGGTCGGCAAACGCGCCCTGCCCGGCCTGTCCCCGTGCCGCCACAGCGCGCCACCAGTGGCCCACGAAAAACGCGTGGTAGTCATCCGCCCCCACAACCGGCGTTGCGAGCAGGCGATAGGCGCCAAGGCTGCGCTGCAATGCCGCCTCCCATAGCGGCGGTGGGGGCTGGCCGAGATAGCGCAAGGCTATGCAGACCTCTGCCACCAGATCCCAGTCACAGTCGAGATAGGCCCAGAGCCCCACATGGATCAGGCTTTGTGTCGCCGTGTCAGGCAGCCCGGCGGATCTCCGGCCATAGTCTGTCAGGTAAAACACCACATGGGTCAGTTCATAAGCGCGGCGACGGTCGGGGATGGCAAAGCCTGCCGTATCGCTCGCAAAGCGGCGAAGACGGCTGCGCAGGCCTGCATGTTGCCCACCCGGATCCGGCAGCAGCACAGCCCGGCGCGCCAGCAGATGCTGCGCTTCGGCGCGCTGCAGATCGGACAGTTCACCACAGACCAGCCCGCGCGTCGCGATCCAATGCGCCAGTTGGCTGCCCGTGTCGGTCGCGCCGCCTGTCAGATCCTCGTAATCCAGACAGATCGACAGGATGAAACGATAGTATTGCGGAAAAAACTGCAGACGTCGGGGGGCGGTTTCAACGAAGGGCCGCAGATGCGCGAGGGCTGCCTCTCCCCCGTCGCATCTGCTGTGCCCGGTGCTGTTGAGAATCCCCAACAGCTCGGCGTTTTCCTTGAGCCAACCGACCTCCAGCTCATCCCGGCGGTGGCGTGCCATGCTTTCCACCAAGGGGGCCCAGGGCGCGCTGCTCTGACCTTTGCGAGTGAGGGGGTGCCCCACGTGGGCAGGACCTGCGTCGAGGGCCGCATCTGTGTCCTGCCGCTCAGGGCGCTTTGGAAAGGTCAGAATGGTCGCCATGTCAGAAAACGCCGCACTTGCGCCTTATGGATCAGCTCCCCGACGAAAAGAGACCGCTGGCGTCCCCTGTCAGGGCGGCCTGATGGTCGGCGGGTGCGGACCCTGATGAAAACAGCCCCGTTCCCCCGCCCTGATGCAGGGCTGTATCCGTCCTGTCTGAGCCGGAGGAAAACAGGCCAGTGGCGGCGCCCGTCAACATTGAGGCGTCTGCCCCTCGCGAAGAGAGGGCGGGTAATGCAGCAGCGGTTTGTTGTGGTTTCATTTTTGGTCTCCCCCAGAACAGAGTGATGCGGCGAAGAGCAACAGGCAGCCCGTCACCGCAAGCTGAGCCGACAGATGATCTGCGGATGGCCCCGCTCCCTTCACGGTTGAGTTGCCGCGGGCGCCCCACAAGCCAGAACCGTACGAGTCGGGTTATTTTATGCTGCGCTGATGGTGCAGCTTCTTTTGCTAAAGTGCCCCGCAGCCGCCAAAACCGCGGCTGCACACAGGTTGATCACAGCTTGCCCACAGAACCATCCACAGCCGCACCAACACAAAGGGGCGCCTGCCGGTGCCTTTCCGTCCTGTCAGCAATGCAAAACGCTGGGTGTCAGCGCCGCGCGTTGGGGGGATCGATTCGGCACCGCCCGTTTGGTCCGCCCGCCAGTCTGGTCCCTGTCTGGTCCGCGCCTGGTCCGCCAGTCCGGTCCGCTGCACACCACCAGAGCCACTTGCCCCGCAGTGTCAATTGGGCGATAGATCGGGGCCAATTGCGCGACAGATCGGGCACCCCGACCCAGGCAGGAGACCGGATATGAAAATTGCCACGTTCAACATCAACGGCATCAAGGCCCGCATCAACGCCCTGCCCGAATGGCTGGACGATGCGCAGCCCGATGTGGTTGTGCTGCAAGAGATCAAATCCGTGGACGAGGCCTTTCCGCGCGAGCTGTTTGACGATCGCGGCTATAATGTCGAAACCCATGGCCAAAAGAGCTTTAACGGCGTTGCCATCCTGTCAAAGCTGCCGCTGGAAGATGTGCGCCGGGGCCTGCCGGGGGACGACAGCGACGAACAGGCGCGCTGGATCGAAGCCACCGTGGTGGGTAAACAGGCGATCCGGATCTGCGGGCTTTACCTGCCCAATGGCAACCCCGTTGAGCTGAACGCCGATGGCACCCCGGTCGAGGGGGGGAAATACGCCTACAAGCTGGCCTGGATGGAACGGATGCGGGCCCGTGCGCAAGCGCTCTTGGATGAGGAAATGCCTGCGCTGATGGCCGGAGATTACAACATCATCCCGCAGGCCGAAGACGCCAAAAAGCCCGAAGCCTGGCTCGAAGATGCCCTGCATCGCCCCGAAAGCCGCGCCGCGTTTCAGCGCATCGTCAACCTCGGCTTTACCGAGGCCTTTCGCGCCCGCCACCAGGGCCCGGGTCATTATTCGTTCTGGGATTATCAGGCCGGAGCCTGGCAGCGCGACAATGGCATCCGCATCGACCATTTCCTGCTGAGCCCACAAGCGGCAGATCTGATGCTGGATTGCCAGATCGACAAGGATGTGCGCGGCCGCGACAAACCGTCAGACCATGTGCCGGTCTGGGTGGAGCTGGATATCTGAGGTGACAACAGCCCCTGCTTAGGCAGGGGTGACAACCGGACCGCTGGAATCTGCGTCCCCGTCTTCGCCGAGCGGCTGATGCCCGGCAGTGACGTCATGACCGTAGATCCAGTCGAACTGGCGCACCATCCGTTCCGGCGCAAGGCGCCCACCAAGGCGCAGGATCTGATGCGCAGGCCAGGCCAGCGGCTGGCGCAGATGGTACTTCCATGCATTGCCCGTGGCAGCATCCACCACTTTGGCGGCGCGCTCGCGGCGGCGCAGTTGATAGCTGGCCAGCCCCTCTTCGAGCGTCGCAGCGCTGCGCAGGGCATCGACCAGCACCCAGGAATCTTCGAGCGCGAGATTGGCCCCCTGGGCCATGAACGGCAGTGTCGGGTGGGCGGCATCACCCAGAATAGCAAGATTGCCCTTGTGCCAGTGATCTGCCACCGGATGGCGGAACAGGCCCCAAAGCGCCACGTCCTCAACCTGCTCCAGCAGGCCCGCAGCATGACCGCCGAACCCGGCAAAAGCGGCGCGCAGGTTTTCGGGATCGTCCTTGTGGCTCCAGCTTTCTTCGGCCCAGCCCTTGCGTTCCTGCACGGCGACGAGGTTCATCAACCCGCCGTCGCGCAGCGGATAGGTCACGAGATGGCGACCGGGGCCCATGTAGACCTGCGCCTCTGGCGGGTGGTTGTTGAGATTGGCAACCGTCGCGCGCCAGGCCACCTGACCGGTGAACCGGGGGGCAGACGCCCCGTTCAGCGCGATGCGCGCGCGGGAATGAAGACCATCGGCACCAACAACCAGATCACCGCCACATTGTGCGCCGTTGGCCAGATGCACGACCGACCGCTGCGCGACGCTGATCCGGTCCACCTTTTGCAGCAGACGCACCCGCACCCCGCGGCGGCGCACCGCATCGGCGAGCAGTCCGATGAGGTCGGCGCGATGCACAAAATAGAAATTCTGCCCCGGCGAATAATGATCGAGATCGAGCCGCAGCACCTCGCGGCCATAGCGATGGCTGCGCAACACGACAGCGCGGCCGCGCTGGGAACACCAGGCCAGATCGTCGGCCAGCCCCAACGCGCGCAGCACGGCAACGCCATTTGGGCTCACCTGGATGCCGGCGCCCACCTCGGCGATGGCGTCCGCCTGCTCCAGAACAGTCACCTTTGCGCCCTGCTGGCTGAACGCAAGCGCCGCCGCCAGGCCACCGATGCCCGCACCGATGATGGTGATTTTCTGGTCCTTGAGCTTCATTCTGTCCTGTTACCCGTGTGTTCCACCTGCCCCGCGCGGCGAAACGATGCCCCCAGATATACGAAAAACGCCGGAGCAAAAGGCCCCGGCGTCAGAATTTTTTCAGATTCGCAAGAAAATCAATCGTCGCGGTGCACTTTTTCGCGACGCTCGTGTCTTTCTTGTGCTTCGAGGCTCATTGTGGCGATCGGGCGTGCGTCCAGTCGCTTCAGCGAGATCGGCTCGCCGGTGACTTCGCAGTAGCCGTATTCGCCTTCGTCGATGCGGCGCAGGGCTGCGTCGATCTTGGCCACGAGCTTGCGCTGGCGATCCCGGGTGCGCAGCTCCAGTGCGCGGTCGGTTTCTTCGCTGGCGCGGTCCGCAACATCGGGGATATTGCGGGTGTTATCCTGCAGGCCCTCGATTGTGTCGCGACTGTCGGACAGAAGATCCTGTTTCCATTCGTGCAGCTTGCGTCGGAAATACTCAAGCTGACGGTCGTTCATGAAGGGTTCATCGTCAGCTGGACGATAGTCATCCGGTAGAAACAGCTCTTGCTTCATCTCACTACCTTTGGTCTGCCCCATTCTGCCGGTCTCTCTCAGTATTAATTACAAAACACAGCGGTCTCCCCCCGCATGTCGCAGCGTTTATCCCCAAAGCGGCCGATTGTCACTACACAATAGTACGCACAAAAGGGTAAAACCGCCGCAGAAACGCCACCGTGCGTTGTGGACAGGCAGAAGGCGAGAAAGTGATGCAGTTTCAGGGCACAAAGGATTACGTAGCGACAGATGACCTCAAGATTGCGGTCAATGCGGCGGTCACGCTGGAACGTCCGCTGCTGGTCAAGGGCGAACCGGGCACCGGAAAGACGGAATTGGCACGCCAGGTCGCCGATGCGCTGGGGCTGCGGATGATCGAATGGAACGTCAAATCCACCACCCGTGCGCAGCAGGGTCTGTATGAATATGACGCCGTCAGCCGCCTGCGGGACAGTCAGCTGGGCGACGAGCGCGTTCACGACGTCAAGAACTACATCAAAAAGGGCAAGCTCTGGGAAGCCTTCGAGGCGGATGAAAAGGTTGTGCTGCTGATTGACGAGATCGACAAGGCCGATATCGAATTCCCCAATGACCTTTTGCAGGAACTCGACAAGATGGAGTTCCATGTCTACGAGACCGGCGAGACGATCCGCGCCCGTCAGCGCCCGATCATGATCATCACCTCCAACAATGAAAAGGAACTGCCGGACGCGTTTCTGCGCCGCTGTTTCTTTCACTACATCCAGTTTCCCGATGCCGACACCATGCGCAAGATCGTCGAGGTCCATCACCCCGGCATCAAGGACAGCCTGCTGACCACCGCGCTGACGCAGTTCTATGAGATCCGCGACACTGCCGGGCTGAAGAAGAAGCCGTCGACCTCAGAGGTGCTGGACTGGCTGAAGCTGCTCCTGGCGGAGGATCTGAGCGCTGAGGATCTCAAACGCGACGGCGCAGACGCGCTGCCGAAACTGCACGGCGCGCTGCTGAAGAACGAACAGGACGTGCATCTCTTTGAACGGCTCGCCTTCATGGCCCGCGGCCGCCGCTGACCTGCCAGACATCGGAAAGACAAAAAGGCCCGCCCCCGTCGCGGGCCTCACTTGTTCGCGGGGGGGGGGCTGTGGCAAGACGGTGGCCTTGCTGAAAGCTCCGCTCAAGAGCGAGCATCGTTCCACAGTTTCTCTTAACAAAGCTCGGAGCGGCGCGCTCCGAGCGTGTTCCCGAACATCAGGACTGAACCGATCTCTTGAGTTGCAACAAACTCATCACCGCCAGAAATGCAAAGAAAGCGGGGTCCGACCAGCCAAAGCCTGTGAAGATGCCTGTCAGTGCCGCATAAAGCGTTACGACAAAACCGAGTACGTTGGTTGCCATCAGCCCGATCAGCAGCTTCTGCGAAGCTGTCTCATCGGCCACATCCCGAAACAGAAACCCGATAATGGCAATCCCGCCAAGAAAAATGCTGTTGTGCTGGGACAGGAACCAGGCGTAGCGGTCATTCAATTCCAAGCCATAGTTTGGCCACAGAAAGCCAGGCAGAAAAAACAACGCAAAAGCAAAGAACGCATAAATCGCGCTGTGAACGGTCAGGAATGTTCGATTGCTCATCTGAAAGCTCCTTATATCTGTACAAGCGTGAGGGAAGTCACGATCAGACTGCCTCACCCAAGGGGGCATTGGTTATCGCACTGAGGTCTTCCATAATATCGAACACATGGTCCGACGTTACGGTGACGCCGATTGCCGCGAGCCGCTTCATATGCATCGCCTTGTAGGTTTCAAGTGCGGCGATATCTCGAAACAGATAGGTCGAACCGAAATCACCACTGCTCCCATCGACGGTCCAGATTTTCCAAATTACCCCAGTTTCCTGAGATATGCTTTCAGCCAAACGCTTGGTGCCTTCAGCAAATTCTTCGGTCATGGGGCCGTCATATGCCATGTGCAGGTCCCAGATTTTCATCTTGCTCATTAGATTTGTCCTTTTCCTTCCGGCTCTGGCTTAGAGTGTGGCGAAGCGCTGGGCTTCCATTGCCAAGCAAGATATTCAAGGACTAATGTTAGATAAATAGGAGCAAACAGATCACAATGTACGGAATATCTAACAATGAGACGCAATGAGTTGAGCGACGTATCGATATTCGTGGCAGTTGCTCAAGAAAACGGTTTCCGCGCGGCTGCTGACAAACTGAAACTTGGCGCGGGTTCGGTAAGTGAGGCTGTCCAGAGGTTTGAAGATCGCCTTGGCGTGCGTCTGATCGATAGATCGACCCGGGCCATTGCCCTGACAAAAGCGGGCGAACTTCTCTATCGCCGCAGCCTGCCAGCAATCAATGATCTGGAAACAGCACTGAAAGATGTTCACGACCTAAACGAGGGTCTGTCGGGTACGGTTCGGTTAACGGCCCCGACCGTTGCGGGCCGTTTGTTTCTGGATGACCTAATCACAGGATTTGCGAAAGAACATCCGGCGATGGCGATAGAACTTATCTATGACGAGGCAAAAGTCGATCTCGTAACCAGCGGGATTGATGCCGCGATCCGCGCTGAAACATTGCTTGATCCAGACACATATGCATTCCCAATTGGCCCTACACAGCAGATGACGATTGTCGCGTCCCCCGACTATCTAGCCGAAAGCCCACCCTTAGAGGAACCGGCTGATGTGGCGCTACATAGCGGGGTCTGTTTCGCCATCGCAGGCGCCGACAAGCTGGCCCCGTGGGTATTTGCAGGCACAGACGGCCCCTATTCGGTCATGCCGCACCCCAAGATCGTTACCAACAACGTGACCTCAATCCTTGAAAGCGCAAAGGCCGGACTTGGGCTGGCCTATATCTTTGCTAGCTCTGTAGAAAACTCGCTGGCAGACGGCAGGTTGGTTCAGGTCCTGGAAGGCCAGACCGCCGCTTTGCCCCGGTTCTCCCTGAACTATCTGTCCAAGCGAAATATGCCTCCCCGTGTCAAAGCTTTCGTTGATTATGCAAAACGGTACAATCCTTAGAAAAATCGCACAGCTCTGCACTATCAAACAAGTTCCGTTTCTTGGAACCCAACTTAGATTTCGTTGGAGCTTCATCCCGCGTCCAACATGAGGCGGCTCACGGAACTTTGCATAGCGCGACTATCTGCCCAAAGTAGTCACCTGAACTTAGCGCAACATCCGTCACTCCAGGCTCAAAGCCCGATTTCGCTGCGTGGGGTTGGAGGTTGGTTGTCCGGGGACACGCCAGTCCCTTGGCAACGCTCTCCCTACGCATTGCTGACCTGCCTTGCGCCCCATGTCGTGGCCGGGGTGGTCTGGGGCGGGGGCTCAGTAGGCTTCGCGCAGGAAGCGTTCTACACGCTCTGGATCATCCTCAATCATACGCAGCAGAATGCGAGCGGGGCGTTCGGGCAGGCGGCGGCCCTGTTCCCAGTTGCGCACCGAGCCGAGGCGAAAGCCGAAGTGGCTGCAAAACCGCTCCTGCGACATGCCGAGCGATTTGCGCAGGCGCACGACATCGACCATCGGCACTTCGCGGCTGGCGACGGTTTCCAGCGGCGCGGTGCCTGCAATATCCGCCTCCATCTGCTGCAGCGCCTGCGCATCACGCGCCGCCTCGCGCGACTGGGATGTCTGGGACGTCTGAGGCGCGGAGATCTCTGCCGTGTGTTTATCCGGTCTTGCCGTTTTTGCCGTTTTTGCCATGTCAGCCCCCCTCCTTCAGCAGGGACACGATCCGTGACTTGACCACATCAACCGCGATGTCGCGGACCAGCTTTGCCCCATCTGCCATGCGACCACCCAAACCGCTGGCCGGTGTGCGGCGATGGAGGCGCAGGATGTAGACCAGCAAGAGATCCGGGCTGGCCTGATAGAGCCGGTAGCGCAACACCAGATCGCCGCTGTGGTGGTGGTAATCCTCGTCCGTTTTGCGCCCGATCGTGGGGTCGCGCACCAGGGTGGCGATCAGGCGGGCCAGCTCATCCTCGTCCAGATAGGCATGGATCGCATCCTCGATCGCGACCTGTGTGATGCGGTAATCCACCCGCAGGCAGTTGTGGTTCTCTTTGCGAATATACGCCATTGGCGTAGCCTTTTCAACCTGCGTGCATCGGCGACCCTGATGACGGTTGGGGCGCTTTCATCAAATATCCGTGGCACCGGGGTCCGGTGGGTGGCAAAATCAGCCAAGTATCTGCATGGTCATAGCACTGATTTTTAACCCTGTCTTGGCACAAGCTTGGGCCACAGCAACAGGAGATGCGGCTTGCCTGCCACCTGCACCACCCCTGCCCCACGCCACGCCCTGCACCGCGGGCTTGCCGCTTTGGCGTTGTGTTGCGCGATGGCTGTAGCAGGCTGCGCGCCCCAAGGCGGCACCCCGCCTGATCGGGCACGGCGGGATCTGGCGCCTTTGGCACCGGCCAAGAGCTTTGCCCGTGCGCATCCGGTCGCACCTGCACGGGCCAATGCCGATATTGCCCGCGATTTTCTTGATCTGCATTTCCGCCTGGAAAGCGGCACGGAGCTCGCGGTCTTCAGCCGCTTTGAAGGGCCCATCACGCTGCGTGTGACGGGGCGGCCCTCTGCCGGGCTGATGCGGGACCTTGAGGCGCTGATCGCCCGGTTGCGCCGCGAGGCCGGGCTCCGCATCAGCCTGACCACGGCAGAGGACGCCAACATCACAATCGAGGCGGTTTCGCGCAAGGCGATCCGCCAGGCCTCGCCGCGGGCGGCCTGTTTCGTGGTGCCGAACGTGACCTCGCTCAAGGAGTTTCGCCGCAACAAGCGACGTCCGGCCACCAACTGGGCCAATCTGCGCCAGCGCACGCGGCTGGCGATCTTTGTTCCAAATGACGTGAGCGCGCAGGAAACCCGCGACTGCCTGCATGAAGAGATTGCCCAGGCCATTGGCCCGCTGAACGATCTCTACCGGCTGTCGGATTCGGTGTTCAACGACGACAATGTGCATACCGTTCTGACCGGTTTTGACATGCTGATCCTGCGGGCCACCTACGCGCCAGAGCTGCGCACCGGCATGCGCCGGGCAGAGGTTGCCGCCCGGCTGCCTGCGATCCTGGCGCGGATGAACCCGGCCGGACACAACCGTGCCGCCCGTCCGCTACCGGCGACCCCACGCAGCTGGATCCGCGCGACCGAAGGCGCCCTGAGCCCCGGCGTGTCCCGCGAGGCGCGTCTGGCCGCAGCCCATCGCGGGGCCGCCATTGCGCGCGAACTTGGCTGGCAGGATCATCGCCGCGCCTTCAACCACTATATTCTGGGGCGCATCCTGCAACGCGAAGATCCGGTTCTGGCGCAACGCCATTTTGAAACCGCGCTCAGCTATCTGCAGGGCAGCCACGACAGCCCGATCCTGCGCGCCCGTATCGCGACGCGCATGGCGGCCTTTGACATCACCCGCGGGGCGGGTCGTCAGGCGCTGGCACGCATCACGCCGTCGCTGCCGGTCGCGGCGCGCAGTGAAGATGCGGTTCTGTTGTCGACCCTGATGCTGTTGCAGGCCGAGGCGCTGGATCTGGAAGGGCAAACTGACGCTGCGCGCGCGGTCAGGCTGGACAGTGAAGGGTGGGCGCGATACGGCTTCGGCTCCGATTGGGCGGTACGCGGCGCCATGCGCGAGATCGCAGCCCTGGCTCCGCCACGCTGATCGGAAGGGGCCAGGTCTGGTGGGCGCAGCTGCGCTTGACCTGCTGGCGCAGGGCCCCATCTGAGACACGAATGTTCAAATAGACGGACCTTGGCATGATCGTAATCGGCGCACTGATCCTTGGCGCAATCCTGGGGGCCCTTTCGGCCAAAAAACGCGGCGGCAACACCGCTGATTTGCTGCAATATGGCGCTGTATATGCCATCGGCTTTGGTATTGTCGGGCTGCTTGTGACGATTTTCGTCGACCGCGCGCTGATGTGATCCCCTTTGGGGCTGCGCGCCTGACCTGACGCCGCCGAACGGAGACATCCATGTTTCAGCCCTTCTTTGAAAATCTGCGCAAGGCCGCGATCCCGGTGTCGTTGCGGGAATATCTGACCTTTCTCGAGGGGCTGAAGGCGGGTCTTGTGACCTATGACATCGAGGCGTTCTATTTTCTGGCCCGCGCTGCGATGGTCAAGGATGAGCGCAATATCGACAAATTTGACCGGGCGTTTTCGGCCTCTTTTTCAGGGCTGGAAGAGCTGCCCGCCGAGGCCGTTCTGAATGCTGTCGACATCCCCGAAGAGTGGATCCGCAAGATGGCGGAAAAACACCTGAGCGAGGAAGAGCGCCGCGAGATCGAGGCGCTTGGCGGGTTCGACAAGCTGATGGAGACGTTGAAGGAGCGGCTGAAGGAGCAGGAAGGCCGCCACCAGGGTGGCAGCAAGTGGATCGGCACTGCAGGCACCTCTCCCTTTGGGGCCTATGGCTACAATCCCGAAGGGGTGCGCATCGGCCAGAAGGAAAGCCGCCATCAGCGCGCTGTGAAAGTCTGGGACAAGCGCGAATTCAAAAACCTGGATGGGGATGTCGAACTGGGCACCCGCAACATCAAGGTCGCGCTGAAACGCCTGCGTCGCTGGGTGCGCGAAGGCGCGGCGGAAGAGCTGGACCTTTCGGGCACAATTCGCGCCACTGCGGAACATGGCTATCTCGACGTGAAAACCCGCCCCGAACGCCACAATGCCGTTAAGGTGCTGCTGTTTCTGGATGTGGGCGGGTCGATGGATCCGCATATCAAGGTGGTTGAAGAGCTGTTCTCTGCCGCGCGCAGCGAGTTCAAGCATCTTGAATATTTCTATTTCCACAACTGTCTTTACGAGGGCGTCTGGCGCGACAACCGCCGTCGCTGGGACGCGCAGACCCCGACCCATGAGGTGCTGCGCACCTATGGGCCTGACTACAAGTGCATCTTTGTGGGCGATGCCTCTATGTCGCCTTACGAAATTGCCTACCCCGGCGGGGCCAACGAACATTGGAACAAGGAAGCGGGCCAGGTCTGGCTGGAGCGGGCCCGCGCGCAATGGTCTTCGAACCTGTGGATCAACCCGGTGCCAGAGGCATATTGGGGCCACACCCATTCGATTCAGATGATCCGCGAGATTTTCAACGACCAGATGGTGCCGATGACCTTGGCCGGGCTGGAGCGCGGGATGCGCGAGTTGACGCGCTGACCGGCAGCACCACGCCACCCGACTTGCCAAGTTGGCCGCCCTCGGCTAGATCAGTCGCAGCGAATTGGAGATTTTATGTCCTGGTGAAAATGGGGCGGCAGAGGCCTCCCCGGATTGCAGATTGCTCCGGAGTTGACGCGCTGCCCTGTCGGGCAGGCGACAGGAGTGGTTTGCGCACGCTTCACCTGACACCTAGATCCAGGCCAGACCTGCGATCCGATCATGAAAGATTTTCCCAATGATCCGGGATTACTCCCAATTCCTCTCTTCCGCTGAGAGCACGAAACCCGCCCCTTCACCGCTGGAACAGCTGGGGTGGCAATCATTTTTTGCCCGCCAGACCGATCTGGATGAAATGGCCAGCGCCCCACCTGTGCGCATCACCGAAGTCAACCGCAACGGGCTGCGCGCCCTGGGCGATGGCGTGGATCTTGTGATCCCGCCCGGACCCGAGGCAACGGTGGGCGACTGGTTGATGCTGAACAAGGAACTGCCGACCCACAGCCGCATTCTGGAACGCAAAAGCCTGATCCGGCGACGCGCCCCCGGCAAGGATCGCAAGATCCAGCTGATTGCGGCCAATATCGACACGATGTTTGTCGTGACCTCCTGCAATGCCGATTTCAATATCGCCCGACTGGAACGGTTCATCGCTATGGCCTTTGACGCCGAGGTCTCGCCGGTCATCATTTTGACCAAGATCGACAAATGTGATGACCCGCACCCCTATATCACCGAGGCGGAGACCCTGTCGGATCATGTGCCTGTTGTGGCATTGAACGCCAAGGCCGATGATGTGCGCGAAAAACTGGGGGCTTGGGTCAAACCGGGCCAGACCATTGCGTTTCTCGGGACGTCCGGGGTTGGAAAATCCACTTTGACCAAGGCGTTGGGCGACGATCTTGATATCGAAACCCAAGGCATTCGCGAAGACGATGCCCGTGGGCGGCACACCACCACGCGACGGCAGCTTTACTTTATCGAAGGGGGCTGTGGGGTGTTGGATACACCTGGGATGCGCGAATTGCAGCTCACCGATGCTGCGGCCGGGGTCAGCGACGTTTTTGCCGACCTGGAAGACCTGGCCACCCAGTGCCGGTTCCGCAACTGCGCCCATGAGGGCGAGCCGGGCTGCGCTGTTCAGGCTGGCATCCAGGCCGGAGAGGTAGACCCTGCCCGCCTGGATCGCTGGCGTAAGCTGGCGGCGGAAGAAGCGCACAACTCCGCCTCGCTTGCCCAGCGACGGGCCAAGGACAAGAGCTTTGGCAAGATGGTGAAAAGCGCAAAGACCGCAAAAGCTGCCAAGAAGCGTAGTCGCAAGTAGCGCCTTTGCTGAGGGGCTAATCAGCGTCTGCTGCCAGCATGGACAGCAGGCGCTGCTTTTCCCCGGTGTCGCCCTCGTCACTGAGGGCGGCCGCCAGATCATCCAGAGCCGCGATCGAATGACCTGCGCGAAAGCTGTCGACATGCGGCAGCATCGCCTGAATGCCGCGCGCCTTGGGCGCAAAGCCGTCAAAGCGTAGCAATGGATTGAGCCAGATCAGCCGCCTTGACGACAGGTGCAGGCGCTGCATTTCAGCGCTGAGCTGGTCAGGATCGTCCCGGTCCAACCCGTCCGTGATCAGCAGAACAACGGCCCCCTGCCCCATCACCCTGCGGGACCAGTCGCGGTTGAAGTCATGCAGGCAAGCCCCGATCCGGGTGCCGCCCTCCCAGTCCTGGGCCTCGGCCCCTGCGGCGGCGAGCGCTGCATCCACATCGCGCTCTGCCAGGTGACGGGTGATGTTGGTGAGCCGCGTGCCAAAGGTGAACCCATGCACCCGCGCCCAGCCCGGCCCTTTGCGGTTGGCCACCGCATGCAGGAAATGCAGGATCAGCCGGGAATATTGGCTCATCGAGCCGGAGATATCGCAGATAACCACAAGATTTGGCCAGCGCAGGCGCTGATCGGCACGCGCCAATGTGGTGATTTCACCCCCCTTGCGCGCCGCCGCCTGCATGGTGCGACGCCAGTTGATCCGGCGGCCCTGCCCTGACGGCACCAGACGCCGCGAGCGGATCGGCCGGATCGGCAGCTGCATCTTCGCCAGCATGCGTTTGGCGTCTGCGATTTCAGCGGTGCTCATCTGTTCGAAATCCAGTTGGCGCAGCCGTTCCTCGCTGGACATGGTCAATTCGGCATTCAAGTCCAGCTGCGCGGGCGGTTCCGGCTGTTCAGTGTCTGGCAGATCCGGCGCGCCAGCCCCATCTAGCAGCGCCTCAGCCGCGCGTTTCTGCGCTGGCTTCGCTGGCTTTTCTTCCTGCGTGCCGCGGATCGCAGGCAGCATCGCCGCCATCATATGTTCAAGAAACCGGGGATCACGCCAGTATAGACGAAAGATCTGCGCAAATACGGTCCTATGTTCCGGCTTTGACACAAAACAGGCATGCAAGGTCCAGTAAAAATCCTGCCGGGAGGTAAAGCCCGCAGCGGCAACAGCCGCGACCGCCTCGCTGACGCGGCCAGGGCTGATCGGCAGGCCCGCCCTGCGCAAAGCCCGCGCAAAATGGGTAATGTTCTGTGCCAGGCGTGGGTTCTCTGGCAGGGGGAGTGGCGGATACTCGGGCATCAGGTCCGGTCTTGGCGAGACGGATCCACGCTCGCCTCGTTGATATTGGCGCGGGCCTGATCGAGGATGCGTTTGGCTTCGGAGCCCTGCAGACGGGTGATATCATCCTGATATTTCAGGATCGCGCCAAGAGTGTCGGCAATCACTTCGGGCGAAAGGTCAATCACATCAAGGGCCAGCAAGCAGTTCGCCCAATCTATGGTTTCTGCGATACCGGGATGTTTGAACAGATCTTCGGTGCGCAACGCCTGCACAAAGGCCACCACCTCCTGCGAGAGGCGGGGCGCGAGATCCGGGGCGCGGGCAGTGAGGATCTGCATTTCACGGTCAAAATCCGGATAATCCACCCAATGATAAAGACAGCGCCGTTTCAGGGCGTCGTGCACCTCGCGGGTGCGGTTGGATGTTACGATCACGATGGGGGGCTCTGGGGCCTTGACGGTGCCAAGTTCGGGGATCGTCACCTGAAAATCAGACAGCGCCTCAAGAAGGAACGCCTCGAAGGGTTCATCCGTGCGGTCCAGCTCGTCAATCAGCAGCACGGGCGCGCCGCGCGGGTCGGGTTGCATCGCCTCCAACAGAGGGCGGCGGATGAGATAATCATCGCCAAAGAGTTCCGCCTGCAATGCATCGCGGTCCGCGCCTGTGTTGCTTGCCTCGGCGGTGCGGATTGCGATCATCTGAGCGGCGAAATTCCACTCGTACACAGCGCTTGCCGCATCCAGCCCCTCGTAGCATTGCAACCGGATCAGACGGCGACCCAAAGCCGTGGCGAGCGTTTTGGCAATCTCTGTTTTGCCGACGCCCGCCTCGCCCTCCAGAAACAGGGGACGGCCGAGTTTGAGAGACAGGAACACCACAGTGGCGAGACCCCGGTCTGCAACATAGCCCTGCGCAGCCAGCATCTGTTCGACCGCATCAATTGACCCGGGCAGATCCGTTGATCCACCCACCCCGGTTTCTGACTGCCCGCTGGCAGCGCGGTCCTGCGTCATCTGTGCTCTCCTCCACGTTTGATGGCAGTGGGCCATGCCACCACCCACCGGTCAAGCGTTTGCGCCTGCCACTTTGGTCCAATAGGCAACACCAGCAGGCCAACCGAATGCAGCAGACCGGGGTTGCATTGACCCCTGACCATGCCGATGCGATGACGGGGACAAGCAACTGAAATGCAACGTCTTCGCCACCTGACGCCCGCCACAGGAGAGCCCCGCTCGCCGCTGCGGTCCAGACTTGGGCGGGATGTCATCGGCAGGCAGACCCGGAAAAACCGGTCGCGAGCAGGAGAGAGCATGCGCATCGCCGCAGTGACATGTGTCAAGAACGAAGGCCCCTTCCTGTTGGAATGGATCGCCTATCATCGCCTCCTCGGGGTTAGCGATTTTCTGTTTTATTCCAACGATTGCAGTGACGGGACCGACCTTCTTTTGACGGCGCTCGCGGAGCGCGGACTGGTGCAGCATCTTCCCAACCCGGCGGAGGGGCGCAACTATCAGATGGAGGCGCTGAAACACGCCCGCCATCAGCCGGTTGTGCAAGGCGCTGATTGGGTCTGGATTGCGGATGTGGACGAGTTCGTGAACATTCATGTGGGCGATCATAGCTTTGCCGCCCTGATCGAAGCCGCGGGCGACGTGCAGGCGATCTCTGTCACCTTCCAGTTCTTTGCCAACTGCGGCATCCAAAGGTTTGAAGACAGGCCCGTGATTGCGCAGTTTGATCGCTCTCACACCCCGGATCTGTGGAACGGACAGACCGCAATCGAGGTCAAAACCCTCGTGCGCAAGGATTTTCCGCTACAGTACTACGGCGCGCATCGTCCGTTCTTTTCGGCCAAACTTGCCAAGTCCGAGCGCCCCCGCTGGGCCGATGGATCCGGTCGCGCGGTGCCACATCGTTTCCTGATGACGTCCTCACAGGACTGGATCCGCAAATTTCCGGCACGGGGTGCGCGTCGTCTTGCGACACTGAACCATTATGCGCTGCGCTCTCTCGACAGCTATCTGGTCAAAAACGATCGGGGCGACGTGAACCGCGAGCATCGTGATTTTGATCTTGGCTACTGGCAGGCGCGCAATGATCCGGCCTGGCAGGACCGCTCTATCCAACGGCATCTGCCTGCCCTGACAGACGCGCTTGCAGATCTGATGGCGGATCCAGAGATCGCCCGACTGCACCACCTCTGTGTGGATCGCCACCGGGCGCGCTGTGCCGAATTGATGCAGATGCCCGCGTACCGCAGCCTGCGCCAGTCGCTGCTGGACACCCCCGCCATGCCCGCTGCGGAATGCGCCCTGATCAAAGAACTGGAGGCCACGACATGAGCCTGAAGGTCATCAACCTTGGCCTGCCGAAATCCGGCACCACGACGCTTGGCAAGGCACTGGAGGCAGCGGGCTATCGTGTGGCCGACCACCGCTTGCGCGCCCGTGAAGAAGACACGCCGGGCAAGCGGCGCATTTTTGTTGGCGGCCTGCTTTATCGCGGGCTCTACGATCACGGAGATCCGATGGCGCTGATGCGGGAGTACGATGCGCTTTCAGAAATCTCCTTTATTCACGGCAAGTTCTCGGTCTGGCCGCAGTTCGACTTTGCCATGCTGCAAGCCATCCGTGCCTGCCATCCCGACGTCAGGTTCATCGCAACGCGCCGCGATCCTGTTGCCCATTCCAAGTCGATCATGCGCTGGAACAACCTAGGCAGCCGTCGTCTGCCCGCCAGCACCGTGCCCGGCCTGCCCATTGGCTATGGCAAGTCAGAGGAACAGCAGCAGCGCTGGATTGAGGGCCATTATGAGGCGCTTGCGCATTGGTTCCGCGATGATCCTGCCTACCTAGAAGTCGACGTGAGCGCCCCCGACGCTCAATCGCAGGTCGCCGCCCATGTGGGCCGGGATCTGCCGTGGTGGGGCAAGGCCAATGTCAACCGCAAGGCAGAGGGCGACAGCTGATGCGCATCGATCTTCATATCGGGCCTGACCACCTTGGCGCGGAGCGTGTCCAGCGGATGCTGGCAGACCGGCGTGACCTTCTGCTGCAAGGGGGCGTTCTATTTCCCCGTGCCCCCGGCAGGCGCAATCACACCCGCTTGTTCATGGCCATCACCGACCCCGACCACATTGATCCGCTGCGGTACAATCGCGGGTTTCGCGACGGCGACACCCAGGCCGCGCTGCGGGCTGCGCTGAAAGATGATCTGTCGCGGGAGATAGACGCTGCGCGGCCTCAGCGCCTGATCCTGTCTGCGGCCCAGCTGGCCAGTCAACTGCACCGCCCTGCAGAGATTGAGCGTCTGTTCGATTTTCTGCGCCAGTTTGGGGACGACATCCGCATCACCGCAATTGTCCCCAGCGCCTCTGAAGGCGTGCTGCGCACCTATGCGGCCCAATTGCAGGAGGGACGTGCAATCGGACTGGACCGTGATCTGGCGCTTATGGAGACGGGCGCAGGTTGGTGGCAGTCCTGCATTGACGATATGTCCAGACGCAAGGTGGATCCGCGGGCTGGGCTGTTTGAGGCCACCCAGATTGCGCCATTCTGGCTTGACTACCATGCGATGGAACAGGCCTGGGCGGCGGTATTTGGGGCAGATGCCGTGCGGCTTTTCAGCCATGACGCCGCGCAGATCTACGATCGTTCGGCAACCGATCATCTGGCGACGTGTTTTGACCTAACGATGCCTCTTGGTCGCGCAGGCAAGGCAGAGCAGCCAGATGTTCCCTCCTGGGCCACGCTGGCGCGGTGGCGGCGACTGAACCAGCGGATCCTGCAGTTGCTGCAGGCCAGACCGGACATGATTGTCCCGCGCGCAACCTGGCGCACTGTGCTGGCGGACCAGACACTTGCAGGCAGCGGCCCTTCTGAGGCAGATCTGTCTGCGCTTGACCGTCATTTTGCAGATCAGAACCGCGCCCTTGTGCAGGCTCATCCCGGATTGCGCCCCGCGCTGCTCTTGGGCTTTGCGGACACTATGGGTGCAGATGGCCCCCTCAGCTGGACAGAGGCAGACGCCGAAGAGGGGTATCGCGCAAGTCACGCCCTGCTTGCAGCCCTGCCCCGCCTTGAAAAAGCCAGTGCCGAAGCGCGCGACGCGCGGGGACTTGTGCCTGTGAAGCCGCCCGCGACCGCAAAAGCCAAACCCGCCACAGCCGCCCAGCGCCTCGCCCCGCTGTCAGACGGTGCAAGGGACCTCTTGCCGCCACAGGCACTCGCCAACCTGGACAAGCTGCGTCAATCACCACTTGCGCCACACAACACGATGGGTCAGCTGGATGAAACTGTTGAGCGCCCACCCTTTGCCCCGCTGAGCCCCCGCGCGCTGCCTGAGGGCAGCACAGGCGCCGTGATTGTCGGCTGCATGAAGAACGAAGCGCCCTATATCGTTGAATGGGTCGCCTATCATCGCGCGATAGGTGTGGACAACTTTCTGATTTACACCAACGGGTGTGAGGATGGCACCAGCGAGATCCTTGATCGCTTGCAGGACATGGGCGTTGTGCAGCATCGCAAAAATGACGACTGGCGCGGCAATTCTCCGCAGCAATTTGCCCTGAACCAGTCGCTGAAAGAACCGCTGATCCGCAATGCGGACTGGGTCATTCACATAGACGTGGATGAGTTCATGAATATTCGCTGCGGCAACGGCACCCTGCCCGATCTGTTTGCCGCAGTGCCAGATGCCAGCAATATTGCGATGACCTGGCGGCTGTTTGGTCACAACGACCAGACCACGCTGCGCGATGATTTCGTGATCGACCAATTCGACAGCTGCGCGCCCAAATTCTGCCCCAAGCCACACACGGTCTGGGGGTTCAAAACCATGTTCCGCAACATTGGCGCCTATCAGAAGATCAGCTGCCACCGGCCCAACAAGCTGCTGGAAGATCAGCGTGGCGCGGTCAAATGGGTCAATGGCTCAGGTCAGGACATGACCGAGGAGGCCGTGGACAACGGCTGGCGCAACTCCCGGCGCAGCATCGGCTATGACCTGATCCAGCTCAATCACTACGCGCTGCGGTCGGCAGAGAGTTTTCTGATCAAACGCCAACGCGGCCGCGCGCTGCATGTGGATCGCTCGATCGGGCTCAACTACTGGATCCGGATGGATTGGAACGACCACAAGGATCTGACCATCAAACGCAACCTGCCGCGGCTTCGCGCGGAATATGACCGCTTGATGCAGGATGATATCCTGCGCAATCTGCATGAGGACGGTCTGAACTGGCATCGCGCAAAGGTCGCAGAGCTGCACAAGACCCCAGAATTCGAAGAGCTGTTCTTTCAGGCTCTCAAGGTCAAGCTGCGAGCAGATGAGCGGGTCGCCTATGCGCTGGCCCTGGATATGGAGAGCTGAGACATGGCTGAGGCAGAAATCGAGACGTCATCCGAGCGGCAGAAAAAAGGCCAGTCCGGCGCTGCTGAAAAGCATCTCAAATGTCTTGGCATGCGCTTTCCCTGGGCGCCGGACATCGTGCCGCCACGGGTGCGCAAGATGCTGCGGGCGGGCACCTACGAGGCTAAGGAAGCACAGGCCGCTCAGCAGCTTATCAAACCGGGTGATGTCGTGATGGAGCTTGGTGGTGGCATCGGCTTCATGTCCACCCTGGTCGCCACCAAGACAGAAGCTGCATCTGTCCATTCCTACGAGGCAAACCCCCACCTCATCCCCTACATCCGGCGCGTTCACGCGGCCAATGGCGTCACCAACGCCTATCTGACCCACGCTGTTCTGGCCCCCAAAGCGGGCAAGCAGACCTTTTATGTGCGGGAGAATTTTCTGGCATCCTCGCTCTCTGCGATGGAGGATGAGCCGCATCAGGAGGAGGTCGACGTTCCGGCGCTCGACATGAATGCGGTGATTGCGGAGCTGAAGCCCAGTGTTCTGATCTGCGATATCGAGGGCGCCGAGGCGGATCTATTGCCACAGATGGATCTGAGCGGCTTGCGCGCGGTTCTGATCGAAACCCACCCTCAGTGGATTGGCAAAGAGGGCATCCGACGGCTGTTTGCCTGTCTGGATGCTGCGGGGTTGGTGTTTTACCCGCGCTGGTCCCATGGCAAGGTAGCGGTCTTCCGCTCTGATTGGTGATCCGATGCGCAGCCTCGCCATCCTGACCCAACGCAACGAAGGCGCGTTTCTGCTGGAATGGATCGCCCACCACAAGGCCGTCGGCTTTAGCGATATTCTGGTGCTGTCCAATGATTGCCAAGATGGCAGCGACCGGATGCTCGACCGTCTGGAAGACCTGGGCCATATCACCCATCTGCGGAACGATCCCCCCTATGACAAGAGCGGGATCCAGTTCGCGGCTCTGAAAAAGGCAGACAAGCACCGGCTGACCCGCAAGGCAGACTGGATCCTTGCGCTGGACATCGATGAGTTCGTCAACATCCACACGGGCAACGGTCAGATCAGTGACCTGTTGGAGGCCCTGCCGGATGCAGATGCCGTGACATTGACCTGGCGTCTGTTCGGCAATGGGGACACCATCCGCTACGAAGACCGCCCCGTGACCGAGCAGTTTTTGCGCTGTGCTCCGGAGGTGATCCACTGGCCGTGGCGGGCGGCGATGTTCAAGACGCTTTATCGCAACGACGGCACCTATCGCAAAACCGGTGTGCACCGGCCCCGCAGCCCCGCCGACGAGGCCGCGCTTGACAGCCATCGCTGGTTTGACGGCTCGGGCCGCGAACTCGACAGCAGTTTCAAGACGCAGCGGGTGTTTTCCAACTACGGGCAAGCCAACTTTGATCTGGTGCAACTCAACCACTATCCGCTTGGCGCGATGGAAAGCTATGTGCTCAAGGCGGATCGTGGCCGTGCCGTTCACAGCAGTGACCAACTTGGCATGGATTACTGGGTCGAGCGCAATTTCAACACGGACGAGGACAACAGCATCAACCGCTATGCACCAGCACGCCGGGCCATCAGTGATCTGCTGTTTGCCGATGGCAAACTCGCCAAGCTGCACGCCCGTGCGGTCGACTGGCGCCACGGCCGGTTTCGTCAGCTGATGCAGCAAGACCAGTACCGGACCTTGTTTTCGCGCCTCATGATGACGCCGCCCTCGCGTCTGATCAGCCCAACCACTGCCCAGACATTGGCAGGATTTGCCGCCCTGGCCCGCCAGGCCGGCCCCGACCCTCAGGACAGCGCAGACGGCTGAGGTCCCCTCGTCCGGCGGGCGCGCAGTGCTGTTCCCCGGCACCGGAGGCCTGCAAAGCGGCCTTACAATTTCCAATTTTAGCCTTATTTCGCCCTTAGAAATGAACGGCGAAACCCATCCATGCGCGGCCCCCTTCCGTGCAGGGCAAAAGGACAAGGCAATGCAGCAGGATACGATGGACACGCTGGACGAAGATCTGTCCGGGCTGAAACCCGTCCAGTGGCAGGCCCGCATGGCTGCACTGGCCGAAGAAAACGGCATGTATCAGCCGCTGGGAAATCGCCATTTCGCCACGTTCATTGATCAGGGAAACACGCTCCTGGTCAGCTTTGAAACGATCCAGGGCATTCACAACCTCTCTGACGTGGCACAGCCTTTGGGCTTTGATCTGGTCAAGAACCTCGGCTGGTCGCATCTGTGCCTTGTCTCCAACGGGGACACCTGGTTTCGCAACGAACGCATCTTTGGATTTTTCGACCAGCTGATCGACGATGGCTTTTTCGAGGAATTCGACAAGGTCGTATTCTATGGCGCTGGCCCCTGCGGTTATGCGGCGGCCGCCTTTTCGGTTGCTGCGCCTGGTGCAACGGTTGTCGCGATCCAGCCGCAGGCCACGTTGGATCCGGCAATCGCGGGCTGGGACGAGCGCTTTAGCGAAGAACGTCGCCTCGATTTCACCAGCCGCTATGGCTATGCGCCAGACATGATGGATGCAGCGCAGGAGGGGTTTGTCCTTTATGATCCACACCAGCACCTCGACGCCATGCACGCAGCGCTTTTTGCGCGCAAGAATGTAACCCGGCTGGCGCTGCCAAATCTCGGTGGCACGGTGCAAACCCGCCTGATCGAGATGGAGATCCTCTACAACACCATCGCCCTCGCCGGGGCAGGCAAGCTCACCAAGCGGCGGTTCTTTCAGCTTTACCGCGCGCGGCGCAACAATGCGGCCTACCTGCGCAACGTGATGGCGCGGCTTGATCAGGATGACAGGCCCTATCTGGTCACGCTCCTGTGTCGCAACGTGGCCCAAAGAATGCGTGCCCCGAGGTTCCGCCGTCGCCTGCAGAACCTGGAAAAACGTGCCGAAGCGGGCGAGTTCAGACTGCCGCCAAGCCGATGAGCCGCGTTCACTGAGCCCGCAGCAAACGCTGCGTCAAAAGCCTCGCTTCCCTCATGGGCAACCTTGTGCTACGCGAGCGCCATGACCGTTCAGCTCACCATCCCCCGCCCCGATGACTGGCACCTGCACCTGCGCGACGGCGCCATGCTGCAGGCCGTCCTGCCCGAAACTGCCCGTGATTTTGCCCGTGCGATCATCATGCCAAACCTGGTGCCCCCGGTGGTGAAAGGTGCAGATGCGGCAGCATATCGCGACCGGATCCTGGCCGCCCTGCCAGAGGGGATGACCTTTGAGCCGTTGATGACGCTCTACCTCACCGAAGATACCGATCCCGAGGATCTGGCGGCAGCCCATGCATCGGGCCTGGTGAAGGCAGTCAAACTGTACCCAGCAGGCGCCACCACCAACTCGGCCTCTGGTGTGCGTGACTTCGACAAGGTGCGCCCGGTTCTGGACAAGATGGCAGAGATCGGCCTGCCGCTGTGCACCCATGGCGAGGTGACAGACCACGACATCGACATCTTCGACCGCGAGGCCGTTTTCATTGACCGTGTGCTGGACCCGATCCGCCGCTCAACCCCCGGCCTGCGCGTGGTGATGGAACATATCACCACCAAAAACGCAGTCGATTATGTGGCAAGCCAGGACAAGGATCTGGGTGCGACGATCACCACGCACCACCTGATCATCAACCGCAACCACATCCTCGTTGGTGGCATCAAACCCCACTACTATTGCCTGCCCGTGGCCAAACGTGAAGAACACCGTCTGGCGTTGCGAGCCGCCGCCACCTCAGGCGACAGGCGCTATTTCCTCGGCACCGACTCTGCCCCGCACACCGACCCCAACAAGCTCAGCGAATGCGGCTGTGCCGGCTGCTTTACGGCACCCAACACGATGCCGTTGCTCGCCCATGTGTTCGAAGAAGAAAACGCGCTCGACAAACTGGCAGGCTTTGCCTCTGAAAACGGCCCGGCCTTCTACCGCCTGCCCGTCAACAGCGAAAGCCTGACGCTTGAAAAACAGGCCACGCCCGTTGCCTTCCCCCAGAAGATCGAAACCCAAGACGGCCCCGTCACGGTGTTCGACCCCGGCTTTGACGTGTTCTGGAAAGTCGCCTGATCTTCCACCTGCCCAAATTATCCCCGCCGGAGGCAAATGCCACCGGCGACCCGCGCTGCCCCAAAGGATGAGCCCATGATCCCTACCTCCTACCCCTCCCGCGAAGAGATTGCGCGTCTTTCGGCGCGTATGCTGCTGGAAATCGGTGCCGTGAACTTCAACACGGAAACGCCCTATACGCTCGCATCGGGTCTGCCCTCACCGAGCTACATCGACTGCCGCAAGCTGATCTCCTTTCCTCGCATCCGTACCACGCTGATGGATTTCCTGACCGTGACCGTGATGCGCAATGCGGGTTTTGAAGCGTTTGACAATATCGCAGGCGGTGAAACGGCAGGCATTCCCTTTGGTGCGCTGGTCGCCGAGCGGATGGCGCTGCCGATGACCTATGTGCGCAAAAAACCCAAAGGCTATGGCCGCAATGCGCGCATCGAAGGGGTGATGAGCGAAGGCCAGCGCGTGCTGCTGGTCGAGGACATGACCACCGATGGCGGCTCTAAACTGTCCTTTGTCGATGCGATCCGCGAAACCGGCGCAGACTGCGGCCATACTGCAGTGATTTTCTATTACGACATCTTCCCCGAAACCACCAAACGCCTGGGCGACCACGGTGTGGAGCTGCACTATCTGTGCACCTGGTGGGATGTTCTGGCCGAAGCCAAGGCACAGAAGAGCTTCAGCGAAGAGACGCTGAATGAGGTCGAGAAATTCCTGAACGATCCGCGCGCCTGGCAGGATGCGCATAAATCCGCCTGATGCCCCTTGGCGGCCCGGCGTGGCCGCCTCATTAGGTTCAGTGACAGACGGGCGGCGCAGCACCTGTGTCGCCCGTTTTCATTGAGCCAGCCCCGCTGCGCCCTGGATGCAGGCCAAGGCGCAGACACCTTTGTCACCACATATCGGCGCTGATGGCGGCACCTGTCGCTAGATGCTGACCGCCTGCACCGACCGATCACCAAGGCACGGCAATCCTGCGCGTTGACGGATTTGCGTGGATCTGCAGCCAGCAGATGGTTTTCCACAGATGCCCCACAGGGCAGCCCCCGAGTTATTCATAGGGTTGCGCACAGGCCAAAGGCACCTTACCCACACAAAACCCACAGGGTTTTCCAGATAGCCAGACCGGGGCCTGATCCTCTATAAATCGGGTCCAACAACGAGAGCCGCAATGAACGACATCACGCCTTTTGACCCCAATCTGCCCGCCGCCCCCAAGGGCGAAGACGCCGCAGACGATGATGCCAGCATCCTGCCCCACTCTGTTGAGGCCGAACAGCAGCTTCTGGGCGCGATCCTGACCAATAACGATATCTACGACCGGGTGGCCTCTATCATCAACTCGGCGCATTTCTATGATCCGGTCCACGCCAGAATCTATGAAATCGCGGCCGCTCGCATTTCCAAGAACGCGCTGGCCTCTCCCGTGACCCTCAAGGCGTTCATGGAGGACGACGAAGGGCTCAAGGAACTGGGCGGGCCGGCCTATCTGGCCAAGCTCGCTGGCGCGTCGATCTCCGCCTTTGCGGTGCGGGACTATGCACAGATGATCTATGATCTGGCGATCCGGCGCGAGCTGATTGCCCTGGGGCGCAGCATCGCGGACAAGGCGCGCCGCGTCGATGTCGCGTCCGAGCCAAAGGAACAGATCGTCGAGGCGGAACAATCGCTTTACCAGCTGGCAGAACAGGGCCAGACGGAAAGCGGCTTCAAATCCTTCCTCAAGGCCGTGACCGAGGCGGTCAACGTCACCAATGAGGCCTATCAGCGCGGCGGCGGCATGGCGGGGATTTCCACCGGCCTTGCCGACCTCGACAAACAACTTGGTGGCCTGCACCCATCGGACCTTTTGATCCTTGCGGGCCGTCCTTCGATGGGGAAAACCTCGCTTGCAACCAACATCGCCTTCAACGTGGCAAAGGCCTACAAACGGGGCGTGAAGCAGGATGGCAGCGAGGGCGCCGTTGATGGTGGCGTGGTTGGCTTCTTCTCGCTCGAAATGTCAGCAGAACAGCTGGCGGGCCGTATTTTGGCGGAAGCCTCCGAGATCTCGTCTCACAAGATCCGTCAGGGTGACATGACAGAGGAAGAGTTCCGCCGCTTTGTGCAGGCGGCAAAGGATCTCGAAAGTTGCCCGCTGTTTATCGACGACACGCCTGCCATCCCGATCTCGCAGCTGGCGGCCCGCGCACGACGTCTGAAGCGGACGCATGGGCTTGATCTTCTGGTGATCGACTATTTGCAGCTGTGCCGTGGTATGTCTGACAACCGGGTGAACGAGATTGCAGAAATCTCCATGGGCATGAAGGCCATCGCCAAGGAGCTGAACATCCCGGTGATCGCGCTGTCGCAGCTGTCGCGTCAGGTGGAAAGCCGGGAAGACAAACGCCCGCAGCTGTCTGACCTGCGTGAATCAGGCTCGATCGAACAGGATGCCGACGTCGTCATGTTCGTGTTCCGTGAAGAATACTACAAGGAACGGGAAAAGCCGGGCGATCACGAGCTGGACAAGATGGAAGAATGGAAGCAGGCGATGGAGCGACTGCACGCCAAGGCCGAAGTCATTGTCGGCAAACAGCGTCACGGTCCCATCGGCACGGTGGAGCTGTCCTTTGAGGCGCAGTTCACCCGCTTTGGCAACCTGGCCAAGGCCTGGCAGCAGGAACACGCCCCAGAGTATTGATCGTGCCATTGGCACACACAGTGCAGTCCAACCGGCGCAGCCCAACCGGCCACAAGTTCGGATTGGGCTGCTCTTCTGGCTTGACAGAATCTCGTCCACGCGGCCTTTTTCTTTCATGTGCTTGCAACAGTCACATAAAAACCGCCGTGTCATTCTGGAACGGCATTTCGGTCATCGCCGGAAACGCTTTGCGGGTTAGCGAGGGGCAATAGCGCCCCCTCTCCTTCCCACAAAGCAAAAGGCAGTTCCTTGACAGAATTTACTGAAATCCCGGTCCTTTCACTGGGTGCGCGCAGCGACGCAGAGCTTGCGTCTGCGTTTCGTGAGGCCTACGGCACCACCGGCTTTGGCTACATCAGCGACCACGGCGTTCCACAGACGCTGATTGATGCGATGTTCGACGCAGCCCGCCAGTTTCACGCAATGCCGATGGACAAGAAGATGGCCGTCGCCGTCAACAAGACCCATCGTGGCTACATCCCGATCAACACCTCGACTGACGTGAACTCGACCCTTGCGGATGTGACGAAACCCAATCAATCCGCCAGCTTCATGATGATGCGTGAAGATGCGACCGAGGATCCAGCGGTCTATCTGAGCGGGCCGAACCAATGGCCGGATCTCGACGGGTTTCGCCCAGTGCTCGAGGCTTATGCCCAGGCCATGACCGGCCTTGGTCGCCGCCTGATGCGCGTTGCGCTCTTGGCGGCTGAGGTGCGCGATCACAGCATCATGGATGCCTTTGACACGCCGACCATCTGGCTTCGGCTTTTGCACTATCCGCCCCAACCGGAACGCAGCCCCGATGACCTTTACGGCTCGGCACCGCATACGGATTTCGGATGTCTGACCCTGCTGGCGCAGGATCAGGTCGGCGGGCTGCAGGTCCGCACGCCCGCAGGTCACTGGGTCGATGCGCCCTACAAGGCTGGCACATTGGTGGTGAATGTCGGTGATATGCTGCACCGGATGAGCAACGGGCGGCTATTATCCACGCCCCATCGTGTCATCAACCGCTCCGGACGAGAGCGCCACTCCATCCCGTTTTTCTTTGATCCGCATGTGAACACGCAGATCGCTCCGCTCCCCGGCACCGGAGAGGCGCAGTTTGCCCCGATCCGTTTCGCCGATTTCCTGCGCGCTGAGCTGGAAGCGGCCTATGACGTGCACCAGCAGGAGCGCGATGAGGTGAATTCCACTTGACCCTCGCCGCCTGCATGTCATGAACACCTCATGAGTACGGCAAAACTGACAATCAATCTGGACGCGCTGGTGACCAACTGGCGCAATCTCGACGCGCTGACCAATTGCGAGACCGCAGCAGTGGTCAAAGCCAACGGCTATGGGCTGGATGCAGGCCGTGTCGGCCAGGCGCTGGCCAAGGCCGGTGCGCGCAATTTCTTTGTGGCGATCGCCGAAGAAGGCGTGGCCTTGCGCCGCGCGCTCGGGCCTGGCCCCGGCATTTCGGTTTTTGCAGGTCATATGGAGGGCGACGCCAAATTGCTGCGCGACTTCCAGCTGACGCCGATGCTCAACTCGCTTGACCAGATGCTGCGCCATTTCGAGAGCCTCCCGGGCCATGCCTTTGGCGTGCAACTTGACAGCGGAATGAACCGGCTTGGCATGGAAGCCGCCGAATGGGCAGCGGTGCGAGACATCGCATTGGGCCAGGGCCCGGTGCTGGTGATGTCGCATCTCGCCTGTGCGGATGAGCCGTCGCATCCGATGAATGCACAGCAGCTGCAGACATTCTCCGAGCTGACTGATGGGCTGGATGTGCCGCGGTCACTGTCGGCAACCGGTGGCTTGCTGCTGGGGCGCAACTACCACTTTGATCTGTGCCGCCCCGGTATCGGCCTTTATGGCGGCCAGCCCTTTGGCGACGCCTTGCCAGTGGCTCAGCTTGATCTGCCGGTGATCCAGATCCGTGATCTGGATGTGGGCGAGACCGTTGGCTATGGCAATGCCTGGAGCGCGCAACGCCCAAGCCGCATCGCGACCGTGGCGGCGGGTTATGCGGACGGGCTGCACCGTGCGCTTGGAAATGGCGGAATTTCTGTCTTTGCAGGCGACACCCCCTGCCCTGTTGCGGGCCGGGTGTCGATGGATCTGATTACCGTGGACATCACGGATTTGCCTGACAGCCCCAGCCATCTGACGATCCTGAACGAACAACAGACCGTTGACATGCTGGCCGACGCAGGCGGCACCATTGGCTATGAGATCCTGACGTCTCTCGGCAGCCGCTACGCACGGAGCTACACCGGATGAGCCATCCTTCGCCGCTCTCGCCCCTCGCACTTCTGGCGCGTCTGGGGCAAATGGTTCTGGGCGCGCTAGGCGCTGTTGGCCGGGTGGCGATCTTTGGCCTGTCGACCTTCAGCCACATGGTGCGCCCGCCCTATTACCCGCGCGAAGTGCTGAATGCGCTGCTCCAGGTCGGCTGGCTTTCGCTGCCGGTTGTGGGGCTCACGGCGATCTTTACTGGCGGCGCGCTGGCGCTGCAAATCTATGCTGGCGGGGCGCGGTTCAATGCCGAAGCCGTGGTCCCGCAGATCGTGGCGATCGGCATGGTGCGCGAACTTGGCCCTGTTCTCGTGGGTCTGATGATCGCCGCCCGCGTCACCTCTTCCATTGCGGCCGAAATCGCCACAATGAAGGTAACCGAACAGATCGACGCCCTGGTCACCCTGTCGACCCACCCGATGAAATACCTGGTCGCGCCACGGGTGCTGGCGGCGCTGCTGACGGTTCCGGTTCTCGTCGGGGTGGGTGATATCATCGGCATCATGGGCGGCTATGTGGTTGCAACGCAGAACCTGGGCTTCAACCCCGCGGCCTATCTCAAGAACACGGTTGATTTCCTCGAAGCCCGCGACATCATCTCGTCGCTGGTCAAGGGTGCGGCCTTTGGCACCATCGCCGCGACCATGGGCTGCTACTACGGCATGCAGTCCGGCCGGGGCGCCCAGGGCGTTGGACGTGCCACCAAAGGGTCGGTTGAAGCCGCAGCCGTCCTGATCCTCGCTGCCAACTTCGTTCTGACCGGGGTGTTCTTTTCGCTATGATCCGTCTGGAAAACGTCCACAAAGCCTTTGGCGACAACAAGGTGCTGCAAGGCATGACACTGGAGATCCCCAAGGGGTCCTCCATGGTGATCATCGGCGGTTCCGGCACTGGCAAATCCGTCGCACTCAAGAGCATTCTGGGGCTGATCAAACCCGATAGCGGTGAAATTCTTGTCGATGGCAAACCCGCAGACAGTGGCGATCGCGATGCCTTTCTGGCCCGCTTTGGCATGCTGTTTCAGGGGGCTGCGCTGTTTGACTCCCTCCCCGTCTGGCAGAATGTGGCCTTCCGCCTGCTGCGCGGCTCTCTCAAACGCCCGGTAGAGGAAGCCCGCGAGATCGCCATTGAAAAGCTGCGCCGTGTCGGGTTGAAGGCCGATGTCGCGGATCGCCTACCTGCGGAACTGTCGGGCGGCATGCAGAAACGTGTGGGCCTGGCGCGCGCAATTGCAGCAGAGCCGGAGATCATCTTTTTTGATGAGCCCACCACCGGCCTCGACCCGATCATGTCGGGCGTCATCAATGATCTGATCCGCGAGATCGTGGTTGAGATGGGCGCCACGGCCATGACCATCACCCACGACATGACCTCTGTCCGCGCGATTGCCGACAATGTGGCGATGCTGCACGCAGGCGTGATCCAGTGGACTGGCCCGGTGGCCGAGATGGACCAATCCGGTGATCCCTACATGGAGCAATTCATCCACGGTCGCGCGGAGGGCCCGATCGAGGCGGTGCGGTGAGGATTGGCTAAGGATTGCCTTCCACTTTATCACCTTTTTGGCTCCGCCCCGACCCCTTATGCGGTTGCGATGTCCTACATCATCCTGGCCCTGCCTGTGGTCGTCGGCCTTTCCCTGATTGCTAAACGACTGAATGGGCAAGCCTCACCCCGTGGTGCAATCGGGATCGTCTCTGCACTTCTCTGGTCCGGCCTGCTGGCGGCAAATTGGGTATCGCCCGGAGTTAGCAGCCAACTCCTGCCACAAGGCCTGAACGCATTGGTTTTTGTGCTGTTGTTCGCCAGCACCATGCTAGACTGGATCGTCCAAGCGTTTCGCAGCAAGCTGCGCCCACGCTTGAGCGATGCGTTTGTCCTCCTCCTCATTGCTGCCCTGCCCCCAGTGGCCTACGCCGCGTCCCACTTTGCTAGACCGGTCTGTCAAGACAGCTTCCAGTAAGAAACCTTGCCATCCTTTCACCTGCTCAAAGTACTTCCGCCGGACCGCAAGCGAGCCGGCTGGTGCGCGCGCTTCTGTTTTCCCCCTTTCAAATCCGGCACTAAACGCACAAGTCTTGGCGAAACCGATTAAAACGAGCCGCCATGATCCTCCGCCTCCTCACCCTCTCGCTGCTGATCCTCTACCCCATCGCCTGGTTTGCACCGCTGATGCGGGCGGGGTTGTTGCCGATTTTCGGGCTGAGCGAAATCTCGGTAGTCACCGGCCTGCAGAGCCTTTGGGGAAGTGACGTGATCCTGGCCCTCACGGTGACGGTTTTTGCGATCTTTGCGCCCTACCTCAAAACCATCGGGCTGGCGCTCGTGCAGTGGGGCCTGTTGGACGCCAAGGTGCAGCCGGTGCTGCATGTCTTGGGCAAACTGGCGATGGCGGATGTGTTTCTCATCGCGCTTTATATCACCCTGGCCAAAGGCATCGGCTATGCCACGATTGAGACCGCCTGGGGGCTTTATCTGTTTACGGGCTGTATTCTGGCGTCAATTGCCCTGTCACTTTGGACCGCGCGCCAGCTGCGCCAACAGGACGGCTAGACTGGGGCGCTGCCCCCGGCCTTCGGCCTCCCCCGGGATACTTATGGCCAGAAGATGATCTGCGTGCCCCTTCTTCTGGCCCCAAATATCCCGGAGCGCGAGGCAGCGCCTCGCATGACCGGTTTGGGGCGCCACAGCGCTTGAACAAACCGGAAACATCTGCCACAGCTAGCGCATGGCTAAGACAACATTTTCCTGCTCTGCCTGCGGAGCCTCCTTCTCAAAATGGTCCGGGCGCTGCGATGGCTGCGGCGAGTGGAACACGATCACCGAAGACAAGGGTCTGTCCAAGGGCGGGCCTGCGTCCAAATCCCTTGGCATGCGGCGCGGCAAGACCATCCCGCTGAGCGATCTGGCAACAGAGGAAACACCGCCGCCGCGCACCTGCTGTGGTGTGGGCGAGCTGGACCGTGTTCTGGGGGGCGGGCTTGTGCCTGCCTCGGCCATTTTGGTGGGTGGCGATCCGGGGATCGGTAAGTCCACGTTGCTGCTGCAGGCCGCCGCGCAGTTTGCGCGTTCGGGGCTGAAGACGATTTATGTCAGCGGCGAAGAGGCCAGCGCACAGGTGCGGATGCGTGCGCAACGCCTTGGACTGGCAGAAGCACCTGTAAAGCTCGCTGCGGAAACCAATCTGCGCGACATCCTCACAACGCTGGAGGCCGAAAGGCCGCAGCTTGCGATCATCGACTCGATCCAGACCATGTGGGCCGATCATGTGGACAGCGCGCCAGGTTCGGTAAGCCAGGTGCGCGCCGCTGCGCATGAGCTGACCACATTCGCCAAGACCAATGGCATCTCCATCATCATGGTCGGCCATGTGACCAAGGAAGGCCAGATTGCGGGCCCTCGGGTTGTTGAACATATGGTCGACACGGTTCTTTATTTCGAAGGCGAGCGCGGCCATCAGTTCCGCATCCTGCGGGCTGTCAAAAACCGCTTTGGCCCGGCAGACGAGATCGGCGTTTTCGAGATGACCGGCGGCGGGTTGAGCGAAGTTCGCAACCCCTCTGCCCTGTTTCTGTCGGAACGTGGCACGCCCTCGCCCGGCTCGGTCGTGTTTTCCGGCATCGAAGGCACCCGTCCGGTCCTGGTGGAAATGCAGGCATTGGTCGCGCCTTCCCCCCACTCCCAGCCCCGCCGGGCGGTGGTCGGCTGGGATTCCTCGCGCCTTGCAATGATCCTTGCCGTGCTTGAAGCGCGCTGCGGGATTCCCTTTGCGGGGCTTGATGTCTATCTCAACGTCGCAGGCGGCATGAAAATCTCCGAACCGGCAGCAGATCTGGCTGTTGCCGCTGCCCTTCTGAGTGCGCGCGAAGACACCGCCCTGCCCGCCGATACGGTGGTATTCGGAGAAATATCGCTCTCTGGCGCCCTGCGACCGGCCCCTCAGACCGAAAACCGGTTGAAAGAAGCGCAAAAACTTGGTTTCACGGCAGCCATAGCTCCAAGTGGTGGTAAATCCGTCGCGGTTGAGGGTCTTGCACTGCGGCAGGCCTCCGATCTGGCCGGTTTTGTTGGCGAATACTTCGGAGCTGGCTAAAGTCGCAGAAAATACGGATCGCAGGTTAACGGGCGAGGGACATGGAAGGTTTCACCATTATCGACGGGGTTGTGGCCCTGGTCATTGTTGTATCGGCACTGCTGGCCTATTCGCGCGGGCTGGTGCGTGAAGCAATGGCAATCGCCGGTTGGATTGCAGCCGCTATTCTGGCCTTTTTGTTTGCACCACAGGTCGAACCCCTGATGGCAGAGATCCCGGTCATCGGCGAATTCATCGCAGACAGCTGCGAATTGTCGATCATCGCGGCCTTTGCGGCGGTATTTGCACTGGCGTTGATTGTGGTGTCGTTCTTTACGCCGCTGTTTTCTTCTCTCGTCCAGCGTTCGGCCCTTGGCGGGCTGGATCAGGGCGCAGGCTTCTTCTTTGGGGTTCTGCGCGGCATCCTGTTGGTGGCGATTGCCTTCTTCCTTTATAATGTCGTGATGACGGGTCAGAGCTTTACCATCGTGGATGAGAGCCGCTCTGCGGTGGTATTCGAGCGCATGATCGGCAAGATCGAAGAGCGCAATCCGGAAGAAGCCCTGGGCTGGGTCACCGCGCAATATGAAACCCTGATTGGCGCCTGCAACCAGTAAGGCCTTCGGGTTCACTCCCGGTTCAGACCGAGGCAATTCACCGACGCAATTCCAAGAGCGCCCAACCGGGCGCTCTTTTCTTTTGTACCGCGCGTTGTGTGCTATCCGGTATGGCGACGATGCAGCCGAGCTCAGCCGGGGATTGCACATTGGCGACCTAGGTGGCCCACGCCCTCCCCTGTAGATCTTTACTTTCGTTAACACGAAAATGCCCAATTAACGCTTTATTAACCAACAGGAATCACCAGATTCCGAGCGCTCCTATGATGCTTACACCCCCTCATCATCGGGTCCGCAGACGCACAAAAGTTAACAAATCTTGAGGTTGCGGCGTGTTTTTTGCCCCAATTTCGTAAATGAGGCGCGATTTCGGGGCGAAAACCCCGGTCTTGTCCCAATCGGCCCAAAGCTTGCCCCATTTCCGTCCCAATTCGCAGCGCACATTGGTGTCAGACAGAACGTCAGGCACTCGCTCAGAAGGACAACACTCATGCTGCTGGATCACTCGACATCTTTCGCCGACTGTCAGCCCGTTGGTCTGCTGATGGATTTTCCGGCAGCCGTTGCAGCGCCTGCCCCCCGCAGCCGTCCGCGTCCCCGCACCGGTGGCCTGTTGCCGCACATGATGGTTGAGACCGACCGTGGGTTTGTTCAGGCCCGCCACATCAAGCCCGGGGACATGGTCTACACCCTCGATGGTGGCGCACAGGAAGTGCTGAGCGTGAAGCAATCCATCCCCCGCCTGACCTCTCTTGTGCATGTGCCTGCCGGCGCTCTGGGCAATGACGACGATCTCATGCTTCCTGCGGATCAGAAGGTTGGTCTGGAACTGGACGCAATCGAGCGCCTTTTTGACGTACCGACAGCCGTGACCAAGGTGATCTCTCTGGTTGGTTACAACGGTATTTCCGCAGCGATGCCCGAAAAGATGGCGCGCATCTTCATCACCTTTGCAGAAGAAGAGATGATCTGGGCCGAATGTGGCATGTTGGTCCACATCCCGGCGGCGGACAGCGCGGACGACAGCGCATTCCGCGACCTGTCGCTGAGCGAAACCCGCCAGATCCTCGCAAGCGAAGAAGGCCGTGCGCTGGTCGACGCAGGCAAGGCCGAAGACGAAACCACCGATGAAGACAGCGACGACATCCTGTCTGCCTTTGATATGCTGCGGGGTCTGCTGGCCGCGTAACATTCCGCTGGCGCTACATCCGCGTTACGAAACCAATGCCTTCGCTGCCGACAGACCTGCGCTTGCGCGGGTCTTTTTCGTTCTGGGTGGGTGCAACTGGCAAAGCGGATGCCTTGAAAGCATGCGGTTTTTTCACCCAACTGTCGTGAAAGCGTGATCCTTTGGTGACACGGCGCGATTGAGGCTCTATGTGGGTGGCATCCTCAAAACCGGATTCGGAGCCACACCGCCTTGCCGATGCCGCAGATGCCCCCCGCCCACCCGTTTGATGATGACAAGCTACGCGAAGAATGTGGCGTCTTTGGCGTCGTCGGCGTCCAAGACGCAGCAAACTTCGTCGCCCTAGGCCTGCACGCGCTGCAGCACCGGGGACAGGAAGCCGGAGGGATCGTCACACACGACCCCGTCGAAGGTTTCCAGAGCGCCCGCCGCTTTGGCTATGTCCGCGACAACTTTACCTCACAGGATGTGATGTCTACCCTGCCCGGCCCGATCGGGATTGGTCATGTCCGCTACTCCACTGCCGGATCCAAGGGCCAGACCGCGATCCGTGATGTGCAGCCCTTCTTTGGCGAATTCGCCATGGGTGGCGCAGCTATTGCCCATAACGGCAACATCACGAATGCAGATGCCCTGCGCAAAGAGCTGATTGAACGTGGCTCCATCTTCCAGAGCTCATCTGACAGTGAATGTATCATTCACCTGATGGCCCGGTCCCTGCAGCGCAATATCCCCGAACGGATGGAAGACGCGCTGCGCCGGGTTGAAGGGGCTTTCTCTGTTGTCGCCATGACCCGGACCAAGCTGATCGGCGTGCGTGACCCACTTGGTGTTCGCCCGCTTGTCCTTGGCAAGATTGGCGATGGGTACGCGCTCAGCTCTGAAACCTGTGCGCTGGACATCATCGGGGCCGAGTTCATTCGTGAAATCGAACCTGGCGAGATGGTGGTCATCACCGGCGAAGGGGTCCAGAGCCATTTCCCGTTCCGTCCCCAGCCGTCGAAATTCTGCATCTTTGAACATGTTTATTTCTCCCGCCCTGATTCGATCTTGGGCGGGCGTTCTGTTTATGAGACCCGCGAAGCGATCGGCCGCGAGCTGGCCAAGGAAAACCCGATCGAAGCCGATCTGGTTTGCCCGGTGCCGGACAGCGGCACGCCTGCTGCGATTGGCTACTCTCTGGAATCGGGCATCCCCTACGCGATGGGGATCATCCGCAACCAGTACATGGGCCGTACCTTCATCGAGCCAACAGAGCAGATCCGCAACATGGGTGTGCGTCTGAAGCTGAACGTGAACCGCGCCCTGATCGAAGGCAAGCGGGTGATCCTGGTGGACGACTCTGTTGTGCGCGGGACAACCTCGCGCAAAATCAAGGAGATGATCCTGGATGCAGGCGCGAGCGAAGTGCACTTCCGGATTGCGTCTCCGCCGACGGCATGGCCCTGTTTCTACGGCGTGGACACGCCCGACCGGGACAAGCTGCTGGCCGCCACCATGACCGAGGACGAGATGGCCAAACACCTCGCAGTGGACAGTCTGAAGTTCATCTCGCTTGACGGGCTTTATCGCGCGGTTGGTCAGGATCAGGGCCGCAACAACAGCTGTCCGCAGTACTGCGACGCCTGTTTCTCTGGCGAATATCCCGTCGTTCCATCCGATATGATGGAACGGGGGTTTGAAATGAAGCGCCCGGCAGAGTAAGAGCGCAGCCGATATCAGACCGACTCGGATATGAGGCGCTGATCCCCGATCGGCGCCTCTTGCCGTTTTTGTTGCCACTGCCGCCACTGAAAGGCCGACCCTTGGATCCACATCTCGCCCGCATGTTAGGCTCGCAGCGCCAATGCCGCTGTTGCGGGGCGACCTTTGCCCAGCTGCTCAGCCTGAGCTGCGACCGTCCGGATATCTGCCCGGACGACATGTTCGTGCACGACAATTCTGCTTTGAACGCGCAGACTGGCGATATCCTGACAGAGGATTTCTGCCGCCTGGGCGACCTGCGTTTTGTGCGGGCGGTTCTGGCTGTTCCTCTTGCCGACACTCGGGGGGAGGAGTTCATCCTGGGCACCTGGGCTCGGCTGGAGCGCGAGGATTTCGATGCATTTATCGAGCGGTTTGAAATCGGCGAAACAGAAGAGCTGGGAAGCCGCCGGGCAGAGTTGGCCAATGCCATCCCACCAGATGGCACCCCCGGCATCGAGGCGATGTTGCACATGCGCCCTGAAGGCCAGTACCCGGATTTGCAGGTTTCTGACCCACAGCACCCGTTGTACAACCTGCAAATGGTCGGCGCCCAACTGGAAGAGCTGTTGAGCCTTCTTTACGCCTATGGCCACGATCTGCCGTCGCTGGTTTACGACGCCTGATCTGACGCATCCCCTATGACCTCGCCGCCCCCGCGCCGCCCTCTCGCGGCTTCAAGGGGGGTGTGCGGAAATCGCACAGGTCAGCGGCGCGGGCTGCGCAATCCTCCGCCAAGACGACAGCCCAGATCCAGCAAGGGATCGCCTGCCACCTGCAGGGGGCCTGTTGCAGGACAAACAGGCCTGATAGCAGCGCGCTGCTGAGCCAACACCAATCAAAACGAAAGACGAGCAAACCCAGATGGCAAACAGTGAACGCAACGGAAAAACTCCGGCCAATGTTGCAGGACATGCCACCCAGGAAGGCGCGCTGCCGCGCAACGGGATCAGTCTGCTTGGCCTTTACGGAGACAGCACCGATCTCAACGCGATGGTCCGCCTGCCAGGCGGGCGCACGCGGGTGGTCAAACGCGGCAGTCGCCTCTCCGGGTCTGAAGTCGTGGCAATCGACGCAGACGGCCTGGTCCTGCAGAAAAACGGCAAGGCCACCCGCCTCGGCATGCCCGGCAGCTGATCTCCCCCGCTGCTGTGCCGCTTTGGCCTCTTGACCCGAAGCCCCCAGCGCCGCACAAGGCGCGTATGACACAGAAACTCGCTCTCATCACCGGGGCCTCTCGGGGCCTGGGCGCCGCCCTCGCAGAGGCTCTGGCGCCAACGCATCACATCGTTGCCGTGGCACGCACCACAGGCGCCTTGGAAGAGCTGGACGACCGCATCAAGGCCGCTGGCGGCTCGGCGACGCTGGCGCCGATGGACATCACCGTCCCCGAAGCAATGGCAACGCTCTGCCGGGGCATCCACGACCGTTGGGGGCGCCTTGATCTTTGGCTGCACACAGCGATCCACGCCGCCCCTCTGAGCCCGGCGAATTTTGTCGCTGCCAAGGACTGGGACAAGTCGATGGCCGTCAACGCCAAGGCAACGTCGGTTCTGATCCCCTATGTCGCCCCCCTGCTTGGCCAGACCGGCAAGGCGGTTTTCTTTGATGATCCGCGCAGTGGCGAAAAGTTCTTTGGCGCCTATGGCGCAACCAAGGCCGCGCAGATGTCGCTGGCAAACAGCTGGCAGGTCGAAACAGCCAAGACCGGACCACGGGTGGATATCCTGACACCTGCACCGATGGCCACTGCCGTGCGCGCCCGCTTCTTCCCCGGCGAAGACCGGGCACCTCTTGCCTCTCCGCAGGACGAAGCCGCCCGTTTGCTGCCCCAGATCCTGGGGGATGCGTCCTGATCCGTGGTGCTGCCACGCGATGACACCTGATCGCAAGACCGGCGCCTGATCCATCAGCGCCGGTCTTTTTCATTGGCGATCCGCTCACCAACCTGTGACCTCTGTGCCGCCATGGCATCGTACTGACACCCGGCACCCCCCTCACGGCGGGGAAAGGCTTGCCCCCTTTTCCCCCGCGTCCTATTCAGGTCACAACAAATCCGCGCGGAAATCTCAGACATAAAAGGCCATTCAGGGCCAGGTAAGGGGCGTAGCTCATGCGAATTCTGATCACCAATGACGATGGCATCAGCGCCCCCGGTCTCGCGGTTCTGGAGCAAATCGCGCAGGCGGTTGCCGGGCCGGACGGCGAGGTCTGGACCGTCGCCCCTGCCTTTGAACAATCCGGCGTCGGTCATTGTATCAGCTACACCCGCCCCTTCATGCTCAGCCAGCTGAGCGAACGCCGCTTTGCTGCCGAGGGCTCTCCGGCGGATTGTGTTTTGGCGGGGCTGCATGTGGTGATGAAAGATGCGCTGCCGGATCTGGTGTTGTCGGGCGTCAACCGCGGCAACAACTCAGCTGAGAATGCGCTCTACTCCGGCACTCTTGGTGGGGCGATGGAGGCCGCGTTGCAGGGAATCCCTGCAATGGCATTGTCACAGTATTTCGGCCCCCAAAACGCCAATATCGAAAACCCGTTCGAAGCCGCCGCCCACCACGGTGCGGAGCTGATCCGGGCCATTCTGGAAACCCAGCCCAGCGAAGCGGCGGATTACCGCCTGTTCTACAACATCAACTTCCCGCCGGTTCCAGCCGCATCGGTCAAGGGTCGCCGGATCTCCCAACAGGGCTTTCGCCGGGGCAGCCATTTTTCTGCAGAGGAACAGACCTCTCCCAATGGGCGCCGGTATCTGTGGATTCGAGGCGGCAATCAGCACGTCGAAACCGCGCCCGGAACCGATGCGTCACAGAACCTCGATGGGTATATTTCCGTCACCCCCATGCGGGCAGACCTGACCGCTCATGACGCGCTTGACGCGCTGAAGGGCATTGAATGAGCGACCCGACAGCAGAAACCAAGATGCAGTTCCTGTTCGCCTTGCGCTCGCGCGGGGTGACAGACTCGCAAGTTCTTGATGCGATGGAGCAAATTGATCGCGGCCCCTTTGTCAGAGGGCTGTTTTCCAATCGTGCCTACGAAGACATGCCGCTGCCGATTGCCTGCGGTCAGACGATCTCGCAGCCGTCGGTCGTGGGGCTGATGACGCAGGCCCTGCAGATATCTCCGCGCGACACGGTTTTGGAGGTCGGGACAGGATCCGGCTATCAGGCGGCAATCCTCAGCAAACTTGCCCGCAGGGTTTACACAGTGGATCGCCACGCCCGTCTTGTGCGCGAAGCACGGCAGGTTTTTGAGCAGCTGCATCTGGCCAATATCACCTCGCTTGTGGGGGACGGCAGCCATGGTCTGCCGGATCAAGCGCCCTTTGATCGAATCATTGTGACAGCGGCCGCCGAAGACCCGCCCGGACCGCTCTTGGCGCAGCTGAAGACCGGCGGTATTATGGTCGTGCCCGTTGGCCAATCCGACACCGTTCAGACCCTGATCCGCGTCCACAAGACAGAGAGCGGTCTGGAATACGACGAATTGCGCCCGGTGCGTTTTGTTCCCCTCCTTGAGGGGATTGGCAAAGACACGTAAGGGAGGGGCGAAAGGCCCACCCCAAGGCGTTTCCGACGCAGCAGCCTGCACCCCGGTGCAGCGTTTGCAGAATGTCACCCCCTGGGACAAGGGGGGCCATTTGTTCGGGAACGCTGTTCCGAGGAGAGCGAGATGACTGCGACTTCCCCCATCCATCCGGCGCGCAAAGCGTTGCTGGTGTTTCCCTTCGCCGCTTTGCTCGCGGCCTGTGAGGGACCGCTGGATTATGATCTGCGCGGGCAGATCGGTGCATTCAACACCACGAAAGCGGCTCAGACCGCAACGACCAACCGCCCAAAGCCCGACAGCCGCGGCCTGATTACATATCCGTCCTATCAGGTCGCTGTGGCACGGCGCGGTGACACGCTGGGAGATGTCGCGCAACGCATCGGAATGCCAGTGCAGGAGCTGTCGCGCTTCAATGGGATCAAAGCCTCTGATCCCCTGCGCGAGGGTGAGATCATCGCACTGCCCCGCCGTGCACCGTCACAGTCGCCGACGCAGGCACCGAGCCAGATCAACAACGGCGGAGTGGATATCGCGTCGCTTGCCGGTCAGGCGATCGACAGCGCACCAACCACCACGCCAAGCGCGCCTTCCGGTGGCGTGGACACAACCCCGCTGACGCCCGCTGCAAAGCCCGCAGAGCCTGCCAAGGTTCAAAGCGGACCAGAACCCGTTCGACACAAGGTCAAGCGCGGCGAGACCGCCTATACGATCTCCCGCCTCTATCAGGTTCCTGTCAAATCACTGGCAGAATGGAACGGGCTCGGCAGCGACTTTGCGATCCGCGAGGGGCAGTTCCTGCTGATCCCTCTGAAAGATCAAAAACCCGCAGCCCAGCGTGAAACCACAGCCAGCGCCGCCCCCGCCGTCACCGCGCCTGGTGAAGGCAGCGCGACGCCAACGCCGCCGAGCGCAACAAAACCTCTCCCCCAAGAGACCGTCACTGCCGCGGCAGAGCCCCCCAAAGAGCTGCCAAAGGTTGAGGTGCCGGAACCCACCCGCAGCAGCAGCGCGCAGATGGTCTATCCCGTTCAGGGCAAAATCATCCGCACCTATGCCAAGGGCAAGAACGATGGCATCGACATCGCAGCCGCGGCGGGCACTGCGGTCAAGGCCGCTGATAGTGGCACCGTGGCCGCCATCACCAAGGATTCGAACAATGTCCCCATCATCGTGATCCGTCATGATGCAAAGCTGCTGAGCGTCTACGCCAATGTCGACCAGATTTCGGTGAACAAGGGCGACACGGTTTCGCGGGGCCAGTCCATCGCCACCTTGCGCGATGAACCATCCCCCTACGTGCATTTCGAGGTGCGCAACGGCTTTGAAAGCGTGGATCCACTTCCATTCCTGCAGTGATCGCATACGACGCAATATGAAAAGGAAAACGGCGCCGCGGATCTCTCCCGGCGCCGTTTTTCTATCAGACCAATCCAGGTGATCAGCCGAGGCTGACCCCGTGCCGACCGGCCAGATCGGTAAAGAACTGCCACGCGACCCTGCCAGAGCGCGACCCGCGCGTCGCCTGCCATTCGATGGCTTCCGCGCGCAGCGTTTCGGCGTCGATGCTCACACCATAGGCTGAACAGTAGCCTGCAATCATCGACAGATACTCATCCTGATCGCAAGGATGGAAGCCAAGCCACAATCCGAACCGGTCGGACAACGAGACCTTCTCCTCTACGGCCTCGGATGGGTTGATGGCGCTGGAGCGTTCGTTTTCGATCATGTCCCGCGGCATCAGGTGGCGACGGTTTGATGTGGCATAAAACAGCACATTGTCCGGCCGCCCCTCGATGCCGCCATCCAGCACCGCCTTCAAGCTCTTGTAGTGCTGATCATCGTGACCAAAGGACAAGTCATCACAGAAGAGAATGAAGCGCTCTTTTGCGGTGCGCAGGTGGTTCAGCAGACGCGCAACAGACGGCAGATCCTCGCGCTGCAGCTCAACCAGTTTGAGGTCCGGATGATCTGGTGAAAGCCGTCCGTGGACGGCCTTGACCAGGCTCGATTTTCCCATGCCGCGTGCGCCCCACAAAAGCGCATTGTTTGCTGCAAACCCTTCGGCAAACCGCCGGGTGTTGGCCAGAAGGGTCTCGCGGGACCGGTCAATCCCCACGAGCAGATCCAGATCAACCCGGCTGACGGCCGTGACCGGTTCAAGCCGATCCGGTGCGACATGCCAGACAAAGGCCGAGGCCGCAGAAAAATCAGGCGCCTTCAGCGGTGCAGGTGACATCCGTTCAAGGGCCTCGGCGATGCGGGTCAGGGCGGTCTCATCCATAGCGGCGTCCTTAGTCGTGTTGTCGAAAAATCCGATCGATTTCAAAGCACGTTCAGCCGCCACCGACAACCCCGACAAGGCTTGGCCGCCTCGACATGGCCCACCGCTGACCTGCCCCAAAAAATAAAGCAGGGCCGCGATTGCGCACCCTGCTTTGTGATGTCTGTCATGGGCCGAGCCCTTGGCTGGCCGTCGAATGGATCAGTTCGCTTCGATCATGTCCACACGGGTGGCGTGGCGGCCACCTTCGAACTCTGCGCCAAGGAAGGCATCGACGATCTCAAGCGCGAGCCCCTCACCAACGACACGTGCCCCGATGGAGAGCATGTTGGCGTTGTTGTGCTGACGGATCATCGCCGCAGAGAACGTGTCAGAGCAGACACCACAGCGGATGCCCTTCACCTTGTTTGCGGCCATCATGATCCCCTGCCCGGTCCCGCAAAGGATAATGCCGAGATCACAGTCACCAGAGGCCACGCGCTCTGCTGCGGCGGCGCCGTGGATCGGGTAATGGGTGCTCTCCGGCGTGGTTGGGCCGATGTCCACCACTTCCCAGCCTTGCTGCGCGATGTGGTCGGCTACGGCCTGGCGAAGCGGGATGGCAGCGTGGTCGCTGGAGAGAACGATGCGTTTGCTGGTGGTCATGGTGTCATGTTCCGTATGGCGAGATCAAAGGCATGCGGCATGCCCGGCGCATCATCAAGGTGGTGACAACGGCCGGTGCGGGGCCAATCGGTCAATATCAGACCATCCGTGTTTCGCAACATCCACCAGCAAAAAAGCGCGCCGTTTCCGGCGCGCCTTTCCAGCTATCAGCCATTTGAGGCTGGGCGTTTATTTTTTGTCCGCGTCCTCATCGAACTCAGCCATCAGCGGGTCATCCTCTGGATGGGCCTCCATCTCGTCCTCGTCGTCATAGTACCCTTCAGCGCGCAGCTTGGCCTCGCGCTTGGTTTCCACCCGACGCACCAGCAGGATCGACAGCTCATAGAGCCCGTAGACCACCACAAACAGAATGATCTGGGTAATGACATCAGGCGGCGTCACAAGGGCCGCGAGCACGAGGATCGCAACAACTGCGTATTTGCGCACAGAGCCAAGCCCCTCGGCACTGACCAGTCCCGCCTGCCCCATGAGGGTCAAAAGAACCGGCAGCTGGAAGCACAGACCGAATGCCACGATGAACTTGATCGTCAGGTTCAAATACTCCTGTGCGGAGCCCTGAAACACCACGCTGAGGCCCTGATTGACCTGTTCGCCCACGACAGCCTCGCCTGAGGCGCCGAACTGCTGGAACCCAAGGAAGAAATCATAGGCCAGCGGCGTAACGACATAAAACGCAAAGCTCGCGCCCAGAAGGAACATGAACGGCGAGGCGATCAAAAACGGCAGGAACGCACCCTTTTCGTTTTTATACAGCCCCGGCGCCACGAAACGCCACATCTGGAACCCGATATAGGGAAACGCCAGGATAAAGCCCCCGAGGAAGGAGATCTTGATCGCGACAAAGAAACCCTCCTGTGGACTGATGAAGATCAGTGCACAGTCCTGACCACCCTCTGCCAATACCTGACACAGCGGAGCGGTCAGAAAGTTGAAGATCGGCGTAGCGACAGTAAAGCAGATGATCATGCCAACCAGAAACGCCGCGACTGAATGGATCAGACGCGAGCGCAGCTCGGCCAGATGCTCGATCAGCGGCGCGGTTGAGTCGTCGATCTCATCCGTGTTGCTCATGATTTGGCCTCGTCACTCTGTTTCAGGGCCGCTTCCGCCTCGTCGGCCTTGGCCAGCGCTTCCTGTGCTTCACGCGCCTTGCGTTCGGCTGCTGCCCGCGCTGTTGCCGCCTGGATCTTTTTGGCGGCTTCGGCGCGTTCAGCCGACAACTTGCCCGTCTCGCTGTCGGGGTCAAACTTGGTCGGATCGATGGACTTTGCCATATCCTGTGCCGCCTGTTTGACGCCATCCATTGCAGTGTTCATGGGATTTGCCGCAGCTTTGAGCCCCTGGGCCACGTCCTTGACCCCGGCCTCATCCGCCGCGTCATTCATGGCCCGTGAGAATTCCCGCGCCATACCCTTGGCCTTGCCGACGAAGCGGCCCACGTTGCGGAACAGAACCGGCAGGTCCTTTGGCCCCACAACAATGAGCGCGACAACGCCGATCACCAGGAGTTCGGTCCACCCGAGATCGAACATCCGTGCCTCAGGCCTTGTCTTTGTCAGCTGCCGGGGTCACGTCGCGCGCGGCTTCTGCGTTTGCGTCATCTTCCAGCTCTTTGGTGCCATCGCTGACGCCTTTCTTGAAGGCGGTGATGCCCTTGCCGACTTCACCCATCAGCGAAGAAATCTTGCCACGGCCAAACAGGACCAGAACGACAACGGCGATGAGCAGCAGGCCGGGAAGGCCGATATTGTTGAGCATGAGCAGGGTCTCCTTCTGCGGCAGCGCCGTCATTGGCCGGGCTGCAGTGTTGTTTGATCCGTTTTTACGCCCGCATGATGCTGTGAGCAAAGAGACGAGGCCCAACAAGAGCCGCCGATTCACACCGGAATCGCAGTTTCCTGTTGAGCGCATCATCCAACTGACAGGTTTATGTCAGTTGGATACCCCTAAACAGCGGGCATCACAGCAATCAAGGAGAGACGTGATGACCAAACATGTTGCAGAGATCGTGACCTTTAAATTGGCAGATGGAATCAAGACCGAGAACTTTGTGGCCCTGATGCAGAAAACCGAGGCCTTCGTGCGGGCACAGGATGGGTTTCTTCATCGCCAGCTGAGCCAGGGTGAAGATGGCAGCTGGACCGACTATGTGATCTGGAAGGATCTCGCGACCGCGCAAAAGGTGGCACAGGCGTTCATGCAGCAGGACTTTACCCCGGATGTCATGGCCGCGATTGCACCGGAATCCGCCAATATGCGCCACGAGGAGGTGCAGTGGAGCATGGCGGCCTGACTTGGGCGCCATAATCCGGGCAACCTGCGGGCGGGTGCAATGCACCCGTCCCACGGACATCGGGCAAACAAATGCCGCCGGGCGGGACTTGACCTCCCCCGCCCGCCGTACCAAGGCTAGACCATGCGCCGCACAGATCGCCTTTTTGATATCATCCAGATCCTGCGGGACGGAAAACTGCATCGCGCAAAGGATATTGCCGAGCGACTGGAGGTCTCTGTCCGAACGATCTATCGCGACATGGACACCCTCATCGCATCCGGTGTTCCGGTCGAGGGGGAGCGCGGTGTCGGCTATATGGTCAGAGAGGCAATCACCTTGCCGCCCCTGACCCTGACCGCCGAGGAGTTGGAAGCGCTGAACCTCGGCATGGCCATTGTAGCAGAGGCGGCTGATCCAGACCTCAAGGCAGCGGCCCAGTCGCTTGCGTCGAAAATCGATGCCGTATTGCCTGAACAGACCATTGCCGAAGCGGATGCATGGAAATTTGCAGTCTATCCATTTGCTGATATCGCGCGGGGCTTTGCCCAGATGCCAATCCTGCGCGCGGCCATCAAGGCGCGCCAGAAACTGCAACTTGTCTACCGACGCATTGACGGCACAGTGACAGAGCGTGTCATCCGCCCCCTGCATATGGAGTATTGGGGACGGGTCTGGACACTCACGGCGTGGTGCGAGACGCGCGACGATTTCCGCGTCTTTCGGGTCGATCTGATCGACACCGCCAAACCTCTGCCCGAGTTGTTTGTGGATGAACCCGGCAAGCGGCTTCAGGACTATGATCCAATGGCCAGTGACCAGCCCAAGACGGTGAAATCCGCTCAGTCACCCGACTGCCCCTGAACCTGTTCAGCCCCCGGTGGGAAAGACAAAACAGCGGTCTCTGCGGACGGTCAACCACATCACGCGCCCGGCTTCTGGCAGGAAGACATTTGGCACGGTCGCCTTCAGCACACAGCCGTCAAAGTCCATGCGAAATTCCACGAGGCTCTCGTTGCCAAGAAACCGCGCCCGCTGCACCACGCCGCGCGCGGCGACGCCGTCTGTCGCAGTCGGATTGGGCCCGCGTCCATTTCGGTCAAAGTCGATCTTCACGTGCTGCGGGCGAAAGACGATATCGACCTCCGTGCCATCAGGCAGACCCGGAGCGAGGAACTGGCCAAATGGGGTCTGTGCCAGGGCGCCATTCACTTCCGATCGCAAAACGTTGGTATCACTGAAAAAACTGACCGCAGCGCGATCTGCTGGTCGGGTGTAGACGTTATAGGGTGCACCCTGCTGTACGATCTTGCCTGCCCGCATCAGCGCGATTTCATCAGCCATCCGCATGGCCTCCTCCGGCTCATGCGTAACCAACAGGACAGCGGCGTCTTCTTCTTTCAGCAACGCGAGTGTCTCATCGCGGATCCCATCACGCAAACGGTTGTCGAGCCCTGAGAACGGCTCGTCCATCAGCATGATGCGCGGCTTGGGCGCAAGGGCCCGCGCCAATGCAACCCGCTGCTGCTCCCCACCCGAGAGTTGATGGGGGAATTCATCAATGTACTGCGCAAGAGAGACCTTGGACAAAAGCTCTCGGACACGGGCGCGCTTTTCATCTTTGCTGCCCTTCAGGCCAAAGGCGACATTGTCCGCAACGCTAAGGTGCGGAAAAAGTGCAAAGTCCTGAAAGATCAGACCGATTTCACGCCGTTCCGGTGGAACCCGAAACACGGTGTCGCAGATCAGCTTGCCGTCGACATAGATTTCGCCGCTGTCTTGCATTTCCACCCCTGCGATCATTCGCAACGTCGTGGATTTGCCGCAGCCCGACGGCCCAAGAAGACACATCACCTGCCCCGCTTCGATCTGAAGCGAAACATCATCGACAACTGCCCGCCCGTCAAAGAAGCGGCGCAGGTTGCGGATCTCAAGCCGCGGCGGCCGTGCATCGGCGGTGGGATATCCCGAAGGTGTCTGCGGATCAGCAGGTGCGGATGTCATGCGGCCTCTTCAACAGTTTTCCGTCGTTCCGGCGGGGCATGCCGAATTGAACTGGCCAACCGGATACCAACCCGCCCCCCAACACGCAAGAGACGGCCAAAGACCTGCGACACAGGCGCCATCGGCGACCGCGGGAACCTCGCGCCAGATCACTCTGCCTGGGCCAGTAGATCAAAGGTCAGGCTGCCCCGTTCGATCCCGTTCACCAACAGATCCAACCGGTGCAGGCCCGGAACGAGAGTAAAGGTGCTTGCCCCCGCTTTCAGCGGATGACGTTTTGAGAGCCGGGCCGTGCCGCCCTTCAAGCGGGTTTGCTTTAGCTTGAACACTTTGGCGGACAGCTTCCCACCCGGCCGCTGAAAATGCAGCCGGTAATCAACCAGCACAGGCGCGTCGCCTGGCCCCTGTAGCATACAGTCAAATTCAAGTGCGCCGCCGATACGAACAGGACCGGGCCCCAGCTGCAGATGCGCGGTGACTGGGGCGGCAGGGTCATACCCCAACATCTCCATCGCGCCACTGTGGCCCTGCTTGACCAAGCCGCGCAGCGCATGGGTGGTGATCCAGTCGAGCTCGCTTTGCGACTGCACCCCCTCTGCCTGCCACTGGCGCAAGCGAGTGAGAACCAACTCAGGATCCTTCTTGGAGATGTCGTTAAGGTGGTTCGCGACGGAACGCGTCACATAGCGTGTCGGGTCGCCAGAAAGACGATCCAGAAGCGGCAAGGGCTGCGAGAGGGCAAGGGGGACTGCCTGCCCCCATGGCAACCGCGGCCGTGTTCCCTCGCTCACCAAACGGCGCAGATGATAATTCTCATCCGCGGCCCAGACCTCCATCCGTGCGAGCGTCTTGTCGGTCCAATGCACCAGATAAGGCCGGATCGCCCATTCCATGGAGAACCGTTTGGTGATCTCTGCCAGAACATCCAGCGACAGATCCGGCGCCGTCTCCAGCGCCCGCAGCCCCACCAGTTCGCCCAGCGGGGCAAAGATGAAATCGCCAAAGTCATCATCACTCAGCGACGGATCCAGTGGCGGTGGCAGCGCATTCAAGATCGCAGCTGCCATCCCCTCGGGATCCTGTGGCAGATGGCGCGACAAGACCTCGGCGATCAAGGAAATCCGCTGCTTAAGCTCCAGCGCGGAGAGTTCGGCCATCACCTCGGCTTCAAACCGATCCGGGTCAAACCCCGCATGAGATGCTGCAAAAAGCCCCGCCAGATAGCGGGTCTTTTCACGGTTGAACAACTGATCCTTAAGGGAAAACCCCGATGCCACGCGCCCGGCCCCTACATCGTTGAATTGACGGCGCCACCGTCAAGAAGGATGTTCTGGCCAACGATGAAGCCTGCGTGCTGCGAACAAAGGAAAGCGCAGGTCGCCCCGAATTCCTGACGGGTGCCATACCGCCCGGCGGGGATGGTTGCCGCGCGTTGCTTTGCCGCGTCTTCGATCGAAATGCCCTGTTGGTCCGCAACCCCCTGATCAAGCGAAATCGCGCGGTCGGTTGCGTGAATGCCCGGCAACAGGTTGTTGATCGTGACCCCCTTGGAAGCGACCTGGCGCGACGTCCCGGCAACGTATCCTGTCAGACCGGCACGGGCAGAGTTGGACAGCCCCAGAACAGGGATTGGCGCCTTGACCGATTGCGAGGTGATATTGACGACGCGGCCCCAGCCGCGCTCCATCATGGCTGGCACCAGCGCCTTGATCAGCGCGATCGGGGCCAGCATGTTTGCGTCGAGCGCGGCGATAAAGTCATCGCGGTCCCAGTCGCTCCACATGCCGGGAGGCGGACCACCTGCGTTGTTGACCAGAATATCGACACCTTCTGCGGCTTTGATCACCTTGGCCTGGCCCTCTGGCGTGGTGACATCCGCAGCAACGGTGACGACCTCAACACCATAGGCATCCCGGATTGCCTGTGCAGATGCTTCCAGCGCCTCGACGCCGCGTGCATTCATCACCAGGTTCACACCCGCCTCGGCCAATGCCTCCGCGCACCCAAGACCAAGCCCCTTGCTGCTTGCACACACCAAGGCGCGCTTGCCTGACAATCCCAAATCCATCTGCGTCGTCTCCTTGCTGACTTTGTGAACCGCCTGACTACATATTGCAAAAGCAACAGCCCGCCAGCAGCCTCTTGGTCCAGACCTTGCACGGTTGGAGCAGCCTTGGCCAGCCCCTGTTCGCGCCGGATCGCCCCGCCCGCCACACGGTTTCGCAAAACCACCCCGGTTCGGTCCGCAAGTCGCCACAATTTGATCCCAAACAGAACCTCAGCGATCGCAATTCCGGCGTCCGCTTTGTTTTGGTTAGGTTTTTTTGATGCTGACACCGTTGCAGAACGCAGCCCAGATCACTCAGACCGTTGCAGTATTTCCTGCAACGTCATTTTGCGTGGAAATGGGCGCCAACACCGGGGATCCGATCGGAGTGATCGATGATCTGGCGTTGGATGACGTGTATCAGCTGGCCTCCGGTCAGCGGCCCAAGGAACTGCGATTGACCGCGCGCGCTGACGGGCAGCTGCTGATTGCCGGGAACAGTGATACAGGATCTGCTGGTGCGCATCTCCATCTGGATTGCCTGATTACCCTCATGCCCGACGTTGGCGCCAATGTGGACGGCATCGTTATGGTTGAGGTGGACAACGCGGGCATGATCGCAGCCGTTTATCTGCTGCCCCTTGCCCCGCTTGAGCCGCAACTGGGCTATACACTCGTTCGCAAAACCCGTGATGGGGCCCGACGGCGACTGGCGCAGCTGGCCTGTGTTTCATTCACCCGCGGCACCCAAATCACCCTCGCGAATGGGACACTGCGTCCAATTGAAGAGCTGCAGGTTGGCGATCGTGTCCTGACCCGAGATGATGGCGCACAGCGGGTGCGCTGGATTGGTCAAACCACGACGCGCGCCATCGGAGATCTGGCCCCTGTCCTGATCCGGGCCGGTGTCCACGGAAATGAGCGGGACCTGTTGCTGAGCCCCGACCACCGCCTTTTGGTTCACAACCGTCGGGATCTGCACCGCCTTGGCCGAGCCGATCATCTCGTCCGTGCCAGAGATCTGGTAAACGGTGGCGACGTCACCGTGCAGAGCGGTGGTTTCGTGGATTATTTCCAGCTCCTGTTTGATCGCCATCACATCATCTTTGCCGAAGGGATTGCCGCAGAGAGCCTGCTGTTGGACCCTTTGACCCGCGCGGCCCTGCCCGACGACCATATGGCCCACAGCCCCGGATTGTTGATGGGGCACCAGCGGGTTGCATCGGGGCTGGATATCCGGCCTGTGGCGGCCGAATGTTCTGCGCAGACATCCCAACTGCCATCCCAACTGCGCCGCGCCATGATGCGCTGAGCGCAACGCGGCATCCCGCAGCAGTCAATTGTACAGTGCAGTGTTTAGCGCTAACAAGCCGCCCAATCGCGTGGCAGTGCAATCATTAGTCGCGTTTACATTTTTTGTACCGAACACGTCTACGTTCGCCAGACTGCCCGGTTCCGTGCTGTTTCGGATCGGCTGTGGGAATTTGAATATGAGCAAACGTCATCTTGTTGAGCGCTGGTTCACCGCCATCTGGGAAAACAACAATGCCGCGGTCTTGGCGGAGCTGTTGCATCCTTCTGTCAGAGAGAGCAATACACTCGACGGGATGCCCAACCCCCATGACGATTTCCCCGTTCTGGTAGCGGCTGTTCACCGGCTAATCGGCAGGTTTTCCGTTGATATTCTGCACCACATGGAAGACGGAGATTGGACCTCGACCTTCTTCGTTCTGCGTTCAGATGTTCACGGCAGCGAACAGAATGTCTCGGCCGATGGGATCGTGATGATGCGGTTCATCGACAACCAGATTGCCGAGCTCCGGTCGCGGTTTGATGCCTTCACCTTTTTCGAACAGCTCGGCCAGTTGCCCGAGGAGGCGATGCCTGCATGCCTGGCCGGACAACGGCTTACCTGGGCCTGATCTTCTTCACCTCAGGCCAAGCGGCCGACAAAAAAGGGCCCGCAGGTTGCGGACCCGATTCAAGAATAACAGCTGCAATGCGGACTGATTACAGCGGATCGGCAGGCCAGAGCCTGCTTTAGATCAGCTCCAGCTCTTCAGTGGTCTCTTCTTCGGCCTCGGGCGCGTGGTCTTCTGATGCGTCCTCAATGCTGAGGGCCATGATCAGGCTCTCGCCTTCGGTGCCAGCAGGCAGGTCCTGCGTCTCCAGTGCGTCCTCATAGGCAGCAAACAGATCTTCTGGATCCTGGAAACCTCCCTCCGGGGCGTCGATGCGGAACACCTCTTCCTGCGTGCCATCCTCACCGGTTTGATAGAACACTACCCCTTCAAGGGAGGACAGATCGCCGCCGATGGCGTCAGACAGGTAATAGCTGACATAGTTCTCAAAGGTCGGATCTGTTCCCTCGGGAAGGGATGGAATGCTGTAGGGGTTCGGATCTGGCTCTTCCGACAAGATGAAGGTCCCGCCCAATGGATCGCCCGCATCCGAAAAGACCTCTCCGAAGAACAGTTTTTCGTAGGTTGGATCCTGCGGGTCTTCGGGCTCTTCCGGTTCTTCCGGATCGTCGGACACGGCCTTGATCGAACCTGCGTCGTTGGTGGTTGACGTGGCACGAATGCCGAAAATATCGACTTCATCAAGGCTGTCGATATCCAGCTCCAACGTCAGGGTATCCCCCGCCTGGAGATAAGTTTCCTTGTCTTCGCCTTCTGGGCCAAGGCCCGGATCGCTGAGCGCGACAGCCTCGTCCCACTGGATTCGCTCTCCATCAAGACGGGTTCCATTCATGTTGAGCGGTCCATCAAGGTTTTCGCTGGAGCCAGAGAACTCGTCGTCCCCGAAGTACACGGCATTCACGTCCATGGCCCCTTCGACCACCGTGATGTCCGAGAAAAACGACCCGTCCTGTTCGTACAGAGTGACAATGTAGGACAGACCGTCGATCTGATACGTGAATACTTTGGATTGAACTGGCATGGAGCTCCCCCACAAATGGCCAAGCTTGCCCGCCAAATCGGGCAAGGCTAACGGCCGTCGGAAATCTGAAATTCGGCAACTTAACCCAAGTTTCGCCCAATTTTTGCCAAATTTAAACAAAACACGTAAAAACAATCCCGCGAGATTGTCGCCAATCAGGGAACTGTCTGGCTAACTGACAACGGACACTCAGAAATTTATATTACCTTACGTCAGAACACGCGATGGGTGAGCCTGTCTATCAGGCCTCTCCGCCCCTGTTTTTCTTGCCTCGGCCTGCATTCCTGATATACGCGCGCACATGCTCGATACCGTCACAAACCGCCCCGACCTGCCTGCTGAGATCGCTCGGCGCCGCACCTTTGCGATCATCTCGCACCCGGATGCGGGCAAGACCACCTTGACCGAAAAATTCCTTCTTTACGGGGGCGCCATTCAGATGGCTGGCCAGGTGCGCGCCAAGGGTGAGGCGCGGCGGACGCGCTCTGACTTTATGCAGATGGAAAAGGACCGCGGGATCTCGGTTTCTGCATCGGCGATGTCGTTTGACTTTGCAAACTATCGCTTCAACCTCGTCGACACGCCCGGCCACTCGGATTTTTCCGAAGACACATACCGCACGCTGACCGCAGTGGATGCGGCGGTGATGGTGATCGACGGTGCAAAAGGCGTGGAAAGCCAGACACAGAAGCTGTTCGAGGTCTGCCGCCTGCGCGACCTGCCGATCCTGACCTTCTGTAACAAGATGGACCGCGAGAGCCGCGACACCTTTGAGATCATTGACGAGATCCAGCAGAACCTTGCCATCGACGTGACGCCGGCCAGCTGGCCGATTGGTGTGGGCCGTGATTTCATTGGCTGCTATGACATGCTGCGCGATCGGCTGGAACTGATGGACCGGGCCGACCGCAACAAGGTTGCCGAGAGCATCGCGATTGAAGGGTTGGACGACCCCAAGCTGGCCGAACACGTGCCGGCGCATCTGCTCGACAAACTGCTGGAAGAGGTCGAGATGGCGCGCGAGTTGCTGCCTGCGCTTGATCCGCAATCGGTGCTTGAGGGGCACATGACCCCGATCTGGTTCGGCTCTGCCATCAACTCCTTCGGCGTGAAGGAACTGATGGACGGGATTTCCACCTACGGCCCCGAGCCGCAGCCGCAGTCCGCCGAACCCCGCCAGATCGCACCCGACGAGAAGAAAGTCGCAGGCTTTGTGTTCAAGGTGCAGGCCAACATGGACCCCAAGCACCGGGACCGTGTGGCCTTTGTTCGGCTTGCGTCGGGCCATTTCAAACGCGGCATGAAGCTGACCCACGTGCGCACCAAAAAGCCGATGGCGGTATCCAACCCGGTCCTGTTCCTCGCCTCAGACCGCGAACTGGCAGAAGAGGCCTGGGCGGGCGATATCATCGGCATCCCGAACCACGGTCAGCTGCGCATCGGTGATACGCTGACGGAGGGAGAAGCTCTCCGTGTGAGCGGCATCCCATCCTTTGCCCCGGAACTGCTGCAAGGCGTGCGCGCGGGCGATCCGATGAAGGCCAAGCACCTTGAAAAGGCGCTGATGCAATTCGCCGAGGAAGGCGCAGCCAAGGTGTTCAAACCGTCGATCGGCTCCGGCTTCATCGTCGGCGTGGTTGGCCAATTGCAGTTTGAGGTCCTCGCCAGCCGGATCGAGATGGAATACGGTCTGCCCGTACGCTTTGAAGCCTCCCAGTTCACCTCTGCCCGCTGGGTCAGCGGCGACAAGCAGGCGATGGACAAGTTCATTAACACCAACAAGCAGCACATTGCCCACGACCACGATGGGGACGTTGTTTACCTCACACGTCTGCAATGGGACATCGACCGGGTAGAACGCGACTATCCGGACTTGAAACTGACCGCGACCAAGGAAATGATGGTCTGAACCCCATTTCCTGCTCCAAACGCTGACAGCTGACCCGCCATGGATATTGCAAAACAAAACTATCCTGGCGGGTTCTACAAACTGCTGCGACAGCTAGAGAGACGCGAGACACCGTTTCAGGCGCCTTTGTCAGCGCTGCCCCCGGTCGACGTGGTGTTGGCGGATTTGTTTACCCCGCTCCCGAACCCTGCGTCGACTTCTGCCTCTCTGGACGATCTGCCGGACCATCATATTGCGCATAAATGGCAGGCCTTGTGCGCAGAATTTGCGGGCGCGCCAGAGATCTGGGCGCTTCATGCGCTTTGCATCGCGATCCTGCGCCGTCGGGACCCACCACAGGAAGCGCGCGCGCTGTTTCTGCGGATCTGGACCGAACATGGGGCGGACCTTGCTGCAGACCTCCCCATCCGCTGGCTGATTTCTGCGGCGGCCACCTTTGCCGATCACGGAAAGACGATAGAGCAACGGCTTGGCGGGCAAGGCTTGCAGATGCTGTTTCACCTGATCAAGCTGCATGACAGCGAACGCAGACTGTCTGGTCGCCCGCTTGATCGCGGCCTGCCCCGGATCAAGGGCAAGGAATTGGATGACCTGGGTTTTGGCATGAGCCCCTACCACCTGCCCCATGGGGATCTGGACCGACACATGCTGGCCCGGCTGTGGCGCATCTGTGAAAACGATTTGGTGTTGCGTCCGCTTGGCATGAAGATGCTGCGGATGGTGATGGAGGATCCACGCAGCATCTTTGGACGCATCCAGCGTTACAAGGCAACTCGCAAATCATGACGCCAGAGAAACGGACCACCTGGGGCATTGTAAGCACCATCAAGGCCGATGCGCGTACGGTTCTGACGTTTGCCGCCTACCATCTGGATCTCGGCGCCCATCGCCTGCACATCTATCTCGATGAACCCAATGACGAGACCTTTTTGCATTTGAAGGCCCATCCAAAGGTCCGCGTCACGACATGTGACGACACCTATTGGTGCAAGCGTAAACGCGGCCGGCCGGCGATGCATCAGGTCCGACAGACCATGAACGCCACCCACGCCTACCGCCGTATTCAAACCGATTGGGTTGCCCATATTGATGCGGATGAATTCATCTGGCCAATGCCGGACGCCGGTGCACCCAGGGTCGCGGATATATTGACGAACTTGCCACCAGGCACCACGTCCTTGCGGCTGCGCCCGCTAGAGGCGCTGGCCGGGCGGCAAGACCACTATAAATCAATGGTGCCTCCAGGCCCTGAACGCGAGGACGAGGTTCGCGCAATCTATCCCGAATTCGGGAGCTTTCTGAAAGGTGGCTTCCTGAGCCACACCGCAGGCAAGCTGTTTGCCCGCACAGGGCTGCAAGATGTGCAGTTTCGCATTCACAACCTTCTTCGAGACGGAGAAAAAGTTCCCGGCGAAGCAATCACCTCTGCCCTCCAGCTGTGCCACCGGCACGCGACAAGCTGGGATCATTGGCAATCCACCTACCGTTTCCGATTGGAGCGGGGGTCTTACAGGCCAGGTCTTTCCGCTGGTTTCCCCCGGGCCATGGGCGGTCTCAGCGCTCATGAACTGCTGTCGATGGTGGAAGAGGAACACGGCCAAGACGGCTTGCGTCGGTTCTTTGCAGAAATCAATGCAGAGCACCCGAGGGTGTTTTCCGAACTGCAGTCACGCAACATGGTCCACCACTGTCAGCTGGATCTCGACGCCAAACGACAGCGACATTTCCCTCAATTTGACTAAACTGTTTCGCGATTACCCGTGTCGCAATCAAAACAGCGGTAAAATCGCGGTTTAATTGACGATCATGGCGGATTTTGCTATGCCCCGCCGCAAGCCGGTCCAGACAGGACGCAAGACCATGCGGGACAGGCACTGTTAGACACGCGCGGGCCAGGTCAGTGTCCGCAAAAACGGACGCAAATGACAAAATTTTCAGATCTGAACCTGAACCCCAAAGTCCTCAAAGCCATTGAGGAAGCGGGTTACGAATCCCCCACACCGATTCAGGCAGGCGCCATTCCGCCCGCTCTTGAGGGCCGTGATGTTCTGGGGATCGCGCAAACCGGGACCGGCAAGACCGCGTCCTTCACTCTGCCGATGATCACCCTTCTTGCACGGGGTCGTGCACGGGCACGGATGCCGCGGAGCCTTGTGCTGTGCCCAACACGCGAGCTCGCGGCGCAGGTCGCCGAGAACTTCGACACCTACACCAAGCACCTGAACCTTACCAAAGCGCTGCTGATTGGCGGGGTGTCGTTCAAAGAGCAGGACGCGCTGATCGACAAGGGCGTCGACGTGCTGATCGCAACGCCCGGTCGACTGCTCGACCATTTCGAGCGCGGCAAACTGATTCTGTCTGACGTGAAAGTCATGGTTGTCGACGAAGCCGACCGTATGCTCGACATGGGTTTCATCCCTGATATCGAACGTATTTTCGGCCTGACGCCCTTCACTCGCCAGACGCTGTTCTTCTCTGCGACCATGGCACCCGAGATCGAACGCATCACCAATACCTTCCTCTCCGCACCCGAGCGGATCGAAGTCGCCCGGCAGGCCACGACCTCAGAGAACATCACCCAAGGCGTTGTGCTGTTCAAAGCCTCCCGCCGCGATCGTGAAGGCAGTGAAAAGCGCAAGCTGCTGCGCCACCTGATCGATCAGGAAGGCGAAAAATGCACAAACGCGATCATCTTCTGCAACCGGAAGACGGACGTGGATATCTGCGCCAAATCGCTCAAGAAATATGGCTACAACGCTGCGCCGATCCACGGTGATCTCGACCAGAGCCAGCGCATGAAGACGCTGGACGAGTTCCGCGAAGGTAATCTTCGTTTCCTCGTGGCCTCCGATGTGGCGGCCCGTGGTCTGGATGTCCCAAGCGTCAGCCACGTGTTCAATTTCGACGTGCCCAGCCACGCAGAAGACTATGTTCACCGCATTGGCCGGACCGGTCGCGCCGGTCGCGATGGTACTGCGATGATGATCTGCGTGCCCAAGGACGAAAAGAACCTGGAAGACATCGAGCGTCTCGTTCAGCAGGAAATCCCGCGTATCGAGAATCCGTTCAAAAAGGCCAAGGCAGACCCCAAGGCCAAAGCGGACGCCAAGGCCCAGGACACTGCCGAAGCAAAAGACGGCGAGACTACAGAACGCAAGACCCGGAGCCGCCGCTCCTCGCGCAGCAAGGATGCCGCCAAGGAAGAGACCACAGTTGTCGAGGCAAATGTGGTGGAGGCCAAGGCCGCAGAACCCGCAAAGACCGAAGAGCCCAAGGCAGCCAACCGTGGCAAGCCGGACCAAAAGGGCAACCAGAAGTCCAAAAACAACCGTGGCCGTGGCAACAACAACGACCGTGTGGTTGTTGGCATGGGCGACCACATGCCAAGCTTCATCGCGCTGAGCTTTGCAGAGCGTCGCGCTGGCTGAACCACAGCAGAAACCAATGACACAAAGGCCACCCAAACGGGTGGCCTTTTTTATGGATAACACATGCGTCCGGCGGACCTTTGCACGTGCAGCATGGCGGGATTGACGATTTTCGCGGATGTCCTCACCCCTCCAACCCCCTATCTAAGCGGCAACAAAGACGACATCCGAAAGACACGAGGTTCATCATGGACAAGCTGGAATTCCCACACGTGACCGCTGAAGAAATCCGCCAGATCGAAATGCGCGCCCACGAGCTGCGCGCGCAGGCGATGGCTTCTTTTCTGCGCAGCGTTGGTCGCGGCTTTGCGTCCCTGCCCGGCAAACTGGCCGGCCTGTTCGCCCGCCCGCGCCACGCCTGATCAACCAAGATCTGACATCGGCAGCCTCCTCCCTGCTGCTCCTGTCGCAAGACGCCCTGCCCATTCGGCAGGGCGTTTCTGTTTCCGGGTTACCCGGGATGGTCAGCGCACAAAAAAGCCCGCCACAGGGGTTCTGCAGCGGGCTCTGACAATGTGATCCGCACCATAGGCGGGCCGCAACAACGGATCAGCGCATACGGCTGATCACCACGGTGACTTCTGGCTTCTTGCCGATTTCATTCTGCGCGGTCTGACGCGCAACACGGCGGAGGTTTTCCTCCAGCTTGTCATCGTTGCGCAGGGTCTTTGCATCGGCACGCATCACGAATTGGTTCAGGTCTTCTTCCATCACCTCAACCAGAGCTGCGTTCGAACTGCCGGTTTCTGCCAGCCCCTTGATGTCGCACCATGGTTCACCCAGTGGCTCATCTTCCTCATCAAGGATAAGGGTGACAACCACATGACCGTTCAACGCCATCCGGATCCTGTCGCGCACGACGCCATCCAGCGCGCCGTATTTGACGGAACCGTCCAGATAGGTGCGGCCGGTATCGACGTAATCCACAACCTTGGGCGCATCGCCTGTCAGATCCATCATCATGCCGTTCACGGCCACTGCACTGGCGATACCCTTGGCCTCTCCCAGACGGGCATGCTGGCGCAGGTGACGGTGCTCGCCGTGCATCGGGATCAGCATCTGCGGCTTGATGATATCGTGCATCCGCTCCAGATCAGGCCGGTTTGCATGCCCAGACACGTGATACAGCCCAGAGCTGTCATCAACCACGTCGACCCCTTTTTCAGAGAACTGGTTGATAATACGGATAACACCCCGTTCGTTGCCCGGAATGGTTTTGGACGAGAACAGGAAGAGGTCGCCCTCTTTCACCTCCACGCCACGATACTTGCCACGCGCCAATTGGGCAGAGGCCGCACGCCGCTCGCCCTGGCTACCGGTCACGATCAGCATCAGATTGTCGCGCGGCAGCTCCTGCGCGGCCTCAACGCTGACCACCTTGGGAAAGCCCTGCAGGACGCCCGTTTCGGTGGCGGCATCGATCATCCGCTGCATGGCCCGTCCCAACAGGACAACGGACCGCCCGGCGGCGTGGCCTGCTTCTGCCAGCGTCTTCACACGCGCGACGTTTGACGCAAAGGTGGTCGCAACGACCATGCCCTCTGCCTCGCCGACGAGGCGGGTAATTTCCGGGCCGACTTCGACCTCGGACCTGCCGGGGTTCAACGAGAACACATTCGTGGAATCGCAGACCAGCGCCTTGACGCCATCCTTGGCGATCTCTGCCCACATTTCCGGATCAAAAGGCTCGCCCACAATCGGTGTCGGGTCAGTTTTGAAGTCGCCAGTGTGCACGACACGCCCGGCAGGTGTGTCGATCACCAGACCACCGCTTTCCGGGATCGAGTGAGAAATCGGCGCAACGCCAATGGTGAACGGGCCAAGCTTTGTGACTTCGGGCCAGGCGGACACGGTTTTCACCTGTTCGCTATCCAGACCCGCCTCATCCATCTTGCGGCGGGCAAGGTTGGCAGTGAAGGCGCGGGCATAGATCGGTGTGTTCAGATCCCGGTAGAGATGCGCAACCGCGCCGATGTGGTCCTCATGGGCGTGGGTGATGAAAATCCCTTCCAGCTGGTCGGCCCGCTCTTTCAGCCAGCGGATGTCCGGCATGATGAGATCAACACCTGGGGTGCTGTCCATATCGGGGAATGTCACCCCGAGGTCGACCAGAACAAGGCGTTCCTTGCCCGGTTTGCCATAGCCATAGACATAGGCGTTCATGCCAATTTCCCCTGCCCCACCCAGGGGCAGGTAGATCAAACGTTCAGTGCTCATCCTTGGAGACCGTTTTCCTTGTTATATTTGTGAATGATCTGAAGACCATGCATGGTGAGATCGTCCTCCCATGCGTCAAACAGATCTGCTGTCTGCTGGAACAAAGGCGCCAGCCCGCCTGTCGAGATTACTTTCATCGGCACGCCCCGCTCTGCTTTGATTTGCGCGCAGATCTCGCGTACCAGGCCTACGTAGCCCCAGAACACACCTGACTGCATACATGCAACCGTATTGGTGCCAATCACGGCCTGAGGTTTGGAAATATCCACATGGGGCAGTGCCGCTGCAGCCTGATGTAGCGCTTCAAGGCTAAGGTTCACCCCCGGCGCAATGACGCCGCCGATATAGGCGCCATCTTCGGCCACCACATCAAAGGTTGTCGCCGTGCCGAAATCCACCACGATCAGATTGCCGCCATATTTGTCAAAACCCGAAACCGTATTGACCAAACGGTCCGGCCCGACATTGGTTCCCTCATCCACCCGCACCGCCACGGGCAAAAGACAATCGGTTTTGCCGACCACCACGGGCCGGGTGTTGAAGTAGCGATCTGCCAGGACGCGCAGGTTGAACACCACGCGCGGCACTGTCGAGGAGATGATCATATCGGTGATATCCGCCTCGATCCCCTGCAGACGCATCAGCGTATTGAGCCAGACATAATATTGATCTGCCGTGCGCCGCCAGTCTGTTGCTGTGCGCCACGTCCCGACAAAATTTTCGCCGTCCCAAATGGAAAAAACTGTATTCGTGTTACCGCAGTCTACCGCCAGAAGCATGCTCTGCCCTCTCGCCTAGAAAAAGATGTCCGCGGCCGGGATGCTGATGCGTCCCTTCGCGGTGTTCAGAACCAGATTTCCTGAGGCGTCGATCGTTTCAAAAGTCCCCTCGGTTTCACTGGTCATCGTGCGTGCGGTCACAACCTCACCCAACCGGGCAGCGCGGGACAGCCAGGCGGTTCTGATGGGTTCAAACCCGTAGGTCACAAACTGCGCCTCCAGCCGGGCGTAGGCCGCTGCCAGCTCGCCCAGGAACACCTCAGGTGTGATCTGAATGCCGGTCTCGGACAACAGCGACACGGGCCATACTGCGCCCGGTTCCAACCATTCCTGCATTGGTGTTTCGATGAGATTGACACCAATCCCGATAGAGAGGTGGCTGACACCGCCATCATTGCCGCGTCCGGCGCTTTCCAACAGAATGCCTGCCAGTTTTCCACCGTTGAACAACACATCATTGGGCCACTTCAAAGCGAGGCCCGGCACCTCTCCGCACAGCGCGATGCAGGCGTCGTAGACTGCGAGCGCCGCCACAAAGCTCCGCAAAGCCACCTGGTCGGCCGGCCCCTTCGGTCGCAGGACCAGTGTCGCCGCGAAATTGCCTGTTGGCTCTTTCCAGGCCCGTCCACGACGGCCCCGCCCCTTGGTCTGCCGCTTGGCCAGGATCCACTCAGGGCCACTCAGGGTTGGCGCACGTCGCGCGGCTTCGTCCAAGGTACTATCCACCTCATCAAGGAGGCAGCGTCCATATCCTTCGGGCCAGTCGCTCATGTCCGTTTCCCTCGTGCTCGGGTCTTATCAAGGCAAAAAGGCCCGGTCCTAAGACCAGGCCTTGTTTGTTTTTTAGGCGATCAACGATCAGTTGACCAGCGCCACCGACGCAGCGGCAGCTGCCCCTTCGACACCAAACATGTTGATGATACCCAGAAGCATGACAGCGGCGGACGCCATCAGGAAGCCCCAGAGGATCGGCGAGCGGTTGCTGTCCAGCTCTTCGCCCTCTTCACCAAAGTACATGTAGTAAACGATGCGCAGGTAGTAGAACGCGCCGATAACAGAGGCGATCACACCCGCGATGGCCAGCCAGGCGAGGCCTGCATCATAGGCGGCGTTCAAGACGTAAAGTTTGCCAAAGAAGCCCAGCATCGGCGGCACACCGGCCAGCGAGAAGAGCAGGATCAGCATTGCCAGCGCCTTGCCCGGCTCGCGGCGCGCATAAAGGTTCAGCGCGCGGATGTCGGTGATCGGTTTGCCGTCCTTTTCCAACATCAGGATAAAGGCAAAGGTCCCGATGTTCATCGACACGTAGATGGCCAGATAGACCAGCAGTGCCTGAACACCATAGGCGGTGCCAGCAGCCAGACCCATCAGCGCATAACCCATATGCGCAATCGAGGAATAAGCCATCAGACGCTTGATATCACGCTGACCGATCGCGGCAACGGCGCCAACGAACATGGACAAGAGAGACAACAGCGCGACAACCTGGCTCCAGTCTTCGACCGCGTGGCCGAATGCGTCATGCATCACGCGGGCAAACAGACCCATCGCAGCGACCTTGGGAGCAGATGCGAAAAACGCGGTCACGGGGGTCGGCGCGCCTTCGTAGACGTCCGGGGTCCACATGTGGAACGGAACCGCAGAGACCTTGAACGCCATACCCGAGATCAGGAAGACCAGACCAAACAGCAGGCCAACAGAGACTTCGCCGTGCTGTGCCACCGCGTAAATACCCGCGAAATCGGTCGTCCCGGCAAAGCCATAGACCAGCGAGGCCCCATAAAGCAGCAGGCCGGAGGACAGCGCACCAAGAACAAAGTACTTCAGGCCGGCTTCGGTCGACTTCACACTGTCCCGGCGCAGCGACGCCACGACATAGAGCGCCAGAGACTGCAGCTCGAGGCCCATGTAAAGCGACATCAGGTTGCCTGCAGAGACCATCACCATCATGCCCACCGCGCTCAGCGCGACGAGGATGGGATATTCAAACCGCAGCATGCCACGGCGGGACATATAGTCCTGCCCCATGACCAGAACCGCCGCTGCAGACAGCAGAATGGCAACTTTTGCGAAACGCGCAAAGCCATCATCGATGAACATGCCATTGAAGGCAGACCGGCTACCATCGGAGCCGGTGCCAATCCAGATGGCAAGAACCGGCATCAGGCCAGCGATAAGCCAAACCAGCGCCGAGGCCAGTTTGTCTTTGCCGGTGTAGACAGCGCCAAGGAGCGCCGCCATTGCGCTGAGCGCCAGAACAATCTCTGGCAAGATAACGGTGAGATCAGCTGGGATCATCAGCCCATGCCCCCTTAGTGCGAAGCGATCTGGGTCGCCGGGGAAAGATCCGCAGCGGCCAGAGATTGGTTGAAGTTAGCGATCAGCGCCTCGGTGGACGGGCTGATGATGTCGGTGACAACCGCAGGATAGACACCCAGCAGGATGGTCATGATGACCAGCGGTGCAAAGATGAAGCGCTCACGCGCAGTCATATCCTTGATGGTTTTCAGGCTCTCCTTGATCAGATCGCCAAAGACCACACGGCGATACAGCCACAGAGCATAGCCCGCCGAGAAGATAACGCCGGTGGTCGCGATCATCGCAACCCAGGTGTTTTTCTGGAAGGTCCCCATCAGGGTCAGGAATTCACCGATAAAGCCGGATGTGCCGGGAAGGCCCACGTTGCCCATGGTAAAGAACATGAAGACAAGCGCATAGGCAGGCATCCGGATGACAAGACCGCCGTAGGCGTCGATGTCACGGGTGTGCATGCGGTCATAGATCACCCCAACGCAGAGGAAGAGCGCGGCAGAGATGAAGCCGTGGCTCAGCATCTGGAAGATCGCACCGTCGATGCCCTGCTGGTTGGCAGCAAAGATACCCATGGTGACAAAACCCATGTGTGCGACGGAGGAGTAAGCAATCAGCTTCTTCATATCGTCCTGAACAATCGCAACCAGCGACGTGTAGACAATCGCAATCGCGGACATCCACAGGACGAGATCAGTCATCACCTCGGCCCCAACAGGGAACATCGGCAGAGAGAAGCGCAGGAAGCCGTAGCCACCCATTTTCAGCAGGATCGCCGCCAGAACAACAGACCCAGCTGTCGGAGCCTGAACGTGCGCATCAGGCAACCAGGTGTGAACCGGCCACATCGGCATCTTCACCGCGAAAGACGCAAAGAACGCCAGGAACAGAAGCGTCTGCATGCCACCCACGATGTGGATGCCGAGGACGTCGAAACTTCCGGCAGAGAAGCTGTGCGTCAGCAGCGCTTCGATGTCGGTGGTGCCTGCGTCTGCAAACATGGCGATCATGGCGATCAGCATCAGAACAGAGCCGAAGAACGTGTAGAGGAAGAACTTGAACGACGCGTAGATGCGGTTCGCGCCCCCCCAGATACCGATGATAAGGAACATCGGGATCAGGCCTGCTTCAAAGAAGAGGTAGAACAGGACCAGATCCAGCGCCATGAACACACCGAGCATCAGCGTTTCCAGGAGCAGGAACGCGATCATGTATTCCTTGACACGGGTCTTGACGTCCCAGCTGGCCAGAATGGTCAGCGGCATGACGAAGGTTGTCAGCATCACGAACAGAACCGAGATGCCGTCCACGCCCATTTTGTATTTCAGGCCAAAGATCCACTCGGCCTCTTCCACAAACTGGAAGCCGGTGTTGGCGGGATCGAACTCAAAGTAGATCCCGAGGCTCACCAGGAAGGTGATCGTGGTAGCAAAAAGCGCAACATATTTCGCGTTACGCTGTGCCGCCTCATCCTCGCCGCGCAGGAACAGGGCCAAGATGGCCGCCGCGAGCGCCGGGATAAAGGTGACAATTGAAAGGAGATTGTCCATCAGTGCGCTCCTCCGCCGATCGACATCCAGGTAACCAGGGCTGCAATCCCCAGCACCATCCAGAAGGCATAAGTGAAGATGTAACCCGACTGTGCGCGACCGGCGAGGCGGGTGAAGAAGGGAATGATACCCATGGCCAGGCCATTGAGGGCACCATCAATGGTGCTGCCATCGCCGCGCTTCCAGAAGAAGCGGCCAAGCGCCAGAGCCGGTTTGACGAAGACGTAGTTATACAGCTCGTCAAAGTACCATTTGTTCTTGAGGAACTGGTAGAGCGGCTGATGGGTCTGTGCCAGACGGCCGGGCAGGCTCGGGTTCACGATGTAGAACCAGATCGCCAGGGACAGGCCAAGCACCATTGCAATGAAGGGCGAAAACTTGACCCATTTGTTGACAGCATGGGCATCGTCCAGAAGGGTGTTATCAGGTGCGATGTAAAGCGCGCCCTGCCCCGGCTCACCAGCAAAGGCATAGTGATGTTCGCCCTTGGCGGCGTCGCCGTGATCATCCTTGGCTGCACCATGGTCGTCGCCATGCGCCTCGGCAGGCGCTTCGGCATACGGGATGCCATAGAACTTGCCCACGGTGTCGGTGTGACCAAAGAAGCTGTTGTACCAGACCATACCGGAGAACACAGCACCCAGAGCCAGCACACCCAGCGGAACCAGCATGACCATCGGGCTTTCATGCGCGTGATCGTGCGTATGCTTGTCGCCACGCGGCTTGCCGTAGAAGGTCAGGAAGATCAGGCGCCAGGAGTAGAAGGAGGTCATCGCCGCTGCGATCACCAGCATCCAGAAGCCGTACATGGAGCCACCTGCATAGGCGCTTTCGATGATGGCATCTTTCGACAGGAAGCCTGCAAAGCCGATGTGCGTCAGGGGAATACCAACGCCGGTGATGGCAAGGGTACCGATCATCATCGCCCAGAAGGTATAGGGGATTTTCTTGCGGAGACCGCCGTAGTTCATCATGTCCTGCTCGTGGTGCATCGCATGGATCACGGACCCTGCACCAAGGAACAGCATCGCTTTGAAAAAGGCGTGCGTGAACAGGTGGAACATCGCTGCGGAGTACATGCCGACCCCGGCTGCAACGAACATGTAGCCAAGCTGCGAACAGGTCGAATAGGCGATCACACGTTTGATGTCGGTTTGGACCAGACCAACTGTCGCCGCAAAGAACGCCGTGGTCGCACCCAAGACGGTGATAAAGGCGGTCGCTTCAGGCGCCACTTCCATCAGGGGCGACATGCGGCACACAAGGAACACACCAGCAGTAACCATCGTCGCTGCGTGGATCAGGGCCGAAACAGGTGTCGGGCCTTCCATCGCGTCCGGCAGCCAAGTGTGCAGGATCAACTGAGCCGATTTACCCATCGCACCGACGAACAGCAGGAAGGCAATCAGGTTTGCCGCGTTCCATTCCGTCCACAGGAAACCCAGCTGGGTTTCAGCCAGCATCGGCGTCGCGGCAAAGATGTCATCAAAGTTGATGCTGCCAGTCAGGAAGAAGAGCGCAAAGATACCAAGCGCAAAGCCGAAGTCCCCGACGCGGTTGACGATGAACGCTTTCATCGCGGCCGCACCAGCAGAGGGTTTACGGTAGTAAAAGCCGATCAGCAGGTAGGAGGCAACGCCCACACCTTCCCAGCCAAAGAACATCTGGACCAGGTTGTCGGCTGTCACCAGCATCAGCATGGCGAAGGTAAAGAACGACAGGTAGGCAAAGAACCGCGGCTTGTAGCTCTCCCCGTCCTTCCACTGCGGATCATGATCCATGTAGCCAAAGGAGTAGAGGTGAACCAGCGAGGACACGGACGTGATCACGATCAGCATGATCGCGGTCAGACGGTCAACGCGGAACTGCCAGGACGTGTCGAGGCTACCGGACTGGATCCAGCGCAGGATTTCGACAGTGTAATAGCCGTTTTCATGCGCAGAGGGGTCAAACGTCAGGAAGACGATCCAGGACAGCGCCGCCGTCAGGAAGAGAAGTGCAGTGGCGAACACAGTCGCCACTTTTTCGCCAAGGATCTTGTGGCCAAAGCCACAGACCAGCGCCCCCACCAGCGGGGTAAAGAGAAGGATGGTTTCCATGACGCTTTAGCCCTTCATCACGTTGACGTCTTCAACGGCAATGGTGCCGCGGTTACGGAAGAAGCAAACCAGGATCGCAAGACCGATGGCGGCCTCAGCAGCGGCCACTGTCAGAACAAACAGAGTGAAGACCTGCCCGACCAGATCGCCGAGGAACGACGAGAAGGCCACGAGGTTGATGTTCACCGCGAGGAGCATCAGTTCGATGCTCATCAGCAGGATGATGATGTTCTTGCGGTTCAGAAAGAGCCCGAAGATGCCGATGACGAACAGCGTCGCCGCGACGGTTAGATAATGCTCAATTGTGATCATTGTCTCAAAGCCCCTGCCCCGGTTTCACGTCCTTGAGTTCCATTGCCTTGGCCGGGTCACGCATCATCTGGGCGACAACGTCCTGACGCTTCACGTCCTGGCGATGGCGCAGTGTCAGCACGATCGCACCGATCATGGCGACTAGCAGGATCAGGCCCGACAGCTGGAACAGAAGGAAGTATTGATCATAAAGAATGAGGCCAAGCGCCTCGGTGTTGTGTTTGTCAGCCGGGATCGGCTGCGCCAGCTGGCTACCTGCCGCCGGTGCGCTTTCCCATGCGCCAAACGCCATGACAAACTGCATAAGGATCACCAGACCGATCAGCAGAGCCAGCGGCATATAGCGCGCCATCTCGGCCTTCAGTTCGGCAAAGTCCACGTCCAGCATCATCACGACGAAGAGGAAGAGAACCGCAACGGCGCCGACGTAGACGATCACCAGCAGCATGGCGACAAATTCGGCGCCCAGCAGGACGAACAGCCCCGCAGAAGAAATAAATGCCAGGATCAGCCACAGCACCGAGTGAACCGGCTGACGGCTGATTACCGTAAACAGCCCGCCCGTGATGGCGCTGATGGCAAAGAGGTAAAAGGCAAAAACGGTCATGTTTCATCGTCCCCTTTGGCGTCCATGACTTCCTGCGCCAGCTCCAGCGCCCGGGTCATGGCCGGAATGCCGGCAAAGACCGACATCTGTCCGATCGTTTCCACGATCTCTTGTTTCTTCGCGCCCGCCTCAAGAGCGTGGCGCACGGTCTGGCGCACAGCGGTATCTGCCTGTGCCCCCTGCATTGTCAGCCCGGCCAACGTCAGCAGCAGCCGGGTCTTTGCGTCCAGCCCGTCCTTGTTGACGGTATTGCCGAACATCAGCTCCATGACGTCCTTGGGCATGGTCGGCCACAGGGCCTCAAATTCCTTGAATGCGCCAGAGGGCGAGAAGCTCTCCAGCGCCGGGTTCAAGGCCTTTGCCATGTCCTGTGCTTGGGCCATCATGGCCTCAAACGGGTTCTTGGCGTCACTCATCGGTATGGCGCATCCAGTTCCAGGTTGCGGGCGATTTCTGCCTCCCAACGTTCCCCGTTCGAAAGCAGCTTTTCCTTGTCGTAGAACAGCTCTTCGCGGGTCTCGGTGGCGAATTCGAAATTCGGGCCTTCGACGATGGCATCCACCGGGCACGCCTCTTGGCAGAAACCGCAATAAATGCATTTGGTCATGTCGATGTCGTACCGGGTGGTGCGACGCGAGCCATCTTCGCGGGGTTCCGCATCGATGGTGATCGCCTGTGCAGGACAGACCGCCTCGCAGAGTTTGCAGGCGATGCAGCGCTCTTCCCCGTTGGGGTAACGGCGCAGCGCATGCTCACCACGGAAGCGCGGCGACAGCGGGCCCTTCTCGTGCGGATAGTTCACGGTGGCCTTGGGTGCGAAGAAATACTTCAGACCCAGTTTCATGCCAGCCCAGAAATCCTGCAGCAGGAAGTATTTGGCGGCGCGGGTATAGTCGAGGTTCGCCATGTATCAGCCTCCCACGGTCCAGCGAGCAAAGATGCCCCAGAACCATTCAAATTTTGCAGCAAAGGCCACGAACACCACCCAGGCCAGCGAGAACGGCAGGAAGACTTTCCAACCCAGACGCATCAGCTGGTCATAGCGGTAGCGGGGCGTGATCGCCTTTACCATCGCGAAGAGGAAGAAGAAGAACGCCATCTTGCCGACCATCCACAGAACGCCATCGGGCAGGAACGGGAACGGGGACAGCCAGCCGCCAAAGAACAGGAGAGACATCAGCGCACACATCAGGAAGATCGCGATGTATTCCCCCGCCATGAACAGCAGGAACGGCGTTGCAGAATATTCAACCTGGTAACCGGCAACCAGTTCGGATTCCGCTTCAGGAAGGTCGAACGGCGGGCGGTTGGTCTCGGCCAATGCCGAGATGAAGAACAGGAACACCATCGGGAAGTGCGGCAGCCAGTACCAGTTCAGCAGACCAAAGTCGCCGTCCTGGGCGCGCACGATGTCGCCAAAGTTCATCGAACCTGTCGACAGGATCACACCGATGATGATCAGACCGATGGAGACCTCGTAGGAAATCATCTGCGCCGCAGAGCGCAGGCTTCCGAGAAACGGGTATTTCGAGTTGGACGCCCAGCCCCCCATGATGACGCCGTAAACCTCAAGCGAGGAGACCGCGAAAACATAGAGAATTGCGACGTTGATGTCCGACAGAACCCAACCATCGTTGAAAGGGATAACTGCCCAGGCGATCATCGCCAGGACAAAGCTGGTCAGAGGCGCCAGAATGAACACCGCCCGGTCTGCACCGGCGGGGATCACCACCTCTTTCACAACATATTTGAGAGCGTCCGCCACCGACTGCAGCAGGCCGTAAACGCCCACGACGTTGGGGCCCCGACGCATCTGGACAGCGGCCCAGATTTTGCGGTCCCCGTAGACGAGGAACAGGAGCGAAATCATGACAAAGGCAACAACTGCAAGCACTTGCGCCAAAATCAGAACAGCGATGCCGCCTGGGGTGTTAAAGAATTCAGCCATAGGTCCTCACACCGTGGGTATTCCGTTAGCCTCGCAATCCGCGACCACGACTTCGGCGTCGATGGTGCGCAGTCCGCGCGGGAGGGAAGGCGAGATGGTGTAGACAGCATCTGCGGTCTGAACGCCACCCTCTTGTTTCATTTTTGTGCGCACATGACGTGCAAATCCGTATCCGCGGATCAGCGCATATTGCGCTGCTGCGCATTCAGCGTAGTTGTCCAGATCGGCACTGTTTCGCGCGCCGGTCATGGAAACGTGGAACTGCACCAGATCCCCCTCGAGAAGCCGCGTCGACACCCCCTGATAATCAGGGGAAAACGCCGCATCCGCGCTCTGTGGGGCCTGCACGCAGGCCACCAGCAGAAGGGGGGATATGATGGCTGTCCGGATCACTCCGCCGCGATCTTCTCGGCGCTGCGCGCCTTGGCGTTCGCGGACAGTTCGGCCATCAGCTGCGAGGACCGCGCAATCGGGTTGGTCAGATAGAAATCCTTCACTGCCGTGAGGAAGTCCGCCTTACCCATTGCATCCTGCGCAAGCGCTTCGCCGTCGTTTTCGATCACCTCGTCGATGCGCGCCAGATGCGGCACCTCGGCAATCAGGGCGCTGCGCAGCTGTGCCAGCGAGTCATAGCCAAGCTTTGCATCCAGCTCTGCAGACAGTGCCCGCAGGATCGCCCAGTTCTCTTTCGCTTCACCGGGGGCAAAGCTGGCACGCATGGCCAGCTGCGGACGACCTTCGGTATTCACGAAGAGACCGTTTTCCTCGGTGTAGGCGGCACCCGGCAGGATCACATCCGCGCGATGTGCGCCGCGATCACCGTGGCTGCCCTGGTAAACCACAAAGGGACCTGCATCGATTTCGACCTCATCAGCACCAAGGTTGTAGATCACCTCGGCACCGTCAATCGCCGCCGCAAGGCCACCCTCGGTGACGGCATTGATGTCCATTGCGCCCACGCGGGATGCTGCAGTGTGCAGGACCAGCATGTTGCCCAGCGATTGTGCTTTGGCGAGAACCGCAAGACCGTCAGCCTCGCGCAGGGCGCCCTGCCCCACGATTACCAACGCACCTTCCGAAGCCGAAAGACCATCAAGCGCCGCGCGATCGGTTCCGACGTGATCATAGTCGTAGGTCAGATCAACAGCCTTGCCGACCAGCTTGACGTTTGCGCCCTTCAGCCACGCCTTGCGAATGCGGGCGTTCAGAACCGGTGCTTCGTCACGGGGGTTGGTGCCGATCAGGATGATCTCTTGGGCGGTGTCGATATCTTCGATCGCTGCGGACCCGACATAGCCTGCACGGTTGCCGATGGGCAGGCGTGCATTGTCGGTGCGGGCCTCAACCTTGCCACCCAGGCTTTCGATCAGCTGTTTCAGCGCAAATGCAGCCTCGACAGAAACAAGATCACCGATCAGACCAGCAACCTTCTTGCCCTTCATTGCCGAGGCAACAGCCTCAAGCGCTTCGGGCCATGTTGCGGGCTTCAGTTTGCCATCGACACGCACGTACGGACGATCCAGACGCTGGCGGCGCAGGCCGTCCCAGACAAAGCGGGTCTTGTCGCTGATCCATTCCTCGTTCACGCCGTCATGGTTGCGCGGCAGGATCCGCATCACTTCGCGGCCCTTGGTGTCAACGCGGATGTTGGAGCCAAGCGCGTCCATCACGTCGATGGTTTCGGTCTTGGTCAGCTCCCACGGACGAGCGGTAAACGCATAAGGTTTGGAGGTCAGCGCGCCAACCGGGCAGAGGTCGATAATGTTGCCCTGAAGGTTGCTGTCCAGGGTTTCATTCAGATAGCTGGTGATCTCTGAATCTTCACCACGGCCGGTCTGGCCCATCTGAGTGATGCCCGCGACTTCGGTGGTGAAACGAACGCAGCGCGTGCAGGAAATGCAGCGGGTCATTGCAGTGCCGACGAGCGGACCGAGATCGAGATCATCCACCGCACGCTTTGCTTCGCGGAAGCGCGAGAAATCGACGCCATAGGCCATCGCCTGATCCTGCAGGTCGCATTCGCCACCCTGGTCACAGATCGGGCAGTCAAGCGGGTGGTTGATGAGCAGGAACTCCATCACCCCTTCGCGCGCCTTTTTGACCATCGGAGAGTTGGTCTTGACCTGCGGGGCCTGACCTTCTGGTCCGGGGCGAAGATCGCGCACCTGCATCGCGCAGGAGGCCGCAGGTTTCGGCGGGCCGCCAACAACCTCAACCAGGCACATACGGCAGTTGCCCGCAATGGACAGGCGCTCGTGATAGCAGAAACGCGGGATTTCAACCCCTGCCTCTTCACACGCCTGGATCAGGGTCATCGCCCCATCCACCTCAATCTCGGTTCCGTCAATGTTGATCTTGCGGAGGTCAGACATGGTCTATTTCGCCCTCAGTAACACGCCGATCGCGCTGTTTTTCTTGATTTCCGCACGACCAAACGTACAGAATGTTTCCGTTTTCTCGTATGAGACCCCGTTTTGCGCCAGGAAGCGTTCTCCCTTGGCCCGCATCCGGGACTTTTCGGCGTCCGAGCTGATGTAGGCCCGGATTTCCGTATCGGTGTAGCCCAGCTGGTTGGCGCGCGCACGAAGGCGGCGCAATTCACCGAGGCCTTTGAAGAACCGCGCAGACAGAGAGTCGCAGTGATCCGCAACTTCCTTTGCCAGGGCGACCGCGAACAGCGGATCTTCGATTTCGGGCACGTCCCGCAGGGACGGCTTGGCAGTGGCAAGACCTGGCACCAGCACGAGGCTGGCAGCAATAGCGGCAATCAGTGTGTGCTTCATGGAACGCTCCTTGGAATTGGAGTGCCCACAACGACGCGACAGACCGGCGTTATGCAATAACACCGGTGCCAGCGCGCGGTTCGCTGCCACAGGATATGCCGCAGCTCTGATCACGGGGTGCAGGTTCCGCCATAGACGGCATCCCCGCCAGCCAGCGGCACAGCATCATCCGCATTCAGCGGATCTGCCTGCCAAGCAATCTTGGAGGTGCCATAGTTTTCGATGCAGTAGCGGACGCCCTCGTGATGGGCGGCAAGCCGGGCGCCTTTCAGCGAGCGGGTCGCATCGGACACCGCAACGGTGAACACCGCACGATCCGCTTTCTTGTCGACCGCTTTGGCCTTTGCCTTGAACGGCACGCCGCCATAAAGCGGGCGATTGTTCACCAGATCGGCACAGCCCGCCAGAGCCCCGGCACAAAGGCCGATCAAGGCAAAGGTTTTTGTCACGCCCAGCATCCTCAGCACCCCCGGCCTTATTCCGCCGCCATGGCGCCCATGCGCCCGGACTTCTGTGCTTTGATGCGGTCTTCGATTTCCTCGCGGAAGTTGCGGATCAGGCCCTGGATCGGCCATGCAGCCGCATCGCCAAGCGCGCAGATGGTGTGGCCTTCGACCTGTTTGGTCACATCCCAAAGCATGTCGATCTCTTCCAGCTCTGCCTCGCCCTTCACCAGACGGTCCATCACGCGCATCATCCAGCCGGTGCCTTCGCGACACGGCGTGCACTGGCCGCAGCTTTCGTGTTTGTAGAACTTGGACAGACGCCAGATCGCCTTGATGATATCGGTCTGCTTGTCCATGACGATGACCGCCGCGGTGCCAAGGCCCGACCCCAGTTCGCCGCGCAGGTAGTCGAAGTCCATGATCGCGTCGCGCATGTTCTCACCGCGCACACACGGCACGGAAGACCCACCGGGGATCACCGCCAGCAGGTTGTCCCAACCGCCACGGATGCCGCCGCAGTGTTTTTCGATCAGCTCTTCAAACGAGATGCTCATCGCCTCTTCGACAACACAGGGGTTGTTGACGTGGCCAGAAATCGCAAACAGTTTGGTGCCTGCGTTGTTCGGGCGGCCGAAGCCTGCAAACCAATCCGCACCTCGGCGCAGAATGGTCGGCACAACGGCGATGGATTCCACGTTGTTCACGGTGGTCGGGCAGCCATAAAGACCCGCACCCGCCGGGAACGGCGGCTTCATGCGGGGCATGCCCTTCTTGCCTTCCAGGCTTTCGATCAGCGCGGTTTCTTCACCACAGATATACGCGCCTGCACCGTGATGCAGGAAAACGTCGAAATCCCAACCGGACCCCGCAGCGTTGCGACCAAGAAGACCGTTGTCATAGGCTTCATCAATCGCGGCCTGCAGCGCTTCACGCTCACGGATGTATTCGCCGCGCAGATAGATGTAGCAGGTGTGCGCATTCATCGCGAAAGAGGCGATCAGCGCGCCCTCGATCAGCGTGTGCGGATCGTGACGCATGATTTCGCGGTCTTTACAGGTGCCCGGCTCGGATTCGTCAGCGTTGATGACGAGATAGGAGGGACGACCGTCGCTCTCCTTGGGCATGAAGGACCACTTCAGACCCGTAGGGAAGCCCGCGCCGCCGCGGCCGCGCAGACCAGAGTCTTTCATGGTCTGGATGATCCAGTCCCGCCCTTTTGCGATGAGGCCTGCGGTGCCATCCCAATGGCCGCGCTGTTTGGCGCCTGCCAGCGTGCGCTCATGCATCCCATAAAGGTTGGTAAAGATCCGGTCCTGGTCCTTCAGCATGTCTGCCTACCTTTGGCTGTCCTGGCGCATCCGCCAGAGTTGAAAAATGTTGACCCCTGCATAGATAAAGCCGGCGAGCGCGGCAAAATCGAACAGTAGAGCGTAGCGTCCGGCGAGCCCCAGAGCGGGGCCGATGAACAGCGTCACGGCAAGCCAGCCAAGCATTGTTGCAGCAATCACCAATGCGATGTGCCGTCCTTTTGCTGCCAGTGCCTTTTCGCGTTCTGCGCTCATTTGGTCCTGATGTCTGGCCCCTGCCCGCAATCAGGCAGAGGCGCTGTTGTTTCGTTAGTCGTCGTCGCCGTAGCGATCGTCTGCTTTTGCCTTCTTGGCGAATTCGGTCTCTTCACCGGAAGCGAGCTGTTTTGCCTGCTCGATCCAACCGTCACGCTCAATGCGGCCCTTGAACTTCAAACGGCTGTCGACCCAGGCGATCTCCGCCTCGCTCCACGCAGCAATTTGATCAAAGTGGAAAAAGCCCAGTTCGTTCAGCGTCTCTTCCAGCTTCGGGCCAACGCCCTTCAGCATCTTGAGATCATCTGCCTGACCGCCTCGCGCCGCAGAGAGGGTCTCTGGCTCTTTCTCGGCAACAGCAGCTGCACCACCCTCGGGGGATGCGGGCTCTTGAACAGCGGATTTCTTGGGCTTTTCAGCAGCGGCCTTCTTGGCAGCAGCTGCCTGCTTGGCGGCCGGGACAGCCTGTTTCGGGGCTGGCGGCGGAGTATCAGCGGTGTCGCGACCGGCAACCTTGCCATCCTTGCCAATCCACGGCGTCAGGATCGGAACCTCGGTCCCGTCGATCCGCTTGACGGTATCACCAATGTCCGCAGCCAGCTGGACCGAAGCGTTATACTGGGTCTTGCCGCTCTCGTATTCGGTGAGCGAGGTCAGACCGGACTTCGGCTCTGCCGCATAACGGCCATTTTGCGGGCCGGGCAGCGGAACCTGGCCTGCCGCCAGATCGTCTAGCAGCTTGGCAAAGCCCTCAGCGGTCAGGTCTTCATAGTAGTCCTTGCCGATCTGAGCCATCGGAGCGTTGGTGCAGGCACCAAGGCATTCGACCTCTTCCCAGGTGAACTTGCCGTCTGCCGACAGGGTAAACGGCTTGTTCGCGATCTTTTCCTTGCAGACAGCGATCAGGTCCTCGGCACCGCAGATCATGCAGGACGTGGTGCCGCAGATCTGAACATGTGCAATAGAGCCAGTCGGTTGCAGCTGGAACATGAAGTAGAAGGACGCAACCTCAAGCGCACGAATATAGGCCATGCCGAGCATGTCCGCGACATATTCGATTGCGGGCTTGGTCAGCCAGCCTTCCTGCTCCTGTGCGCGCCACAGCAGCGGAATGATCGCGCTGGCCTGGCGGCCTTCTGGGAACTTGGTGATCTGCGCTTCAGCCCAGGTCTGGTTCTCAGGCGTGAAGGCAAAGCTTTCGGGTTGTTCGGAATGCAGACGACGGAGCATTAGCGGTCAATCTCTCCAAATACGACGTCCATGGTGCCAATAATGGCAGCCACGTCGGCCAGTTGGTGTCCTTTGGCCACGTAGTCCATGGCTTGCAGGTGCAGGTAGCCCGGCGCGCGCAGCTTGGCGCGGTAGGGTTTGTTGGTGCCGTCGGCCACAAGATAGACGCCGAATTCGCCCTTGGGCGCTTCAACGGCGGCGTAAACTTCGCCAGCAGGCACGTGGAACCCTTCGGTGTAGAGCTTGAAGTGGTGGATCAAGCTCTCCATCGAGGTTTTCATGTCGCCGCGCTTCGGCGGGGTCAGCTTGCCACGGGCCAGAACATCGCCGGGTGTTTCGCGCAGCTTGCCGATACACTGACGGATGATCGACAGCGACTGGCGCATCTCTTCCATGCGGACAAGATAGCGGTCATAGCAGTCGCCGTTCTTGCCAACGGGGATCTGGAAATCGAATTCGTCATAGCACTCGTAAGGCTGCGAGCGACGCAGGTCCCATGCGAGGCCAGAGCCACGAACCATCACACCAGAGAAGCCGTAGTTCAGGATGTCCTCTTCAGTCACAACACCAATATCGGCGTTACGCTGTTTGAAAATCCGGTTTTCGGTCAGCAGGCCATCGATGTCGTCCATCACAGCCGGGAATGTGTAGGTCCAGGCTTCGATGTCGTCGATCAGCGCGTCGGGCAGATCCTGGTGAACGCCGCCGGGGCGGAAATAGGCCGCGTGCAGACGGGCACCGCAGGCGCGTTCGTAGAAGATCATCAGCTTCTCGCGCTCTTCAAAGCCCCACAGCGGCGGGGTCAGCGCGCCAACGTCCATCGCCTGCGTTGTCACGTTCAGCAGGTGATTGAGGATCCGGCCGATCTCCGAATAGAGAACGCGGATCAACGATGCGCGACGCGGAACTTCCACCCCGGTCAGCTTTTCGATGGCCAGACACCAGGCATGTTCCTGGTTCATCGGCGCCACATAGTCGAGGCGGTCGAAATACGGCAGGTTCTGCAGGTACGTCCGGCTTTCCATCAGCTTTTCGGTGCCGCGGTGCAACAGGCCGATATGCGGGTCGCAGCGCTCAACGATTTCGCCGTCCAGCTCCAGCACGAGACGCAGAACGCCGTGTGCCGCAGGGTGTTGCGGGCCGAAGTTGATGTTGAAGTTACGGATCTTCTGTTCGCCGGTCAGGGCGTCGTCCATTTTGGAGCCGTCCATTACTTCGCCCCCTCTTTCTCGTCGCCGGGCAGGATGTATTCGGCACCCTCCCACGGGCTCATGAAGTCAAACTGGCGGTACTCCTGAACCAGGCTCACTGGTTCGTAGACAACGCGCTTTTGCGCCTCGTCGTAACGGACCTCGGTGTAACCGGTGGTCGGGAAATCCTTGCGCAGCGGATAGCCACGGAAACCGTAGTCGGTCAGGATGCGGCGCAGATCCGGGTGGCCGGTGAACAGGATGCCGAACATGTCGAACACCTCCCGCTCAAACCAGTTGGCGGAGGGGTGCACATCCACGATCGACGGAACCATCTCGTCCTCACGGATCGAGACCCGCAGGCGGATCCGCTGGTTCTGGTACATGGACAGGAAGTGGTAGACCACATCAAAGCGCTTGGCGCGCTCGGGGTAGTCAACCGCGGTCACATCCACCAGAGAAGAGAATTTGCAGGTCGGGTCGTTCTTGAGGAACTCAACAAACCCGGCGATGTTTGCCGGGGCAACGTCGACGTTCAGCTCGTCAAAGGTCACGTCCCAGCCGATCACACAGTCAGGACGTTTCGCTTCGATCTGGGCGCCGAGTTCTTTCAGGGCTTCAGTCATTTTCGTCTCTCCAACCAAAGCCACTTAGCGCACGAGCGTGCCGGTGCGGCGGATTTTGCGCTGCAGCTGCATCAGACCGTAAAGCAGAGCTTCTGCCGTCGGAGGGCAGCCCGGCACGTAAACATCAACCGGCACAACACGGTCACAGCCGCGAACCACCGAATAGCTGTAGTGGTAGTAGCCACCGCCGTTCGCACAGGAACCCATCGAGATCACATAGCGTGGCTCGGGCATCTGGTCGTAAACCTTGCGCAACGCAGGAGCCATCTTGTTGGTCAGCGTCCCGGCCACAATCATCACGTCCGACTGACGCGGAGAGGCGCGGGGCGCGATGCCGAACCGCTCGGCGTCGTAGCGCGGCATAGAGGTGTGCATCATCTCAACCGCGCAGCACGCCAGACCAAAGGTCATCCAGTGCAGCGAGCCGGTACGGGCCCAGTTGATGATGTCCTCGGCGGAGGTCAGAAGAAACCCCTTGTCCTGAAGCTCAGCGTTCAGGGCCTGAGTGACCATTTCCTTGTCGACACCTGCGGTGTTGGCTCCGGTCATCACTCCCATTCCAGGGCCCCTTTCTTCCATTCATAGGCAAAACCGATGGTCAGGACTGCGAGGAACACCATCATCGACCAGAAGCCCGCATCACTGATGTCCTTGAAGCCGACGGCCCAGGGGAACAGGAATGCAATTTCCAAGTCAAAAATGATGAACAGAATCGACACGAGGTAAAAACGTACGTCGAATTTCATACGCGCGTCATCGAATGCGTTGAAACCGCATTCATAAGCACTGACCTTTTCGGGGTCCGGATTGCGGACGGCAAGTACAACTGCCGCCAAAATAAGAACAATTCCAAGCCCGACCGCTACGGCCAGAAACACCAGAATCGGGAGGTATTCCCGCAACATCTCTTCCACGAGTGGCTCCTTTCCGTGCGCGCGGATTCCTGCGCGCCGTCAATTGGCGTGTTGACTTGGGGCAGTGTCTACTCCCCTGCCCTCTCACCGTCAACCAAGGCATCGTTAATGGATGAACCTTCTGTAACCGACGCGGCAGAACAACATCACGCCCTTTAAACCCTATTGTTTTCATAGGATAAGGCGCGCCCGGTCAAAGGCACGCCTTGGTGAATGAAATGCGACAATAACGCCGCTTTTAACGCTGCCAGCTGGGTTTTTCCTTTGCAAAGAAGGCCGCGATGCCTTCTGGCGCTTCGCTGCCCTCCCAACGTTCGACCAATGCCGCAATTGTGTGATCGATGACCGCATCGTCGATTTTCGGCCCCAGATCCCGCACAAGCGCCTTTGCAGCCCCCACTGCTTCGGGTGCGCAGCTCAGATAAGGGACAACTTCGGCCTCGATTGCGGCCTCCAAATCAGCAGCGGGGACGGCTTTTGCGAGAATCCCCAGCTCCACCGCCTCCGCTGCATCAAACAGGCGCGCAGACATAAAGACGCGCCGCGCGCGCGCTTCGCCCATCCGCGCAACGACATAGGGGCCGATGGTTGCGGGAATCAGGCCAAGCCGGGTTTCGGTCAGCCCCATCTTGATGTGGTCCGCGCCAATAGCGACATCACACACGGACGCCATTCCGACGCCACCACCAAAAGCGTTACCCTGAATCGCTCCGATCACGGGTTGAGGCAGCGTGTTGATCGCCATCAACATCTCTGCCAGCACGCGGGCTTCCCGCGCGCGCGTCTCAGCGTCCGCAGTCATCTGCGCCTGCATCCATCCCAGATCACCACCTGCGCAGAAACTCTTGCCAGCGCCGGTCAGCACCACCACACGGACCGACCTGTCCGCCGCCAGCGCCGCTGCGGCCGCCTTTAGCTCCTGCAGCATCTCGCCCGACATGGCGTTATGTTTTTCCGGTCGGTTCAACATCAGCGTTGCAACGCCGCGGTCATCCCGAGACAGGGTGAGTGTGTTGTACATCCATATGCCTTTCAAAAGATCCTGTGCGCCGCCATTTGTTTTTCGGCGGCATCATCAGATTTGGGCTGCCATAAGCCGCTGGCTCAGCCCCGCATGGCCCGTGCCATTTCGGCAGCATCAGACAGCACCTCTGCGTCCAGTCCCGTCTCATAGCCAAGGCGCGTCAGATGCTCATGCACGGCTTCGGTTGCCACATTGCCTGCCGCACCGGGCGCATAAGGGCATCCGCCCAGACCGCCAACCGCCGCATCAAACACCCGCACTCCAAGCGACAGCGACGCATCGATGTTGTCAATCGCCCGCCCTGCCGTGTCATGATAGTGACCCGCAAGGCGACTGACCGGCACCCGGTCACGCACCGCAAGCAGCATTCGTGCAATCGAATCGGGCGTCGCCTGGCCGATGGTGTCGCCGAGCGAAATCTCATAGCAGCCCATCGAAAACAGCCGGTCTGCAAGATCGGCAACAGCGCCCGGATCTGTGGGGCCGTCAAACGGACACTCGACGACGCAGGAAATATAGCCCCGCACAGGCAGGTCGATGTGGCGGGCGGCCTCAATGATCGGGGTGAACCGTTCGATGGATTCGGCCACGCTGGCATTGATGTTGGCTTGGGAAAACCCTTCGGAAGCAGAGGCAAAAATCGCGATTTCATCAGCATTGGCCGCCAGCGCGTCCTCATAGCCGCGCATGTTGGGTGTCAGTGCAGCATAGCGCACATCGCTCCCCCGGTTGATCCCGGCGAGCACATCCGCAGAGCCAGCCATTTGGGGAACCCACTTGGGAGACACAAAGCTCGCGACTTCAATGCGCCGGAACCCCGCCTGCGTAAGACGGTCAACCAGCGCCACCTTCTCGGCGACCGGTATATCCCGTTTTTCATTCTGCAGTCCGTCTCTCGGTCCGACTTCGAAAATCTCGACACTTTCACTCACAGGCTATCCTCCCAAGCTCAATGCACAAATCAACTGGCCCTTCGGGCCGTGCAGCGCGGGCACGGCCAAAGCCGCGCCCATGCCAGCGATTTAGCTGTCCGCCTCTTCCAGACGAACCAGGGCTGCACCCGCTTCGACCTGATCACCAGCCGCGGCCAGCACCTCGGCCACAACGCCATCGCGCGCCGCCAAGAGTGAGTGTTCCATTTTCATCGCCTCAAGGATAGCCAATCGTTCACCTTCTTTGACGCTCTGCCCCGCTTCGGCAAAAACCGCCTTGACCAATCCCGGCATCGGGGCCTCGATCACGTTCTGATCCCCTCCCGCTGCCGAGGCGCGTTCAAGCGGGTCAACCACCTCGAACTGCAGGCCATAGCCATCAAATACGGTAATCGTGCTTCCGGACTGCGACATGGCCGGGAGACGATCGCCCCCCAGAACCCAGCCGCCACCGATCCGGTTCGCACAGACCTGAGCGTCAGGATCCTCGGGGAATTCCCAAAGCTGTCGATCCGGCCCATCCACTTCGACCATCGCCTCAAAGGGCTCCCCCTGATAGCTGAGGTGCACGGAACGGCGCATATCCGACCAGAGAGTAAAGCCCGTCTCCCAGCTGCCATCGATCAGCCCAAGCGCCTGCATGGCTGCTGCGGCCTTGTGTTCCGGCTTGACCTCAGGCGCCTTTACCAGCTGCTCAAGATCCCGCGCGATCAGCCCGGTGTCGACCTCTCCCGCTGCAAACCCCTCATGTGCGGCCAGCGCACCAAGGAAAGCCAGGTTTGTCACCGTGCCGCCCACTTCCGTCTCGGCCAGGGCCTGCGACAGGCGGGACAGGGCAATGGCGCGGGTGGGGCCATGCACGATGACCTTAGAGATCATCGGATCGTACCACGGGCTGATCGTGTCGCCAGCCCGCACGCCACTGTCCGCGCGGCAGCTTTCGGGGAAGGACAGATGAGTCAGGGTGCCGGTCGCAGGCAAGAACCCCTTGGGCACATCTTCTGCATAAAGCCGGGCTTCAAACGCGTGGCCAGTGATCGTAAGGTCGTCCTGCTGGGCAGGCAGGCTCTCGCCCGAGGCCACACGCAGCTGCCATTCCACCAGATCAACACCGGTGATGAGTTCGGTGACGGGGTGTTCGACCTGCAGGCGGGTGTTCATTTCCATGAACCAGAACCCGTCGGTGCGCAGCCCGTCAGATCCGTCGACGATGAACTCCACCGTGCCTGCGCCCTTATAGCCGATCGCCTCGGCCGCGCGCACGCCGGCCTGCCCCATCGCTTCGCGCATTTCTGGCGTCATGCCGGGTGCGGGTGCTTCCTCGATCACTTTCTGGTGGCGGCGCTGCAGTGAACAGTCCCGCTCGAACAGATGCACCGCGTGGGTTCCGTCACCAAAGACCTGCACCTCAATGTGGCGCGGTTGCTGGATGTATTTTTCGATCAAGACGTCAGGGTTGCCAAAGGCAGTCGTGGCCTCGCCCTGTGCGCTCTTCAGTGCTTCGGCAAAGTCACCAGCAGCCTCGACCAGCCGCATCCCCTTGCCGCCGCCCCCGGCAACAGCCTTGATGAGAACGGGATAGCCGATCTGATCCGCTTGTTCCTGCAGGAACCCTGCATCCTGATTGGTGCCGTGGTAGCCGGGTACGACCGGAACACCCGCCTCCTCCATCAATACCTTGGCCGCGTCCTTCAGCCCCATTTTGCGGATGGCATCAGCGGACGGGCCAATAAAGGTGAGGCCAGCGGCCTCAACGGCATCAACAAAGTCCGGGTTTTCCGAAAGAAAGCCATAGCCCGGATGGATCGCCTGAGCCCCTGTCGATTGGGCAATTGCGATAATCTCATCCCCAAGGAGGTAGCTGTCAGCAGGCGCCGGGCCGGTACCGATATGGCAGGCCTCATCCGCCATGGCGACATGCTTTGCGCCACGATCTGCTTCGGAATAGACGGCAACCGTTTTCACGCCCATGGCGCGGGCGGTTTCCATCACGCGGCAGGCGATCTCGCCGCGGTTTGCGATCAGAATCTTGTCAAACATCTTTGTGGTCTCCGAAATCACGGACCAGACGAAAGGTCTCAACCATCATCGGTGCGTTCTGGTGAAAGCGGCCCGCGCGGGTCATGTAGGCCTGATACCCGGCTCGCCAGTGCTCCAAATCTTTGAATTCTCCCTGCGGCGGAACCATCTCTGCCGTCACATCGCAAAAGCGGATCTTTTCCACTTTTTCCGTCTGTGTGGCGCAGGCGGCGGTTCCGTCCCAGCTCAAGACGATATCCACGCGCCCCACCTCGGGAAGGCTCTCCAAACCATCGTCAAAGACCGACCAGGCTTCGCAGCTGACGGTCTTGGCCCCCGACCGGATCAGGCCGATGATTTCGGCATTCAATGCCGGTGAATCGCCGGGGCAATAGCTTTGCGCGCCGGGATACTCTGCGATGGCTTCAGCAAGGGAAGTCATTTTTGCCTCACATCCGGAACACGCCAAAGCGTGTATCTTCGATCGGCGCATTCAGGGCAGCGCTGAGGGAGAGCGCCAGCACGTCGCGCGATTTGCGCGGGTCGATGATGCCGTCGTCCCAAAGGCGTGCGGAGGCATAGAGCGGATGGCTCTGCTCTTCGAACATGTCGATCGTGGGCTGCTTGAACGCCGCTTCTTCGTCAGCGCTCCAGCTGCCGCCCTGGCGTTCGATGGCATCGCGTTTCACCGTTGCCAGCACGCCTGCGGCTTGCTCGCCACCCATCACCGAGATGCGGGAGTTCGGCCAGGTCCACAGGAAGCGCGGGGAGTAGGCCCGCCCAGACATCCCGTAGTTACCGGCCCCGAACGAGCCGCCGACCAGCATCGTCACTTTCGGCACATTGGTGGTCGCCACCGCCGTCACCATCTTGGCGCCGTGGCGGGCGATGCCCTCGTTTTCGTATTTGCGGCCGACCATGAAGCCGGTGATGTTCTGCAGGAACACCAGCGGGATCTTGCGCTGGCTGCACAGTTCCACGAAATGCGCGCCTTTCTGCGCAGCTTCGGAGAACAGCACGCCGTTGTTGGCGATGATCCCGACGGGGCAGCCTTTCACATGGGCAAAGCCGGTCACCAGGGTCTCGCCAAAGCGCGGCTTGAACTCGTCAAAGCGGGAGCCGTCGACCAGACGCGCGATCACCTCGCGGATGTCATAAGGCGTGCGCAGGTCGCCGGGCACCACGCCAAGGATTTCCTCAGGATCGTAGGCAGGCTCTTCCGGGCTGGCCCAGTTTACTGTCAGCGGTTTGGTGATGTTCAGCGACTGCACCGCACGGCGCGCCAGCGCCAGCGCGTGGGCGTCATCCTCGGCCAGATAATCCGCCACGCCCGAAAGGCGCGTGTGCACGTCGCCGCCGCCCAGATCCTCGGCGCTCACGACCTCGCCCGTGGCGGCCTTTACCAGCGGCGGACCAGCGAGGAAGATGGTGCCCTGCTCCTTTACGATGATGGTGACATCCGACATCGCAGGCACATAGGCGCCGCCCGCGGTGCAAGAGCCCATGACGACAGCAATCTGTGGAATGCCCTTGGCCGACATGCGCGCCTGATTGTAGAAGATGCGCCCGAAATGGTCGCGGTCAGGGAAGACCTCATCCTGGTTGGGCAGGTTGGCCCCGCCCGAGTCGACCAGGTAGATGCAGGGAAGATGGTTTTCCTCGGCGATCTCCTGCGCGCGCAGGTGTTTTTTCACCGTCATCGGGTAGTAGGTGCCGCCCTTCACGGTGGCGTCGTTGCAGACCACCATGACCTCTTGCCCATGCACCCGGCCGATGCCTGCGATCACGCCCGCTGCGGGTGCCGCGCCGTCATACATATTGTGTGCGGCCGTCGCGCCGATCTCCAGAAACGGAGAGCCGGGATCGAGGAGGTTCGCCACCCGGCGGCGCGGCAGCATCTTGCCGCGGCTTTCGTGCCGCGCGCGAGATTTCTCGCCGCCGCCCATGCGCGCAGCCTCAGCCGCCTCGCTGATCTGCGCCAGCGCGTCCATATGCGCCGCGCGGTTCTGTTTGAAACCTTCGGAGGAAGGCATTGCCTTGGATGTGAGTTTCATGTCCACTCTCCCATTGTAGGGTTGAGATCTTTTGTTTCGCTTTGGCCATTCGGCCCGATGTGTTCCTCAAATTCGCTCACGCCAACTCCCCCTTCGCCCGCGCCTTCAGCTCCTTGCGGATCACCTTGCCGGTTACGGTCATCGGCAATGCATCCAGAAATTCCACCTCTCGGGGATAGGAGTACTGGGCGAGGCGCTGCTTGACGTGATCCTGAAGCTCTTTCTCGGTGGCCGTGGCGCCCGCTTTCAGCACCACATAGGCCTTCACGATTTCCGTGCGCAGCGGGTCGGGTTTGCCGACGACGCCCACAGTCGCCACGGCGGAATGGGTCATCAGGCAGTCTTCGATTTCGGCCGGGCCGATGCGGTAGCCCGCAGAGGTGATGACATCATCCTCGCGCCCGACAAAGCGCAGATAGTCGCCTTCCCAGATGCCACGATCACCGGTAACCAGCCAGTCGCCATGAAATTTCTCTGCCGTCGCCTCGGGGCGGTTCCAGTATTTCAGCATCATTGACGCAGCCCCGCGACGCACGACCACATCCCCCTCGCCCTGTGTGGGGGCGCCATCTGGGTCTATCACCTCCACCACGCAACCCGGTACCGGCTTGCCGATGCAGCCGGGACGAACCGGGAAGTCCACGGCACAGGAGGACACGGTCATGTTGCATTCGGTCTGGCCGTAGAACTCATTTATGGTGACGCCCAGATTCTGCTGGCCCCAGGCGAGCATCTCTGCGCCCAGGGGCTCTCCGCCGCTGGCGACAGAACGCAAACCGTCGAGCCCCTGCCCTGCTGATTTCAGCACCCGCAGCGCGGTAGGTGGGAAAAACACGTTACGCACCTCGCCGCGTGCAATGATCTCGGCGCAGGCCTCGGGCGTGAATTTGTCGAGCCGCGCCGCAACCACCGGCACGCCCAGCGCCAAACCTGGCATCAGCACGTCGAACAGCCCCCCGATCCAGGCCCAGTCCGCCGGTGTCCACAGGCAGTCCCCAGATTGACCAAGGTGGTCGTGGCTGATGGCAACCCCCGGCAAATGGCCAGACAATACCCGATGCCCGTGAACGGCGCCTTTTGCGCTGCCGGTGGTGCCGGACGTATAGATAAGGACAGCCGGGGTTTCCGGCGTTGTGTCCGCAAAAGGCAGACGAGAGGCGGCCTCTGCCCCTGCAATCAGCAACGGCTCCACCCGCAACGGCGTAGCAAGTGCGCCCAGCTGCGTCTCTCCTGCTGCATCCGTCAACACATAGCTGAGACCTGCATCATTGATCCGCGAGGCCAGCGCGTCATGCTGGAACAGTTTAAATAGCGGCACCGAGATGGCGCCAATCTTCCAGATCGCAAGATGCGCCGCCGCACAGCCAACCGACTGGCTCAACAAAACACCAACCCGATCACCCGGTTTGACCTTATCCAGCAAATGGCGCGCAATGCGGTCGACGTGATCGTGCAAGGCCCCGACGCTCACGTCGTGCCGATCCGGCCCGGTGAGATCAATCAGCGCCAGCTGGCTCTCATCATGATCCAGCGCCTGCGCCGCCATGTTCAGCCGGGCCGGAAAAACCCAGCTGCCGTCGGCCATCAAACCAGGATAGGTGGTATCGCTCGCCATCATCAGCCCTTCGCTTTTTGCATATCTGCTATGCGGAATTTCCGTTCATTCCCAACGGGAAAGACGACCTCTTCTTGATCCAGATCAGAGCAGAGCTGTGCAGCATGGCGCATAGATCTCTCGTACAAGAAAGAAGAGGGATAGTCCCAATGACCCGTATGGTATCCGCCCTGGCACTCAGCGCTGCAATCGCCGCTGTCGCAGGCCCCGCTCTCGCTCAGTCGCAAGGCGACTGGACCGTTGGTTTCGGCTTTGCCAATGTGAACCCGAAGTCCAACAACGGCACCGTCGGTGGTGCAGCGGCAACCGTAGATGACAACACCGCGCTGACCTTCACCGCCGAGTACTTCATCCGCGACAACATCGGTATCGAGCTGCTGGCTGCCAGCCCGTTCGAGCACGACATCTTCCTGAACGGCGGCTATGCGGCGACCACAAAGCAACTGCCGCCCACCCTGTCGATCAACTACCACTTCCCGACCCAGAGCAAATTCAAGCCCTTCGTCGGCGTTGGCATCAACTACACCACCTTCTTTGAGGAAAGCACTCCTGCTGGTGTGATCTCCCTGGATGACAGCTTTGGTCTGGCCGTGAACCTTGGTGCGGACTGGCAAGTGTCTGATCGCGGCGCCCTGCGCTTCAACGTCCGTTACATGGACATCGACACCGATGTGACCCTGAACGGCACCGATGTCGGCACTGCAGAAATCGATCCGGTCGTGGTTGGCTTTGGCTACGTGCACCGTTTCTGATCTTTCACCTTCGGGTTTCGGAAAGGCGTCGCTTCTGCGGCGCCTTTCTTTATTGCAGCTCACGTCTTTGGCGCGCCGGGCAAGCGAGGGGTTGGTCCACTGTGGCGGATCAACCCGCCGAGCCAGTTCACCTCGTAACGAAACAGCGCCGCACCATGTTCATCCGACACCCCGCATGTCACGACCAACCACGTCCAGGGGCCATTGCCAGGCCGGGCAGAGCAGTCGGTTGTCCGGGGCACACCCTCCAGTCCGGATGCTGCATGATCGGCAAGGTAGCGTTGCGCATAAAGGGTGATGACGTCGGTCTCCGTGATCCCCTGTCGCATCACACCGTAGCGAAATCCGATCCCGGCCAGAGCCAGCGTCAGCAGAACAAAGGGCCCCCAGTAGATCACCCGCATGACTGCATCCTTGTTCTGATCAGGACCGGAGCGCCATTACATCTGGCCCATCAGCTCGCGGCCAATCAGCATGCGGCGAATTTCGCTGGTGCCTGCACCGATTTCCATCAGCTTGGCATCGCGGAAGATCCGGCCAACCGGATTGTCGTTGAGATACCCTGCACCGCCAAAAGCCTGAACCGCCTGATGAGCCTGCGTCATCGCAACCTCCGAAGCATAGAGACAGCATGCTGCTGCGTCCTGCCGGGTGACGGTGCCCTTGTCACAGGCCTTTGCGACTTCATAGACATAAGCCCGGGCGGTGTTCATCGCGGTGTACATATCCGCGATCTTGCCCTGCATCAGCTGGAAGTTCCCGATCGGCTGGCCGAACTGTTTACGTTCTTTCATGTAAGGCATCATTTCGTCCATGCAGGCGGCCATGATCCCGGTGCCGATACCTGCCAAGACAACACGCTCGTAGTCGAGACCGGACATCAGGACGCGCACGCCCTTGCCCTCTTCGCCCAGAATGTTCTCAAACGGGACTTCCACATCCTCAAAGACCAGCTCTGCCGTATTGGACCCACGCATCCCCAGCTTGTCGAAGTGCTGCGAAGTGGAAAAGCCCTTCATTTCCTTTTCGATGAGGAAAGCCGTGATCCCCTTGGAACCAGCCTCAGGATCCGTTTTGGCATAGACCACCAGTGTATCAGCATCGGGACCGTTGGTGATCCAGTATTTGTTGCCGTTCAAACGGAAGTGGTCATTGCGCTTTTCGGCCCGCAGGCTCATCGACACCACGTCAGACCCAGCGCCCGCTTCGGACATCGCCAGGGCGCCGACATGTTCGCCGGAAATCAGCCGCGGCAGATACTTCTGCTTTTGCTCTTCACTGGCGTTCAGTTTGATCTGGTTCACGCAGAGGTTCGAATGCGCCCCATAGGACAGCGACACCGAGGCGCTGGCGCGGGCGATTTCTTCGACCGCAACAGTGTGGGCCAGATAGGACATGCCTGCACCACCGAATTCTTCGGGCACCGTGATACCGAGCAGACCCAGCTCCCCCATTTCCTGCCACAGTTCGGCGGGGAACTCGTTTTTCTGATCGATTTCCTGCGCCATCGGCTTGATGCGCTCTTGCGCCCAACGATGCACCATATCGCGAAGGGCGTTCACGTCCTCGCCCAGGTCGAAGGTCATACTCGCGTTAAACATCGATTCCTCCCGAACCAATCCATTATTGAACAGTTGTTCATTAATAGGCATATCCCCCGCCCCCAGTCAACAACCTCGCACAGCAGACCGCCAAACCTTCACAAGGGATTGAAACATTAACAAACATCCAAGGGTTGCCTTGCTTGCGCCATAGTATCGTGTGACAACAATTCAGGTTTTGGTAACCCGTGGCAGCCCAATGCGTAATCTGATCATCAACGGCACCTTTGATTCCGGCTCGGCCTATTGGACTGGAAATGACCTTGAGACGAGCTATAGCGAGGGTGCCTATCTCAACAACGGCTCCTCCAACCGGGTGGCCGAAATGGACGGCCGTGCCAATCAGACCACGGTGATGCAGCAGACGTTCCGCGTTGATGGCCCGATCCAAACGGCGGTCACCCTGGATGCGGCACTGCGCAATGCGTCGCTCAATCAGGCCGGGACCGAAGGTTTTACCGTTGAGGTTCTGGCATCTGACGGCACTGTCATCGCCTCCATGACAGTCCTTCCAACCACCAACAGCTTTACCCAGGTCAGCCTCGACGTGACCTTTGACAGCGCGGGCGATTACACCCTCCGCCTGACAGAGCTGGGCAAAGACAACAGTCTCGGCGCGATTGTCGACAACATCTCCCTGATTGTGTGCTTTTGCGGTGGCACGCTGATTGGAACGCCAGACGGGCCTCGCGCGATCGAAACCCTGCAAGCCGGTGACATCATCCTCACCGAAACCGGTGCAAAGCCGCTGCGCTGGATCGGGCGGCGGGTTGTTCAGACCGACGAAATGACACGCAACGCCAAGCTGAAGCCGGTGCGCATTGACACTGGTGCATTGGGCGCGGGCCTTCCGACACAGCCGTTGGAGGTCTCACGTCAGCACCGGATGCTCGTGCGCTCTCGCGTGGCTGGGCGCATGTTTGGCAGCCAAGAAATCCTGCTGCCAGCCATAAGGCTGACTGACCTGCCCGGCATCGAAATCAGCGAGGGCACAGAGCCCGTCAGCTACTTTCACATGTTGTTCGACAATCATGAAATTGTCCGGGCCAACGGCGCCCCAAGTGAAAGCCTTTTGGTGACTGAGCGGTCTTTTGCTGCGCTTACCCCAGCCGCACAGGAAGAGCTGCAAGCGCTCTTTCCCCATCTTGTGCACCGCGCCGGAACCGCGGCCGCATCTGCCCGCCCGATACCGGAGACAGCCCGCCAGAAGCGGCTGATTCAGCGGCTCGCCAAGAACCAGCACCCCGTCCTGGATGCAGCCTGATCCATCACGGCATCGACGCGGTCGGGGAAAACAGACCGTCAGACGCCAGACGCTGCGCCACCCGCCTGAAAAACAGCGCTGACTTCACTGCGGATAATGCGAGCAATCTGGTCGCAATCCTCAAGCGAAAAGGTGAGCGGTACGCGCATATCGATAATGCCCGCCAACACTCTGTCTGTTTTGGGCATGGCAGGTGCGTCGGCATACCGCCAGCTGTCATAGCGAGAGGTAAAGGCAACCGGTTCAGGCGCACCAAACCATTTCAGTTCAACTCCCCGGTCAGCACAGCGGCGCAGGACCTCTTCGACCCCGTCCGCCGACCAATCCAAGAGCAGGAACTGAATGGACGATCCGACAAAGTGCTCAGGTTCAGGGCGGTCGATCACGGTCAGCCCAGGTGTATCGCGCAGCCCTGCTTCAAGCCGACGATAACGGGCATTCCAGCGGTCCACCTGCGCCTCAAGATCCTGCAGCTGCGGCCGCAAAATGGCCGCCCGCAGATTGTCCATGCGCCCGGAAATATTCGGGGTCACATATTTCACCCGCTCAAAGACTTCCGGATCCGGTGCCGCACGGTGGCGAGAATACAGCATGTAAGAGCCAGAGAGCATGATCGCGCGGGCGGCGATCTCCTCGTCCGAAGTCACCAGCAAGCCACCTTCGCCCGAATTCACGTGCTTGTAGGTCTGGCAGGAATAACACCCAACCGCGCCGTGCCGACCCGACAGCGTGCCATTCCAGCGCGCGCCCATCGTGTGGGCGCAGTCCTCAATCACCGTGACCCCGGCAGCGTCACAGATCTCCATCAATCGGTCCATATCGCAAAGATGGCCCCGCATATGCGACAGCATGAGCACCTTGGGGTGATCTGACTGCGCAAGCTGCCCGGCCAGATCCTCCAGATCCAGCGTCAAAGCCTCGGTGACACCGACATAGACCGGCTGCGCCCCAACCGAGGCGATAGAGCCAGGCACCGGCGCGAGGGTAAAGGCGTTTGTCAGAACCCTGTCACCCGGCTTCACCCCAACCGCGCGCAAGGCCGTTGCAAGCGCATAGCCACCCGACGCCACTGCAAGCGCATAGGGCGCGCCCATCTGGGCGGCAAACTCTTCTTCCAGAAGGGTGGTTTCCCCCGCTTCGCCGTCTGCCACGTTATACCGATGGAGCCGACCGTGACGCATCACGTCGACTGCGGCCTCGATGGCGGCTTCGGGGATGGGTTCTTGCTGGGTAAAGTTACCCTTGAAAACGTCCGTCATGGGCCGAGTAGTGCGCGCCATGACGAAGCAGGTCAAGGCTCAGATCACCTGATCGGCTGCCATGCCACAGAATTCATCCTCGCGCTGTGCAACCCAAATCAGTTGCGGCCAATCAACTCTGCCACGATGGCAGGCAAATGCGCAAAATCTGACAGCAGGGCTTCGGGCTTGAGCGCGGCCATGTCCTCGCCCGATGGGCCAAAGGTCACAAGAACTGATGGCACCCCGGCATTGGCCGAAGTGGTACGGTCCGTGATCGTATCGCCAATGAGAATGGTCTTGTCAGGGGCACCACCGGCCCGGCGCGCGGCTTCAAACAGCGGCGCGGGATCAGGTTTGCGCACCGGCAGCGTGTCGGCGCCCACAAGCGAATGAAACGCATCCCGCACGCCCAGGCTCTGAGTCAGCTTCTCAGCCAGTGCCTCGGGTTTGTTGGTGCAGATCCCAACGCCAAACCCATCGGATTTCAGCTGCTCCACCGCATCCATCGCACCGGGGTACATGACGGTGTGATGGTCAATCGCATCCCGGTAATGCGACAGCAGTACCGGATAGAACTCCTCCACCAGCGCCTCTTCAAACTTTCCAGCGCGCTCAAGACCAGCAGTCAACATGGCCTTGCCCCCCCGCAATGCGGTGCCGGCATCCCTCTCTCGCGTCAGCAGATCTCCCAGCCCCATCTCACGGAAACAGGCATTGGCAGCAGCAAGCAGATCACCCGACGTGTCCGCCAATGTGCCATCCAGATCGAAGATAACAGTTCGCATATTTACCCTCTCTCGGCGCATTTCCGCCGCCGCTTGTTGCAGGACGCAACCTTGTTTGATGGCGCTTTGCCTTGCACGCCTGCTGTTAGCGGATAAAACGGGGGCGCTGAAAAGACAAAGAGAAAAGAAAACATGAGCACAGCCCTCGTCATTCTGGCCGCAGGCAAAGGCACGCGGATGAACTCTGACCTTCCAAAGGTTCTGCATCCGATCGCGCAGGTTCCGATGCTGGAACACGCCATGGCCGCCGGGCGGTCGCTTGAGCCGGAACGCACCATCGTGGTGGCCGGTCACGGGGCTGATCTGGTCCGCGCAGCAGTTGCCGAGATCGACGAAACAGCCACCGTGGTGCTGCAAGAAGAACAGCTGGGCACCGGTCACGCCGTCGCGCAGGCCAAGGATGCCCTTTCGGGATTTGATGGGGATATCGTGGTGCTTTACGGTGATACGCCGTTCATCAGCGCCGACACCATCGAACGCATGGTCGCCGCTCGCGCCCGCGCCGATCTGGTCGTCCTGGGCTTTGAGGCCGCAGATCCTGCACGCTATGGCCGGTTGGTGATGCGGGGCGATACGCTCGAAAAGATCGTCGAGTACAAGGACGCAAACGAGGAAGAGCGGACAATCACCTTCTGCAACTCTGGTCTGATGGCAGGCGACGCCAAGCAGATGCTTGGACTGCTGGAGAAGGTCGGCAACGACAATGCCGCCGGGGAATACTATCTGACGGACCTGCCTGCCCTTGCGCGCGCCGAAGGCCTGAGTGTCACCGCCGTGTCCTGCGATGAGGCTGAGACGCTTGGTATCAACTCCCGTGCGGAACTGGCAAAGGCAGATGCCGTATTCCAGGCCAAGGCGCGTGCAGAGCTGTTGGATCTGGGCGTTACCCTGATGGCTCCGGAAACCGTCTACCTGGCGTTTGACACCATGATCGGGCGAGACACCGTGATCGAACCCAATGTGGTTTTCGGTCCCGGCGTCACAGTGGAAAGCGGCGCCTTGATCCGGGCGTTTTCCCATTTGGAAGGCTGTCATGTCTCGCGCGGCGCCAAGGTCGGCCCGTATGCGCGCCTGCGCCCCGGAGCGGAGCTCGCCGAAGACACGCATATCGGCAACTTTGTCGAAATCAAAAACGCCGAGATCGCCGAAGGCGCCAAGGTCAACCATCTGAGCTATATCGGCGACGCCAGCGTCGGAGCCGCCACCAACATCGGGGCGGGCACCATCACCTGCAACTACGACGGCGTGATGAAGCACCGCACCGAAATTGGAGCGCGCGCCTTTATCGGCTCGAACACCATGCTGATTGCGCCGGTCAAGGTGGGCCATGAGGCCATGACCGCGACAGGCACAGTGGTGACCAAGAATATCGAGGACGGCGCTCTGGCCCTTGGCCGCGCCGAACAGCAAAACAAAACTGGCCGAGCCCGCAAGCTGATGGACATGCTGCGCGCCAAGAAGGCCCGTCTCCAGAAAGGAGCCGAATAATGTGTGGCATCGTCGGTGTTCTCGGCAATCACGAGGCAGCCCCCATTCTTGTCGAAGCACTGAAGCGGTTGGAATACCGCGGCTACGACAGCGCCGGGATTGCAACCGTCAACAACGGTGATCTCGCCCGGCGCCGTGCGGTGGGCAAGCTCGCCAATCTATCGGACCTTTTGGTGCATGAACCGCTGGCTGGAAAGTCCGGCATCGGTCACACCCGTTGGGCCACCCACGGGGCCCCGACCGTGGGCAACGCCCACCCCCACCGCGCGGGCCGTGTTGCTGTTGTTCACAATGGCATCATCGAAAACTTCAAGGACCTGCGCGCGGATCTGGGCCGCAAGGGCATCACCTTTGCCACTGAAACCGACACGGAAACTGTCGCCCTCCTGTGCGAGTCGTTGATAGCCGACGGGAAAGCCCCCGTTGAAGCGGCCTACGAAACCGTTCAGCAGCTTGATGGGGCGTTTGCCCTCGCCTTCTTGTTCGAAGGCGAAGAGGATCTGATGATCGCGGCGCGCAAGGGCTCCCCCTTGGCGGTGGGTCATGGCGACGGCGAGATGTTCGTCGGCTCCGATGCCATCGCGCTCGCGCCTTTCACGGATGAAATCAGCTACCTGGAAGAGGGCGATTTCGCGGTCCTGACCCGTAACAGCCTTGAAATCCGCGACCAGCGCGGCGCGATTGCAAACCGCGAAAAGCGCAAGATCGTTCTGGAAAACGCCCGCGTCGACAAAGACGGGCACAAGCATTTCATGGCCAAGGAGATTGCGGAACAGCCCGTCGCCATTGATCGCGCGCTCAAGGCCTATATGAACGACAACGCAGAGATCACCCTGCCAGAGGGGCTTGATTTCACCAAAGTCGAGCGTCTCACGATGGTGGCCTGCGGCACTGCGTTCTACGCCTGCATGGTCGCCAAATACTGGTTTGAACGGATCGCCCGTCTGCCGGTTGAGGTCGATGTGGCCTCGGAGTTCCGCTATCGCGAGCCTCCTGTGGCGCCCAATACGCTTGCGTTGTTTGTTTCTCAGTCCGGCGAAACAGCCGATACGCTGGCTGCGCTGCGGTATATGGACGGCAAGGCAGACAAGATCGTCGGGCTGGTCAACGTACCCGAGAGTTCCATCGCACGTGAAAGCGATGTGATCCTGCCGCTTCATGCCGGGCCCGAGATTTCGGTCGCATCCACCAAGGCCTTTACCTGTCAGCTGTCGATCCTGCTGCTGTTGGCGCTGCGTGCTGCTGAACAGCGCGGCCTGCCACTGCCTGAGGGCATGCCGGGTGACCTGCGATCCCTGCCCGGACTGATCCACCAGTCGCTGGCAGGCGAAAAACAGATTGCCGCCTCTGCCCGCAGCCTTGCCAAGGCTCAGGACATCATCTTCCTTGGCCGGGGCCAGCTGTACCCATTGGCACTTGAAGGTGCGCTGAAGCTGAAAGAGCTGAGCTATATCCACGCCGAAGGGTACGCCAGTGGCGAACTGAAACATGGGCCGATTGCATTGATTGATGAAAAGGTGCCCGTGGTGGTGCTGGCTCCGCGGGACGAGTTGTTTGAGAAAACAGTCTCCAACATGCAGGAGGTCATGGCCCGTGGTGGCAAGGTGATCCTGGTGACTGATGCCGAAGGCGCAAAGATCGCTGGCGAAGGCACCCATGAGGTGATCATCATGCCGCAGATCCCTGATGCGCTCGCGCCGATCCTCTATGCCGTACCGGCGCAGCAGATCGCCTATTTCACCGCGATTGCCAAGGGCACCGATGTGGACCAGCCTCGAAACCTCGCCAAATCCGTGACCGTCGAATGACCTGCGACGACGCGCTGGAGGCGCTGAGGACCCATATTGAGCCGGGCCGGGCAGAACAGATGGCGGCCTACCACAAGCAGAGCCGCGAGGTGCTTGGCGTTTCGAATGTAGCACTCAACGATCTGGCCAAGAGCTGGCGGCAGCAACTTGACCTCGACGCGCGCGTTAGCCTTGCAGCAGAGTTGTGGCAGAGCAACATCTTTGAGGCCCGCATTCTGGCGGCCAAGTTGCTGACGCAGGCTCGGATCAAGGAAGACGAGGCCGTTTGGCAGCTGCTGACATCTTGGGTTGCGGACTTTGACAGCTGGGCCATCGCGGATGCGGTCGCATCAGCCATCGGCAAGCGCCTTCAGGCCCAGCCGGCGCGGCTGGAGGAGATCAGCGAATGGACCACGTCAGAACACATGTGGACCCGCCGCGCCGCATTGGTCAGCACTTTGCCCTGGGCGAAACTGGCCAACCCGAAACCAGCCGAACTGGACCAGCGCGAACAGATCGTCGCCTGGGCCGCCAGCTATGTCCCTGATCGCAACTGGTTCATCCAAAAGGCGGTCGCCTGGTGGATCCGTGATCTGTCAAAACATGACCCGGACATGAGCCGCGCCTTTCTGCTGCAGCATGGCGAAGCAATGAAAGCCTTTGCCCGGAAGGAAGCGGCCAAATACCTGCGCAAGTCCGCACAACAAAGCGCAGCCGCCTCCTCGCAGGAGGACGCGGCAAGCTGACCGGTCGTCCAACGGACCATGTGGCAAACACCAAAACGGCGCGGTCACCCGCGCCGTTTTGATTTACTCCCAACTTACCAGGCAGGCCCGCTCAGCCCGCTGGCAGAACCTGAACCTCTACCAGTTCGGTCAACGGCAACCCCAACGCGCGCATCGCATCAATCGACAGGCGGCTCCCTGCACCGGCAGCCCCTTCGATTGGCCGCAGGGTCAGCACAACTTCGTTGCCACGGGGGCTGCGCACCCGCGCGCGCTGCGCAGAAGACACAAGCGGCGTCTCCATCCACAGGCCCGATTGGGACGGATCACCAAGGCTCGCCACTGTTGTGGCGCGCCCCGTGTAGCCTGCACTGGTTGCCGGTGTTCCCGGTGCCGGTGCGACAGATGTGGTCCCGGCCTCCAGCGGTGCAAGCGGCGTGGCCGCAACGTCCGGCGCAGCAGGCACGGTTGATGGTGACGCGGGTGCAACGGGGGCCGAACCACCGCCGCTGCGCGGCCCAAGAATGGAAGAGTTCCACTGCAGCGGGCCACAGGCACCCACAAAGGCGACGGATGAAAGGATCAAAACAGAATAACGCATGGCCTGACCCTAGCCCCGCTCTCTGGTGTTGACCAGTGACAAACAGGGCTGATTGCAACTCCCCTCTTGCCGCAGGCCCATAGCGGCTTTACCTAAGAAGAATGACTGCTCCGCTGATTGATCCCTTCGCCCGCGCAATCACCTACCTGCGCGTTTCGGTGACCGACCGCTGCGATTTTCGCTGCGTCTATTGCATGTCCGAAAACATGACCTTCCTGCCCAAGAAGGATCTCCTCACGCTTGAGGAACTGGACCGGATGTGTTCGACCTTTGTCGGCATGGGGGTTGAAAAGCTGCGCATCACTGGCGGTGAACCATTGGTGCGGCGTGACATCATAACCTTTTTCCGCGCCATGACCCGCCACCTTGACAGCGGTGCCCTGAAGGAGCTGACGCTGACGACAAACGGCTCTCAGCTGGAGAAATACGCTCAGGATCTCTATGACGCCGGAGTGCGACGGGTGAATGTATCTCTGGACACCATCGACGAGGGCAAATTTGCCGACATCACCCGCTGGGGACGCCTGCCGCAAGTGATGCGCGGCATTGATGCGGCGCAAAAGGCCGGGTTGCGGATCAAGATCAATGCCGTGGCCCTCAAGGGGTTCAACGAGGACGAGCTGCCCAGCATCACCCGCTGGTGCGCTGAGCGCGATATGGATCTCACCTGGATCGAGGTCATGCCGATGGGCGATATCGGAAATGAAAACCGTCTGGGCCAATACTGGTCCCTCAAGGACGTGCGCCGCGCCTATGAAGACCACTACACTGTGAGCGACCTGACAGAGCGGACCGGCGGGCCAGCCCGCTATGTCCGGCTCGAGGAAACCGGCCAGAAGATCGGTTTTATCACACCGCTGTCGCATAATTTCTGCGAAAGCTGCAATCGCGTGCGTCTCACCTGCACCGGTGAGCTGTACATGTGCCTTGGCCAAGAAGACATGGCCGATCTGCGCGCCCCGTTGCGCGATCATCCCAATGATGAAACCGCGCTGGAAGACGCCATCCGAGCCGCGATCCTGCACAAGCCCAAAGGCCATGATTTCGACTATTCCCGCCAGCGGCTAGACGGGCAGATGCCACGCCACATGAGCCATACCGGCGGCTGAGATGACCCGCGACACATCCGCCGACCGTCCGGCGCTGTTCCACATCTACCGCGCAGCCACAGCGATGCTCGCGCCTTTTGCTTTTCGCAAGGTGGCAGGCAAACTGGCTGAACATGGCGTCAGCCCGGAACGTCAGCGCGAGCGTCTTGGTTATGCAAGCCTCCCACGTCCCGCGTCCAAGACGGCAGATGGCACACACAAGCCGCTGGTCTGGTTTCACGGGGCCTCTGTCGGCGAAAGCCTGGCCGCGCTGAGCCTGATCGACAAGTTGCTGCCGCGTCTGCCGCAGGCCGAGTTTCTGCTGACCTCCGGCACCGCCAGCTCTGCCGACATGATGGCCAAGCGTCTGCCAGAACGCTGCCGTCATCAGTTTGCCCCGTTGGATGCAAGCGGACCGGTGCGCCGGTTCCTGTCCCATTGGAAACCTGACGCCGCCCTTTTTGTTGAAAGCGAACTCTGGCCTGTCACGCTGGACGCGGCAAAGCGCGAAGGCTGCAAACTGGCGCTGGTCAATGCCCGTCTGTCTGCCAAATCAATCGAGCGCTGGAAATCCAAGCCTGCGGTGGCTGCCTTTGTCATGCAACAGTTCGACGTCCTGCTGAGCCAGAACCCGGGAATGGGCGAGAGCCTCATCGAGCTCGGGGCCAGTGCAGAGCGGGTGCACCCCAGCGGCAATCTCAAGGCGGGGTCCGCCCCTCTGCCCGTTGATCGCGCCGCGCTGGAGGCCGTGCGCACAGCGCTTGGTCGCCGCCGCGTCTGGATCGCGAGTTCGACACACAGAGGGGAAGAACAGGCCGTCATTGCGGCCCACAAAGCGCTGCTTGAGACTGATCCCTCGCTTTGCCTGCTGCTTGCCCCTCGCCACCCCGAGCGCGCGGATGAAGTCGCGGATCTGATCCGCAAGGCCGGGCTGACATTTGCGCAGCGCAGCAAGGGAGAGGCGCTGACCTCCGACATCCAGATTTATCTCGCGGACACATTGGGCGAAGTCGGGACTTGGTATGCGCTCTCGCCCATCGTTTTCCTTGGCGGATCCTTGGCGCCGATTGGGGGGCACAACCCCTTTGAGGTCGCCCAGGCAGGGTCTGCCGTGCTGACCGGTCCGGGGTATTCAAATTTCGCTGAAACCTTCCCTCCCCTAATTGCGGCCGGTGGCGCCGTCGAAGTCCAGGATGGCCAGAGCCTCGCAGCAGCCGTGCAGACCTGGCTCAGCGACTGCAGCGCGCTCGATCAGGCCCGCGATGCGGCCCGCAGTGTTGTGCTGTCACAGGCGGCCGCACTTGATGGGGTCGTCGATCTGCTGATTGAAACGCTCAACCTTCAGGGGCCCGCCCCCAGCCGCCCCCGCCGCTAAAGATATTTCATCATGGCCGATCTTCTTGTTACGAACTTCAACCGCAACTTTACCGGGGTATCGGCAACAGCAGCCAATGTCGTCCGCCAGCAGGCCCGACGATATGACATGGCGCTGGTTGGCCGCCCGCTGCCCGGCTGCCCCGACCCCATCAGCGTCGCTGCCGCCCGCGCCGCAACGCGCAGACATGCCAGCGACAAGCCCTTTGCGATCTGGCATGTGCGTCGCAACACGGAAATGCGGGCAGCGATCTGGGCCCGCGATGTGCTGCGCCTGCCGATCAGGATCGTCTTCACCTCCGCAGCGCAGCGTCGCCATTCCGCGTTTCCGCGCTGGCTGATCTCGCGCATGGATGCGGTCATTGCCACCACAGAAGCCGCTGCAACATACGTCCCGCATGTACGCGCCGTGGTGCCGCATGGCGTGGATACCGATGTGTTCTGCCCTGCCGAGAACCGGGAAACGGCATGGGCCTCACTGGGCTATGGCGGCGGCAGAGGGATCGCAACGGTCGGACGTATTCGCCCTGAAAAAGGCACGGACCTGTTTGTGGACACGATGCTGCAGGTTTTGCCACAACAGCCGGACGTGGTGGCGTTGATCGTGGGCCGGGCCGCGCGGGAACATCAGGGGTTTCTGAAAGGGTTGCAGGCCCGCATCAAGGACGCAGGCCTGAGCGAGCGGATCCTGTTTCCCGGCGAGATCCCCGCAGCTGACCTGCCACGTGTGATGCGGGCCTTGTCGCTGGTTGTGCAACTCCCCCGCTACGAAGGCTACGGTATGGCGCCACTGGAAGGTCTGGCCAGCGCTGTGCCGTTTGTCGGTTCTGATACGGGCTACTACCGGTCCTTTTCTGCGCAAGAAACCGTTGGGCGTGTCGTCCCGTTGGGGGCCGTCGGTGACGCTGTGGATGCGACCTTGGGCGTGCTGAATGATGCAGACACCTTTGGGGCAATGGCTGCGCGGGCACGGGACGTTGCCCTGCACAGTTTCAGCGCGCAAAAGGAGGCAGACGGCATCGGCGCGGTCTACGACGCCTTATGGGGCGCCCCCTCCTCCGCGCAGAGCTGACAAAAAACCGCCCCCGATGAGAGGGCGGTTTTTCCATTTCAGTCGACGGGCCTGGATCAGGCGGCAGGCATCCGCTGTTCGACAATTTCAGCCCACCAGCTGCAACCGGCAGGGATGGCGTCGTCGGTGAAGTTGTATTCAGGGTGGTGCACCGCTGCCGTGTCGCCATTACCGACCAGAATATAGGCACCGGGGCGCTCTTCGAGCATGAAAGCAAAGTCTTCGCCGCCCATGACCAGCGGGGCCTCTTCGCAAGACCCAGAGATACCCTCTGCCACCTTGGCGGCAAAATCGGTCTGCTCTTCGTGGTTCACCATCACCGGATACCCGCGATAGTAGGTCACATCTGCCGTCCCACCAAAGGTCGCCGCAACACCTGCACAGATTTCCTTGATCCGCTTTTCGGCAAGGTCGCGCATATCTGCGGACATCGTGCGCACTGTACCTTTGATCTGGACGCTCTGCGGAATGACGTTGAACGCTTTCGAGGACGTCTCAAAGGAGGTCACGGAGACAACGATCTGCTCAACCGGGTCGGCATTGCGCGAGGCAATGGTCTGCAGCGCCAGAACCGCCTGCGCCGACATCACGGTGGTGTCGATGGTTTCCTGCGGCTTCGCGGCATGGCCGCCACGGCCTTCGAATGTGATGTCAAACTGGTCGGTCGCCGCAAAGAACGCCCCCGGACGGATCGCAAAGGAGCCGACCGGGCGCCCTGGCCAGTTGTGCATGCCGTAGACCTCCTGAATGTTCCAGCGGTCCATCATGCCATCTTCGCACATCTCGCGGCCGCCGCCGCCACCTTCCTCGGCAGGCTGGAAGATCACCACGACAGTGCCGTCGAAATTGCGGGTCTCTGCGAGGTATTTCGCGGCCCCAAGAAGCATCGCAGTGTGACCGTCGTGGCCGCAGGCATGCATTGCGCCATCTGTTTTGGAGGCATAGTCCAGCCCGGTCTGTTCATGAATCGGCAACGCATCCATGTCGGCCCGCAGACCAATCACCTTTCCAGATGTGTCAGCCTTGCCCTTGATCACACCAACAACACCGGTACGACCAATGCCGGTGACGATCTCGTCACAGCCAAATTCCTTCAGCTTCTCCGCGACAAGAGCACTCGTGCGATGGGTTTCAAACAGGATTTCGGGATGTTCATGAATATCACGGCGCCATGCGGTGATTTCTTCCTGCATTTCGGCAAAACGGTTCTTTACGGGCATGTTGTCTTCCTTTCCGTCAATGGCAGATCACAGCTGTGGCTCTGCCCCAGTCTTTCAATACGCGCGCGGCTGTTCTGCCCCGCCAGTGTCCTCAATTCAGCGGCAAGCGCTGTTCGATCATCGTCACGAGCCAACTGCAGCCTGCAGGAATGGCGTCATCGTTGAAATCGTATTCGGGATGGTGCAGGCCGCGGCTGTCGCCATTGCCCAGCCGGATCATCGCGCCGGGCCGCGCATCCAGCATGAAAGAGAAATCCTCACCCCCCATGGACAGCGGCACCTCTCCACAGCTGCCCGACACAGCCTCGGCTGCGGCGCGGGCGTGATCGGTCGCCGCAGCATCGTTGATGGTCACTGGCACGCCGTTCACAAACTCAACCTCGGCCGTGCACCCGAATGTCTGTGCGATCCCGTTGGTCACCGCCCTCAGACGATCAGGGATCTGCGCCCGCACGTCGCGGGAATGGGTGCGGATGGTTCCCTTCACTTCTGCCCGATCAGGTATCACGTTGAACGCCTTGGAAGAGGTTTCAGCGGAGGTAACAGACAGAACCCCCTGCATCACCGGGTCCACGTTGCGTGCGACAATCGTCTGCAGCGCGCAGATCAGCTGGCACATCATCACCGTGGTATCACGGGTTTCATGAGGTTTGGCCGCATGCCCGCCCCGCCCCTGCAGGCGAATGATAAATTCATCCACCGATGCAAGCAGCGCGCCGGAGCGGATGGCAAACTGCCCGGTTTCCAGTCCCGGTGAATTGTGGATGGCATAGACCTCATCAATTCCGAACCGCTCCATCAGCCCATCCTTGACCATCGCTTCGGCGCCATTGCCCCCCTCTTCGGCCGGCTGAAAGATCACCACAGCAGTGCCGTCAAAATTGCGGGTCTCTGCCAGATATTGCGCAGCCCCCAGCAGCATGGCCGTGTGACCGTCATGACCGCAGCCATGCATGGCGCCGGGGATCTTTGAGGCATGCGCCAATCCGGTCTGTTCCTGCATCGGCAAGGCATCCATGTCCGCGCGCAGACCAACCGCGCGACCAGAACCCGTCTCGCGCCCCCGGATCACGCCCACGACACCGGTGCGCCCGATGCCGGTCACGACCTCATCACAGCCAAAGGCTTTCAGCTTTTCCGCAACCAAGGCGCTGGTGCGATGCGTATCGTACAGGATCTCCGGATGCTCATGAATGTCCCGTCGCCAAGCGGTAATATCGGCGTGCAAATCTGCAAAGCGGTTCTTGACGGGCATTCTGGGACCTCAGGCTGTGGGCATTCGTCGTTCGACAAGCTCGGCAAACCAGCTGCAGCCCAGCGGAATCGCTTCGTCGTCGAAAACATAGGCAGGGTGGTGGCACATGGCAGTGTCGCCATTGCCAAGGAAGATATAGGCGCCGGGACGTTCCTCTAGCATGTAGGCAAAGTCCTCGGACGGCATGATCGGGTCGGTGGCATCATCCACGTTGGCCGACACAGCCCGCGCGGCCTCAACCGCGTAGGCCGTCTCTGCCTCGGTGTTGACAGTCACAGGATAGCCGGGCGTCCATTTCACAACAGCCTGCGCGCCATAGGCCGCGGCGATGTCTTCGGCGATGCGGCGGACGCGATCTTCGGCCTTGCTGCGCCATTCGCTGGCCAACGTCCGCACCGTGCCCTGAAGGCGCGCGGTATGGGCAATGACGTTGGATGCAGTGCTGTCGGTTTCAAATGTGCCGACTGTCAGAACCACCGATCTCAGCGGGTCCACATTGCGCGCTACGATCGACTGCAGCGACACGACGATCTGCGCCGCCACCAGCGTGGTATCCACTGCCTCATGCGGCGTTGCTGCGTGACCACCCACACCGGTCACCGTGATCTCGAACTCATCGGACGACGCCAGAAGCGGCCCCGGGCGAATTGCAAATGTGCCCACCGGAATACCGGGCGCATTGTGAAGGCCGTAGACTTCCTGGATGTTCCAGCGATCCATCAGACCATCCTGACACATGGCCAGCCCACCTGCGCCGCCTTCTTCGGCAGGCTGAAAGATCAGCACGACGCGGCCGTCAAAGTTCCGGGTTTCCGCGAGATATTTCGCAGCCCCCAACAGGATCGATGTATGGCCATCGTGGCCACAGGCATGCATGAGCCCCGGTTTGGTGGACGCATACTCAAGGCCCGTCGCCTCGGTAATGGGCAGTGCGTCCATGTCTGCCCGCAGACCGATCACGCGGCCCGAATTATTGCTCTTGCCATCGATGACAGCGACAACACCGGTCTTGCCGATTCCTGTCGTGATATCCGTGATCCCGAACGACGTGAGCTTTTCCACAACAAAGGCTGCGGTTTCGTGGACGTCGTACATAAGCTCGGGGTGCTGATGCAGATGGTGACGCCAGGCGGTGATTTCTCCGTGCATCTCGGCCAGTCTGTTCTTGATCGGCATCTGTCTTTCCCCCTGTTTCAATCCGCGGTCCGGTGGCCGGGTCCTGCCGACAGCGCTAACGCGCGGCAGGCTGCGGCACTCTCCGTCAAAAAACTTGCTTTATCAAGTATTGGCGTACAGTGCCGCCGACCTGGGCAGGATGCTGCCCGTCAGGCCTGCTCAACCAGCGAGCCGGTCGACCAGTTCCTGCATGAATTTGTGCCCCGCATTAAACTGCGCGACCTCAATGAACTCATTGGGTTGATGCGCCTGCGCGATGTCACCCGGCCCACAGATCACGGCAGAATAACCTGCTTCCTGAAACTGTCCTGCCTCGGTGCCATAGCTCACAACATGTGTTGCGTTATCGCCGGTCAATGACCTGACAAGCGTTTCAGCTTCCCCATCCACCTCTGGCACCAGCGGCGGGACATAGAAATCGCGGCTCACATCGATGCGGGTTTCTGGTCGGACGGCCTGCATGCCTGCCTCAACCTCGCGGATGCGGGCGTAATAGGCCTCTTGCCAGTGGTCTGCGGTCTCACCCGGAACCAGTCGGAAATCCATCATGAAACTGCAGTCTTTCGCGGTGATGTTATGCGCAGTCCCGCCCTCGATCATGCCAACGTGACAGGTCGTAAATGGCGGATCAAACCGCGCTGCAACCTCATCGGGGGTCTTGGCCATGTTCTCTGCGTTGCGATCATTGGCCCATTCGATCAGGCGCGCGCCTTCCATGATTGCGCTGACGCCAGTGGGCTGCAGCGAACTGTGGACCTCAAAACCAACCAGGTGCGTGTCAAAGCCAACGCTGCCCTTATGGCCGGTGACCGCCTGCATGGTCGAGGGCTCCCCCACGATCACGCAAGAGCCCTTGGGCAGGAACTTCTGCATTTCCTCAATCATCGGCGGGGCCCCGGTGCAGCCAATTTCCTCATCAAAGCTGAGCGCAAGCTGCATCGGCCGTTTAACGCCGCGATGGTGGGCCGCCACCAAGCCCCAGATCGCCAAGGCATCAAAACCCTTCATGTCGCAGGTGCCACGACCGAAATATTTGCCGTCCCGTTCTACGACGGTGAAGGGATCGCTATCCCACGGCTGGCCATCAACTGGCACCACATCCGTGTGCCCGGACAGAACCACTGCGCCCTCGACCTCGGGGCCGACGTGGGCAAAGACAGCGGCCTTGTGGGGCTGTTCGGGGTCAACCCAGCGATGGGAGACGATGCCGTGGCTGTCCAGATAGTCCTGCACCCAGTCAACCAACGGCAAATTGGTGTCGCGGCTGACCGTGGGAAAGGAGACCAACTTGGTCATGATCTCCAGTGGGCTCAGCTGTTCGGCCATGGATCAGTACCCGCTGTCAGTGGTCAGAACGAAATGGCCAGGAGCAACTTCCATGTACTGGGAAGGCTCGGGGCTGTAGTTCAGGTCATGGATCGGAGACGGGATCGGTTTGAAATTCAGATCCTTCTCAGACTTGCGCTGGTTCGGATCCGCAATCGGAACCGCCTTCATCAGGGCCTGGGTGTAGGCGTGCTGCGGGTTTTCAAAGACACGCGCCCGCGGGCCGATTTCCACGATCCGACCCAGGTACATGACCCCGACCTGATGAGACACACGTTCCACGACAGCCATATCGTGGCTGATGAACAGGAAGGACAGGCCCAGCTCTGCCTGAAGCTCCATCATCAGGTTCAGCACCTGCGCCTGCACGGATACATCAAGGGCCGAAACGGCCTCATCCGCAACGATGAGCTTTGGGTTCAGCGCAAGGGCGCGGGCAATCGCGATGCGCTGGCGTTGACCACCGGACATCTCGTGCGGATAGCGGCGCATAAAGCTGCGCGGCAGGTGTACACGGTCAAAAAGGTTGGCGACCCGGTCCTGCAGCTCTGATCCAGAGGCAAGCCCATAGTTGCGCATAGGCTCGGCCACCTGATCCATCAGCTGCATCTGCGGGTTCAGCGACGCAAACGGATCCTGAAAGATCATCTGCATGTCCTGACGCGCCTTGTGAAGTTCGTTCTGATTGAGCCCCAGAATATCGCGACCTTCAAATTCGACCTTGCCGGACTGGGGTTCGACCAGACGCAGAATGGACCGCCCGGCAGAGGATTTGCCACAACCGGATTCCCCAACCAGCGACAGGGTCTGGCCCTTGAACACCTTGAAGGACACGTCCTCTACCGCGTGCACATTCGCAACGGTGCGGCGAAGCAGGCCACCCTTGACCGGGAAGCGAGTCACCAGGTTCTCGACGTTCAGGATGACCTCATCAGATCCCTTGATCGGTTCGATTTTCTGGTCTTCGGCTCCCATCAGCTTCATTGGCTCGGGATAGTTCTTGCCGCTCATCTCACCGAGCTTGGGCACCGCCGCCAACAGCGCCTTGGTGTAATCATGCTGCGGATTTTCAAAGATCTCGTGGACTGTGCCCTCTTCGACCTTGTTGCCGCGGAACATCACCACCACACGGTCCGCCATCTGTGCGACGACGGCCATGTCGTGCGTGATGAACATGACCGCTGTGCCCGTTTCCCGCTTGAGCCGGTCCATCAGCGCGAGGATTTCGGCCTGGATGGTCACATCCAGCGCCGTGGTCGGTTCGTCCGCAATCAACAGGCGCGGCTCACAGGCCATCGCCATCGCGATCACGACCCGCTGACGCATACCGCCTGACAGTTCATGCGGGTACTGCTTCATCCGACGCTCAGGCTCGGGGATGCGCACTTCGCGCAGCAGTTCGATGGCACGGGCCTCGGCCTGGGCCTTGTTCATGTTTTTGTGGATCCGCAGCCCTTCGGTCAGCTGGCGGCCCACCGTGAACACCGGATTGAGAGCGGTCATCGGCTCTTGAAAGATCATTCCGATCTCATTGCCGCGAATCTGCTTCATCAAAGCCTGGTCGGTATCACCCAGATCGACCTGCCCACCTTCGCGGCGATCGAACACAAGTTGACCCGACGTAATTTCACCACCACCGAACTCGACCAGGCGCATCAGCGACAAGGACGACACCGATTTGCCTGAGCCAGATTCGCCCACGATACAAACGGTTTCGCCCGGATTCACATCAAACGAGACATCCTGCACCCCGACAACGGGGCCGTCTTTTGTCTGGAACTCGACGCGAAGGCCTTTAATTTGTGCAATAGGCTGATCCAGCACGGTGACGTCCCCTTGTAGTCCTGATTGGTTCTTAGAAAGCGGTGGCGATAACACAAAGGTGTATGCAACGGCATTCACGGCGTCAAACCCACCTCATTTTTTTCTGGACCGCAAGTCTTGCAATTTCCCGGAACTCTGTATTCGATACCCGCAGTGCAGCCACCTCTGCCTGTCAATTCCGCTGAAGTCATATTCTTGTGAGCTCAGCCATGACGGGAAAAGGCGGCATGCCTTACAGGACGGCCCGCAGCAATGCGGCAAACGAGCAGGCCAAAAAGGCTTGTTCAAAAAAAGGCACTTAGGTGTCCGACAAGGAGTGTAAAATGAAAATCAAGACCCTCTTGATGGGCGCGATTGCGGCAACTGCTCTCGCTCCCGCAGCCTTTGCCGAACGGGGATCGGACGGCCAGGTCAACATTATCTATTGGCAGGCCCCTTCCATCCTGAACCCGTTCCTTTCGGGCGGCACCAAGGACGTTGAAGCCGCCTCGCTCGTGATCGAGCCGCTGGCGCGTTACAACTCGTCCGGCGAAATGGTTCCGTGGCTGGCAGAAGAGATCCCGACCACCTCCAACGGTGGCGTGTCCGAAGATCTGACCTCGATCACCTGGAAGCTGAAAAAAGGCATCAAGTGGTCCGACGGCTCCGAGCTGACCTCGGCCGACGTGAAATTCACCTATGAATACTGCACCCACCCCGAAGGCGGTTGTGCACAGGTGACCAAATTCGAAGGCGTGACCTCTGTCGAAACACCCGATGACTATACCGTCGTCGTGACCTTCGGCGCAGCCACCCCCTTCCCTTACGGCCCGTTTGTCGGCGGTGAGAGCCCGATCCTGCAGAAAGCGCAGTTCGAGCAGTGCATGGGCGCCAAAGCCCCAGAGTGCACCGACGCCAACTTTGGCCCGATCGGCACCGGCCCGTTTGTGGTTGAAGAGTTCAAGCCCAACGACGTCATCACCTTCGTAGCAAACGACCAATACCGCGACGCCTCTAAGCCCGCCTTCTCGCGCGTGCTGTTCAAAGGTGGCGGTGACGCAACTGCAGCTGGTCGTGCCGTTCTGGAAACCGGCGAATTCGACTACGCCTGGAACCTGCAGCTGGCACCCGATGTGATCTCCCAGATGGAAGCCGCTGGCAAAGGCAAGGCCGTTGCTGGTTTTGGCCCGCTGGTTGAGCGTCTGATGCTGAACAACACCAACCCGTCGCCTGACCTCGGCCCGGATGAGCGTTCGGTTGTGCGTCCGCACCCGTTCCTGTCCGACCCCGCCGTCTACAAGGCGATGTCCATGGCGATCGACCGCGAACTGCTGGTTGAAATCGGCTATGGCAAAGCGGGCAAAGTGACCTGCTCCTGGGTTCCGGCCCCTGAAGCCTACGCAATCAGCCCGGAAGGCTGCAACGTGCAGGACGTCGCTGGCGCCAACGCGATGCTGGACGAAGCAGGTATCGTCGACACCGATGGTGACGGCATCCGCGAAAAGGACGGTGTACCGCTGAAGGTTCTGTACCAGACCTCCACCAACGCTGTACGTCAGGACTTCCAGGCGCTGATCAAACAGTGGTGGAGCGAAATCGGCATCGACGCCGAGCTGCGCAACATCAACGCATCGGTCTTCTTCGGTGGCGACCCGGGCTCCCCGGACACCTTCCAGAAGTTCTATGCTGACGTTGAAATGTACGCCAACACCTTCAACGGCACCGACCCGCAGTCCTACTTCGGCAACGGTCTGTGCGACAAGGCACCGACTCCGGCATCGCAGTGGCAGGGTGAAAACATCTCCCGTTTCTGTGACGAAGAGTTCGACGCCCTGCACGCTGAGCTGTCCGGCACCGCCGACATGGCCAAGCGCGTTGAAATCGGTCAGAAGCTGAACACCATCATCTTCGAAAAAGGCGGCATGATCCCGCTGGTCCACCGCGGCCGTCTGTCCGCACACGCAAACACCCTGGGTGGTGTTGATCTGAACGTGTGGGACAGCGAACTGTGGAACATCGCTGACTGGCATCGCGCCGAATAAAGGCGATCTAGTCGTCAACAGGGGCCCCGGCACATAGCCGGGGCCTGCTGGTTTTCGCGTTACGGCACGGGGCAGATTCCGGCATTGTTGTCACCTTCGAACTGACCTAAGACAGCCCGCATGGCGTTCCCAGCCCAGTGACACTGCCGTCACGACGGGCAAGGCTGACGCGAACCTCATGACACCTTAATTGCAAAGGCGCCTGGCTGATGCTGACTTTTACCATCCGACGGCTGATCCTCGCAGTGCCGACACTGCTGTTTATCAGTCTCGTGATCTTCCTGCTCCTGGAGCTCGCCCCGGGCGACCCGATGGCGCAGGTTCCCCTCACCGTTCCCCCCGAAGTCAAAGAAAAGATGCGCCTGGCCCTTGGCCTGGGCGAGCCCGTCCATATCCGGTTCTGGAAATGGCTGGTGCAGTTCTTCTGGATCGAACCCCAGGTTCTGATCGACAATATCTTTGGCACCACCTTCTCTGCTGGCGATCTGCGCGTGATCTCTTGGCAGACCCGCTCTCCGGTCATGGACATCGTTGTTCAGCGTCTGCCGCAGACCCTGTGGGTTGTCGGAACCGCCTATATCGTCGCGATTGTCATCGCGCTACCGATCGGGATCTATTCCGCCTACCGCCAGTACAGCTGGTTTGACCAGATGGGGACATTTGTGTCGATGGTGGGCTTCTCAGTGCCGCCGTTCTTTTCGGGGGTTCTGGTTATCGTGATCTTCTCGGTACAGCTTGGCTGGTTCCCGTCGATCTATGACACCACTCTTGTCGTCGACAGCTGGGACACCTTTGTCAAACAGCTGCAGCAGATGGTCATGCCGGTGATGGTTCTGGCGCTGCAGATCACGGCACAGCTCAGCCGTTTCATGCGCGCCTCCATGCTGGACAACCTCAACCAGGACTATGTTCGCACCGCCCGCGCCAAGGGCCTGAGCGAATACGTCGTGGTCATGGTGCATGTGCTGCGCAACTCGATGATCCCGGTGGTTACCGTCATCGCCCTGGGCATCCCCTCGATCTTTGGTGGCGCCATCATCACCGAGCAGGTGTTCAAGGTGAACGGCATCGGTCAGCTGCTGATCGGTGCAATCCAGGCCAACGACCTGCCGATGGTGCAGACACTTACCTTTATCTTTGCCGTGCTGATCGTGTTGTTCAACCTGATCGCCGATGTGCTCTACGGCATTCTGGACCCGAGGATTCGCTATGACTGACGCAGCAAAAAAAGACCCGCTGCAGCATTCCAGCGTGCAGCAGGAGGCCGAGAAGGCGCCGCGCAGCCAGTGGCGTGACGTGTGGGATCAGTTCAAGTCCCACCGTGGCGCCCTGTCGGGTGGCATCCTGTTCCTGATCATCTGTGTCGGGGTCATCTTCGGCCCGCTGGTTTATTGGAACGATGCCCAATATGTGCCGACCGGCCGTGACTTCATCAAACTGCGGGACATGCGGCCGATCTATCACGCGCTGTGGGACCCCTCGGCCAAGATGGACTGGGCCTATCCGCTGGGCACCGACAACCTTGGTCGCGACACGCTGTCTCGCCTGATGTTCGGCGGGCGGGTTTCGCTTGCGGTTGGTATGGCTGCGATGGTGCTGGCGCTGCTTCTGGGCAGCTTGGTCGGTGTGGTTGCAGGCTACTTCAAGCGCCTTGACGGTCTGCTGATGCGCCTGACCGACCTGTTCCTGGCCCTGCCCCTGCTGCCGATGATCCTGGTGGCCGCGGTTCTGTTCCGCGAAAGCCTGTCCAAGTCCATCGGCCCTGAGGGCGGTGTGTTCGTGCTGATCGTCTGCCTGATCGGGATTACCTCCTGGATGCCGACAGCCCGCATCGTGCGCGGTGACGTGCTGGCCATCAAAGAGCGCGAGTTCGTGCTGGCGGCCCGCTCCATCGGGACCAAGCCGGACAAGATCATCTCTCGCCACATCCTGCCCAACGTGCTGTCGCCGATCATGGTTTCTGCCACTCTCGGCATCGCAACGGCGATCATCACGGAATCAGCCCTGTCCTTCCTTGGCTTTGGCTTCCCGCCGGACTTCCCCACCTGGGGTCGCCTGCTGAATGACGCGGTTGACCGGATGACGCTCTTCCCCGAGCGTGTGCTGTGGCCCGGTATCCTGATCTCTCTGACCGTGTTGTCGGTGAACTATCTGGGCGACGGTCTGCGCGACGCCTTGGATCCACGGATCCGCGGCCGCTGACCACGCAGACACTGCGACACATTCAAATAAGAACATATCAACTGGCCGCCTGCTCTTGGGCGGCCAGTTTGTTTTTTGCGATGACCGCAGCAACGGGACATCTGCCTCATGAAATCGGCACGAACAGAATACCGTTCTGCATCCCCCTGTGCTTTCCCCATGAGTTCCTCTTGTCAGCGCCCTGCAATCACGCCATTTCGGGAAAATATTCCAATTCTCGGCACTGCCGCCATGATGGAGCCCGCATATGTTTGAAACCCTTGGCTTTGACGAAACAAGCGCACGCGCCGTGTCTGTCTACTTCGCGCTTGGCGTTGGTCTGCTGTTTGGTGCACTGGCCCAGCTGACACGATTCTGCTTTCGCCGGGCCCTCGTCGGCGAGGACCGCAGACAGGCAGCGGGCGTTTGGGCCATTGCTCTCGCGGTCGCGGTGATCGGCACCCAAGCTGCCGTTGCGCAGGGCTGGATCGACTTTGCAGATCACCGCCTTCTGGTGGCTGACTTGCCGGTTTTGGCCGTTGTTCTGGGCGGTTTGATGTTTGGTGGCGGTATGATCCTCACCCGGGGCTGCGCCTCGCGGCTTCTGGTTCTGGGCGGCAGCGGCAATCTGCGCGCGCTGATGGTCATGGTGGTATTCGCCATCGTTGCCCATGCCACGCTGAAAGGGATATTCGCCCCGCTGCGGACTGCGCTTGGCAGTGTGACGCTGCCCTTGGGTGATGCGGCCTCTCTGTCGGGACTTGCAGGCAGCGGGGGCGTCGCTGCGGCGGTCATCACGGCGCTTGCGCTTTTTGTTGCAGCGCGTTCAGGCAACCGTCTGCTGCCGCTGATCGGCGGCGCGGCCATCGGTGCCCTGGTTCCATTGGCCTGGGTCGGCACCGGCTATGTTCTTTTTGACGAATTCGACCCCATCGCGATGGAGAGCCTCTCCTTCACCTCCCCCGCTGCGGACACGCTGTTTTTCGCCGTTGCCTCTAGCGCGGTTCCCGCGGGATTTGGCACAGGTCTCGTCGCGGGCGTGCTGGCCGGGGCCTTGGTCGCCGCCCTGCTGAGCGGCACATTCCAATGGCAGAGCTTTGACAGCCCGCGCCAGACCGGCCGCTATTTGGCTGGCGCAGGCCTCATGGGCATGGGCGGCGTTCTGGCAGGCGGCTGCACGGTCGGGGCCGGGCTGGCCGGTATTCCAACCCTGAGCCTCGCAGCCCTCCTTGCGCTCGCATCAATTGCGACCGGGGCGCTCGTTGTCGAGCGGCTGCTTAATGCAGCCGCTTCCGGATCTGGCGCACCGACAACCAAACCAGCAGCACAACCGGCAGAGTAAGCAGCGCCGTCAGCATCCCCTTGCTGACGGACAAAACCTGCGCCAGCGGATAAAGCGCGTAAGACGCAAGCGACACCGCATAATAGCTGATTGCCACCACCGACAGACCTTCCACAGTGTGCTGAAGCCGAAGCGCCAGATCGGCGCGGCGGTCCATGCTTTCCAGTAGCGCCTGGTTCTGGGCGCTGCGCTCCACATCCACCCGCGTTCGCAGCAGCTCTCCTGCACGGCGCGCCCTGTCAGCAAGGGTGACCAGCCGCTGCTCGGTCGACTTGACCGTCCGCATGGCCGGCTCAAACCGGCGCAACATGAATTCTGCAAACGTCTGGAAGCCGCCGTAGCGCACCTCTCGCAGCAACGCGATCCGCTGGTTGACCAGCGCCTCATAGGCCCCGGTCGCACCAAATCGGAAAGACGCACGGGCCGCCATTGCCTCCAACTCGGCCGAAACCGTCAGAAGTTGGGACAGGGTCTGCTCTGCCGGGGCTTCGGCACCAGTCATCTGCGCCATCATTTCGCTCAGATGCGCATCAAGCGCCCCAATTGAGGGCGACAATCCACGCGCCCGGGAAAACCCAAGCATCGACATCGCACGGTAGGTTTCGATCTCGCAAATTCGTTGCACCACGCGACCGATCCGCTGACTGCCGGTTCCGTCGCTGACGAAAACCGCAAACCGCATGTGCCCCGCCGGATCGATGCGAAAATCCCCCGCCATGATGGCACTGTCGTCCAGAACGCTGGAAACAGCCAGACTTTCGGGGACGAACCAATCAGCAAACGCTGATTTGATCGCCTCCTCCTCAGCTGGGCGTGGCTCCAGCCGGATCATGAGCGACGTAATGCGCTGACCGGGAGCCTGTGCCAGCCAGTCGTTGGGGAACAGATCGAAATCTACAGGATCAAAGGCCCGTTTGCTCACCCCGTCAAAATAGAGCGTATAGCTCACGAATTCGGTGTGTTGCTCCCACTTGAGCATATGGCGTCCCAACTGGGCAGAATGGTGCGTAGCCCCCGGCTGTGGGTGTGGCGCGCCATGACGATCCAGCAGATCCGTCAGGTGGCGCAGATCCAGTGTCCGGTCCCGGTGCACCGCTTCGCTGGGTTGTTTGATCGCCAGATAGACCACCGTGCAGGGGCTTTGCATGGTGGGGAATGGGCGGGCGTGCAGCTCGTTGACAAGCTGATAGCGCAGGGGATGGTCTTCGATCGGTGGCATTACAGGGTCTCCGAATTTCTCCGCAGACTAGTCAAAACAGGACAAACCTGTAAAGAAATCTTTTATTTCAATAACTTACCGGAATACCACGGCATACAGTTCGAAAATTCCCCTATTTTTCAACACTCAGGATCGTCCCCTGGGCGGCAGCGCACAGTTTTTCCTCTCCATCGTTCAGAACAAAGATGTCGCAACGGGTCACTGCCTGACGCTTGCCAGAGGAAATCACCTCGGCCCGCGCGATCAGCCGGTCTCCTATGGCGGGGCGTGCGTAGTTGATTTTCATCTCTTGCGTCAGCACGTTGCCAAGAACGGATCCACCGGCATAGGTCATCGCATTGTCCGCAAGATAGGCAAGCACACCGCCGTGGGCAAATCCGTGCTGCTGCTTCAGCGCGTCGCGCAGTTCCAGCTCCAGCACCGCCTGTCCCGGCTCAAAACCGGTGAGTTCAGCGCCGACCAACTGGCTAAACGGCTGGGTCTTGAGGATCTCCTGACCCATCTTCAAAATATCCATGTCCTGCAACCCCTCTATCTGTATACGGGTCAACCCGACCACCCTGCCCTGCGCCTGTCAAAACAGACGCCGCGGCAGCGCATCAAAAAAGGCGCCCCGAACGGGACGCCTTGCTTTGGTGAACTGCTGGTTGGATCAGTCGATCATCCCCAACAAAGTGTCGAGCGACTGTTTCGCATCGCCATAGAACATCCGGGTGTTTTCCTTGAAGAACAGCGGATTTTCGATGCCGGAATAGCCAGTCCCCTGTCCACGCTTGGAAACGAACACCTGTTTCGCCTTCCAGCATTCCAACACCGGCATGCCGGCGATGGGCGAGTTGGGGTCTTCCTGCGCGGCCGGGTTCACGATGTCGTTGGAGCCGATAACAATGGCCACATCCGTCTCCGGGAAGTCCTCGTTGATTTCGTCCATTTCCAGAACGATGTCGTAAGGCACCTTGGCCTCAGCCAGCAGAACGTTCATGTGGCCCGGCAGACGCCCCGCAACGGGGTGGATCGCAAAGCGCACGTTCTTGCCCTTGGCCCGCAGGCGGCGGGTCAGTTCGGCCACGTTCTGCTGTGCCTGCGCAACCGCCATGCCGTAGCCCGGAATGATGACAACACTGTCCGCGTCCTTCAGGGCATTCGCCACACCTTCGGCGTCGATGGCAACCTGCTCACCTTCGATCTCCATCGCAGGACCAGCGGTACCGCCAAAGCCCCCAAGGATGACCGACACAAACGACCGGTTCATCGCCTTACACATGATGTAGCTGAGGATCGCACCGGAAGAGCCAACAAGCGCGCCCACAACAATCAACAGGTCGTTGCCCAGAGAGAAACCAATCGCCGCAGCCGCCCAGCCAGAATAGCTGTTGAGCATCGACACCACGACCGGCATGTCCGCGCCGCCAATGCCCATGATCAGGTGATAGCCGATGAACAGCGCAGCGATCGTCATCAGAACCAGCGGCAGCAGACCACCGGTGTTGAAGTACCAGATCAGGCAGAGCAGCGACAAACCCGCCGCGCCCGCATTCAGCGCATGACCACCCGGCAGTTTTTCGGCAGCAGAGGTCACTTTGCCCGCCAGCTTGCCATAGGCGATCACAGAGCCGGTGAAAGTGACAGCACCGATAAAGACGCCCAAGAACAGCTCCACCCGCAGGATCGCGATTTCAACACCGTCCTTCTTGGCCAGGAGGGCTGCAAAACCTTCCAGCGCCTTCTTCTCGGCCTCATCCATGGCCAGCACACGGCCAAGTTCGATATGGGCGATAAAGCCGACGAAAACCGCTGCCAGACCAACAAGCGAGTGCATCGCCGCAACCAGCTGGGGCATCTCGGTCATCTGCACGCGCTTGGCCACATAATAGCCGATGATACCACCTGCTGCGATCAGAACGATCGACAGGAACCACAATCCTGCACCCGGCCCGATGAGCGTTGCAAGAACCGCCAGCGCCATGCCGGCAATCCCGTACCAGACCGCGCGTTTCGCGCTTTCCTGACCCGAAAGCCCACCCAGAGACAGGATGAAGAGAACAGCAGCAACCACATAGGCTGCAGTAGTAAATCCGAATTCCATGATCTCTGCCCCTTTAGGATTTCTGGAACATGGCGAGCATGCGCCGTGTCACGAGGAAGCCGCCGAAAATATTGATCCCGGCCATAAAGACCGAAAGCGCGGCGAGCAGGATCACCAGGAAGCTGCCGGAACCGATTTGCATCAGCGCACCCAGAATGATGATCGACGAAATGGCGTTGGTTACCGCCATAAGCGGCGTGTGAAGGCTGTGCGAGACGTTCCAGATCACCTGGAAGCCAACGAAACACGACAACGCAAACACGATGAAATGCTGCATAAAGCTCGCCGGTGCGAACAGGCCGACAAACAGCACCAATGCCCCGCCAGCTGCAAGAAGCGTGACCTGCTGTTTGGTCTGCTCCTTGAAGGCCGCGACTTCCTGCGCGCGCTTTTCCTCTGCCGTCAGCTCCTTGGGGGCATCGGGTTTCTTTTGCGCAGCAATCGCCTGCACCTTGGGCGGTGGCGGCGGGAAGGTGATTTCCTTTTCGAACGTGACCGTCGCGCCGCGGATGACATCATCTTCCATGTCATGCACGATCTGGCCGTCCTTTTCAGGGGTCAAATCGGTCATCATGTGGCGGATGTTGGTCGCGTATAGCATCGACGCCTGCGTTGCCATCCGGCTGGGGAAATCCGTGTAGCCGATGATGGTCACGCCATTGTCGGTGACAACCTTCTCGTCCATCACCGTGCCTTCGACGTTGCCGCCTTTTTCAGCTGCAAGGTCCACGATCACCGAACCCGGCTTCATCGCCGCAACCATGTCCTCAAGCCACAGCTTGGGGGCCTCTCGGTTGGGGATCAGCGCGGTGGTGATAACGATGTCGATCTCCGGGGCCAGCTCGCGGAACTTGGCCAGCTGGGCCTCTCGGAATTCCGGGCTGGAGACAGACGCATACCCACCAGTCGCCGCGCCATCCTGCTGTTCTTCTTCGAAATCCAGATAGACAAATTCGGCGCCCATGGATTCGACCTGCTCGGCCACTTCGGGACGCACGTCGAATGCGTAGGTCACAGCACCCAGAGAGGTCGAGGCCCCGATCGCCGCAAGACCGGCAACGCCTGCGCCCACAACCAGCACCTTGGCCGGGGGCACCTTGCCTGCAGCGGTGATCTGACCGGTAAAGAAACGGCCAAAATTGTTGCCCGCCTCGATCACGGCACGGTAGCCCGCGATATTGGCCATAGAGGACAGCGCATCCATCTTTTGCGCGCGACTGATGCGGGGAACCATTTCCATCGCGATCACATTCGCGCCTTTGGAGCGCGCCAGCTCCATGCCCGCTTCGTTGCCACCGGGGTTGAAGAAAGAGATCAGCGTCTTGCCGGCTGTCATCCGCTTCAGTTCGGTTTCCGTGGGCTGACGCACCTTGGCAACGATATCGACCGATTTCCAAAGTGCCGCGGGCGTCTTGATAATCTCGACCCCAGCCGCCTCATAGGCCTCATCCGAGAAACCGGCTGCTGCACCGGCGCCGGTTTCGATTGCACAGTCATAGCCCAACTTTTGCAGTTGAACCGCGGAGTCGGGTGTCATCGCAACACGCGCCTCGCCGTCAAACACTTCCTTTGGCGTGCCTATTTTCACCTTGTCGGTCCCCCTTCTGTCTCGCCGCCCGCATCGCGCGAGTACGGATCGCAAATATTTTGACTACATTGCGCAACATTTTTGCGCAACCGTTTCGCTGCGTCGCCGCGCTATTTCGCTGCGCTGCCGCAATTTCATCACAGCCAACGTCGCGTTTTCTGTTCGTAGCGCGCCCAGTCTGCCCGAAACTGACGCCGCAACTTTCTTTCTTCCGGAATGATAAAGCGGCGCTCCAGCACCCAGACAAACAACGGCAGCAACGCCAAGGACAGCACCGCGTCAAAGCGCAGGACCAACCCCAGCAACAAAAGGCAATCGCCCAGATAAATCGGGTTTCGGCTGCGTTTGAAGATCCCGGACTGAACCAGATGGCTTGGCTCGCCGTGTGGGTGCACCGTCGTTTTCTGGCGGCGCATCTCAACCACGGCCAATAGGATCAGGATGACACCCCCGCCAATCAACAGGCCGCTCAGAAGACTGATAACCCAGCCGCCGCCAGCCCCACGCAGGCTGAGACCAAAATGCCACAGATTTGCCTGCACCCATGCAAGCCCGGCAAAGCCGAACAACCAGACCGGCGGTGTATCGATCCAGGATTTCATGGGAGGCGTCCTGCCAGCATCTTGTCAAAAATCACGCACATTGGCGGCAGTTTTCCCTCAACCGGACAGAAGGTCCACCCTTCTGCCGGTGCTTTCGAATGATAAGGACAGATTGCCCAAAATTGCATCAAAACGGCGAATCCGTTCCGGTTTGCGGCATGATCCTGCACAGAATGTCGCGAATGGCTACGTATACTTTCGCATTCCGTTCACTGTGAAAAATCCTCCGCCCCTGCCATCACAGGGGCGGCCGCGCCGGATCGGGCTCACTCCCACTCCATCTCCTCGAAAACGCGCCCGGCATTTTTGGTCGCGAGCTCCTCGAAGGTATCAAGCCCCTCCCAGCGGCTTTGATCGACATAATAGGCCGAAGCGAGGTCACCCCCCTCTTCGATATGGGTGCCAATCTTGCCCCGCAGATCCAGCAGGTAATCCAGAGTATAGCGGCGGACCTGGTCCATATTGGTCGGATGTCCGTGCCCCGGAATGACATAGGTCGGGGCATAGGCTTCAAAGCGCTCTTGCCAGGTGTCGATCCAGCAACTGGTGCAGGTGTGTTCAAAGATTGGCAGCATCCGTTCGTGAAAGGCGATGTCGCCGGCAATCATCATGCCCCATTGCGGCAACCAGACCTGGGTGTCACCCGGATCATGGGCCGGCCCCAGATGCAGAACTTGGATTTCGACCCCACCAAGCGCCAGATCATAGCGATCCTCAAACGACAGGTTGGCAGGTTCAATCCGTGTCTGCCCTGCACGGTCCTTGTTGTAGGCCTGCATCCGCTGCAGGATGAAATCACCGTTTTCGCGGACTTCAGCTGTGGCATCCACATGGGCCAGCACATCCACGCCCTGATCCCGCCAATAGCCATTGCCCAGCATCGCGTGACCTTGGCCGTTTTCATTGATCACCAGCACAACAGGCTGATCTGTCACATTCCTGATCTCCTGATGAACCGCCGCCGCCAGCGCATCGGACGCCCCGGCATTTATGACAACGACCCCCTCAGAGGTCACAATAAAGCTGAGGTTGTTGTTGTGACCTGCATTTTCATAGGTCGGGGGCGCAGTGGCCCCGATAGCCGAGAACACATGGGGGATCACCTCGACCGGTTTGGAATAGAGTTCGGACTGGGGGTATTGATCCGCGATGTCTTCGCTCGCCAGTCCGGCAGTCGGCGCCACCAACAGCGCAGCCAGACCAAGGGTCAGTCTCTGGGCAATCACTTTCATCTTTCTCTCCCTGAAATGTCGTAAACCGCTCGGTTTGAAATCACATTCACACATGGGAATATAAGTGTAAACAACGGAACCGCCCCCTGACCTCGCCGCGCCCCGAATGCGGCAACGGGCAAAGTGACGGAACGGCGAACTTGCCTCGATACAGCTCTCCGATAGGCTGGGTTACAACCAGAGGCCGCGGTCACATGGACCGTGCGCGTTCCACAATAAGCGAGGCAAAGCCATGACACTTCAGGGAAAACACGCGTTGATCACCGGCGGCGGCACAGGCATTGGCCTCGCTATGGCAAAGGCGCTCGCCGATCAGGGGGCTGAGGTCACGATTACCGGCCGCCGACAGGAAGTGCTGGAAGAGGTCGCGACAGATGGACTGCATCCGCTCGCGATGGATGTCCGGGACGAGGCAGATGTCATCGCCAAGATCGACGCCGCCACTGCCGCCCGGGGGCCGATCCAGATCTGTGTGCCCAATGCAGGCATTGCCGAGGGCAAGGCGTTGCACAAGATGTCGATGGAGTTCTGGCGCAACATGATGGCGACCAATCTGGATGGCGCCTTTCTGACCATCCGCGAATCCATGAAGTCCATGCGCCAGACCGATTGGGGCCGCGTTGTTACCGTCTCCTCCATTGCGGGGCTGCGCGGGTTGCAGGGGGCTCCTTGCTATTCGGCCAGCAAACATGGGCTCATCGGCCTGACACGATCGCTGAGCGAGGATTATCTTGGCACGCCCTACACGTTCAACGCGCTCTGCCCCGGCTACGTCGATACCCCGATCATCGACCGGAACGTGACCTCTATCTCCCAGCGTGCTGGCGTCAGTGAAGAAGATGCGCTCAAGATCATGGTCTCTGCCAATCGCCACAAACGCCTGATCCTGCCGGATGAAGTGGCCGCGGCGCTGCTGTGGCTTTGCGGCCCCGGCTCGCAGTCGATCAACGGGCAGACCATCGAAATTGCAGGTGGTCAGACCTGATCAGGAACCAGCCAAGCCCAGTTCAAACCTCAGTTCAAAGCCCCGCCCAATGCGCTGCCCCAAAGCGCTGGACAGGGTTTTGAATATCGGATACGACGATAAAAGCTTTAAGCATAAAACAAATGAGCAAGGCACCCGTCCGCTCATCAACTGATGGGGATCCGATGACTGATTTCGCCGCAACCAAGGCCATGTTCGCGCTGCCGGAAGGCATGATTTACCTCGACGGCAATTCGCTGGGGCCGATGCCGCGCGCCACTGCGGAACGTGTGCGCCACACAATCGAGGATGAATGGGGCGAAATGCTGATCACCGGCTGGAACAAGGCCGGCTGGATGCAGAAACCCACGGCAATCGGCGACCGGATTGCCCGGCTGATCGGGGCCGAACCAGGTCACGTCGTGATGGGCGACACGCTGTCGATCAAAGTCTATCAGGCCGTTGCGTCCGCGCTGGAACTGAACCCCACCCGCAAGGTGGTTCTGTCCGACAGCGGCAACTTCCCTTCCGACCTCTATATGGTTGAGGGGCTGATGAAATCGCTGGGCCCCGACTACACGCTGCGCGTCGTCGCCCCGGAGGAGGTCAGCGCCCATATCACCGATGACGTCGCCGTTTTGATGCTGACCGAAGTCGATTATCGCACCGGACGCAAACACGACATGAAGGCACTGACAGAACAGGCCCATGCTGCCGGTGTTGTGACGGTTTGGGATCTGGCACACTCCGCAGGCGCGCTGCCCGTGGATCTGGCGGGGTGCAAGGCGGATTTCGCGGTCGGCTGCACCTATAAATACCTCAACAGCGGCCCCGGTGGCCCCGCCTTCATCTACGTCGCCCCCCGCCACGCAGATGCCGCCCGCCCGGCCCTGTCCGGTTGGCTGGGCCACGCCGCACCCTTTGATTTCGATCTGAACTACAAGCCCGGCAACGGCATCGAACGTATGCGGGTCGGCACGCCCCCTGTGTTGCAACTCGCCGCACTTGAGTCGTCGATGGATATCTGGGACATGGCCGACATGGCCGATGTGCGCGCCAAATCCATCGAACTTTGCGATCTGTTCATCACTGAGGTCGAAGCCCGCTGCCCCGATCTCACCCTTGCCTCCCCCCGTGACGGGGCGGGCCGTGGCAGCCAGGTCTCTTTCCGTTTCCACGAAGGCTACGCCGCCATGCAGGCGCTCATTGCCCGTGGCGTGGTTGGCGACTTCCGCGCGCCTGATATCATGCGCTTTGGCTTTACCCCGCTTTATATTGACGAGGGCGACGTGCGGGCCGCTGTTGATATCATCGAAGATGTGATGACCAACGCACTCTGGGACCGGCCAGAGTATAAAACGCGCAACGCCGTCACCTGATCTGATGATCCGCCATCACACATATCGCGTGCCGCTCTGCCGTCCTGCGGGCTGGGTCGCCCTGTGGCGACGGCTGGCCCAATGCGGCACGCTCAACACCAGAAAGGCCCTTGTTTCCGCAATCTGATATACTACCGGAACACCAAGGAGCCTTTCCATGTCCACCCCTTATGATCCCGCCAAGGAAGGCGCGCAGATGTCGTTTGACGGGCGCATGTCCTATGGCGACTACCTGTCGCTCGACACGCTGCTGAACGCGCAGAAAACCTGGACCAACACCCATGACGAGATGCTGTTCATCATCCAGCATCAGACCTCGGAACTGTGGATGCGCCTCGCCATCCACGAGTTGACCGCCGCGCGCAGCCGCCTGCTGGACAACAAACCACACGAGGCCTTCAAGATGCTCGCCCGCGTTGCCCGCATCTTTGAGCAACTGAACTCGGCCTGGGACGTGCTGCGCACCATGACGCCCTCGGACTACACCGCCTTTCGGGATGAGCTGGGCCAAAGCTCTGGCTTTCAGTCGCATCAGTACCGCCAGATCGAGTTCATGCTGGGCAATCGCAACAAGGCCATGCTGCGCCCCCATGCCCACCGCCCCGATATTATGGCCTTGCTGGAGGAAGAGCTGAGCCAGCCATCGCTTTATGATGTGGCCTTGCGCAGCTTGGCCAAGCGGTTTGATCTGCCCGCCGAGGTGCTGAACCGCGATCTGTCAGAGGCCTACACGCCCCACCCCGCAGTCGAAGCCGCCTGGAGCGAGGTCTACCGCAACACCGAGACCCATTGGGATCTTTACGAACTGGCCGAAAAGCTGGTGGATTTCGAGGACTACTTCCGCCGCTGGCGCTTCAACCACGTGACCACGGTAGAACGGGTGATCGGGTTCAAACGCGGCACCGGCGGCACCGGTGGGGTCAGCTATCTGAAACGGATGCTGGAGGTGGAACTGTTCCCCGAACTCTGGCACCTGCGCACTTCGCTCTGACGCAGAGCCAAAAAGCGGCAGGCCAAATCATGGCCTGCCAGCCCTATCGCGGGACCAGTGCAGCGGCGACCAACAGCGCGAGCTGCCGCACGCCCGCGCGGTAGGCGGCATAATCGGGCGAGGTATGCTTTACCCCCTTCATCGCGCTGCAAAAGGCGCGCGCGACCTCTGCTGGCGGACCCGGCAGCCGCACGGCAGCTGCACGATCCATCTCTTCCAGCCATTCGGCATAGACCGCACGCAACAGCGCTTCGCCTGCTTCGATGTGGTCGGCTGCGGTACTCAGGCTCGCCTCCAGTGTCTCCATTCCATGCGGCGTGCTCAGCATCGCCTCCATCGCCGCCCCGCCCTGGGCCTCGAAGGCTGACAGGATCCTGCTCTCTATCGGGCCTTCGGCAGTGAGCGCGGAACGGACCGCCTCCGAGGTATCCGCGTAATAGGCATCAATCAGCGCCTTGAGGATCGCGGTCTTGTTCTTGAAATGCAGATAGACCGCAGGCCGCGACATCCCTGCCCGTTTGGCAATGTCGTCCATTGACGTCTTGCGAAACCCATAGGTCGCAAAGGCCGCCCAAGCGGATTCCAGAATGTTACGCTGTTTGGGATCGATCTGCGGCATGTCCATGACCTGCTTCTGACAGTTGAGGCGAATTTTGTCAATTGACACCCTGACAGTTTAGCACCATTTTGTCAGCAAGCCCTGCAGCCAGCTCAGAAAGGACACAGCATGTCCACGACTCTCCGCATCAACGGGATCACACATCAGGTTGATCTACCAGACGACGTACCGCTCCTGTGGGTTCTGCGCGATGAGGTCGGCCTGACCGGCACAAAATTCGGCTGCGGCGTTGCGGCCTGCGGTGCCTGTACAGTGCATATCGATGGCGAGGCGGTTCGCTCCTGTCAGGTGGCATTGTCCGATGTGTGGGGCGACGTCACCACCATCGAAGGGATCGGCACCCCCGACACAATGGCCGCCGTACAACAGGCCTGGGTGGCCAATCAGGTGGCGCAATGTGGGTACTGCCAGTCCGGCCAGATCATGCAGGCCGCGAGCCTCCTGGCGGAAAACCCTTCGCCCAGTGACGCCGAAATCGACGAGGCGATGCAGGGCAACCTGTGCCGCTGCGGGACCTATCCCCGTATCCGCGCCGCCATCCACGACGCCGCCAAGATGATGAAGGAGGCCTGAGTCATGGCCAGCATTCGCAAGATCGCCCGCCGCAGCTTTCTCATCGGCTCTGCTGCCATTGTTGGTGGCGTCGCCTTTGGCACCTATAAATATCATCAACCCGCCCCCAATCCGCTTGAGGAAAAAGATGGGCGCGCGGTGCTGAACCCCTTTGTCTTTGTCGATCAATCCGGTGTCACCCTGATTGCGCCACGGGCCGAGATGGGACAGGGCGTGAAATCCTCCTGGGCGAGCTTGATCGCCGAAGAACTGGACGTCGATCCAGCCAAGGTCACGGTCCTGCACGGCCCCGCAGCCAAGGCCTATTACAACAGCGCCATGATGTCCGAAGCCCTGCCCGGTCGCGGCTATGATGCCTCGGACTTCCAGCACTCTCTGGGGGAAATCGTTGGCCATATGTCCAAGTTTCTCGACCTGCAGGTCACCGGCGGCTCGTCTTCCATGCGTGACGGGTTTGATCGGATGCGCCAGGCAGGCGCCAGTGCCCGCGAAACGCTCAAGCAGGCAGCGGCAGATCAGCTTGGTGTCAGCCGCGACCAACTGAAAACCGAGGACGGCCATGTCGTCGCCCCGGATGGCACGCGCCTGTCCTACAGCACCCTTGCCGCTGCCGCCGCGATGATCGAGCCCGTGGAAACAGGCCTGCGCCCTGCCTCCAGCTGGCGTCTGATCGGCAAGGACGTGCCACGCATCGATATGGTGGCCAAATCCACAGGCACTGCAGAGTTCGGCGTCGACGTTCGCCTGCCCGGCATGAAATTCGCAACCATCAAGCAAAGCCCGCATTTCGGTGTCGGCAAGACTGCCTTTGACGCCAGCGCGGCCGAGGGGATGGCCGGTGTCGAAAAGATCCTCGATCTTGGCGATGCCGTTGCGGTTGTGGCCACCAACACCTGGCTTGCCCAGCAGGCCGTTGATGCAATTGACGTCACCTGGGATCCCGCCCCCTACCCCGAAACGACCGACGCGATCTTTGATGAAATCGCCCGCAGTTTTGGCAATGCGCCCAACTCCACCATGCGCGATGACGGCGATGTGGACACGCTGCCTGAGGGCGCAACCGTGATCGAGGCTGAATACCGCCTGCCGTACCTCGCCCACGCCACGATGGAGCCGATGAACGCAACCGCGCTTTACACCGGAGACAGCCTGCAGATCTGGGCGCCGAACCAGGGCCCGACCGTGGTGCAGAAAAACGCAGCAGCGCTCGCCGGTCTGGAAAAAGACGCAGTTGAGGTCAACACCACCTATCTGGGCGGTGGATTTGGGCGGCGGATCGAGACCGACTATACAGATCGCGCGGTTCAGATTGCCCTGCAAATGCCGGGCACCCCGATGCAGCTAACATGGAGCCGCGAAGAGGACATGTCCCATGACTTCTACCGCCCCGGCGCCATCGCGCGCTACCGGGCTGCGGTAAAGGACGGCAAGGCTGTCATGGTCCACGGCAAGATCGCCGCCCAATCCACCACGGTTGAGGGCGCAGGCCGGATGCTGGGCCTGCCGATGACCGGCCCGGACAAGGGCCATGTGGACGCGGCCTTTAACCAGCCGCTGGCCATCCCGAATTTTCGGGTAGAGGGCTATCTGGCCAAACCGATGATCCCGGTTGGTTTCTGGCGCTCGGTCGGAGCATCGTTCAACGGGTTCTTCTCTGATTGCATCATCGACGAGATGGCCCATGCGGCAGGTCGCGATCCGTTGGAGTTTCGGCTGGAACTGGCCCGCCCCGAATGGGAGCCTGCAGCCAAAGTGCTGGAAACCGTGCGCGACATGTCTGGCTGGACCGGCAAGACAGCAGACGGCATCGGTCGCGGTGTCGCCCTTGCCTACAGTTTTGGCACACCGGTTGCGCAGGTCATCGAAGTGGCCGATCAGGACGGCCAGATCCGTATGACCAACGCATGGATCGCCGCCGATCTGGGGCGTGTCATCGACCCCCAAAACACCCGCGCCCAGATGTTCGGCGGTATGGTCTATGGCCTGTCCGCCGCCTGTTTTGGCGAAATCACCTTTCAAGGTGGCGCGGTCGAGCAGCAGAACTTCCCCGACTATGACGCCCTGCGCATGCACACCATGCCAAAGGTAGAGGTCGCCCTGCTGGAGAACCAGCCGCATATGGGCGGTGCGGGCGAACCCGGCACCCCGCCAGCCGCCCCGGCGCTGGCCAATGCGATCTTTGACCTGACGGGTCGGCGGGCAAGACAGCTGCCGCTGATGCACGATTTCGATCTGCTCATCTGAGGGCACCGGCCGTCTCAACAGCAAGCAGGCGCTCAAACCAGAACGCCTGTTTCATTCTGCCATCACAGGTGTTTTTCCATCCGGTAGTTGTGCAAGCTGACATCGTTGCGGCGGATATCCTGCCGCTCCAGCACAACAAAGCCGCGTGATTTGAACAGCGGCGCGGCCAGTTCACTGGCCTCCACCCGCAGGCACGTCAGCCGCAGCTCGCGCGCGAATTGCTCCAGATAGGTAAACAGCCTGCTCGCGATGCCCTGCCCCGCGACATCCGGATCACAAAACAGCATATCAATATGGCCCAGCCCATCCCCCTTGGACTGCAGGTCAATAAAGGCCACGGGTTGCTCTTCGCCGTTGAACGGCATCACCCAGACCCACGTCCGGCGGCCATCGCGCAATCGGTCTTCAAATCTCTCGGTTGGCGGCATGGCCGGGCACCAGGCGTTGCGTTGCGCGTCGTCATAGGCAGAGGCTGCGCCGATGTGGATTGCCCGGAAAAATACCCGCGCCAGCGCCGCAGCATCAGATGGATCCGCCGTCCGCAAGCGCCCCTTCGCGGCATCAGACATAAAACACCCTCACAGGCCAAAGGGTCAGGCGATCTGACGATCCCCGCCAGCCGGTAGCGAACGCCTGCCAGAGGCCCAGTCGCGGACCGCATCTCCGAAGGCGGTGAACAATGGCCGGGACACCGGGTCGTTTGCAGCGTCCCACTCCGGGTGCCATTGAACCGCCAGGGTAAAGCCCGGCGCGTCCTTGACATAAATCGCTTCGGGCGTGCTGTCAGGGGCGGTGCCGTCGATCACGATGCGTGCACCCGGTGTTTTGATCCCCTGCCCATGCAGCGAATTCGTCATCACCTCGGGCGCGCCAAACAGCTGGTGAAAGACCCCTCCCTCTGTCAGGCTGACGGTGTGGCGCATTGCGAATTTCTCTTCCAGCGTTCCGTCCGGTGGCATCCGGTGGTTCATCCGGCCGGGAAGATCCCGAATCTCCGGATAAAGCGTCCCGCCCATCGCCACGTTGACCTCCTGAAAGCCCCGGCAGATCCCCAGAAACGGCTGCCCCCGCTCAACGCAGGCCCGCACCAATGGCAAGGTGATGGCGTCGCGCGCCCGGTCAAAGGCGCCATGTGCCTCTGTCGCGGATTCGCCGTATTCGTTGGGGTGCACGTTGGGTCGACCACCTGTGAGCAGGAAGCCATCAAAGGTCTCAAGCAGCTCCTCCACCGACAGGAACCGTGGATCGGAGGGGATCAGCAGGGGCATGCAACCGGACACATCCGCCACCGCCTCTGAGTTCATGGTTCCTCCCGCATGTGCGGGATAGTCATCGTTGATCAGATAAGAATTGCCGATAATGCCGACTTTGGGTCGCACCATTTTGACCTCTGCTTTTGGGTGCTGGCGACCGGGCCGCCCGCTACCTTGTACAAAATCGCCCCCAATGCGGGAGCCGCAGACAACATGTCTGGTTGCTGCCATCCTACAGTCCCCGCGCCGGGTTGCAATTCACAACCCTGATGCTGCCGATGGTTTCACCGCTGCCGCCCGGCCGGGGCACAAAAAATAAGGGCAGAGGGGATCAATGATCTCCCCCTGCCCTGCTTGATCGTCTGGCTTGGTGACGCGGAAAGGATCAGGCCTCGCCCTTCAATCCCGCAGCGGCAATCCCCGCCATCGCGGCCTCTGCATCATTGTCCGAGGTATCGCCGGTTACGCCAACTGCACCAATCACACCGCCGTCTTCGCCGCGCACCAGAACGCCGCCCGGAACAGGCACCACCTGACCGCCATAGACGCCGTTCACCGCCGCCATGAAATAGGCCTGCTGCTCGGCCCGTGCCATCTGCGCCGAGCCCGCCATCCCCAGCATGACAGAGCCATAGGCCTTGCCCTGAGCGATCGCAAACCGCCCCGGTGCAGCACCGTCTTCGCGTTCAAAAGCCAGCACATGGCCACCAGCGTCCAAGACCACGACGGACAGGGGCTTCAGCCCCAGTTCACGCCCCTTGGCGCGGGTGGCTTCGATGATGGTGCGTGCATGCTCCAAAGAAATAGTCATGTCGATCTTCCCTGATTGGTCTTTCGTATGTGCAAAAAGGGCCAGGCAACTCTGCCCGGCCCTCTTGGTCTCAAATCAACGCTCAGCTCTGCGCCTTCAGCTCCAGTCGGCGGGCGTGCAGCACGGGCTCGGTATACCCCGACGGCTGAACGCGACCACGGAACACCAGATCGCACGCCGCCTGGAACGCAACCCCGTCAAAACCGGGCGCCATCGGGCGATAGGCCGGGTCGCCTTCGTTCTGCTTGTCCACTACGGCGGCCATCTTCTGCATTGCCGCCATGACCTGCTCCTCGCTCACCACCCCGTGGTGCAGCCAGTTGGCAAGCGCCTGGCTGGAAATCCGGCAGGTCGCCCGATCTTCCATCAGGCCGACATTGTGGATGTCCGGCACTTTGGAACAGCCCACGCCCTGATCGACCCAGCGCACAACATAGCCCAAGATGCCTTGTGCGTTGTTTTCGATTTCCTGCGCGATATCTGCGTCAGAGAGGTTTTCCCCCTGCATCACCGGAATGGTCAGCAGGTCCGCCAAGGTACCGCGCGCGCCGCCTGCCTTCAGTTGATCCTGCACGTCATGCACGTTGACGCGGTGATAGTGCGTGGCATGCAGCGTCGCAGCGGTCGGCGACGGCACCCAGGCACAGGTCGCGCCCGATTTCGGATGACCGATCTTGGCCTCCAGCATTTCTCCCATGCGGTCCGGCATCGCCCACATGCCCTTGCCGATCTGCGCCCGCCCCTTGAGGCCACAGGCCAGACCGATGTCCACGTTGCGATCCTCATAAGAGGCGATCCAGGGCGTCGCTTTCATCTCGCCCTTGCGCATCATCGGCCCTGCTTCCATCGAGGTATGGATTTCGTCGCCGGTGCGATCCAGGAAGCCCGTGTTGATAAAGGCCACGCGGTGCTTTGCAGCCCGGATACACTCCTTGAGGTTCACGGAGGTGCGACGCTCTTCATCCATGATACCGATCTTCACCGTGTGCCGCGGCAGGCCCAGCGCGTCCTCGACATGGTCAAAGATACGGTCGGTAAAGGCCACTTCTTCGGGGCCGTGCATCTTGGGCTTAACCACATAGACCGATCCGTGGACAGAGTTGCCGCCTTCGGATTTGAGATCATGCATGGCGCAAAGAACCGTGATCATCGCATCCATGAAGCCCTCGCCAGCTTCACGGCCTTCACTGTCCAGAACAGCCGGGTTGGTCATCAGATGGCCGACATTGCGCACTAACAGCAACGAACGCCCCTTGAGCACCAGACCAGAGCCGTCTGGCGCCTTGAATGCCAGATCCTCGTTCAGAACGCGGGTAAAGGTTTCGCCACCCTTGGTGACCTCTTCGGCCAGATCGCGCTTCATCAGGCCAAGCCAGTTGGAATAGGCGGTCACCTTGTCTTCGCTGTCGACGCAAGCCACGGAATCTTCGCAGTCCATGATGGTAGAAAGCGCGGATTCCAGAATGATATCATTGATCCCGGCCTGATCGCCCTTGCCGATGTTGCCCGCCTTGTCGATCACAACAACAGCATGCAGACCGTTGTTTTTCAGCAGGATCTTGGTCGGCGCATCCGCCTCGCCGTCATAGCCTGCAAACTGCGCTGAATCCTTCAACGCCGGAACCAGCGCGCCACCTTCAACCCTAAGCGCCGTGCAATCGTTCCAGGACCCCTCTGCAAGCGGGAAAGTCTGATCAAGGAAGCCACGCCCCCAAGCAATCACCCGAGCACCGCGCGCCGCGTCGTACCCTTTGCCTTCTGGCAGGTCACCCATCGCATCGGTGCCATAAAGCGCATCATACAGGCTGCCCCAACGTGCGTTGGCCGCATTCAGGGCAAAGCGTGCATTGGTGATCGGCACCACCAGCTGCGGGCCGGGCACATTGGCAATTTCCGGATCGACATTCTGTGTCTCGATCTCAAAGTCATCCCCTTCGGACAACAGATAGCCAATCTCGCGCAGGAACGCTTCATAGGCCGCCTCGTCATGGGCCTTGCCCTTGTTGGCGACATGCCAGGCATCGATCCGCCCCTGCAGATCAGCGCGTTTTTCCAGCAGCGCGCGATTTTCATCGCCCATGCCGTTTACCAGACCGGACAGCCCCGCCCAGAACGCGTCGGCATCGACACCGGTTCCTGGCAGTGCCTTGTCCTCAACAAAGGACACCAGCGTATCGGCAACCTTCATGCCATGACGTTCCTGCATGCCACTCATCGGGCGATCCTCCTCATTTGCGCGTTTTCGCCTTTGGGATACACCAAAAGTTTCCTATCGGCAACGCCACTGGTAATATTAGTTTACCAATTTTCACGAAACAGCTTCAAAAATTCAAAACAGATATTCCGGATATGGCGCTCATTCCGGCTTAAACCATCCCACGAACAGAAAAAAACCCGGCAAATGAATGCCGGGCCAGTCGGGGAGGAATTCTGATGGTGCTGAACAGGTCAGCTGCCAATGGTGCTCACTTCCGCTTGCGCGGGGACATCCAGGGGCGCCACGGCGTCCTGCTCGCCGCCTTTGTTGAAAACCCACAGGAGGAAAATCGCAAACATCACCAGGACCGCGACAACCACGCCGCGGATCCCCAGCAGGGCGGGCTTGTGGCGTTTTTCTTCGCGTTCAACATTGGTGTCAGGTGCCGACATGGGTCGCTCCTTTGTCTACAAGTTTGCGCGGTTGCTGGCGCGGGGCCGCAGCCGCTGGTACATATGCTTGAAAAACATACGCTGACCGACCCGTCCGGGTTCCACGCAATAGGAAAAAAACATGAATGATGCCGCGCCCAATGCCGCACCGCAGACGTTTTACCTGAAAGATTACAAGCCCTTCGGCTATGAGGTGGAGTCGGTCAAACTGACCTTTCAGCTGTCGCCAAACGCAACCAAAGTGCATAGCGCGATCCGCTTTAACCCCAAAGCCGACGCCGAAGACAACCGGTTCTTTCTGCACGGCGAACAGCTGTCGCTGATCTCTGCCAAGATCGACGGCACCCCTGTCACTGCGCGCCTTGTAGATGGCGGGCTGGAATGCGACGTACCCCGCACGTCTTTCCTGTGGGAAGCCGAAGTCGAGATTGATCCCGCCGCCAATACCGCGCTGGAAGGGCTCTATATGTCAAACGGCATGTATTGCACCCAATGCGAGGCCGAGGGCTTCCGCAAGATCACCTATTATCCCGACCGCCCCGACGTGATGTCCACTTTCACCGTGCGGATCGAAGGCGACGAACCGGTGATGCTGTCCAACGGCAATCCGACAGGTGCGGGCGAAGGCTGGGCCGAATGGCACGATCCCTGGCCGAAACCGGCCTATCTGTTTGCACTGGTGGCGGGCGATCTGGTGAACCACCCCGGCAGCTTTACCACCAAGTCCGGCAAGGACGTGGAGCTGAACATCTGGGTCCGTCCAGGGGATGAGGGCAAATGCGCCTTCGGCATGGAGGCGCTGAAGAAGTCCATGAAATGGGACGAGGACGTCTATGGTCTGGAATACGACCTTGATCTGTTCAACATCGTTGCCGTCGATGACTTCAACATGGGCGCGATGGAGAACAAGGGGCTGAATATTTTCAACTCCTCCTGCGTTCTGGCCTCGCCTGAGACGTCCACAGATGCCAATTTCGAACGCATCGAGGCAATCATCGCGCATGAGTATTTCCACAACTGGACCGGCAACCGCATTACCTGCCGCGACTGGTTCCAGCTGTGCCTCAAGGAAGGGCTGACCGTTTTCCGCGACGCCCAGTTCACCGCCGACATGCGATCGGAGCCGGTGAAGCGGATCGAAGACGTCATCGCCCTGCGCGCCCGCCAGTTCCCGGAGGATGGCGGCCCCCTCGCCCATCCTCCGCGCCCTGAAGAGTTTCAGGAGATCAACAACTTCTACACCGCCACCGTCTATGAAAAAGGCGCCGAGGTCATCGGTATGCTCAAGCGGCTGGTGGGCGATGACAACTACTACAAGGCGCTGAACCTGTATTTTGAGCGCCACGACGGCCAGGCCTGCACCATCGAGGACTGGCTGAAGGTGTTCGAGGATGCCACCGGACGCGACCTCAGCCAGTTCAAACTGTGGTACAGTCAGGCGGGCACCCCACGGGTTAAGGTCACGGAAGACTACGCCGATGGCACCTACACCCTGACATTCGAGCAATCGACGCCCCCGACCCCCGGCCAGCCGGAGAAGGCGCCGCGAGTGATCCCGATGGCAGTGGGCCTGTTGTCCCCCAACGGCGACGAGGTGCGCGGCACGCAAGTGCTGGAGCTGACCGAGGCCAAGCAGAGCTTTACCTTTGACGGTCTCGCCTCCAAACCGGTGCCTTCCATCCTGCGCGAATTCTCCGCCCCGGTGATACTAGAGCGCGAAACCACCAATTCTGAGCGCGCTTTCTTGCTGGCGCACGACACCGACCCCTTCAACCGCTGGGAGGCCGGCAATGCGCTGGCCAAGGAAGTGCGGGTTGCCATGGTGCTGGATGGTGCCGCCCCCGATGCGGCCTATCTGGATGCGCTGGAAAAACTGGTGCGCGATGACGAACAGGACCCGGCCTTCCGTGCGCTGGTGCTATCGCCGCCCAGCCAGTCGGACATTGCCCAAACCCTGCATGAGCGCGGCCACACGCCCGATCCGCAAACGATCTATGATGCGGCAGAGACCTTTACCCAGACGCTGGCGCAGCAGCTGGAAACCAGCCTGCCCCGTCTTTATGCCGCAACCACCGTTGAAGGGCTCTATGTTCCGGATGCCGACGGTGCGGGCAAGCGCGCCCTCAACTCCCGCATCCTGTCGCTGCTGACCCGGCTGGACGGAGGCGAGCAAGCGGCCCGTCAATACGCCTCTGCCGACAACATGACCCAGCAATATGCCGCGCTGGCCGCATTGATGAAGGCCGAAAAGGGCGAGGCGCAAAGCAAGGCGTTCTTTGAGCAGTGGCAGGACGACCGGCTGGTGATGGACAAATGGTTTGCCCTGCAGATTGCTTGCGCAGCGCCAGAGGCCACAGCCGCCACTGCCAAGGAGCTGACACAACACCCGCTGTTCAGCATGAAGAACCCCAACCGCTTCCGCGCTGTCATGGGCGCGCTGGCGGGCAATCACGCAGGGTTCCACCACGCAAGCGGCGCGGGCTATCAGCTCTTGGCCGAAAACCTGATCGCGCTGGACAGCGTGAACCCGCAGACCACCGCCCGCATGTGCGCCGCCTTCCAGACCTGGAAGCGTTACGACAGCAAGCGTCAGGCGCAAATTCAGGCAGAACTGGAGCGGATCCTCGCCACCAGCGGCCTGAGCCGGGACACCCACGAGATGGTCAGCCGCATGCTTAGCGCCTGATCCGTCTCATCAGCCCCAGCGGAATCTCACCAGCCCGCCTCGTTTCAGCGACAGTCTGACGAGGCGGGCCGTTTTTGTTTCCAACCCCGCAAAAACACCCGCGTGATGCCATCGGAAATTCTTAATAGATGCCAGCTTGGCCGCGCTCCCGCCATGATTGCGCCCCATTGGAAAGGCACCTTTTGAACACAGGAAATGCTGCCATCTTGCGGAAGAACCATGCTCAAAAAAACCGGACCCGCGCGCACCATGTTGCGACATGTGATTGCCTCTCTGCCCCTTGGCGGATCCCGCGATGACGGGCGGCGCGATCACGATGGCGAATTGGTTTCCGATCATCCCGTCGACACACAGAACAACCGCAGCGGGCCGCCACAGATCATTCCGCAGTCTGGCGACCATGACCGGCTCATCGTGCCGGTTTGCGACCCCTCAGACACCGACGCCGATCACGCCCCGCTGCAAGACAAAGGGCAATTTCTGGCCCGTCAGGATCGCTGGGATGACCTGTCAGATCTGATCAGGGCCGCCGATACGGCCCGCCACAATACGACCCACGGCATGCCCGTCGCAGAGCTGCTGGCCCACGGGGCGCGCAGTGACGTGGTGAATGCGGTCGAACACAAGCTCAGCCTCGGCCATGCCGGTGATCGTCGCAAGATGATCGAGGGCATCATGGGACTGGAGGCAATGTGCGCCGACCACCGCGATGACCCTTATCTGCGCACTCTGGTGGCGCTGGCTCATATCGATGTGGCCTGGATCTGGCGCGGATATTCCGATGTCCTGTCCATCACCGTCGCCAATGGCCAGCGCTGTGCGGCCCATTTTGATCGCGCCGCAGCGCTTTTGCATCCTCTTGACGGCGTTGCCCTGGACAGCCCTTTCATCGCAGCCGCGAAATGCGCTCTTTTTGCCGGTCAGCAGGCAGGCACCCCGGTTCAGATCGCGGATGATTTTGCCGCCCTGATCGATCTCGATCCCGACAACCACCGCCACATGCGCAGCCTGGGCACCCATATGCTGCCCCGCTGGTTCGGTTCTTATCCCGCGCTTGAGCTGGAAGCCCGCCGCACCGCCGCCCGGACAGAGGCGACATGGGGCGCCGGCGCCTACACTTGGGTCTATTTCGATGCGCTCGCGCTGGATCCCGAAGCCTCCGCGCGGGTCGATATCCCCTTCTTCACGGATGGGTTGCGCGACATTCTAGACCGACGCCCGGATCAGGAAATGGTCAATCTTCTCGCGTCCTATTGCGCGGTGGCGCTGCGCTACATGGAAGATGCAGAGCGCATTCAGGCCGCCAAACGCGAAGATATTGCAAAGGCCGCCAACTGGTTAATCCGCGATCACCTGCGCGAGATTCACCCGCTGATCTGGGCCCACGCCGCACAACGCTTTGACAACAACCTGCGCATCGCATCGCCACGCCGATTTGCAGATCACGGCCGCAAGGACGCGCTTGCCTTTATCGCCAAGCTGTTCAGCCGCGAGATAGAAGCCGGTCAGCGCGTGGAGTTCTCCGCCAGCGGATTGCGCGTCACATCAGATTAAGGGCAGGCCCTGAAGCCTGCCCCGACCTGCTATTTCTTCTTGAACGCATCCATCAGCGCCGCGCCCAAGGCACCGGTATTCTGGCCAGAACCCTGACCGCCGCCCTTGGGGCCAGCGGACATGCGGCCTTTGCCACCTTGCGCTCCTCCCGCTTTGCCGCCACCGCGCCGTGGCCCTGCGCCTTTGGCCGGTCCGCGCGCGTTGCGCTCTTCGTTGGCCGAGGCGCCACCGTCTTTCTTCATGGTCAGGCCAATCCGCTTGCGCGGCACGTCGACCTCGGTGACGGTGACCTTGACCACCTGACCGGTTTTCACCACCTCATGGGGGTCTTTCACAAACCTGTCGGCCAGCTGGCTCACATGCACCAGCCCGTCCTGATGCACGCCAATGTCCACAAACGCGCCAAAGGCCGCCACGTTGGTCACCGTGCCCTCCAGCACCATGCCGGGCTTCAGGTCCGTGATCTCCTCAACCCCGTCTTTGAACGATGCCGTCACAAACGACGGACGCGGGTCACGGCCCGGCTTTTCCAGTTCCGCAAAGATATCCCGCACAGTGGGCAGACCGACATCGCCGCCGACGAATTCCTCTGCCCGCAGGGATTTGAGCGCTGCACCGTCGCCCATGATCTGACGGATGTCGCGCCCACAGGCGGCCACGATCTTGCGCGCCACATCATAGCTTTCGGGGTGGACAGAGGACGCATCCAGCGGCTCCTTGCCGGCGCGGATACGCAGAAAGCCCGCACATTGTTCAAACGCCTTGGGACCAAGGCGCGCCACCTTCAGCAGCTCCTTGCGCGTGGCAAACGCCCCGTTCATGTCGCGGTGCGCCACAATCGCTTCTGCCAGACCGGGGCCAAGGCCCGAGACATGGCTCAACAGCGGCGCAGACGCCATGTTGAGATCAACGCCAACGGCGTTCACCACATCCTCGATGACTGCCTCAAGCGATTTCGACAGTTTGTGCTGGTCGACGTCGTGCTGATACTGACCCACACCGATGCTCTTGGGTTCGATCTTCACCAGCTCCGCCAGCGGGTCCTGCAGGCGCCGGGCAATCGACACGGCCCCACGCAGGCTCACGTCCAAATCCGGGAACTCCCGCGCCGCCAGTTCAGAGGCGGAATAAACCGAGGCCCCGGCCTCGCTCACCACCACTTTGGTCGGAGCCTTCACCTTCGCGGGGAGATGTTTCAGCACCTCCGCCACCATCTTTTCGGTTTCGCGGCTGGCGGTACCGTTGCCGATGGCGATCAGCTCCACGCCGTGTTCGGCAATCAGCTTCACAATCGACACCTGCGCGCCGCGCAGATCGTTCTTTGGCTGAAACGGGTACAGGGTCTCGGTGGCCACCAATTTCCCCGTCGCATCAACCACCGCCGCCTTGACGCCGGTGCGAATGCCCGGGTCCAGCCCGAGGGTCGGACGCGCACCGGCTGGCGCTGCAAACAACAGGTCCTTGAGATTGCGCGCAAAAACCTGAATGGCGTCATCCTGTGCGCGGGCGCGCAGATCGCCCATCAGCTCCAACATCATCGACAATGACAGCTTGACCCGCCAACACCAGCCCGCGACTTTGCGCAGCCAGATGTCGCCGGGCCCTGTGCCGCTCGCGCCCAGCACGGCGGCAACCATCGCCTCGGCCCGCGCAGCGCCCTCTTCGGGCTCTGGTCCAACGTCCAGCGTCAGAACGCCCTCGTTCGATCCGCGCAGCATCGCCAGCGCCCGGTGCGAGGGCACATCCGCCCAGCGCTCGGAATGGGCGAAATAGTCAGAGAACTTGGCGCCTTCCTGCTCCTTGCCCTCGACCACCTTTGCGCTCAGCACGGCCTCGCGCTGCATGAACTCGCGCAAGCGGCCCAGCAACTCGGCATTCTCCGTCAGCTGCTCGGTCAGGATATCGCGCGCGCCATTCAGCGCGTCCTTCACCGTCGCCACCGCCTCGGTGACATAGGCTTCGGCCAGTTTCTCCGGGTCGGCGTTGCGGTCGGCCAGGATGGCATCTGCCAACGGCTCCAGCCCGTTTTCCTTTGCGATCATCGCCTTGGTGCGTCGCTTGGGCTTGTAGGGCAGATAGATGTCCTCCAGCTGCGCCTTGGTCTCGGCCTTGGCGATGGACGTGGCCAGATCGTCGGTCAGCTTGTCCTGCGATCTGATCGAGTCTAGGATGGCCCCGCGCCGCTTTTCCAGCTCGCGCAGATATTCCAACCGCTCCGCTAGCGTGCGCAGCTGGGTATCATCCAGACCACCCGTCGCCTCTTTTCGGTAACGCGCGACAAATGGCACGGTGGCGCCTTCGTCCAGCAGCGCCACGGCGGCATTCACCTGTTTCGGAGCAGCGCCAATTTCCGTGGCTATGGTCTGGCTGATGCGGGTGGATGTGTCCAAGGCGGCTGCTCCTTCTTATTCTTGGAGGTCTTTCTTAGCCGCGGCCAAAGACCCAGCCAAGAAAATGTTTCGCTCTCAGCGGAGCCCCGCGCCCGGCCAACACCCCATTGCCCCCTTGCCCCTTCTCGCGCACGGGCCTAGAACGCTTGCCAACGATAGACATTCGGATACGGCGGAAAACCATGCTCGACCTGACATATGAACTCCCCAAGCCCAAGGTGATCGCGGGCGCAAAGCATGACTGGGAATTGGTCATCGGGATGGAGGTCCACGCCCAGGTCAGCTCAAACGCCAAGCTGTTCTCTGGCGCCTCCACCAAATTTGGCGCAGAGCCGAACTCCAACGTGGCCTTTGTTGACGCAGCGATGCCCGGCATGCTGCCCGTCATCAACGAATACTGCGTCGAACAGGCCGTGCGCACCGGTCTGGGCCTCAAGGCAGAGATCAATCTCTGGTCCGCCTTTGACCGCAAGAACTATTTCTACCCTGACCTGCCGCAGGGCTATCAGATCTCGCAGCTTTATCACCCCATCGTGGGCGAAGGCGAAGTGCTGGTGGAACTGGGCGACGGCACCGCGCGCCTGGTGCGTGTCGAACGCATCCACATGGAGCAGGACGCAGGCAAATCGATCCACGACATGGACCCCAACATGTCCTTTGTCGACCTGAACCGCACTGGCGTCTGCCTGATGGAGATCGTCTCGCGCCCCGACATTCGCGGCCCCGAAGAGGCCGCCGCCTATATCGCCAAGCTGCGCCAGATCATGCAGTACCTCGGCACCTGCGACGGCAACATGCAAAACGGCAACCTGCGCGCAGACGTGAACGTATCGATCTGCCGTCCGGGCCAGTACGAGAAATACCAGGAAACGGGCGATTTCTCTCACCTCGGCACCCGCTGCGAGATCAAGAACATGAACTCCATGCGCTTTATCCAGCAGGCAATCGAAGTCGAGGCGCGCCGCCAGATCGCCATCGTCGAAGCGGGCGGTACCGTCGATCAGGAAACCCGTCTCTATGATCCGGACAAGGGCGAAACCCGCTCCATGCGCTCCAAGGAAGAGGCGCATGACTACCGCTACTTCCCCGACCCGGACCTGCTGCCGCTGGAAATCGAACAGGCCTGGGTTGATGACATCGCCGCCAACCTGCCGGAACTGCCGGACGAAAAGAAAGCGCGCTTCATCAACGACTTCGGCCTTTCCGACTATGACGCCTCGGTGCTGACCGCAGACGTGGAATCCGCGGCGTTCTTTGAGGAAACCGCAAAGGGTCGCAGCGGCAAGCTGGCTGCCAACTGGGTCATCAACGAACTCTTTGGTCGCCTGAAGAAAGAAGACCACTCCATCACCGAATCTCCGGTCTCTCCGGCTCAGCTGGGCGGTATCATCGACCTGATTTCTTCGGACGCCATCTCCGGCAAGATCGCCAAGGATCTGTTCGAAATCGTCTACACCGAAGGCGGCGACCCGGCGCAGATCGTCGAAGAGCGTGGCATGAAGCAGGTGACAGATACAGGCGCTATCGAGGCCGCCCTGGACGAGATCATCGCCGCGAACCCCGCTCAGGTCGAAAAGGCCAAGGTGAACCCAAAGCTCGCCGGCTGGTTTGTCGGTCAGGTGATGAAGGCCACCGGCGGCAAGGCCAACCCCAAGGCCGTGAACGAGCTGGTAGCCAAGAAACTGGGCGAGTGATCTCAGCCACAATCGTGATTGGAAAAAGGGCGCCCCTCGTGGCGCCCTTTCTCGTTGGGCCATCCATGAGCTGGAGGGACTTCCCCGGTTTTTCCCGCCGCCACGTTCGCAGACCTGCTGGCTTGACCTTCCCTGGGTAAGCGGCTTTCCTCTGGCAAAATTCCAGGAGCCATCATGACAAACGCATTCGATCAGGAACTACAGGACCGGTTGGTCCGCTATGCCGCCATCGACAGTCAGAGCGATGAAAACGCGTCCGGCTCCCCCAGCACAGAGATCCAGTTTGATATGCTGAACCTCCTTGTGGAGGAACTGCAAAGCATCGGCGCGCAGGACGTTCAGCTGACAGACTACGGCACCGTCCTTGCCACCGTGCCAGGCACCGCCGAGGGCCCGACCATCGGCTTTCTTGCCCATGTCGATACCGCGCCGCAGTTCAATGCGGCGGGGGTGAAACCGCGGGTCATCAAGGGGTGGAACGGTGACGACATCAGCTATCCCGACAATCCCGACCTCATCCTGTCACCGGCAAAATCGCCCTATCTCGCCACCAAGGTGGGCGACGATATCATCACCGCCTCCGGCCTCACGCTTTTGGGAGCCGACGACAAGGCGGGCGTTGCCGTCGTCATGACACTGGCCCGCCATCTGATCGCAAACCCCGACATCAAACGTCCCACCATCCGCGTGGCCTTTACCCCGGACGAAGAAATCGGACGGGGCGTCGATGCCAAGCTGCCGGCCGATCTGGCGGTTGATTTTGCCTATACGCTCGATGGCTCTGATGTAGGTGAAATCATCTACGAGAGCTTCAGCGCCGACCGCGCGGTTGTGACGGTCAAAGGGGTCTCCATTCACCCCGGCTGGGCAAAGGAAAAGATGGTCAATGCTGCGCATCTTGCGGCCAAGATCGTCCAGACCCTGCCGCAGGCCACCATGACCCCCGAAACCACCGACGCCCGCGAGGGATTTTTGCATGTCACCGACATGAACGGCGGCTCCTCCGAGATGGAGATCAAGCTGATCCTGCGTGATTTCGAACTGGACGGGCTCGCCGCCAAGGGCGATCTGCTGCGCAAAACCTGCGAGGCGGTCCAGGCCGGCGAGCCGCGCGCCGAAATCACCTGCGAGATCTACCCCCAGTATCGCAACATGCGGTACTGGCTGGAGAACGACATGACCCCCGTCAACCTCGCACTGGAGGCCTGCAAGGCCAATGGCATCGCGCCCATCTCCGTCCCGATCCGCGGCGGCACCGATGGTTCCCGACTGACTGAACTTGGCGTTCCAACCCCCAACATCTTCTGCGGCATGCAGAACGTCCACGGCCCCCTCGAATGGGTCTCAGTTCAGGACATGGCCAAATCAACCCAGGTCTGCCTGACCCTGGCCCAGTTGGCCGCAAAGACCTAGGGTCAGGATGCATCATGGCGCGCCCGGTCATGCAATCGGGCCGCCACACCCGCGCTGTGGCGTCGCGTGCACCATCAAGTGGCATGACTGCGCCACTCTCACAACCTGCACCTTGACCCAACCTGCCGATCCGCTAAACCTCGCCCGATAAGTCAGGAGATGCTCATGCAGGCCTATGAATACAAAGTCATCCCCGCCCCGCAAAAGGGCACCAAGGCCAAGGGGGTCAAGACACCCGAGGCGCGCTTTGCCAATTCGATCGACCTGCTGCTGAACGAAATGGCCGCCGAAGGCTGGGAATTTCAGCGCGCAGAATTGCTGCCGTCGGAAGAACGCAGCGGCCTGACAGGGTCCGTGACCAACTGGCGCAACGTGCTGGTGTTCCGCCGCCCGACTGCGGAGGTACGCAAAACCGCAGCCGAGGCGCAAACCGCGCAGCTGACGCAACTTCTGCAGATGATTCAGGCAGCCCAACCCGCAGCCGCAGCTCAAGCAGATGCCGACATCGCCCCCACCAAGACAGACACCCCCGCCGCGCCCGCGATCACCGCAATTGCTGGCGACCCGGAGGCCCCGGAAGGCGCCATTGCCGTTCCCGGTCGCGGTGCCCGCGCAATGCAGTCCGATGATGGTGTGGAAGAGCTGAGCCCGGTCTCCGGTGTGACAGCTGCCCTGAAGGCCCGCGCCTCACTGGCCGGGGATCGCAAAGAACCACCCGCCCCCGCCAAACCGGTGCAAAGCCCGAAAACCGACAACGAAGGCTGATCGCCCGCACCTCAGCAGGGCTGATATCTCGTCCCTGTCATGGCAGGTGACTGTCTGATCTGCACCATTCGGGACAGATCAGATGGGCCGCACGGGGGCCCTGATCCGGCTTGCACGTTGCAGATCGGGCACATCGGCGGGGCCTTGCCGGTCATGGCCAGCCCCGCAGGCCCCGGTCTCAGGCCCCGATATCCAAAGCCAGCGCATGGATGCGGGGAACAACATCCCCCAGCGCCTTATGCACGGCCCGATGCTGGGCGACGCGGTTCATCTCGCCAAAGGCAACTGCGCGGATACGCACGCTGAAATGGCTCTCTCCCTTGCCGTCGTGGCCTGCATGGCCGATGTGCTGGTCGCTGTCGTCCTGCACCACAAGCTCGCGCGGTTCAAACGCTGCACTCAGGCGTGTCTCGATCTCTTCACGGATGCTCATTCTGTCGTGTCCTGCATAAAAATCCCCGGAATAATTGTCCGAGCCCCCTTCAATCTGGCGACCCTTAGATTAGAATGTCGCCTCCGAGTCGAAAAGTGCGTCTAGAAGGTGCCCCCGCATGACCAAATCCGATCCCTTTGGCTTCGATATGTCCGTCCGCTCCGCGAAGAAGAAAAATCCGCGCGGACGCCGCAGCACAACGGGGGCTTCCGAGACCTCGACCCGTGTCTGCGAGCACGAGGGCTGTAACGAAGCCGGGCAGTTCCGTGCCCCCCGCGCCCCCGATGTTCTGGATGACTACATCTGGTTCTGTCAGGACCATATCCGCGAATATAACCAGAAGTGGAACTTCTTCGAGGGCACAACAGAGGCCGAACTGAACGCACAGCAGTCCAAGGACAAGGTCTGGGAGCGTGAAACCAAGCCGATGGGCGACCCGGAGACCCGCGCCTGGGCGCGTCTGGGCATCGAGGACCCGCATCAGGTGCTGGGCGCCAACGCAACCCGCAACCCCGGTCGTGCGGCACAGGCAGGCCGTCGCCTGCCCCCGACCGAACGGCGCGCGATCGAAATCCTTGAGGCCAAGGACGACTGGTCCAAGGCAGACATCCGCAAGGCTTACAAGAAGCTGATCAAAGTGCTGCACCCCGACATGAACGGCGGCGACCGCAGCCAGGAAGAACAGCTGCAGGAAGTGGTCTGGGCCTGGGACCAGATCAAGGACAGCCGCAGCTTCAAGTAAACCGGGAACCGGCGCAGGCTGGTCAGGCCCCCACGGGCTGACCAGCCCCGCACGGGCCAGCCAAACAAAACAGACGCAGATCCGAACACGAAAAGGGCGGCCCATCGGGACCGCCCTTTCTTTGTTGTGGTGCGATATGCGCCCTGATCTCAGCGGATCATCAGCCTTTGCGCATCGGGCGGGCATTGCCGCCTGCCTTGCCAGCGGCAGCTGCACGGGCCTTGTTCTTCTTGCTGTTGGGCTTGCCTTTCGGGGGCGGAGGGCCCTTGCGACCGGATTTTGACGGGTTGGACCAATCGGCTTTGGGCTTGCCTGCAGGCTTCGCCGCACCAAAACCGGCAGGTTTGTCACCACGATCGGACGCGCCACGCGCCTTGACCGTTGCCTTGCCGCCCTCGCCGGTGCGTTTTGGCTTGTCGAACTTCGGCTTGTCGCCCCAGCTCTTGTCGCCCCGTGGCTTGTCACCGCGCGGTTTGTCGAACTTGGGCTTGTCACCCCAGCTTTTGTCACCTCGCGGCTTGTCGCCCCAGGAATTCTCTCCACGGGGCTTGTCGAAACGCGGCTTGTCATCGCGCGGCCGGTCCTCACGGGGGCGGTCCTCGCGGTTTTTGTCAAAACGCGGCTTGTCCCCATAAGGTTTGCGATCCCCGCGATCATCGCGATCACGCGGGCCACGGCGTTCGCCACGCTGCCCGTCACGTTGACCATCCCGGCCACCGCCCTGCGGGCGCGGGCCCTTGGGCAGGTCGGGCGCCTTGTCCAGACGAGTGACCGAAGCCCCCTCTTCCAGACCTTCGTGCTTGACCGCGCCCCAGAATGCATCCGCACTGGCTTCGCGCACTTCCACATAGCTCTGGTCGAACTGAACCCGGATGGCACCGATGTCGTCCTTGGTCAGGCCACCGGCGTTGCACAGCGCAGGCAGCAGACGGCGCGGTTCCGCACCAGCCTTGCGACCACCGCTGACCGAGAACCATACCGACGGGCCAAACGGGGCCCGTTCCTGACGCTCACGACGGTCTGCCTGCGGATCGCTCAGCTCTTCGGGCGCGCTGTGGCGCTGGTGGAACAGACGCAGATAGGCCACCGCCAGCTGCTCCGGCGCAAAGCGTTCCAGCAGTTCTGCCACCGCCGGTGCCTCGCCTTCACTGACTGCATCGCTCCAGGCAGGATCTGCCAGCAGGCGTTCAAAATCACGCGCCCGCACCTGATCGGCGCTTGGGGCCGGTGTGGTTTCTGCGGTGATCTTGGCAGAGCGCAGCAGACGCAGCGCCTTGCCTTTTGCCTTGGGCGGCACGATCAGCGCGCTGACACCCTGACGGCCCGCACGGCCAGTCCGGCCAGAGCGGTGCAAAAGCGTTTCATGGCTCGACGGAAGATCGGCATGGATCACCAGATCCAGCTTGGGCAGGTCGATCCCGCGCGCCGCCACATCGGTCGCGACACAGACACGGGCCCGGCCATCACGCAAAGACTGCAGCGCGTTGGAGCGTTCGGATTGGGTCAGCTCACCCGAAAGCGCCACAACCGAAAAGCCACGGTTGCTCAGACGGGTGGTCAGACGGTTTACCACGGCGCGTGTGTTGCAGAACACGATCGCATTGGGTGCTTCGTGATAGCGCAGCAAGTTGATGATGGCGTTTTCGGTATCGCGCTGAGCAACTGCCAGCATCTGATATTCGATGTCGGCGTGCTGGGAGGCCTCCGCCAGCGTTTTGATCCGCTGGTGATCCTTCAGATAGGTCTCTGCCAGACGCGCAATTCCGGCCGGAACGGTGGCCGAGAACATGAGCGTACGGCGATCTTCGGGGGATTCACCAAGGATGAACTCCAGATCCTCGCGAAAGCCCAGATCAAGCATTTCGTCGGCTTCATCCAGAACCACGGCACGCACCTGCGACAGATCGATAGAGCCGCGGTTGATGTGGTCGCGCAGGCGACCCGGTGTGGCCACGACGATATGGGCGCCACGTTCCAGGGCCCGGCGCTCGTCGCGCATATCCATACCGCCAACGGTCGATACCACATGGGCACCAGCTTCGGCATAGAGCCAGCCCAGCTCGCGCTTGACCTGCAGCGCCAGCTCGCGGGTCGGCGCAATCACCAGCGCCAGCGGCAAGGTTGCGCGGTCAAGGGTTTCGGCGTCCCCCAGAAGGGTCGGCGCCATGGCAAGACCAAAGCCCACGGTCTTGCCCGATCCGGTCTGCGCCGAGACCAGGAGATCAGAGTTTTCCAGTTCGGGCGCGGTCACGGCCTGCTGCACCGGTGTCAATTGCTCGTAGCCGCGCGCCTGAAGCGCTTGTTCGAGTGCTGTTTTCAAGATTTTCATTTCGCTTGCTGCGGGGCGCGCCACCTTGGCCACGCCGATATCGGGAATGTCCCCGACTGCGCAGGAACGCGGATGTCCTCATCCAAAGGCCGCCAGATATCGGCTTTGCACTGTTTTGTACAGTATTCATTTGTGCCAGAGCGGCGCTGACCTGCCCGCCCCGCGCAACCCCGCTATGCGACGCACCCCCCAAGGCAGCCCCGACCCAAGGGCATCATGGCCCCGCCACACGGCCAAAAACGACAGCGCACCCCGGCGATCCGTCACCGCCCCACAGGGCACGCAATACCGTCAGGAACGTAGCGCAAAATGACACGAGACCAGCCCCGATAAGGCCAGTTTGATCACAAACGTCACGACAGATGGTCAAACCCGCCCTCACCTCTTGCGATTGCGGTCAGGATCGGGCACCAATCCCCCCGATTGCCCAAGGTCAGCCGACCCGGAGGCGAATGAGGATAAGGATCGAATGTAATGACCGACGGCATGCTGGATATGAACGCGAAACCGACCGAGAGCATCTCGGTGCGCGATGTGTTCGGGATTGACACGGACATGACCATCAAGGGCTTCGCCGAAGGCTCTGACCGCGTGCCCGCTCTGGACCCGACCTACAAATTCGACCCCGACACCACGCTCGCGATCCTCGCAGGCTTCAGCCACAACCGTCGCGTCATGATCCAGGGCTACCACGGCACCGGCAAATCGACCCACATCGAACAGGTCGCCGCCCGCCTGAACTGGCCCTCCGTGCGCGTGAACCTCGACAGCCACATCTCCCGGATCGACCTGATCGGCAAGGACGCGATCAAGCTGCGCGACGGCAAGCAGGTGACTGAGTTCCACGAGGGCATCCTGCCCTGGGCGCTGCGCAACCCGGTTGCGATCGTGTTTGACGAATACGATGCAGGCCGCGCCGACGTGATGTTCGTGATCCAGCGTGTTCTGGAACACGACGGCAAGCTGACGCTTCTGGACCAGAACGAGATCATCACCCCGAACCCGTTCTTCCGCCTGTTTGCAACGGCGAACACCGTTGGTCTGGGCGACACCACTGGCCTCTATCACGGCACCCAGCAGATCAACCAGGCCCAGATGGACCGCTGGTCGCTGGTCTCGACCCTGAACTACCTGAGCCACGACGCCGAGGCCGCGATCATTCTGTCGAAGGCACCGCATTACAACACCGCCGAGGGCCGCAAGACCATCAGCCAGATGGTGACCGTCGCCGATCTGACCCGCACCGCCTTCATGAACGGCGACCTGTCGACCGTGATGTCGCCGCGGACCGTGATCAACTGGGCCCAGAACGCTGAGATCTTCCGCAATGTGGGCTATGCCTTCCGCCTGTCGTTCCTGAACAAATGCGACGAGCTGGAGCGCCAGACCGTGGCCGAGTTCTACCAGCGCTGCTTTGACGAAGAGCTGCCGGAAAGCGCGGCAAACGTGAGCCTGGGGTGACAACAATGGCTGACTGGATTTACGTAGATAATTCAAATGTGTTCATCGAAGGAAAACGCGTGTCAGCCGTGAATAAGGGGCTCGCTTTGGACGTCTATGACGCCATGGAGAACCGTATTGTCGATAATGATTGGCGTCTTAGTTTCGGAAAACTCTACAGTTTCGTTGCTGGAGACGACAAAGCTCAAACTGCACGCGCCATGCTCTTTGGCTCGCGTCCTCCTGAGAATGACGACATATGGAACATTGCCCGTAATGCAGGGTTCGAAGTCATAACCCATGACCGAAATCGCGCAAACAAAGAGAAGAAAATAGATACTGGTATTGTTGCTGCGCTTACAAGAGACGCTTATCGGAATGCCACTGAGGGCGATACTTTCACGCTGGTATCGGGCGACGGTGATTACGTTCCAGCGGTGGAACAATTGATTGCTGATGGGTTTGTCGTAAATGTGGTATTTTGGGATCACGCATCAAAAGAGCTTGTTGATGCGTGCTCTAATTTCACATCTCTGAACCAACACCTAGACTTGATTTGCATCTGATGCACAAGAAAAACGACAACCCCGCCGATCCGTTCAAGAAGGCGCTGGCCGAAGCCACCAAGGTGATGGCCGACGATTCTGAACTGAACGTGTCCTACTCCGTCGATCCGGCGGGGCTGTCGGGCGATTCCATGCGCCTGCCGCAGGTGACACGCCGGATGACGCGCGAAGAGGTTCTGCTGGCCCGCGGCACCGCCGATGCGCTGGCGCTGCGGCACAAATACCACGATGCCGGGCTGCACGCGCGCTACGCCCCGCAGGGCGACATGGCACGTGACCTCTACGAGGCGCTGGAGTCGGCGCGTTGCGAAGCCGTCGGCGCCCGCCACATGCCCGGCACCGCATCAAATATCGACGTCAAGATCCAGAACGAGGCCCTGCGCAAGGGCTATGACCAGATCACCTCCTCCGCAGAGGCCCCGCTGGCCGTTTCCGCAGGCTACCTGATCCGCCATCTGGCGACCGGCCGCCCGATGCCCGATGCAGCCGCCAACGTCATGGAACTGTGGCGCGGGTTCATCGAACAGCAGGCAGGCGACACGCTCGCCAATCTTGACGAAACCATCGAAGATCAGGCGGCATTTGCCAAATTCGCGCGTCAGGTCATCACCGATCTGGGCTATGGCGACCAGCTGGGCGACGACCCGGACCAGCTCGACGATGAGCAGGACAGCGACGCCGAACAACAGCCCGAAGCCGAAGAGCAGCCCGACAGCGAAGGTCAGGACCAGTCCGACGAAGAAGAGGCCGACGCCACCCCGGAACAGAGCCAGGAACAACAGCAGGACGAAAGTCAGGCGCAGGTCTCCATGGACGACATGGCGGATGACGAATTCGCCGAAGAAACCGAAATGCCCGATGGCGAGGCTCCGCTTGATCCGCCCCCGCCCCCTGCCGCGTCAGAGGCAGATCCCGACTACAAGGTCTTCCTCGACACCCATGACGAGGAAATCGCAGCCGAAGATCTGGCTGAACCCGCCGAACTGGAACGCCTGCGCGCCTATCTCGACCAGCAGCTGGAACCGCTCAAGGGCGCGGTGTCGCGGCTGGCCAACAAATTGCAGCGCCGCCTGCAGGCGCAACAGAACCGCTCTTGGGAATTCGACCTGGAGGAAGGCATTCTGGACGCAGGGCGTCTTGCCCGCGTGGTCGCCAACCCGACCACCCCCCTGTCCTTCAAGCGTGAAAAAGACACCGAATTCCGCGACACCGTGGTGACGCTGCTTCTGGACAATTCCGGCTCGATGCGCGGCCGTCCGATTTCGATCGCCGCGATCTGCGCCGACGTTCTGGCCCGCACGCTGGAACGCTGCAACGTCAAGGTCGAGATCCTCGGCTTCACCACCCGCGCCTGGAAGGGCGGGCTGGCTCGCGAAGCCTGGCTGAACGAAGGTCGCCCGCAACAGCCCGGTCGTCTCAACGACCTGCGCCATATCATCTACAAAGGGGCCGACGCCCCCATGCGCCGCACCCGTGCCAATCTCGGGCTGATGATGAAGGAAGGGCTGTTGAAGGAAAACATCGACGGCGAGGCGCTGGAATGGGCCCACCGCCGGATGATCGCGCGGCAAGAGGCCCGCAAGATCCTGATGGTGATTTCCGATGGCGCCCCGGTCGATGACAGCACCCTGTCGGTCAACCCCGCCAACTATCTGGAAAAACACCTGCGTGATGTGATCGCCATGGTAGAGCGGCGCAAACAGGTCGAACTGCTTGCAATCGGCATCGGCCATGACGTGACGCGCTACTACGACCGCGCGGTGACCATCACCGATGTGGAACAGCTGGCGGGCGCAATGACCGAACAGCTCGCCGCGCTGTTTGACAGTGACCCTCGCGCCCGTGCCCGCGTGATGGGTATGCGAAAAGTCGGCTGACCGGATCGCGCATGGGGCAGCACAGGATCGAGTATTTTTATTCCACGCATTCCGCCTATGCCTATCTCGGCTCGCGGCGGCTTGCGCAGATCTGTGCCGCTCACGACTGCCAGCTGATCCACCGCCCATTCCTGTTGTCCCCCGTGGTGGAACAGGCCGGCGGTCAGCCCTTCGCCGCGCGCAGCCAGGCCCATGTGGATTATTTCTTTGGCCGCGAGATCGAACGCTGGGCCGCCTATCGCGGCGTGCCGATCATCGACTATCGCCCCACCCATCACGACAACCCGCTGACGCTGTCCAGTGGCATGGTGATCGTCGCGGCCCGGCTGGGCCTGGATGTGGACGCACTGGCCCATGCCCTGCTACAGGCGCATTGGCGCGATGACATCGACCTCATGAACCCCGCACAGCTGGAAACCGCCGCGCGCGCGGCCGGGCTGGATCCTGCGCCGCTGCTTGCTGGGGCGATGGATGGGGATGTTCAGGCCGAACTGCAGGCCAATACCGACGCCGCACTGCGGCTCCACCTCTTCGGGTCGCCCACCTATGTGTTGGACGGCGATCCATATTATGGGCAGGATCATCTGGACCTGCTGGAGCACGCGCTGCACCAGCCTTTCCCCCAGCCTGCCTTTCAAAACCCGTCGGTCAACGACGCCTGATTTTCACGGGTTGCGCCTGACCTGCCTTCGCGGTTCTCTGGCGCGACCCAAACGCGCTCGCAAAGGAGGCCCCCATGTATCAGTCATTCGACGTGACCGCCCGCCCAGAGCAAGGCCCCCCGCGGCTCGCCGCGCTGCGCGCCGAGCTGGCGCAGGACGGGCTGGATGGTTTCCTGATCCCCCGCGCCGACGCCCACCAAGGCGAATATGTCGCCCCACGCGATGAGCGTCTCGCCTGGCTCACGGGCTTTACCGGATCTGCGGGCTTTTGCGCCGCCCTGAGGGACATCGCGGGGGTCTTCATCGACGGGCGGTATCGGACCCAGGTGAAACAGCAGGTCGCCGCCGACTACACCCCGGTGCCCTGGCCCGATGTCCAACTTGCCGACTGGTTGAAAGACCAGCTGCCCCAGGGCGGGCGGATTGCCTATGACCCCTGGCTGCACGCCACCAGCCAGATCCAGAGCCTTGAAAAACAGCTCAGCCCACATGGCTTTGCCTTTGTGCAGACCGACAATCTGGTGGACCGCATCTGGCAGGACCAACCCGCCCCCCCGATGCAACCCGCCTTTGCCCACCCCCTTGAATACGCGGGCACCGCTGCTGCGGACAAGATCGCCACATTGGCCCAGGATCTGCGCGATCTGGGACAAAGCGCTGCCGTCATCACGCTACCGGACAGCATCATGTGGCTCCTCAATATCCGGGGCAGCGACATTGCCCACAACCCGGTCGCCCACGGGTTTGCGATCCTGCATGCCGAGGGGCGTGTCGATCTGTTCATGGCCAAAGCCAAGCTGGACGGGCTCGCAGATCATTTGGGCGCACAGGTCACCTGCCACGCCCCTGCTGACTTCCTGACCCATGTTGCCGCACTGGCAAAGCCCGCAGATGCCAAGGTTGGCGCAGATCTCACCACCCTGCCCCAGATCGTCGCTGACCAGCTTGGGCAGGCGCTGGTGGGCTCTGGCGATCCCTGCGCCCTGCCCAAGGCCCGCAAATGCGCCGCTGAAATCGACGGCAGCGCGGCCGCGCACCTGCGGGATGGGGCCGCCGTTGTGGAAACGCTCGCCTGGCTTGATGCGCAGGCACCCGGCACCATCAGCGAAATCGACGTCGTCAAACACCTCGAAGCGGAGCGCGCCAAGGATCCAAGCCTGCGCGACATCAGCTTTGACACCATCTCCGGCACCGGCCCCAACGGCGCCATCATGCACTACCGCGTCAGCGAGGAGAGCAACGCAACACTGGAAGACGGCCACCTGCTGGTGCTCGACAGCGGTGGTCAATATCTGGACGGCACCACCGACATCACCCGCACCATCGCCATCGGCACCCCACCGCAAGAGGCCCGCGAGGCCTATACCCGCGTTCTGCAGGGCATGATTGCAATGTCCCGCCTGATCTGGCCCAAGGGGCTGGCAGGCCGCGACATCGAGGCCGTTGGCCGCATGCCGCTGTGGCTTGCCGGGCAGGACTTCAACCACGGTCTCGGCCACGGAGTCGGCGCGTTTCTCAGCGTGCACGAAGGCCCCCAGCGCCTGAGCCGTGTCAGCCATGTGCCGCTCGAAGAGGGCATGATCCTGTCCAACGAACCCGGGTATTACCGCGAAGGGGCCTTTGGCATCCGGCTGGAAAATCTGGTGGTCGTCAGCCCAGCAGCAAATCAGCCCACATCCGATCCGGAACGTGATATGCTGGCCTGGCGCACGCTCACCTTCGCACCGCTTGACCGCCGTCTCATCGTGACAGAGATGCTCAGCCGTGACGAACGCGACTGGCTTGACAGCTACCACGCCGATGTGGCCGCGAAAATCGGACCCAACGTAACAAAGGCCGCAAAGGTCTGGCTGGATGCCGCTACGGCACCACTGTGATACCGCATTGTTACAACACACTAAGATAATGACCGTACGAACGACGTGAAGGAAGTACCCATGACAAAGATCCAAATTCGCAAAGCTCCCGGCCGCTGGGTCGTCCGCTCTGGCGGCGCCGTGCTGGGTGAAAGCAACAATGCGCTTGAGCTGAGCGAAGGCGATCTGCCACCGGTCATCTACTTCCCGCGCGAAGATGTGGCTTTTGCCCTGCTCGACCAGAGCGACAAGACCACCCATTGTCCGCACAAGGGCGACGCCACCTATTATTCCATTGTGAACCTGTCCTCTGTCACGCCCGACGCGGTCTGGAGCTACGAGGACCCAAAGGAAGAGGTCGCCGCGATCAAGGGCCATCTCGCCTTTGTCACCAGCGAAAGCGTCAAGGTGGAACAGATCTGAGCCCTCCCCGGCCCAGACAGTGCAGCAGTCAGAGACAGGCGCCCTCGTGGCGCCTTTTTCATTGGCTGAATGAAACCCGCCGTCCCTGCATCAGTGATGCACCGACTGTCCGGGACAGACCGCAGCAATAGGGTGCCGCCCGCAGGTCGGCATAGTCATGAGGGTAGAGTCATGGCGATGCAGGAGTCGCCTCCCGCACGGGTCAGGCAGGCCAACCCGGAGAGGAGACGGATCAGCGCCCGTCAAGTGGCTGTGAGAGTTCGGCAAAACCTTGCCACAGACCATGTCGCGACACCGGCAGATCCCTGCCAGTCAGTCGAATTCGATTTTCTCGGGGCCCTGTAAATTAAAACTCATTCAAAAACGGGTGGAAACACCCGATACACACACAGTCCCGATCAGCTCAGAATGGTCCGGCACAGATGGCGGCGCGCGGTCTCGATCGACTCGCCCGTCCCGAACATCTGCGCATCGCTGGCACTCTGCATGACGTAATTGATCAACGCCTCAAAGGATGCCCGCTCTTTTTCCTGCTCACTTGCCTTCGTCATGTACTCAACCTCTTGCGGGTTGATGTCATCGATTTGCATGTTGTCACTTCCGAAGAATGATCACTATTTGCCTAGTGTTAACCATATTTTCGTGAAGCGCGCGTGAAAGGTTAACAAAACCTTTTGAAAACGGTCGGTCCGTTTCAGAAATACCACATATTTCAACTCAGCTTTGACGGGTAAAGCGGTGTTTTCACTGCATGTTTGGAAGATACACAGGGTTTTCCACAGAAAACGCCATTTAATTGGGCTTTAACTGTGCTCTTCCGCAGCCGCCGCCGCCAGCGCCCGGTTGTAGGCTTTGAGCGAATCAATGTGGTAAAGGGCGCCGATCAACTCCGGCGGATTTTCGCTGTCCCCCTCCTCGGTCATCACCGGCAAGAACGCGATATCCGCCCGATCAAAGATCGGCATCGCCGCCTCAAGCGAGGCAGAGGCACGAATCAACAGCCCCTGCTCCAGCAGTGCTTCACACTCTTCGCGGCTTGCGCAGCGCGGATCGCCCATCGGCCGCATCACCCCGCCCGCCCGCAACAGCGACAGCAGATAGGCCTGTGGCCCCGCCGCACAGTGAATGTTGCGCCGCTCCAGCTGGGTCAGGAAAAAGGACCGGTCCACAATGCGCGAGGCCAGCGCAGTGGACATCGACACCGCCACCATCACCGCCAGACCGATCTGCCAGTCCCCTGTCAGCTCGAACACGATCAGCGTGGTGGAAATCGGCGCGCCCAGAACCGCCGCCGCAACCGCCCCCATACCCGCAAAGGCATAAAGCGTATGGGTGCCGGACACATCCGGCAGCACCGCCGTCGCAATCAGCCCAAAGGCAAGCCCGGTCAGCGCACCGACCATCAGCGACGGGGAAAACACCCCTCCCCCCATGCGCCCGCCCATGGTGATCGCAACAGCCGCCGTCTTGACCATTGCAAACAGGATCGTCTGATGCAGCACCAGCGCACCGGTCAACGCCAGAACGGTGGTTTCATACCCAACCCCGATGATATGCGGATACCAGACCGCAATGACGCCCAACAACAGGCCAGACGCCGCCGGGCGCAGCCAGCGTGGCAGCCCCAGCCGGTCCTGCAGGGCCGTGCCCAGCTGGTCGGCAAAAAAGATCGACCGCATCAACACCACCGCGACCAGACCGCAGATCAGCCCCAACATCAAAAAGGCAGGCAGCTCTACATAGAACTGCAGCGCGCCGGGGGTGATCAGATCGAACTCGGTCACATCACCGTACTCCAGCCGGTTGATGACGGTTCCCGCAACCGAAGCAATGACAATCGGCGCAAAGGCATGGACGGCAAAGTGGCGCAACACCACCTCCAGCGCGAACAGCGCGCCTGCAATCGGCGCGTTAAAGCTGGCGGACACCGCCGCCGCAACCGCGCAGCCCAACAGGTCCCGCCCGGTGATTCCGTCGGCCTTGATCTTGTCACTGACCCAGGTAGAGATCACGCCCGCCATATGAACGACCGGCCCCTCCCGCCCGGTCGACCCGCCGGTGCTCAGCGTCAGAAAGGACGCAATGGCCGAGGCAATGCCAGCCCGTTTCTCTACCCGCCCTTCGCCAAGGGCCGCGCCTTCGATCACATCGGCAACCGAACGCACCCGCCCGTCAGGGGTGAAGCGATGCAGGATCACCCCCACCACCAAGCCACCCAGGGTCGGAATCAGGACCAGCCAGTACCACGGCATGTCCTGTGCAAAACTGTGCAGGAAATTGACATCCTCAGCGCCGTAGACCCAGGCCTGAAACGCAGTGATGCCCTTGCGAAAGAACAGCGCCGCAAACCCGGCAGCAACCCCGATCATCAGCGCGATCAGCCAGAACTGAAACTGCCCCGGACCGCGATGGCGCAACACCCGCCAGGCATCCCGCATCTCGGCAACTGCCTGCGTCGCATGGGCCGAGATAAAGGAGCGGAGTGTCTGTCGCATTTGGCCGTCTGTCCTGGTGTCAGTCTTTCTGTCTCAAGGCATTAGTAACCGCCAGGACGTTAATCCAGCGTCAAATTCCGCCCGCGCTTTCTGTCAAAGCGACAGCTGACGCAGTTGTGTGACGTGCCTGCCATGACCGGACGGGGCTTAGCCCGCCAATAGCGCCTTGGCCGCCGCGCGCGCCTCTGGGGTGATGGTATCGCCCGACACCATCCGGGCCAGTTCATCCACCCGCTCCGCGTCGTCCAGCGGAACGACCTGAGACAGGGTCTGCCCGTCAACAACCTGTTTCTGCACCCGCCAGTGATGCGCCCCCTGTGCAGCAACCTGCGGGGAATGGGTGACGACCAGAACCTGCCCGCCTTCGGCCAGCGCCTTCAGGCGACGGCCAACCGCATCAGCAGTGGCACCACCGACCCCGCGATCGATCTCATCAAAGATCATGGTCTGATTGCCGGTCTCGCCACGCAGGCAGACCTTCAACGCCAACAGAAAACGGCTCAGCTCACCGCCAGAGGCGATCTTGTTCAGCGGACCCGCAGGCGCGCCGGGGTTTGTCGCGACGGTAAAGGCCACGCCATCCTTGCCCTCGGGACCGGGCTCTGCCGGGCTGACGAGGGTTTCGAAAACCGCACGCTCCATCTTGAGCGGGGCAAGCTCTGCCATCACCGCGCCGTCAAGCGCAGCCGCACTTTCGCGCCGGGCCGCCGACAGCTGTTCAGCAGCGGCATCATAGGCCGCTTCGGCCTGTGCCAGCGCCGCCTCGCGATCTGCCAGATCCTGATCGCCCGCATCCACCGCTGCCAGCTTCTGGCGCAGCGTGTCGGCATAATCCCCCAGATCATCTGCAATGACGTCATGCTTGCGCGCCAGCGCCCGGATCGCAAACAACCGCTCCTCGCAGTCTTCCAGATCACCGGGGTTGAACTCCAGCCCATCCAAAAGCCGCGACACGCCATCCTGCGCCTCGCCCAGCTCGATCATCGCCCGCCCCAGCGCCGCCAGCGGCGAATCCAGCGCGCTTTCGGCCTGATCGGCAACACCCTCCAGCCAGCGCTGCGCATCGCCAAGGGCGCTTTCCGCCCCATCGGACAGGATCGCATGGGCGCGCTGAATGTCGCCACGAATGCGCTCGGCGGCCTGCATTTCGCGGCGACGCTGATCCAGCGCCGCGTCCTCGCCGGGCTGAGGGTCCAGCGCGTCCAGTTCCGCAACCGCATGGCGCAGAAACTCTTCTTCGGCGCGGATCGCCTCAAGCGCGCTGCGGGTTTCCTCAACCGCCTTGCGGGCCCGGCTGGCCGTGGTCCAGCGCTCACGCACTGTCGCCAGAAGATCCGCAAGATTGGCAAACTCGTCCAGCATCGCGCGATGGCCGCGCGGGTTCAGCAGGCCGCGATCATCATGCTGGCCATGCAGTTCCAATAGCGTCTCAGACAGCGCCCGCAGCACCTCGCCCGAACAGCGGCGATCATTGACCCAGGCTGTCTTGCGCCCCTCCGCGGTGTTTACCCGCCGCAACAGCAGCGTCTCGCCGCCCGGCAGGCCTGCCTCGGCAAGAACCGCATGGGCCGGATGATCCGGGGCCAGATCGAACTCTGCCATCACCTCGCCCTGCTTGGCGCCCTGACGGACCAGTTCGGCCCGCCCGCGCCAGCCCAGCACAAAGCCAAGCGAATCCAGCAGGATCGATTTGCCCGCCCCGGTTTCCCCGGTGAGCACGTTCAGACCCGGCTGAAAATTCAGTTCAAGGTGATCAATGATCAGGATATCGCGGATATCAAGCGCGCGCAGCATGGCCCGGCCTCATTGCGGAAGTGGCACTTAGAGCCACTCCCCCTTGATGGACTGACGGTAGATCTGGCTCAGCCAGTTGTTGCCGACATCGCGCATTTTCAGCCCGTTTTGCGTCAGCAGCTTAAAGCTGTCCTCGTACCATTCGGTCGATTGATAGTTATGGCCCAGGATCGCGCCTGCGGTCTGTGCCTCATTGACCAGCCCCAGCGACAGATAGGCCTCTACCAGACGGTGCAGCGCTTCGGCGGTGTGGGTGGTGGTCTGGAAATCCTCAACCACGACACGGAAGCGATTCACCGCAGAGGTATAGTGCCCCTTGCGCAGGTAGTAGCGGCCGATTTCCATCTCCTTGCCTGCCAGATGGTCAAAGGCGAGATCGAATTTCAGGATCGCGGAGTTGGCGTATTCGCTGTCCGGGTAAACCTCGATCACGGTGCGCAGCGACTGCAGCGCCTGGAAGGTCAGCCCCTGATCGCGGCCCACCTCATCGATCTGGTCATAGTAGCTCAGCGCAAGAAGATACTGCGCATAGGCGGCATCTTCCTCGGTTGGGTAGAAATCGATGTACCGCTGCGCGGCTGCGCGGCTTTCCTCGTAGTCGCGGCCCAGATGATAGGCATAGGCCTGCATGATCAACGCCTGCTTGGCCCAGGAGGAATAGGGATAAAGGCGCTCGATCTCTGCAAAGTAGAAGGCCGCATCCTTGGTCCGGTTGCGCTCCATCTCGAATTCGCCGCGTTCATAAATCTGCTCGGGTGTGAACCCTTCCAGCGGTTGCGCACTTTTTGCTGCGCCGCCGTCCCCACCACAGCCCGAAAGAGCCGCAATCAGAAGAAACGCGCCGATGGTTTTGGCTGCCGCCCCCATGCCGATCATGATCGCCTAACCTCACCGTCTTTTGCTTACGGGTGTGAACCCCGGTTACGCCCGGTCTAGCACATTCATTTGACGGGCAAAACGGCTTTAACCGTCTCCCGACCCACTTGGCAGAGAAAGCGCGGCGGGGTCAAGGGGACAGAGATCACAGCCATACGCTGTATGTGACCCTGTGCCCCTAAACCAAAACAACCGCGCGGCATCTGCCACACGGTCGTTGATCTGTCGTGATCGTGACTTTGGGTCACGGTGTCGGTAATTCGGGCGTCAGGCCCCCCAGCCGACGCCCTCTGCTCGATACCCCGATCAGGCGACGCGGCGCGTCTCTGTCGGAATTTCTGCCCAGACCAACCCCTGCCCCGGCAGGCGGGCGGTCATGATCGGGTCACAGGACACCTTGCGCAGCGCACCCGGTGTTGCAAAGGCCGCGCGCAGTAGCGTGTTGGTCAGCGAGTGACCCGCGCGGTCCCCGATGTAGTGGCCAAAGATCGGGCCACCTGCCAGCGCCAGATCCCCCAGCGCATCCAGCATTTTATGGCGCACAGGCTCGTCGCTGTGACGCAGCCCCTGGCCGCTTTCGACCACGGGACCATCAAAGACGATCGCGTTCTCGCCCGGCACACCGCCGAGGGCCAGACCGTTGGCCTGCATGGTTTCCACATCGGCGCGGCGGCAGAAGGTGCGGCAATCGCAAAGTTCCCGCGCAAAGGTGCCGTTGCGCATGTCCAGCGTGCGGCTTTGGCGGCCAATCGCGGCCTCGTCAAAATCAATGTGGAACTCGATGATCAGACGGTTGCTCGGCATCAGGGTGGCGGTTGCCCCCTCATGGCTGACAGTGACCGGTTTCATCACCTGCAGCGCGGTGACAGGCGCGCCCAGACGCTGGATGCCCTGCTGCATGATGCCGCGCACGAAATGCGCCGAAGAGCCATCCATGATCGGAACTTCCGGACCGTCGATTTCGATCAGGGCGTTGTGGATACCACAGCCCGCCAGTGCGGCCATGATGTGTTCAACGGTGGACACAGAGGCACCAGAGGTGTTCACCAGACGGGTGCACAGCGCGGTACGCTCCACCAGATCCCAGCGGGCGGGAACCAGTGTGTCGCCAAGCGAAATATCGGTGCGGCGGAAACAGATACCGTGATCGGCAGATGCAGGCTTCAGAATCATGCGGACAGGTTTGCCGGAGTGCAGTCCGACCCCGTCAAATGTCACTGATGCTTTAAGCGTGTTCTGCACGGTGTGCCTCGTTTCGTATGGTCCGACCTCACAGGGTCGTGTTGCGAAACAGAGGTAAGGTGTCGGCCCGAAAGGCTCAACTCAATCTTTGTAACGGAATGAAACATGACTGAAACAGATAGGCGAAAGACTGCCAACTCCAGGTTAACAGACAGTAAACAAAACAAAAAAGGCCGCCATTTGGCGACCTTTTCTGATGTCTTGTGATCCGCTTAGTTGGCCTGGCGGCGCAGGAAGGCGGGAATTTCGATGCGCTCCTGCTCCGGATCGGCCTGACGCTGCTGCGGTTGCGGCGCGGCGGCGGCCTGCTGGCCATGACCGTGCTGGGCAACCTGCGGCTGCGGCGCAGGCGGCTGCTGGCGGGCGGCGCCCTGATTGTCCGCGGCACTACCAGTCATGCGGTGGATCAGAGAGTTCAGGCCAAAGCGGCGCTGTTCCTGACCGGATGCGGCAGGCTGTTGAACCTGCTGTTGCTGCTGCTGCACCTGAGGCTGCGGGGCCGGAGCGGGCTGCGGCGCGCGCGGCTGCACGGCGTCGATCGACGGGCGCTGCTGCATCTGCTGCTGAACCGGCTGCTGTTGCTGCACCGGCTGGTGCTGCGGGGCCTGCGGCTGGGCGCGCTGTGCAGCGGCCTGCAGACGCACGATCGCCTCGGGCGACGGCGTGCCGGGAGCAGGCGCCTTGGGGGCCACAAAGGCTTCTGCCGGGTTGTTCACCGCAGCGTCTGCCTGCGGCTGGAAATCCGGAACCCCGTTGCCCTGATAGGCCGGTGCAGGCAGGCCGTCGGCGCCCATGTTGTCGTGGGATTCTTCGACAACCTCGTCATATTGCCCATCAGCGGCCTGTGCAGCGCTGTTGAACTCAGAAAACAGCGAAGGCTCTTCTTGTGCGGGGGCTGCGGCAACCTCGGCTGCGGGCTGTTCGACAGGCGTGTTCAGCTCCAGCGGAGCCGCAGCAGCGGCGCGGTTTTCTTCAACGCTGACAGTCTGTTTCAGCGGTGCAGACATCGGGCGACGCGGCACCGGGATATCGGTCTGAACGTCAACAGCATCGATGCCGGTAGCCACGACGGACACGCGCATCTTGCCTTCCATCTCGGTGTCGAGGGTCGAACCGACGATGATGTTTGCGTTCGGGTCCACCTCTTCGCGGATGCGGTTGGCGGCTTCGTCCAGCTCGAACAGGGTCAGGTCGTGGGCGCCGGTGATGTTGATGAGAACACCCTTCGCACCCTTCAGGCTGATTTCGTCCAGGAGCGGGTTCGCGATCGCCTTCTCGGCGGCCTGAACTGCGCGATCTTCGCCTTCGGCCTCGCCTGTGCCCATCATCGCCTTGCCCATCTCGTCCATCACGGCGCGAACATCGGCAAAGTCGAGGTTGATGAGACCCGGACGCACCATCAGGTCGGTGACACCTTTTACGCCCTGATACAGAACGTCATCCGCCATCGAGAAGGCTTCGGTGAAGGTGGTTTTTTCGTTGGCCAGACGGAACAGGTTCTGGTTCGGAATGATGATCAGCGTATCAACGACCTTTTGCAGGGCTTCGACACCCTCCTCGGCCTGACGCATCCGCTTGTTGCCTTCAAACTGAAACGGCTTGGTCACAACGCCGACGGTCAGCACGCCAAGCTCACGGGCGGCCTGCGCGATGATCGGAGCTGCACCGGTCCCGGTGCCGCCACCCATGCCGGCGGTGATAAAGCACATATGCGCGCCGGCCAGATGGTCGACGATCTGTTCGATGCTTTCTTCTGCGGCGGCGGAGCCAACAGAGGGACGCGCGCCCGCACCCAGACCTTCGGTCACTTTGATCCCCAGCTGCACGCGGCTCTTGGCAGAGCTCTGCTGCAGGGCCTGCGCGTCTGTGTTGGCAACGACAAAGTCGACACCATCCAGCTGCTTCTCGATCATGTTATTGACAGCGTTGCCGCCCGCACCGCCGACGCCAAACACGGTAATCCGGGGCTTCAGCTCGTCCTGGCCGGGCATCGAAAGGTTCAAGGTCATGCTCGTTCCGCCTGTGTTTATCAGCCCTCCCGCAAGGGCCTATTCCTGTCCTAATCCGCTCCAATCCTACCGCGCAGCACGAGTCGCGTCATCCCAAAAAGCGTCAAAATCCACAAAATCTGGACACATGAGCGCCCAAATTCGCGGTATTTCGCCGATAATGGCAAATCTTGCGGAAGCGACAGCCAGTGACCACAACACAGCGTTTGCGCCCAAGGGCTTCTGCCACTTGAGTCTGCCGTTTCTATCGGATCTGGCTGGCCACTGCTCGGCCTGCGTGCGCCGCGTGGAGCGGTCGTTACCACAACATTAACGCGGCAAGAATCCGCTGTCACCCGCGAAACGGAAGCGCGGGGGAAGTTTTTCGTTAACATCTGCTTAATTTTCTGCCTGACCGCCCATCGGCGGCAGGGCAAGGCGGCGCGGCCCCGGGCCGGTTACCAGTTGTCCCGGAACCACTTCACCGCGCGTCGCAGGGTGCCGCTGGCGTTGCGATCCACCGGCATCTCGAAATCCCACCACTCATCCTGCGGATGGGCGGCAAACAGGCTCAGCCCCACCGCCGAGGCAAACCCCGGACCGGTGGCCGACTGCGGCAGGCCGTGAACACGCAGCGGACGACCCAGACGAACCTGCTGCCCCAGAATGCGGCTCGCCAACCCATCCAGCCCCATGATCTGGCTGGAGCCCCCTGTCAGCACGATCTGCTGGCTTGGCAGGCTGTCAAATCCGGCGGCATCAAGCCGGGCGCGCACCTCTTCCAGGATCTCCTCGACCCGCGGACGCATGATGCCGATCAGTTCCGCCCGGCTGACGGTGCGGCGGTCATGCTCCCAATCGCCGGTATCGGCGTGGATGTCGATCATCTCGCGATCATCTGCACCAGTGGCATGAACCCCGCCATGAAAGGTCTTGATCCGCTCGGCGTTGGCCGTCGGCACGCCGAGCCCCATGGAAATGTCGCTGGTGATGTGATCGCCACCCATGCGCACCGCATCGGCATAGATCATGTGCTTTTTCATGAAGACAGAGATCGAGGTCGACCCGCCGCCCATGTCGATGCACGCAGCGCCCAGCTCCTGCTCGTCCTCGACCAGCGCCGAAAAGCCCGATGCATAGGCCGAAGAGGCAATCCCTGCCAGTTCCAGATCACAGCGCTGGATGCAGCGCACAAGGTTCTGCACCGTCGAGGCATCGACTGTCAGCATGTGCATATCCACCGCCAGCGTCTGCCCCATCTGCCCGCGCGGATCACTAAGCCCGGAGCGGTTGTCGAGCGCGAAATTCACTGGCTGGGCATGCAGCACTTCTCGACCCGCGCCATATTCCGGCACCTCACAGGCGGCCAGCACACGGGCGATTTCATTTTCGGTCACGACCTGCCCTTCCAGATCGACCAGCGCGTCCAGCCCGTAAGAGCGCGGATTGGCCCCGGAGAAACAGGCAATGACGTGATCGACCCGCACCTCGGCCATCTTCTGCGCCGCCTGCACGGCGGTACGGATGGCGCGTTCGGTTTCCTGCATGGCGGTGATCTCGCCAAACTGAACTCCGCGCGACCGCGTGGTGGCCGCGCCGATCACCCGAAACCCCGACTGCCCCGCAAGCGAGCCGATAGAGTTGTCCTCGCTCAGCCGCCCCGTGCCGTCAAAGCGCAGCACCAGACAGGCGATCTTGGAGCTGCCCACGTCAAGAATGGCCACGACACCGCGCTGCATCGCCTGACGTCGCATCTGCCGCATGGCGCGCTGGGATTGATAAAGATCAGTCATGATTACTGCCCACCTGCATTCAACTGACGAATCCGCCACCAATCCTCGACGGCGGCCTGGGTCATGCGAACCGTCGGGCGCGCAGCCAGCCGCATATCCACGGCTGCCACATCCCGCTCCAACAGATCGCGCACTTCGCTGACGGCGATGACCCGCTCCAGGGCGGGCACCGGTTTTTTCGACGGCAGCATGATCCGCTGCCCCCGGTCCAGAACCAGATCCCAGCGCCGCTCTCCGATCCGCACCAGCCCGCGAATACGCGGCCCCAGCGGCTTGGCCACCGCAAAGAGGCGCAGCGCCTCTTCGATCGCCATATCCGCGCCCTCACCCGCCACCAAAGGCAGGTTGGGATGCAGATTGCGCGCACCCAGTTCTGCAACATGCACGCCAGTGTCATCCAGCAGCGCAAGCCCCTCGCGGCTGCGCCACACAACGGCTGGCGTGCGCTCTTCGACGGTCACTTGCAACACCCCGCCCGGACGGATGCGCACATCTGCGCTCTCTACCGGGTCAAGCCCGGTGATCTCGTCGCGGATCTGGGTCAGGTCCAGATCAAAAGAGCTGACAGGAAAATCAATCGGCACGACCTCGCGGATGTCTTCCGACACGCTGGCGCCTGCGCCGTCGATGGCCATTACATTGACCATGAACTCGGGCCGTTCCTCGATCGAGGCGCGAATGTCATTGACCAGCACCTGAAGCTGATCGCGCCGCCCCTCATCTGCCATAAAGGCCGCTCCGGCCACAAAGACCAGGCAGAACGGAATGCCGAACCGCACGCCAAAGCGGATCCCCGGCGTCAGCATCCAGCGCTGGAACCGATAGGTCAGCCGCGATGGCGCCGGATCAGCGCGCCCGCTGCGGGGTTTGGTGAATCGCTCAATCAGCGCCCGCATGACGCATCCTCAACCATCCACGCGCAAAGCTGGCCAAAACTCATGCCGCAATGGGCCGCCTGTTCCGGCGCAAGCGACGTGGGCGTCATGCCCGGCTGGGTGTTGGTTTCCAGCAGGATCAGCCCGTCCTTGCCACGGCTTTCGTCCCAGCGAAAATCGGTCCGGCTCACCCCGCGGCACCCCAGCGCATCATGGGCGCGCACCGCGTAATCCAGACACAGCTGAAAAATCTCGTCCGGCAGATCCGCAGGCAACACATGCCGCGAGCCACCGGGTTTGTACTTGGCGTCGAAGTCATACCATCCGTCAGTGAGGATATCCGTCACCGTCAGCGCCTTGCCGTCCACAACCGTGGTGGTCAGCTCACGACCCGGCGCATAGGTTTCCACCATCACCTCATCCGGCATGTCCTCAGACAGCTGCGGCGGCGTATTGGCGGCCTCCTGTACGATATAGATCCCGACGCTGGAGCCTTCGTTGTTGGGTTTCACGACATAGGGCGGCGCCATCACATGGGCCGCAGAGACGTCGGATTTGGCGAAAAGCCCGCTGTCCACGACCGGCAGGCCGGCTGCGCGAAACGCTTCTTTCGAGCGCTGTTTGTCCATCGCCAGCGCCGAGGCCAGAACACCGGAATGCGTGTAGGGAATCGCAAGCCATTCCAGCAGCCCCTGCACACACCCATCTTCGCCCCAGCGGCCATGCAGCGCGTTGAAGACGACATCCGGGCGATCCGCAGCAAGCTGCGCCGCAAGATCCGGACCCGCGTCCAGCTCTGTGACCTGATACCCCTCATCCCGCAGTGCGGCAGCGCATTCGCGCCCTGTGGAAAGTGACACCTCGCGCTCAGCCGAGGGGCCGCCCATCAATACCGCCACTTTCGGGAGTGTCCTGCTCGACTCACTCACGACAAGCGCCTCAAATTTCCGGGGCTTCACGCCCCTTGTTGTTCCGGCCTGAAATGGCCCGATATGCGCAGGTTGGCCCTGCATTGGTCGTGCGAAGCGTGACAGCCCGCAATGGCTCCGGATCCGGTGGTGCCTCACACCATATTAACGACAAATTCGTTACCGGCCCGTTAACATTGCCTTTACCAAGATCGCGCTTTTCCGCTTCGATCCGCCATTGCGTTTCACCCGGTGGCGGGCCTGACTTCAAGGGGAAAGCCTTAAAAATCAGGTCATTTATCGTTTATTCGGAAAGCGGATCCCCCACCCGCATGATTTCCCACTCTAGCGTTATGCCAGAATTGGCGTAAACCTCTTTTCGCACTTCTTCGCCCAATCCCTCAAGATCTGCGGCAGTTGCGCCACCGGCGTTAATCATAAAGTTGGAGTGCTTCTCGCTCATCTGCGCGCCTCCGCGACGGGCTCCGCGCATGCCGGCATCATCGATGACCTTCCAGGCCTTGAGATCATGCACATCATCCGCCCGCCCGGTTGAGGAAAACCCGGCCGGATTGCGAAAGGTCGACCCGGCAGAGCGTTCCTTCGTGGGCTGGGTGGCGTCCCGTTTGGCGAGCTGATCTTCCATCCGGGCATGAAGCGCCGCAGGCTCGCCCAGGGGGCCGCGCAATTTGGCCGACACAAGGACCGCGCCCTCCGCCAGATCGCTTTGACGATAGGCAAAATTCAGGGCCTCCGGCCCCAGCTCTACCACCTCTCCCGTCCGCAAAACCACGGTGGCCGACTGGAACACATCCGCCACATAACTGCCGTAGCAGCCGGCATTCATGCGCACCGCCCCCCCGACAGAGCCGGGAATGGTGCGCAGAAACGTCAGATCAACCCCGGCATCGGCGGCCTTGCGCGCGACATGGGCATCCAGCGCAGCCGCACCCGCAGTGACCGTGTCGCCATCGATCTCGATTGAATTGAACCCCCGGCCCAGCCGCACGACAACCGCCCGCAGCCCGCCATCGCGCACGATCAGGTTCGACCCGACCCCCATGGGAAACACCTGAACCGACGGTTCACAGGCCCGCATGAAATGCGAGAGATCTTCGATATCGGCAGGCTGAAACAGATAATCCGCAGGTCCGCCCACGCGCAGCCAGGTCAAATCCGCCAGCGCCCGATTGGGTGTAAGCCTGCCACGCAGCCCGTCGATATCCATAGATCCCGTCCCGTCTTGTCGTCCGTCAAAATCACCACGCGGACGCAGCTGCGTCCTGATGTGTGCCCTGCCTCTACTCTGGAATCAGCGCCGCCGACAATGGTCTCGCCATCGCGCAGGCCCGCGATCCAGCCGCGTCTCAGCCGCCGTTCAGCTGGCGACGCAGCCAGCGGCCCAGATAGATCACCGGCCAGCGCAGAACAGACATGCCCGCAAACAGCACACCCAGCCCCCACCACGGCCCGTTTTCATAGGTCACATAGCCCAGCAGCGGGATGCCAAGGGCGATCAGCACATAGGCGCGCGACCAGTGATTGTCGCGGCTTGGGATCATCGCCAGAACATTGGCGGCAACCACCCAGACACAGGCAAGGATCAGCGATGGCGTCATTTGCGGGCCTCCGCGCCGTGGCGCTGGCGCAGCCGACCAAGCGCATGCAGGATCGGACGGCGGAACATCGACACCAGGGCAAAGACACCAAACCCCGCAGCAATCGCCCCGTGGTCACGCCCCAGCAAGACAATCAGCACAGGTGCCGCAATCAGCAACGCCAGCCCCGGCGCAATCTGCCAGCGCATCGGCAACGCCGCCACGCCGCAGGCCAGCAGAACCCAGATGGCCGCAGCGGACACACTCAGCATGGGCACGCCCCCGCCTTTGGGGTCACACCCACCGCCACAAGGGGCAAGGCAGGATATGCCTGCAGCCGCGCCACCCTCAGCCCTTCAACCGCTCTGGCAGGGCATTGGCCCAGGTGCTGATGGTGCCCGCACCAAGGCAGACAACCATGTCACCGGGACGGGCCTGTTCGCGCACCAGACGCTCCAGATCCGGCTCATCCAGCAAGGCGCGGGCGTGGCGATGGCCGTGGCGGATCAGACCGGCCACCAGATCATCGCGCCCCGCGCCCTCGATCGGGTCTTCGCCCGCGGCAAAGACTTCGGCAATCGCCACCACATCCGCCTCGTTGAAGCAGCCGCAGAAATCATCAAACAGGCTCGACAGGCGCGAATAGCGGTGCGGCTGATGCACCGCGATCACCCGCCCGTCACAGGCCTGACGCGCGGCCTTCAGAACGGCGGCAATCTCGACCGGGTGGTGACCGTAGTCATCAATGATGGTGACGCCATCCACCTCGCCCACCTTGGTAAAGCGACGGTTGACCCCGCCAAAGGCCGCAAGGGCTGCGCGAATTTCAGAGCTGTTCATCCCCAGATGGCGGGCAACCGCCACCGCCGACAGCGCGTTAGAGACGTTGTGATCCCCCGGCATCGGCAGCGTGCAGCCTTCGATCACGCGATCCTCGGCCTGCAGCTGAATGTCGAAATGGGCCACGCCCGCCTTGTAGGTCAGGTTGACCGCCCGCACATCGGCCTGGGTGTTGAAACCATAGGTCACGACGCGGCGGTCGGTGATCCGGCCCACCAGCGCCTGCACTTCCGGGTGATCGGTGCAGCACACGGCAATGCCGTAGAACGGAATATTCGAGACAAACTCGTAAAAGCCATTGCGCAGCGTGTCGAAATCGCCCCAGTGCTCCATGTGCTCGGGGTCGATGTTGGTGACAACGGCAATGGTCGCAGGCAGGCGGTTGAATGTGCCGTCGCTTTCGTCGGCCTCCACCACCATCCATTCCCCCTGCCCCATCCGCGCGTTGGAGCCATAGGCGTGAATGATGCCGCCATTCACGATGGTCGGATCGAAATGCCCTGCCACCATCAGCTCTGCCATCATCGTGGTGGTGGTGGTCTTGCCGTGGGTGCCTGCGATGGCAATGTTGGATTTCAGGCGCATCAGCTCGGCCAGCATCTCTGCGCGCCGTACCACCGGCAGGCCCCGGTTCCGGGCTTCATCCAGTTCGGGATTGCCCGGTTTGATCGCCGACGAGATCACGACAACCGCCGCATCCTCAAGGTTCTCTGCCCGCTGCCCGACAAAGATCTGCGCCCCCAGCTTTTCCAGCCGGCTGGTGATCTTGGAGGCCTTCAGGTCGGACCCTTGCACGACATAACCCAGATTAAGCAGCACTTCGGCAATGCCGGACATGCCGATACCGCCGATGCCGACGAAATGGATCGGGCCGACGTCACCGGGGAGTTTGGTTGCAGGGGTCATGTGTTTCCTTCCTCGGACAGCTTTTCCACCATCGCCACCAAACGCTCGGTTGCGTCCGGGATACCAGTCTGCAGGGCGGCATTGGCCATCTGCGTGGCAGCGGTGGGGTTACTCAGAACTGCGCTGATTTGCTCTGACAGGGCCGAAACGTCAAGGGCGCTTTCCGGGATCAGCACCGCAGCGCCCGCATCCACCAACCCGCGCGCGTTGGCGCTCTGGTGGTCTCCTGCCGCCGCAGCAAACGGGATCAGGATCGACGGGCGGCCGATCACGGCAATATCCGCAACCGAAGACGCCCCCGACCGCGAGATCACCAGCTGCGCCTCGGACATGCGGGCAGGCACATCGGTAAAGAACGGCTGCACATCGGCGCTGATGCCGTGATCTGCATAGAACTGGGTGACGCGCGCGCCGTCTTCATCGCGCGCCTGATGGGAAATGCGCAGGCGGCTGCGCAGCGCCTCCGGCAGCGCCGCGATTGCGCCGGGCACCATATCCGACAGGATACGCGCGCCCTGACTGCCGCCCATCACCAGAATCGACATCGGATAATCCCCCGGCGGGATATAGCCAGCGCCGGCACGTTCCAGCACGGCCGCGCGCACCGGATTGCCCACATGAACGCCCTGGGCCCCGTCGGGCAGGTCCGTTGGCCAGACACCACACGCCACCTGCGCCACCCGCGGCGCAAACAGCTGGTTCACCCGGCCCAGGACACCGTTTTGTTCGTGGATCATGCGCGGCAGCTTCAACAGGGCTGCCGCCCCCAGCGCCGGGATCGACGGATAGCCGCCAAAGCCCACAACGACATCGGGCCGGTCGCGCCGCATCTGCATCGCCATCCGGGTCACGCCTGCCGCAATCTTGGGACCAACCATCGCCTTGGCCAAAAGCCCACCACGGGCAAATGTGGCCGAGGGCACTTCGGTGATTTCCGTGGTATGGGGATAGCCGCCGGTGTAGCGCGCGCCGCGCGCATCCGTTGACAGTTTCACCCGCCAGCCACGTCTCAGCATCGCCTCAGCAAGGGCCTGTGCAGGAAACATATGGCCACCGGTCCCCCCAGCAGCCATCAAGAGCAATTTCTGTGCCATCGTCCCGTGTTGTCTTTCTTTTACCTGCTGTTGCTGCTGTGCCCGGCTCAGCACCGGTCAGCGCCTGATCTGTCTCCGCGAGAGACCGCCGCGCCCCACCCGGGGGGCAGCCGCGTCCCTGTCGCCTGTTCATCCCCGCCCACGGCCGTTCAGATAGTCTGCAATCTCGCCCTGCGGGCGTGATCGGGAAAACGCCAGCAGCATGCCGACCGCAATGCCACCTGCAATCAACGAGGATCCCCCGTAGCTGACAAACGGCAGCGTCATTCCCTTGGCAGGCAAAAGCCGCACGGCAACGCCCATGTTGATCATCGCCTGAACCCCAAAGGTGCAGACCAAACCAGTGCCCGCAAGACGGATGAACGTGTCCCGTTCGCGCATCAGACGAAACAGCGAGCGCGCGACAACAGTGGCGTAGAGCAGGATCAAGATCACCACGAGCACAAGCCCGTATTCCTCGGCCGCGACCGCGATGATGAAATCGGTGTGGGCATCAGGCAGTGACCATTTCACCTGACCTTCGCCAACACCAACCCCAAACAGCCCGCCTTCGCGGATGGCGTTGGTGGCATAGCCCATCTGGGTGGTGGGATCGATTTCAGGGTTCAGGAACCCGTCGATGCGGCGGGCAAAATGCTCCGAGCTGTTGTAGGCCAGAATGCCGCCCAGCACGACGACCACCGCCATCGCCACCAGCAACAGCATCGGCGCACCGGCGACGAAATACATCACGCCCCAGCCAAACAGCACCAGACAGGCCTGACCGAAATCGGGCTGCATGACCAGCATCAGCACCACGGTCATGCACAGACCAAAGGACATCAACGTGCCCGGCGGGCCGTTGATCTGCTGGCTGGCCGCAATCATCCAGGCCGCAACCACGATGAAGCCCGGCTTCAGGAACTCCGAAGGCTGCAGCGAGGCAAACCCAAGGGAATACCAGCGCACCGCGCCCTTGCCGAAATCAGTGCCAAAAACCGGCAGCAGGGCCAGCGCCACAAAGGCGCAGATAAAGCCCACGACCGCCAGCCGCCGCACCAGCGTGGGCGACATCATCGAGGTGATGATCATCGCCGCAAGCGCCGTCAGCCCAAAGACCATCTGGCGCTGCACATAATGGAAGTTGCCGAACCCGTTGCGCTCTGCCAGCGGGACAGAGGCCGCAAGCCCCAACAAGAGCCCGATGACAAACAGCATCAGAATGCTGGACATCGTCCACTTGTCCAAAGTCCGCCACCACTTGGGTAGGATTGGCTCGCCCGATTGTACGGGGAGCGCGCCATAGACCATCTCAGTCATGGAAAAACCGCCACTATCTGCCTCGTCGCCCGTCCCGTTTTCGGGATCGTTAGGCAAACAGTAACCGGAAAGTTTTCATCAGGCCACCCTCTTCCTCTTGCCTTTGGCGGTAATCCGCGCCTATGGCCGCACATGGCTTATGAAACCCTTATTCTTGGTGCCGGCGCTGCCGGAATGATGTGTGCAACCCGCTCTGGCCCCGGCACGCTGGTGATCGACCATGCCAAGGCGCCGGGGGAAAAGATCCGCATCTCCGGCGGAGGGCGCTGCAACTTTACCAACATGTACGCGAGCCCGGAAAACTACCTGTCGCAGAATCCGCATTTCTGCAAATCCGCGATGGCGCGCTACACGCAGTGGGATTTCATCGAACTGGTGGACCGCCACGGCATCGCCTGGCACGAAAAGACGCTGGGCCAGCTGTTCTGCGATGGATCAGCCAAGCAGATCGTTGCAATGCTGGTGGAGGAGCTGAAGGCCGCAGGCGCAGATCTGTGGTTGCAGACCTCGATCCTGTCCGTTGCGCGCACCGCCGATGGCTTTCAGGTCGAGGTAGAGCGCGAAGGCAAGCGGCAGCAGTTGACGGCCCGCAATCTGGTGATCGCGACGGGCGGCAAATCCATCCCCAAGATGGGTGCAACCGGCATCGCCTATGATCTTGCGCGGCAGTTTGATCTGCCGCTGACAGATACCCGCCCCGCCCTGGTGCCCTTCACCTTCTCCGATGACCGTTTCAAGCCCCTGGCCGGTATCGCCCTGCCTGCGCGGCTGTCGAATGCGCGCACCAGTTTTGACGAGGCGCTTTTGTTTACCCACCGCGGCCTTTCCGGCCCCTCGGTGCTGCAATTGTCGTCCTACTGGCGCGAAGGCGAGCAGATCAACGCCAACCTGATCCCGCAGACGCCCCTGTTCGACCTGCTGCGCAGCCAACGTCAGGAAGCAGGGCGCAAGGATCTGACGACCGAGCTCGCCCGCCACCTGCCCGGCCGACTGGTTGATTTCCTCGCCCCCGAACTGGGGCTCAAGGGGCGGCTGGCTGATCAGTCCGATGCAGCCCTGCGCGATCTCTGCGACCGGTTGGAAAACTGGAGCCTCACGCCGTCGGGCAGCGAGGGGTATCGCACCGCCGAGGTCACCCTTGGTGGCATCGACACCGATGCGCTGTCGTCCAAGACGATGGAGGCCAAGACGGTTCCGGGCCTTTATGCCATTGGCGAGGCAGTGGATGTGACCGGCTGGCTTGGCGGCTATAACTTTCAATGGGCCTGGGCCTCTGGCGTGGCGGCGGGCAGCGCCATCGCCGCACGCCGCTGAGGCTGCGCCAGCCTTAGCCCCAGCCCCGGCCTTAGCCCGGCCTCAGCCGTCTGCGCCCGTCAGCTTGCCAACCTCGGCGATGAAATCCTCGCCACGCTGTTCAAAGTTGTCGTATTGGTCAAAACTCGCCGCCGCCGGGGCCAGCAGGACAGTATCGCCCGGCTCTGCCTCGGAGCTCGCGCGGGCCACCGCCTGTGCCATGGTGATGCAGACCTCTGCCTCTACATCCAGCTGCATGGCAAACCCCGCCGCCTCGCGCCCGATCACATAGGCCTTGCGCACCTTGCCGGTCTGCCCGCGCAGCGCATCCAGCCCGCCCTCTTTCTCCAGCCCGCCACAGATCCAGCGGATGTTTTCAAAAGCCCCCAGCGCCTTGGCCGCACTGTCGAGGTTGGTGGCCTTGCTGTCATTCACATAACGCACGCCGGCATGGGTCGCGATGGTCTGGCTGCGATGTGGCAGGCCCGGATAGCTCGCCAGCGCGTCTTCGATCAGGCGCGGCGCCAGCCCCAGCGCGCGCGCCGCCGCATAGGCCGCACAGGCGTTCTGGTGGTTATGCGCGCCGGGCAATCCCTGCATCTGGCGCAGATCAATCGACGCCGCCTGCCGTCCCTTGCGGTATTCGCTGAGAAACCCCTTGCGCGCAAAGACCTGCCAGCCCGGCCCGGTCAGCTTCTGGCTGGCCGAGATACGGATCACCCGGTCATCGCTGGCCGCCTCCGACAGCTGCCCCGCCAGATAAAGCCCCTCGTCCTCGTCGACGCCGATGATGGCGCGGTCTGGCCCGCCCTCTGCAAACAGCCGCCGCTTGGCCGCGAAATAGCCCCCCATGCCCGCGTGCCGATCCAGATGATCGGGGCTGAGGTTGGTGAACACGGCCACATCCGGCGTCAATGCGCGCGCCAGATCGGTCTGATAGCTCGACAGCTCCAGCACCACGACCCCACCAGAACCCGGCGGGTCGATGTCCAGAACACCACGGCCGATATTGCCTGCCAACTGGCTTTCGCGCCCGGCCTCCTGCAGGATGTGATGCAGCAGCGCAACCGTGGTGGATTTGCCGTTTGACCCGGTGACCGCCACGATGCGCGGCGCCTGATCGTATTGCTCCCACCCCCGCGTCGCAACCGAGCGGAAGAACAGGCCGATGTCATTGTCCACCGGCACACCCGCCACCAGCGCCGCCCGGATCACCGGGTTCGGCTTGGGGTAGAGATGTGGAATGCCGGGCGACACGACCAATGCCGCCACATCATCAAAGGCGCCGGATTTCAGCAAATCACGGCAGGTGAACCCCTCGATCTCGGCCCGCGCCCGCGCACCCGGATTGTCGTCCCAGCAGACAGGCTCTGCGCCGCCCGCCCGCAAGGCCCGCGCCGTGGTGAGCCCCGATCGCCCAAGCCCCAGCACCGCAACTGTTGCGCCTTCAAATCCGGTCACAGGGATCATCGCCCGCCCTCCACATGGTCTTTGATCAAATCGCTACCCGATCGCGGGAACCAATGCCAGTCCCGTTGCGTTTGTCATCTCACCGCCATCCCGCTAACGTCAGCCAAAAACTGGGAGGCCCGCAGACATGCCCGCGCAGATGCAGCAGATCCTCGACGCCATCAACACCGACCTTCGCGATGATCCCGACCGGGGCGAGGTTGCGAGCTACATTCCCGAATTGGGCCAGGTCGACCCGCATCAGTTCGCCATCACCGTAGCGACCGCAGATGGGCAGATCTACAGCGCCGGGGACGCGACCACCCGGTTTTCAGCGCAAAGCATCACCAAGGTCTTTACCCTCGCCATCGCGCTTGGCCGGTCTGGCGACCAGCTGTGGCGCCGCGTCGGGCGAGAGCCGTCTGGCACGGCATTCAACTCCATTGTGCAGCTGGAACATGAACGCGGCCGCCCCCGCAATCCGTTTGTAAACGCAGGCGCAATCGTCACCACCGACGAGGTGCTGGCAGGCCGCGAGCCGCGCGAGGCGCTGGCCGAGTTCCTCAGCTTTATCCGCGCCGCCGCAGAGGATGATGACATCCACATCAATGCCGATGTTGCCCGCTCGGAAACCGCCCACGGGCACCGCAATTTTGCCCATGCCCATTTCCTCGCCTCCTTTGGCAATCTGAAAAATGATCCCGACAAGGTGCTGGGCACCTATTTCCATCACTGCGCCACCGAGCTGACGACAACGCAGCTCGCCCGTGCGGGGCGTTTTCTGATTGGTGCGGATTGCCATCCACGCATGGTCTCCCTTGACCGGGTGCGCCGCCTCAATGCGCTGATGCTGACCTGCGGCCACTATGACGGCTCCGGCGAATTTGCCTACCGCGTTGGCCTGCCCGCCAAAAGCGGCGTGGGCGGTGGCATCCTGGGCGTCGTGCCGGGCAAGGCCAGCATCGCCGTCTGGTCGCCGGGACTGGACCGCAACGGCAATTCCAAACTGGGGACAGAGGCGATGGAACGGCTGGCCCGAGAAATGGACTGGTCGGTGTTCTAGGGTGTTGCCATAGCTGCGAACGCATGGGCTACGATCTCTTCAGGCCGGTTTGCTACGCTGCCATTCGTTGCGACACCAAGATCAGGAGACAGTCCCTCCGCCCCGCTGCCCGAACAGGGTCGGCATAGGGCGTGGGATCCGTATAGGCCGACAGACGGAGATGACCCCTGGCAAAGGTCATCCACCCTCCGCCCCTCCGGCGGCGCCGCCTTCTTCTGCAAAGACAAACCGCCCGAAGCGGCAGCTCCGGGCGGTTCCAAAAAAGATCAGGACAATGCACCACCCCGCGGCAGACACCCTGCCCGCGGCGATCCGTGCTGGCTCAGCGCACTTTCAGCGTCGCCAGTCCGATCAGCGCAAGGATCAGCGAGATGATCCAGAAGCGGATCACGATCGTGGGTTCGGCCCACCCCTTTTTCTCATAGTGGTGATGGATCGGCGCCATCAGGAACACCCGCTTGCCGGTGCGCTTGAAGTAGAGAACCTGAATGATGACCGACAGCGCCTCTACCACAAAAAGGCCGCCGACAATCGCCAGCACCAGCTCGTGTTTGGTTGCCACCGCAATCGCCCCCAGCGCACCCCCCAGGGCCAGCGAACCGGTGTCGCCCATGAACACGGCAGCAGGCGGGGCGTTGTACCACAGAAAGCCCAGACCACCGCCAAACAACGCGGCGGTAAAGATCAGGATCTCGCCGGTGCCCGGCACATAGTGCACGTCCAGATATTCCGTAAAGTCAACGCGCCCCACCGCATAGGCGATGATGCCCAGCGTTCCTGCCGCAATCATCACCGGCATGATCGCAAGACCATCCAGACCATCGGTCAGGTTCACCGCATTGGCAGCCCCCACGATCACGCAGATCGAAAACGGCACGTAAAGCAGACCAAGGTTGATCAGCGTATCCTTGAACACCGGCATCGCCAGACGGTTCTGCAGCGCCTCCGGGTGATAGGCCGCCGCCCAAAGCGCTGCAATCACCGCAATCGTGATCCCCAGCGCCAGCCGCAGCTTGCCCGGAACACCCGCGGTGTTCTGCTTGGACACCTTGGCGTAATCATCGGCAAAACCGATGAGACCAAAGGACAGCGTGACAAAAAGAACAAGCCAAACAAACGGGTTATCCCAACGCGCCCACAAAAGCGTCGCGGTGACCAGCGCCCCCACGATCAGCAGCCCCCCCATGGTGGGCGTGCCGGCCTTGGCCAGATGCGCCTCCGGACCGTCATCGCGGATCGGCTGACCCTTGCCCTGCTTGCGGCGCAGCACATTGATCAGCGGCGGACCAAAAAGAAACCCGAACAGAAGCGCCGTCAAAAAGGCCCCGCCTGCCCGGAAGGTGATGTAGCGAAAGAGATTGAAAAAATCCCCCCCATCCGACAGCGCGGTCAACCAATAGAGCATGTCAGCCGGTCCCTCAGTTCACGTGTTTTTAAGAAGTGGCCTCGCCATGGCCCAATTCGCGGATGCCGTCAACAACCTTGGCCAGCGTCATGCTGAGAGACCCTTTTGCCAGCACAACATCGCCTGCACCGATCTGACCCGGCAGATCAGCCAGCACATCGGCGCTGTTGGCATAGTGCCCGCCGCGTTTGTCCGCAGGCAGGGCAGCATGAAGCGCGCCCATCAAAGGCCCGATGCAGTGCACCGCATCCAGATCCGCCATCGCGGGCAAATCAGCAAGGGCTGCGTGCAGCGTCGCTTCCTGCGGGCCGAGCTCTTTCATGTCGCCAAGATAGGCGATGCGATGGCCCTCACAGGGGGTTGCCGCCAGCACCGCCAGCGCGGCGGCCACAGATGTTGGGTTGGCGTTATAGCTGTCATCCAGCAGCAGGATTTCGCCCCGCCCCGCGCCCAGAGACACGGTTTCACGCGCCCCGCGCCCGGTGACGGGCGACCAGAGTGACAGGCTCTGCACGGCCTTGGTCAGATCCAGATCCAAAGCCGCAAGACAGGCCAGCGCCCCAAGCGCGTTCATTGCAAAATGCGCGCCAAGCGATTGGATCTGCAAACGATGCCCCTGCCCGCCGGGCAGGGTGACTTCGGCCTCTGTCTCATCTCCGCGCAGGGTGGTTGCGACCAGCCGATAGGTGGGCGCAATCGGCCCCTGACCGGTGCCAAACCACTTCACATCCTGCGCCGCACGCCCGGCAACTGCCTGCAGAATCGGGGCCTCGGCAATATCGGCGTTCAAAACCGCAACGCCGCCGGGCTCCAGACCATCCATGATGGCGGCCTTCTCTGCGGCGATGCCTTCGATGCCGTCAAAGGCCTCCAGATGCACGGGGGCCACGGTTGTGACCATCGCCACATGCGGGCGCGCCTGTTTTGCAAGCGGGCTGATCTCGCCGGGGTGGTTCATGCCAATTTCGATCACCGCAAATTCGGTGTCACGCGGCATCCGCGCCAGCGTCAGCGGCACGCCCCAATGGTTGTTGTAGCTCGCCACGGCGGCATGGGTGCGACCCTGATCCGACAGCATCCGCGCCAGCATTTCCTTGGTCGAGGTCTTGCCGACCGATCCGGTAACCGCGATCACCCGCGCATCCGTGCGCGCACGACCCGCGCGGCCAAGGGCCTCCAGCCCGGTCTGCACATCCTCAACCAGCAACAGCGGCGCATCTTCGCTGACGCCCTCGGGTCTGCGCGACACCAGCGCAGCACCCGCGCCTTTCTCCAGCGCCTGCGCCACAAAGTCATGGCCGTCACGCGCCGCCTTCAAGGCCACGAACAGATCTCCCTTGGCGATGCTGCGCGTGTCGATGGAAATCCCGTTCACATGCCAGTCACCAATGGCCACGCCACCGGTTGCTGCGGCGGCTTCCTCAGCGGTCCAAAGCGTCATACCAGCCTCCCGTCCAGAGCGGCGACAGCCATGCTCGCCTGTTCGACATCATCAAAGGGCAGAACATCGGTACCAACGACCTGGCCGGTCTCATGCCCTTTGCCGCAGATCAGCAGGGCATCGCCCGCCCCCAGCGCATCAACGCCGCGCAAGATCGCCTCGGCCCGGTCGCCCACTTCCATCGCATCCGGCGCACCGCCTTTGACAGCGGCACGGATCACCGCCGGATCCTCACTGCGGGGGTTGTCGTCGGTGACAATCACCAGATCCGCATTCTCCTGCGCGGCCTGCCCCATCAGCGGGCGCTTGGCGGCATCGCGATCACCGCCAGCGCCGACAATGGCCACCAACCGGCCCAGCACATGCGGGCGCAGGGCCTTGATCGCAGTGGCCACCGCATCAGGGGTATGGGCGTAATCGACAAACACCGTCGCGCCATTGTCGCGGGTGGCCGCCAGCTGCATCCGGCCCCGCACGGTCTGCAGATGTGGCAGCGTCTCAAACACGGCCTGCGGGTCTTCTCCGCTGGCGATCACCAGACCACAGGCCAGCAGGATGTTCTCGGCCTGGAAACCGCCAATCAGGTTCAGCCGCGCCTGATAGGGTTTGTCGTGCCAGGTAAACCGCATGTCCTGCCCAGAGGCATCAAAGCGTGCGCCGATCAGGGACAGATCGCCCGCGCCGCGCCCGACAGAGATCACCTCCTGCCCGCGCGCAGCGGCGATGGCGCGCATTTCAGGGCCGCGCGGATCGTCCATATTGATGACCGCAACGCCATCTTCTGGCAGCACCCGGCGAAACAGCCCGGCCTTGGCCGCGAAATACGCCTCGAATGTTTCGTGATAATCCAGATGGTCCTGGGTGAAATTGGTAAAGCCCGCCGCCGCCAGATGCACACCGTCAAGACGCCGCTGGTCCAGTCCGTGCGAGGAGGCCTCCATCGCGGCATGAGTGACGCCAGCAGCTGCGGCCTGCGCCAGCGCATCATGCAGCGTGACAGGTTCGGGTGTGGTATGGTTGAGCGGATGGCTCCAGGCCCCTTCGACACCGGTGGTGCCAAGGTTCACCGCCTTGTGGCCCAGCTCGATCCAGATCTGACGCACAAAGCTCGCCACCGAGGTTTTGCCATTGGTGCCGGTCACTGCCACCATGGTTTCGGGCTGCGCGCCAAACCACAGGGCCGACGCGTAGGCCAGCGCCTGACGCGGGTCTTCGACCACCACCAGCGCAACGGTGGAATCGCGCAACAGCTCTGCCACGATCTGCGCCCCGGCGGCGTCGGTCAGGATTGCCGCCGCCCCATTGCCAAGCGCGGCCGGGGTGAATTTCGCCCCATGCACCTGACTGCCCGGAAGGGCCGCAAACAGCCCCCCTTCGACCACCTTGCGGCTGTCCACGGCAATGCCGCAGATCATCGGATCGACCCCGCCGCGGGCGGTCAGCCCCAGCTGGCTCAGAGGACGGTTTTGACTGGTGCTCATAGCAACCCCACCTGATCAGTTTGAGGTGAGGGTTATACCAGTGATCTGGTCGGGTTCAACTTGTGGTCTGAGGCCCAGAAGCGGCGCAATTCTGCCGATCATCTCGCCTGCGACAGGAACCGCCGTCCAACCCGCTGTGCGGCGTTCTTCGCCGTGGGCAATGACCGAGGGTTCATCAAGTGTGACGATCAGCACATACTTTGGATCATGGGCCGGGAACATGGCGGCAAAGGTCGCGATGACCTTGCTTTCATAATAGCCACCACGGGGTTTGGGTTTGTCGGCTGTGCCTGTCTTGCCACCGACCTGATAGCCCGGAACCTCCCCGAAAGAGGCGGTGCCGCTGGTCACGACCTTGCGCAGCATGGCGCGGGCCTGGGCGGCGGCGTCCTCTGACATCACCCGATCCCCCAGCTGCGGCCCGGTCTGGCGCAGGATGGTCGGGCTGACGTAGCGACCGCCGTTGGCGATGGCGGCATAGCCCGCCGCCAGATGCATCGGGCTGGTCGACAAGCCGTGACCGTAGGAGATGGTCACAGTGCTGAGTTCACCCCATTTCTTGGGCTTCAGCGGCTGGCCGCCGGAGGCCTCGACGATCTCGATCGGGGTTGGGTCGAACATGCCAAGCGCGCGCAGGAACTGTTGCTGACGCTCTGCGCCGATTTGCAGCGCCAGTCGGCCGGTGCCGCGGTTGGAGCTGTTGACGATGATGTCTGCGACGCTCAGCTTGCCATAATTCTTGTTGTTGAACTCGCCGATGGGAAAGCGACCGATCCGCATCGGGCCAGAGGTGTCGATGATGGTCTCGGAATTCACCAGCCCAAGGTCAACCGCTTGTGCTGCCGTGAAAATCTTGAAGGTCGAGCCCAGTTCATACACCCCCTGCACCGCGCGGTTGAACAGCGGGCTGACCGAGGGGTCAAAGCCAGAGGTGGGCGGGCGCGGCCGGTCGTTGGGGTCGAAATCCGGCAGCGACACAACAGAGATCACCTCGCCGGTGTAGACATCCATCAAAACCGATGTCGCCCCCTTGGCGTTCATCAGCTTCATGCCCCCCAGAAGCACCTGTTCAGAGGCGGCCTGAACCGTCAGATCCAGCGAGAGCTGCAGCGGACGACCCCCATTGGCCGGATCGCGGAGATAGTCGTCGAATTGCTTTTCCACGCCCGCAACGCCGATCACCTCGGCGGCGGTGACGCCTTCCTTGCCAAACCCGGCGCCGCCCATGACATGAGCCGCGAGGCTGCCATTGGGATAAAGACGCATTTCGCGGGGACCAAACAGCAGGCCGGGATCACCGATGTCATGCACCGCCTGCTTCTGCTCGGGGCTGATTTTCTTCTTGATCCACACGAACTTGCGCTTGCCGGTGAAATCCTCAAGCAGGCGGTCACGATCCAGATCGGGAAAGATTTCGACCAGACGCTCTACCGCGCCTTCGGGATCGACCATTTGGGGCGGCTGGGCGTAAAGCGAATGGGTTTCGAAATTCGTCGCAAGGATACGCCCCTTGCGGTCGACGATATCGGCACGCTGCATGGCAATGCCGCTGCCGCCCGCGGTGCTGGCGACAGGTTCAACCGCCTCTGAGGTTGCAAGCGCGCCCATGCGAACGGCAATGGCAGTAAAGGCCACCAAAAAGAAAACACCCAGAACCAGCAGGCGCCCTTCGGCGCGCTGGCGCGAGGCAGCCTGCATTTCGGCATGGCGCTGACGCAGGTTTTCGCGTTCGATCACGTCCGGATTTTCGCCGTTGGCACGGGCCGTCAAAATGCGGGCCAGAGGGCGCAGCGGCGTTCGGATCATGGCTGGTCTCTCCGTGCGTTGAGCGAGGACACTTCGACCCCGTTGGAGAATTCGATCACGTCCTCGTCGCGGGGATAGGCGACCTCATCCACGCGGCCAAATTGTTCGGGACGCAGGGGCAGCAGGCTGAGACGGTCAAAGTTCAGCTCTGCCAGTTCGCGCAGGCGCTGGGGGCGGTTCAGATAGGCCCATTCTGCCCGCAACACGCTGAGCCGGGCCTGCTGGGCGCCGATCTGGCGTTGCAGGCTGCGGGTTTCCTTCAGCACCTGCTGGGTGGTGTAGTTTTCGCGATAGGCCCAGAACGCAAGGCCCAGGACCGCGAGCGATGTCACGATGTAAAGCAGCGTTTTCATGACCGTTTGCCCTTTAGCTGAGGCATGCCAATGTCTTTGGCCGAAATCTCGACCGGGGCCGCATCGGTGCGGCGCCCCACCCGCAGGCGGGCCGAACGCGAGCGCGGGTTTTCGGCCAGCTCCTCGTCATCGGGGCCCACGGCCTTGCGGGTGACAAGGGTGAACTGGGAGGGGGTTTCTTCCTGTTCCGGCGCGTAGCGGTTGGCGCGGCCGGTCTTGCCAGCGCGGTGCTGGAAGAAGCGTTTGACCATCCGGTCTTCGATCGAGTGAAAGGTCACGACGGCCAGCAGGCCACCGGGTTTCAGCGCGCGCTCTGCCGCCAGAAGACCCTCGAACAGCTCTTCGTATTCTGCGTTCACCGCGATGCGCAGGCCCTGAAAGCTGCGCGTTGCGGGATGCGACTGGCCGGGTTTGGAGCGCGGCAGGCAGCTTTCGATGATCCCTGCGAGCTGCAGGGTGGTGGTGATCGGCGCTTCGGTGCGGGCCTTGACGATGGCGCGGGCAATGCGACGGCTTGCGCGTTCCTCGCCAAACATAAAGAGGATATCCGCCAGCGCCGCCTCATCCAGCTCGGCCACGAGATCGGCGGCGGAGGGGCCATCCTGCGACATCCGCATATCGAGCGGCCCGTCCCGCATGAAGGAAAAACCACGTTCGGCCATGTCCAGCTGCATGGAGGACACCCCAAGGTCGAGCACAACCCCGTCGAGATCCTGCGCATATTCATCCATGCGCGAAAACACACCCTGCTGGAAGGTCAGGCGACCGTCATAGTCGCCAATCCAGTCCTGAGCCATTTCAAACGCCAGCGGATCGCGGTCAACGCCGATCACGTGATCGGCCCCTGCTTCAAGCAGGCCGCGGCTGTAGCCACCGGCGCCGAATGTGCCATCCAGCCAGCGGCCGGACACAGGCGCAACCGCAGCTAGGAGGGGGCGCAAAAGGACCGGTACGTGAGGACCGGAAGACGTTTGACGGTCCGTTGTCATGGATCAAGCGCCTCCGGCGCCATCGAGGAATTCCATCGGGTCGAAGTCCTCTGGCAGATCTTCCATCCACTCTTCGGATTTCGCCAACTCTTCCTCTTCGTAGGTTTCTGGCTTCCAGATCTGGAAGGTATCGCCCGCAGCGATAAAGAAGGCCTCGCCTTCCAGTCCGATCTTGTTGCGCAGCTTCGCGGGCAGCACAAGGCGGCCGGTTTCATCAACGGTGGTCGGGAAGGACTGACCGTGGAACATGCGCTGCAGCATTTTGCGGGGCATGGAGCCGCGTGGCAAGGAGTCGATCTTTGCGTCGACCTCCTCGATGGCCTCCATGGTGTAACATTCAAGAAAATTGCGGCGATGGTCGCCGTAGACGATGACGAGTTCGGGCGCATTGCCGGACTGCCAGTTGGGATCACCTGCCTCCAGAACACGGCGAAAGGAGGCCGGAATCGACACCCGCCCCTTTGTATCCACCTTGTGGTGGCTTTCACCTCTGAACCTACGGCCCAATCTATCGTCCCTTTTTCAGCGTCCCTCGTGCCGAACCAATCCCCAGAAGCAAAAGGGGCGGGCTGATCTGCTGCCACTGATCAACCCGCCACCTCGTCCCGACTTGCGGGGTGTCCGACTGCGCGCGCCACCTGGGGGGATGTCTGCTCGCCCGCGCGCCGGATCTCTATTTTCGATGAAAGCGAAGGCCTGTATGAAACCTGCTTATTTTAGTCTTTGGTTGGGGTCGTTTGGCGCCCCTGCTCTCCGTCTCATTCGATAAATTAGGGATACTATGGGAATACGTGGGCCACAACTGTTTTTTATGGACCCTCCCCTCGCATGGCGATAACGGCGCTCCGATTCTTTGGCGCAGAATCGATTCAAAACCTAGTGGTATGTTAAGCCAGCGTGAAAACGACTATATGTAGTGGTCGCAGCGGGGTCGAAAAAAGTTCCATGAATTCCCACAGAATCGCTTTCATTTTCCGAAATCAGGGTCGATCTGGAGGGGAGACGCCCCGATTCTCGGGGGGTCGGCGGCCATTTCCGCCAAAAACCACCGGATCGTCCAAGTGATTCGGGACTGATTTGCCCAGCATCACCCCAGATGGGCCATGATTTCCCATGACGCCCATATCCTCCCACCTGATCCCAGACCAAGGCCGGCGGGGACATGGCTGGGAAACGGCAGTGACGCGCCCATGACATCCCACCGCGCGATGGCCGGATAGAGAAAGGGGCAGCGCCCGGATCGGCCCTGCCCCTGTCACTCATTCATATAATGTCGCGGGTCAGGCCATGCCGCCGCGCACCAACCCCTCGGCCATGCGGGCATAGGCCTGCGCCATCGCGCCCTCTCCGGCGGCCACCGGCGTGCCGGCATCCCCCGCCAGACGCGTATCCAGATCAATGGGCAGTGATCCCAGAAGAGGCACGCCCAGACGCTCGGCTTCGGCGGCGACACCCCCGTGACCAAAGATGTGATGCTCTCCGCCGCAATCAGGACAGGCAAAGAAGGACATGTTTTCGATCAGCCCCAGCACCGGCGTCTTGAGAGTGGCGAACATGTCGAGCGCCTTGCGCGCGTCAATCAGCGCGACGTCCTGCGGGGTGGAGACCACAATCGCGCCCGACAGCTCTGCCTTGGTGCAAAGCGTCAGCTGCACATCCCCGGTGCCGGGCGGCAGATCAACGATGAGCACATCCAATTCACCCCAGTTCACCTGACCAAGCATCTGCTGCAGCGCGCCCATCAGCATCGGGCCACGCCAGACCACGGCCTTGGCTTCGTCCACCATGAAGCCGATCGACATCAGCGTGACGCCATGAGCGTGCAGAGGTTCGATGATCTTGCCATCCGGGCTGGCGGGTCGGCCACTTGCGCCCATCATGCGGGGCTGGCTGGGGCCATAGATGTCGGCATCCAGAAGCCCCACCTTGCGCCCCTGCCTGGCAAGCGCCACGGCGAGGTTTGCGCTGACCGTGGATTTACCAACGCCACCCTTGCCGGAGCCCACCGCCAGAATGCGTTTGACGCCGCTCGGCTTGAGCGGTTCCGCCTGCGGCTTGGGGTGGCCGCCGACCTTCAGGCTGGGGGCCGGTTTGGAGGGGCCATCCGCATGGGCGGTCAGGGCGACGCTCACGGCCTCTACCCCGTCGAGCGCAAGGACAGCTGCCTCTGCCGCGCGGCGCAGGGGCTCCATCTGTGTGGCGATCTGGGGGCTGGGGGCCTCGATCACGAAACTGACGCGGCTGCCGTCGATTGTCAGGGCGCGCAGCATATCGCGCGACACCAGCGTGCCGCCGTCGGGCAATTGCAGACGTTCAAGCGCTGCGCGAATCTCATCCTTGGTGGGGGTCATGAGCATCTCCGGTTTGACAGCTGTCATATACCCCTGCCCGCGCCAAAGCCCAAGTGGGTGCACCACATGGGCAAAGTTGCACGATATCTGCCAGCATCAAGCGCGCGCAATTCGCACGCTGCCAAAGAAATGAGCGCTAACAGCCCCGCTGCTGCATACCTCAGCAGCAATCTGCTGATTTACCCAGAGGCACCCATGCATTTGGTGCATATCCGGATTGCCGCTTCTGGGGATTGTGCATGTGCAGCAATTGCCTATTTTCATCCTCAAGAGACGCCGGAGACGGCAACACACGAACTGACCGCCGAGGAATATAACGATGGCCGCTGTTGACAATATCACCACCCGTAAAGGCGCTGCTGCCTTCAGCCTGCGCGCCGCATTCGACGAACTGAAAGACAAGATCGCGCGTTACCGCATGTATCGCGAGACCATCAACGAGCTGTCCTCGCTGTCTGGTCGCGAACTCGCGGATCTCGGCATGAGCCGCGCGCAGCTGCGCAGCGTCGCTTACGAAGCGGCCTACGGCACCAAGTAATAGAGACACAGGCCTCCTTCTCCTCCTCCCTAGAAGGCCTGTCATCGCGGTGACATCCTCCTCCTCCCTGATGTCACCGCACCCAATACCAGCGTCATAGCTGGACCCGGATACACCACGCCTCCTCCTCCCTTAAGCGTGGTGTTGTTAAGAACGGCGGTGCCCCTCCTCCTCCCTGGGCGCCGCCGTTTTTCTTTGCCTGATTGCTTTCTTTGCTCCGATTGCCCGCCTGCGCAGCGCTGCTGTTGCGGGCCCCGCGATTGCGGCGGGCGACCAAACGCAAAAACGCCAGCCTGGTGGCTGGCGTTTTCTTGATGCAGATCTCAATGCGTTTCCCATTATGACGGGACTGACGCGATGATGGGCTAGAACGGAATGTCCTCGGCGGCGGTGACGAATTTGGCGACCACCTTTTTGCTGCCTGCCTTTTCAAATTCCACTTCCAGCTTGTCACCTTCGATGCCGACAATTGCGCCATAGCCGAATTTCTGGTGGAACACCCGCTCTCCCACCATGAAGCTGGAGGTGGCGGTGATGTCGATGATGGATGAGCGGCTTTCCTTGGGTTGCGACAGGCCGCGTTCGCTGACGCGGGTCTGCATCCGTTTCCAGCCCGGCGAGTTGTAGCCATCGACAGAGGCCATGCGCTCCTCGATGCTGGAGCGGACATTGCCGCCACCTGCCGGGGCCGCCGCACCATAGCCGCCACCATAAAGGCCGGGGGGCGTCAGGACCTCGACATGTTCCTCTGGCAGCTCGTCAATGAAGCGCGAAGGCAGCTGGGATTGCCATTGCCCAAAGACGCGGCGGTTGCCCGCAAAGGAGATCGTGCAAATCTGCTCGGCCCGCGTGATGCCCACATAGGCCAGCCGGCGCTCCTCCTCCAGGCCCTTGAGGCCGCTTTCGTCCATCGAGCGCTGCGAGGGAAACAGGCCGTCCTCCCACCCCGGCAGGAATACCGCGGGGAATTCCAGACCCTTGGCTGCGTGCAGCGTCATGATAGAGACCTTCTGCGCGGCGTCCTGTTTGTCGTTGTCCATGATCAGGCTGACGTGTTCGAGGAAGCCCTGCAGGTTTTCAAACGCCTCAAGCGCCTTGACCAGTTCCTTGAGGTTTTCCAGACGGCCCGGTGCCTCGGGCGTTTTGTCGGCCTGCCACATGCCGGTGTAGCCGCTTTCGTCCAGAATGACCTCGGCCAGCTCCATGTGGGTCATATCGGCATCCCCTGCCAGACGCCCCCAGCGGATCAGCCCCTCGATCAGTTCACGTAGGGCCTTGCCCCCTTTGCCCTTGATCTGGCCGCTTTCCACCGCGAGGCGCGCGCCCTCGACCAGCGAAACGCCGTTGGCGCGCGCGATGGTCTGGATGGTCTGCTGGGCCTTGTCGCCAAGGCCACGTTTGGGGGTGTTGACGATGCGTTCAAAGGCAAGATCGTCATCGGGCGAAACCACGACGCGGAAATAGGCCATTGCATCGCGGATTTCGAGCCGTTCGTAAAAGCGCGGACCGCCGATGACGCGATAGGGCAGACCGATGGTCAGGAACCGATCCTCAAAGGCGCGCATCTGGTGGGAGGCCCGCACCAGGATCGCCATGTCGTTCAGGTCGACGGGGGCCATGCCGCGGGTGCCGCGCTGCATGGCTTCGATCTCCTCACCGATCCAGCGCGCCTCTTCCTCGCCATCCCAATGGCCGATCAGACGGACCTTTTCGCCATCACCGGCTTCGGTCCACAGCTCTTTGCCAAGACGGGCCGCATTGCCCCGGATCACGCCGCCCGCCGCGGCAAGGATATGCCCGGTGGAGCGATAGTTCTGTTCCAACCGGACGACCATTGCGCCCGGAAAATCCTTTTCAAACCGCAGGATATTGCCCACCTCAGCGCCGCGCCAGCCATAGATCGACTGGTCATCATCCCCCACGCAGCAGATGTTTTTATGCCCACCCGCCAGCAGACGCAGCCACATGTATTGGGCGACGTTGGTATCCTGATATTCGTCCACCATGATAAAGCGGAACCAGCGCTGATATTGACCCAGAACATCCGGGTGGTCCTGAAAGATCGTGACCATATGCAGCAGGAGATCACCGAAATCGACGGCGTTCAGCTCTTTCAGGCGGGTCTGATATTGGGCGTAGAAATCAACGCCACGGTGGTTATAGGCGCTGGCGTCGGCCACCGGCACCTTTGACGGGATCAGAGCGCGGTTTTTCCAGTCATCGATGATCCCGGCCAGCATCCGCGCAGGCCAGCGTTTATCGTCGATGCCTTCTACCTTGATCAGCTGTTTCAGCAGGCGAATCTGATCGTCGGTGTCCAGAATGGTGAAATTCGACTTGAGCCCCACCAGTTCGGCGTGGCGGCGTAGCAGTTTCACGCAGATGGAGTGGAACGTGCCCAGCCAGGGCACGCCCTCGATCGCCTGCCCCAGCATGGCGCCAACGCGATCCTTCATCTCGCGGGCAGCCTTGTTGGTGAAGGTCACAGCAAGGATTTCATTTGGCTTGGCCGAGCCGGTCATCAGCAGATGCACGATGCGCGCGGTCAGGGCCTTGGTCTTGCCGGTGCCAGCCCCCGCCAGCATGAGAACCGGCCCTTCAAGGCATTCAACGGCCTGACGCTGCGCCGGGTTCAGCCCGTCGAGATAGGGCATGGGTCGCGCCGCCATCGCGCGGGCGGACAGCGAAATCCCCTCATAGGGGTCGATATCGTCAAAACTGCTCATGGGCGCAAATTAGGACGGATCGCCCCGAAGGGGAAGGCTTTGTTCACGACATGTTCACGGGAAAATCACGATAGACCGAAAAATTTAGGTAAATCGAAAAGTTACTGCGGGGTGAAGTTAATCCATCGGAAATCTATAGGGCGGATTTTTGAGACGGAAACGGCGAAAGTGCAAACAATGTCTGAGAAATTCCGCAACGCGGCGCGGCAGAACCTGAAGTGGGTCAGCGTTGCCGCCATGCTTGCAACCGTTGCGGCAGGTTCCGCCTGGGGTGTCTACAAACTGCCCGCGCCCATTGTCGACGCCATGCTGGAGGCTGACATTCGCAAGCAGGCAGAGCTGTGGCGCCGCCGGGTTGTGCTGCATCTGGAACACGCCGAAGCGACGTTCATCACCGGGTATGTGAACGATGAGGACGCGAAGTATCTGACATTGATGCCCGAAGCCTCGGATGTGTATCGGCTGAAGCTGTTTGACGAGACGGGCCGTGTGTTCTGGTCGACGCGCATTGACGATGTCGGCACCCAGAATGAAAACACCTATTTTGCCGCGCAGGTCATGCAAGGTGTAACCTATTACAAGCAGGTGGAAAAACCCGCGACCGAGATTGACGGGCTGAACCTGCATTCGACCCATGTCGAACACGCGACGCCGCACAATGTGGCGGAGGTTTACACGCCGATTTCGGACAATGGGCGGGTGGTTGGCGCCGTGGAATTCTACACCGATGTCACCACGCTGCGCGGCACCTTCATCACGCGGGTGCGGATGCTTCTTGGGGCGCTGAGCACATTGGGTCTGCTGGCGATGGGGCTGGTGAGCCTGGTGATCTTTCGCACCAATCAGAAACAGATGCGCGCCCTGAGCCGCAAATCCGATCACGAACGCAAGCTGATGGACGAACAGCTGCGGCTTGCGCGCGAGGTAAAGCTGCTTGGGGAGTTGAACGAATGGCTGCAATCCAGCCGGTCGCTGGATGAGCTGTTTGATATGGTGTCGAAATTCATGACCCACATCCTGCCCAACGCCGAAGGCAGCGTTTATGTCTATTCGAACTCGCGCGATGTTCTGGACGGCTGGGCCAGCTGGAATGGTGGCGATCACAAGGATCACATCCACCCCGACAGCTGCTGGGGCCTGCGCCGCGGGCGGGTTTATGAATACGGCAGCGGCGAGGTGACATTTGTTTGCGAACATGCCGAACCCCACGACGGGCGCCCTTATTTCTGCTTTCCCATCCTCGCGCATGGGGAAACCGTGGGCCTGATGCATCTGCGCGCCCATTCGGCGGATTGCGAGAATTTTGCAGCCAACAAGAAGCTGGCCCGCATGTGTGCGGAACAGATCAGCATGGCTATTTCCAACGTGCAGATGCGCGATCAGCTGCATGACCAATCCGTGCGCGACCCGCTGACCGGCCTGTTCAACCGCCGCCATATGACCGACAGCCTGCGCAAGGGCATCAGCCGCTGCCAGAGCCAGGGATCGCGGCTGAGCCTGATTGCCATCGACGTCGACCACTTCAAGAAATTCAATGACAACCACGGCCATGACGCGGGCGACATGGTGCTGCGCGCTGTGGGATCGGTGCTGGAGCAGGCCTGCGATGGCGATGAAGTGGCCTGTCGTCCGGGCGGCGAAGAATTCACGCTGATCCTGCCCGACACCACGCCCGAAGATGCGCTGACGCGCGCCGAACTGGTGCGTCAGGCCGTTGAGGAGGTCACGGTACGCTATGGCGAAAAGGCGCTGCCGCGGGTGACGATCTCTATCGGGGTGTCGCATTACCCCTCGCATGGGACAATGCCACAGGATCTGATGCGCGCGGCGGACGAGGCGCTATATGAAGCGAAGGCGCGCGGACGAAACCAGGTTTACGTTGCAAATCAGAATGATAGCGTGATTACCCCGGTTGAGGGCACAGCCGAAACGCCCGGCAAGAAACCAGACGCAGCATAGGGCTATCGCCCACGGGTCGCGCGACACTGCGCCGGAACGGGGCGGGCACAAATAGTTACAAAATTGTTTCAATGCCCGCTTCGCACTAGACTTTTGCTGCAAGGCAGCAACAAATGCGCGCCATGGACCTGCATCAGCATTATCCGGCTCTCAGCGATCTTCGTCAGCGCGCCCGACGGCGCCTGCCTCGGTTTGTCTGGGAGTATCTGGACAGTGGCACCGGCACCGAGGCCACCAAGGCGCGCAATCGCATGGCGCTGGATCAGGTCGGTTTTCTTCCTTCCATCCTGCATGGCCCGCAAAAGCCCGATCTGAGCCGCCGGTTCCTGGGGGTTGATCGGCCCCTGCCCTTTGGCATTGCGCCTGTCGGGATGTCGGGGCTGGTCTGGCCTGACGCAGAGGAGCATCTGGCGCGGGCCGCAGCGGCGCATGGGTTGCCCTATTGCCTGTCGACCGTCGCCAGCCAGTCGCCAGAGGATGTGGCGCCACATCTGGGTGCATCGCCGTGGTTTCAGCTGTACCCGCCCAAGGATCCGGGCATCCGCCGGGATATGCTGGCGCGCGCGAAAAAGGCCGGGTTCACCGGGTTGGTGCTGACGGTTGATGTGCCAGTGGCGTCGCGGCGCGAACGGCAGACCCGCTCTGGCCTGACACAGCCACCGCGGCTGACACCGCGGCTGCTGGCGCAGGTCGCCATGCGGCCAGCCTGGGCGATGGGGATGGCACAGCGCGGCATGCCGCATATGCGCACGTTGGATAAATATGTGACCGGCCAGCTCGACAGCCTGTCGTCAACAGCGCATGTCGGCTATCTGCTGCGCACCTCGCCGGATTGGGACTATGTCAGATGGCTGCGCGATCATTGGCAGGGGTCCCTGATCATCAAGGGGGTCATGCGGGCCGAGGATGCCGCCCCTCTGGAGACCATCGGTGTTGATGCGCTGTGGATCTCCAATCATGCGGGGCGTCAGTTCGATGCCGCCCCTGCCGCAATAGAGGTGCTGCCGGATCTGCGCGCGGCGACCCGGCTGCCGCTGATCTTTGACAGCGGCATCGAAGGCGGGCTTGATATCCTGCGGGCGCTGGCGCTGGGGGCGAATTTCGTCATGCTGGGCCGGGCTTTTCATTTCGCGCTGGCCGCGCTTGGCCCGAAAGGCGTGGATCACCTGATCGACATTCTGCGCAAAGATATGTCAGCAAACATGGGCCAACTTGGGGCCGCGACTTTGGACGCGCTTCCGATTCCACGGTCGCTTGCGTCATTTGCCACACAAACAACGACATTTAAGTCCGATGCGGACCTAAAAGACCCTCCATAAACGTGAATTATGCCGGATTCTGGCGTCAGGTCAGCGCTATCACGCTGGTCATACCCAGAACTACGTCTATACCGGTACCTAATTTGCGCGTATGACACCGCCAATCAGCACGACTTCGAGGAAGCCATGACCGACTTCAAGAAAATCCTGATCGCCAACCGCGGCGAGATCGCCATCCGCGTCATGCGGGCAGCCAACGAGATGGGCAAGAAGACGGTCGCCGTCTATGCCGAAGAGGACAAGCTGGGGCTGCACCGTTTCAAGGCTGACGAAGCCTATCGGATCGGTGAGGGCCTTGGGCCGGTTGCGGCCTATCTGTCGATCGATGAAATCATCCGTGTCGCCAAGGAAAGCGGCGCCGATGCGATCCACCCCGGTTACGGCCTGCTGTCCGAGAACCCGGATTTCGTCGACGCCTGTGCCCGCAACGGCATCACCTTTATCGGCCCCAAGGCCGAAACCATGCGCGCGCTTGGCGACAAGGCCTCGGCCCGCAAGGTGGCGATTGCAGCCGGCGTGCCGGTCATTCCGGCCACCGAGGTGCTGGGCAACGACATGGACGCGATCCGCGAGGAAGCGGCAGAGATCGGCTATCCCTTGATGCTGAAGGCGTCCTGGGGCGGCGGCGGTCGCGGCATGCGCCCGATCCACGGCCCGGACGAGTTGGAAGAAAAAGTGCTGGAAGGCCGCCGCGAAGCGGAAGCTGCCTTTGGCAATGGCGAGGGCTATCTGGAAAAGATGATCACCCGCGCCCGCCACGTCGAGGTTCAGATTCTGGGCGACAAGCACGGCGAGATCTATCACCTGTACGAACGCGACTGTTCGGTTCAGCGCCGCAACCAGAAAGTGGTCGAGCGCGCCCCTGCCCCCTACCTGAGCGAAGAGCAGCGCGCCGAGCTGTGCGACCTGGGCCGCAAGATCTGTCAGCATGTGAACTATGAATGCGCAGGCACCGTCGAATTCCTGATGGATATGAACGACGGCAAGTTCTACTTCATCGAGGTGAACCCGCGCGTGCAGGTGGAACACACCGTGACCGAAGAGGTCACCGGCATCGACATCGTGCAGGCCCAGATCCTGATCGCCGAGGGCAAGACCATTGCCGAAGCCACCGGCAAGGCATCGCAGGATGAGATCCGGCTCAATGGTCACGCTTTGCAGACCCGCGTGACAACTGAGGATCCGCTGAACAACTTTATCCCGGACTACGGCCGCATCACGGCCTATCGTTCGGCAACCGGCATGGGCATCCGTCTGGATGGCGGCACCGCCTATGCGGGCGGCGTCATCACCCGCTACTATGACTCGCTCCTGACCAAGGTGACGGCCTGGGCCCAGACCCCGGAAAAGGCGATTGCCCGCATGGACCGCGCCCTGCGTGAATTCCGTGTGCGCGGTGTCAGCACCAACATCGCCTTTGTTGAAAACCTGCTGAAGCACCCGACCTTCCTGTCGAATGAATACACCACCAAATTCATCGACGAGACCCCGGACCTGTTCCAGTTTGCCAAGCGCAAGGACCGCGGCACCAAGGTGCTGACCTATATCGCGGATATCACCGTGAACGGGCACCCCGAAACCGAAGGCCGCGCCAAGCCGGCAGCAGATCTGAAAGAGCCGCGCGCGCCCAAGGTCGAGCCCGGCAACATGCCCTACGGCACCCGCAACCTGCTGGAACAAAAGGGCGCCCAGGCTGTTGCCGATTGGATGAAAGCGCAGCGCCAGCTGCTCTTGACCGATACCACCATGCGTGACGGCCACCAGTCCCTGCTGGCGACCCGGATGCGGTCGATCGACATGATCAAGGTCGCGCCTGCCTATGCGCAGCATCTGAACCAGCTGTTCTCTGTCGAGTGCTGGGGTGGTGCGACCTTTGACGTGGCCTATCGCTTCTTGCAGGAATGCCCCTGGCAGCGTCTGCGCGACCTGCGCGAGGCAATGCCGAACCTGATGACACAGATGCTGCTGCGCGCATCAAACGGCGTGGGCTACACCAACTACCCCGACAATGTGGTGCAGGAATTTGTCCGCCAGGCGGCAGAGACCGGCGTTGACGTGTTCCGCGTGTTCGACAGCCTCAACTGGGTTGAAAACATGCGCGTCGCAATGGATGCGGTTGTTGACAGCGGCAAGATCTGTGAAGGCACAATCTGCTATACCGGCGACATTCTGGATCCGAACCGGTCCAAGTACGACCTGAAGTATTATGTCGGCATGGCCAAGGAGCTGGAAGCCGCAGGCGCGCATATCCTAGGCCTGAAGGACATGGCAGGTCTGCTGAAACCGGCGGCTGCGCGCCAGCTGGTCAAGGCGCTGAAGGAAGAGGTCGGCCTGCCGGTCCATTTCCACACCCATGACACCTCTGGCGTGGCGGGTGCCACCATTCTTGCTGCCGCTGATGCGGGCGTGGATGCGGTGGATGCGGCGATGGACGCCTTCTCTGGCGGCACCTCGCAGCCCTGCCTTGGCTCTATCGTCGAAGCCCTGCGCAACACCGATCGTGACACCGGCATCGACATCTCGAAGGTGCGCGAAATCTCCGGCTATTGGGAGCAGGTGCGCGGACAGTATGTGGCCTTTGAAAGCGGGCTGCAGGCACCGGCCTCCGAGGTTTACCTGCACGAGATGCCCGGCGGCCAGTTCACCAACCTCAAGGCGCAGGCGCGTTCGCTGGGACTGGAAGAAAAATGGGCCGACGTGGCGCAGACCTATGCTGATGTGAACCAGATGTTTGGCGACATCGTGAAGGTGACCCCTTCCTCCAAAGTGGTGGGCGACATGGCGCTGATGATGGTCAGCCAGGGCCTGAGCCGCGCCGAGGTCGAAGACCCCAAGACCGATGTGGCCTTCCCCGACTCTGTCGTGGACATGATGCGCGGCAACCTGGGTCAGCCCCCGGGTGGTTTCCCCGAAGGCATCGTGTCCAAGGTGCTGAAGGGCGATGCCCCCAACACCGCCCGCCCCGGCGCCCATCTTGAGCCCGTCGATTTGGAAGCCGTACGCGCCGATCTCTCCAAGGAGCTTGAGGGCTTCAAGGTCGATAACGAGGATCTCAACGGCTATCTGATGTATCCCAAGGTGTTCCTGGACTACATGGGCCGCCACCGGACCTATGGCCCTGTGCGCACCCTGCCCACCCGCACCTTCTTTTACGGGATGGAGCCGGGCGAGCAGATCTCGGCCGAGATCGATCCGGGCAAGACGCTGGAAATCCGCCTGCAGGCCATCGGTGAAACCGATGACAAGGGTGAGGTCAAAGTCTTCTTTGAACTGAACGGCCAGCCCCGCGTCATCCGCGTGCCGAACCGTCTGGTCAAGGCCACGACACAGGCCAACCCGAAGGCTGAACAGGGCAACCCCAACCACGTTGGGGCACCGATGCCCGGCGTTGTTGCCTCGGTCGCGGTACAGGTGGGCCAGCAGGTGCATGAAGGCGACATGCTCTTGACCATCGAAGCGATGAAGATGGAGACCGGCATCCACGCCGAGCGCGACGCGGTGGTCAAGGCCGTGCATGTTCAGGCGGGTGGTCAGATCGACGCCAAGGACCTGTTGGTCGAGCTGGAATAAGCGGCCATGACATTGCGACCTGCGGCCGACACAGGTTGCAGGGCCTCATACTGGTTTCAAGGCCCTAAGGGCGCCCCCAGCGGGGCGCCTTTTTCATTGGCGGTACGCGGTCCTTACAAGAGCGCGGTCTTGTCCTCGCTGCAGGACCAGAACCACAGACCGCTGAGAGAGGCCTTGTCCTCTGCAGACAGCGGATCAGCCCCCACAGCCATGCCCTGACCTGCAAGCGCCAGAACAATGGCGCCCATCAGGCAGCTCATGCGCAGAAACTCCAGCCGACGATCCAGGATCCGGCCCATCCGCGCGCGTAGCGGTTCGCTCAACAACGTCATCTTGGGCTCCCTTTCATGTTTGGGTCTTTCCTGCCCGTTTTGGGACCATTGCGCGCCCTGCGCCCATCCGGCCCCGTCCTTATCATACCCGTGATACGCCGCCTGCGGGGCCTTCCGTCGCTCAAATCGCCGTGATGGCATTTTTTTGCCGCCAGCTTTGCGTTTTTCACTTGCAGCCCTCGCGCCAAGCGCCTAAACCCCGCCTCACCAAATGGCAGCGCGGGCGTAGCTCAGGGGTAGAGCATAACCTTGCCAAGGTTAGGGTCGGGCGTTCGAATCGCCTCGCCCGCTCCATTTGGATCAAAAAGCCGCTCGACGCCGCTGCGTCAGCGGCTTTTTTGTTTGTGGATAACCCCCATGCAGCCGCTTGCGCGGAATCGTTTCAGCCCCTAGAACAGAGCAGGAACGGCCAGCATGGCGCAGACAGACGGGTGACAGGGCAAAATGTTGACTTCGGTAGAACTCTGCGCGGGGGCAGGTGGTCAGGCACTGGGGCTGGAAAAAGCCGGTTTCGAACACACCGCACTGGTAGAGATCGACAAACATTGCTGCGCCACCCTGCGCCACAACCGCCCCCAGTGGAACGTGCTGGAAGAGGACGTGCGCAAGTTCAAAGACGTTGCCGACAGCTATCACGGGATCGATCTATTGGCCGGCGGTCTGCCCTGCCCGCCCTTTTCCGTCGCAGGCAAGCAGCTTGGCGAAAAGGACGAGCGCAATCTGTTTGATGACGCCATTGAAATCGTCGCTGCCACCCGTCCGCGGGCTGTGATGATCGAGAACGTCCGCGGCTTTCTGGACGCGGTGTTTCATGACTACCGCGAAAAGCTGAAGAAACAGCTGGCCAAACTGGGTTATGAAACCGACTGGCGGTTGCTGAATGCCTCAGACTACGGTGTCCCGCAGCTGCGCCCGCGCGTGGCGATCGTGGCCCTGCGCAAGGAATTCTCCGGTCAGTTTGCCTGGCCCGACCCGCTGCCGCACAACCCGCCCACGGTTGGCGAAACGCTGCTGGATCTGATGCAGGAACGGGGCTGGCGCGGGGCAGAGGCCTGGGCGGCCAAGGCCGATGAAATCGCCCCCACCATCGTGGGTGGATCCAAGAAACATGGCGGTCCGGATCTGGGGCCAACACGGGCGCGACGCGCCTGGGCGGCACTTGGCGTCGAAGGGCGCACCATCGCGCCCGAGGCGCCCGACCCCTTTCACAACGACATGCCCCGGCTGACCGTACGCATGGTTGCCCGCATTCAGGGGTTTCCCGACAGCTGGCATTTCACTGGCGCCAAGACCAACGCCTATCGTCAGGTTGGCAACGCCTTTCCGCCCCCGGTGGCAGAGGCGGTGGCCCGCCAGATCCGACAGGCCATCGCGCGTCCCAGCCTGCAGGTGGTCTCAGCCAGCGGCACCGCGGGCTGAGATGGCGGCGGCCCGGCCCTGTCTCGCCAGCAGTCCCACCCTGCCCTGCCGTTTTGCGGCTCGTGCTGTGCCCGGTCTGACGGGTTTCGACCCGGTTATCGGCCTAGGGCGAGTGCGCCCGTCATCTTTCCATAAATACTCAAATCCAAGGGTTCAGCCCGCGCAGGCCCTGCCATGAAACAAAAACTACCGGACAGCCTGGTCGATTTCGATCACCCCGATTTTGGCACGCTCTTCCAGCTGGAGTGCGAGATCACAGAGCGCGCAGGCGGGACGCTTGCGCTGGAATATGACGTGCCGCATATGCTGCGCGACTGCATTGATGATGTGATCATGACCGCAAAAACCGGGCGGCGGTCGTATGAAGAGCTGGAAAAGACCGAAAAGACCTATATCGGCACCCGGGTCGAAATCGAGCTGCGCGCGTTGTTGCGATTGCGCAAGGGGCGTTTGGACACGGTGATCCTGGGCCATGACGTCGATATCAAACACACGATGGGCAGCAACTGGATGATCCCGACCGAGGCGGTCGATCAGCCCTGCATTCTGGTTGCCGCAGATGAACCGCGCGCGCGGTGTTATCTGGGCCTGATCGTTGCGCGCCCCGACTACCTGACCCAGGGCCAGAACAAGGACGCCAAGCGTTCGATTTCGGCAGAGGGGTTTCGCCATATTCTCTGGCTTTTGAAGGATCACCCCTATCCCGCGAACTTCTGGCGCACGGCACCGGAACAGGCCGTGGCGCGGATTTTTGAAGGCGAGAGCGGCAATGCACGGATTGCGGCCCTGTTTCGCGAATTGCAGCGCCAGCCGATCCCCCGCGATGTGGTCGAAGCGGTGGCCCATCAAAAGGATTTCATGCGCCGCATCCGCTCGGACGGGGGGCATGGCACGCGCGACATTCTCGCCAAGGAGGGGCTGCTGATTCTGGAGGGGCGCAAGGACGCGCAGTTGATCCGGGCGCTGAACCTGCCCCATTGCAGCGCGTCAGAGTTCATTTCGGCCCGACCGGCCAACGCGAGTGAGGCGAAACTGGCCCAAAGTGCCGGTCATCCGCTGGATCCGACTTTTTTCAGCGAAGAGTGAAATTCCTGCGTTTTCCCTCTTGCAGGGGTCAGCGCAATTTCCTAAATACCGCCTCACCAAATGGCAGCGCGGGCGTAGCTCAGGGGTAGAGCATAACCTTGCCAAGGTTAGGGTCGGGCGTTCGAATCGCCTCGCCCGCTCCATTTGGATCTCGAAAGGGCCGCTCTTCTGAGCGGCCTTTTTCGTTTGCCCCGGCTTCATTTTAAACAGCAGATGCCCCCGCCCCTTGCCGCGCTCACACCGTGTGGGCTGGCGGCAGGCTCGTGGCCGGTGGTGTGATCTGGCCTGCCTCTGGCGCGCAACCCCTGCGACAGCAGACCCGCGACTATCGCAGTGCTGTCTCAGGGGTATTTTAGCGGGGCAGCAAGAGCAGGTTTCCAGCAAGACCTTAGAACCGTTCAGAAAATTTCTTCACCAATCTGTCATTTTTCGCTTGCAGGGGTCAGCGCAATTTCCTAAATACCACCTCACCAAATGGCAGCGCGGGCGTAGCTCAGGGGTAGAGCATAACCTTGCCAAGGTTAGGGTCGGGCGTTCGAATCGCCTCGCCCGCTCCATTTGGATCGCGAAAAGGCCGCTCTTCGGAGCGGCTTTTTTCGTTTCCGGGCCACTCAAGGGCCTGCGCGGAAATGGCGCGCGGATTTGATCAAATTCCTTTGACGCGACTCTCAAAACCCGCCAATGCTGTGGCCAAGGGGATGGCAGAGACAAGCCGTCCCGGCACACCCGCGCCATCCATGTGGCGCCCAGCACAGGAGGACACGCGCCATGGCACCGGTCATCTATCCCACCACCAATTTCACCGCGACCGAACAGCTTTGCCTTGAGCGGGGCGAAGGCATCTATGTGTTCGACAGTGGCGGCAACAAATACATCGAAGGGCTGGCCGGCCTGTGGTGCACCTCGCTGGGCTACAGCAACACCGAGGTGATGGATGCAATCACCGAACAGCTGCACAAGCTGCCGTTTTCACACACCTTTGGCGGCAAAACCCACAAGCCGATCATGGAGCTGGCCGAGAAACTCAAGGCGATGGTGCCGGTGGAGGATGCCTATATCTTCTTTGGCAACTCCGGCTCGGACGCCAATGACACGCACTACAAGATGCTGCGCTATTACTTCAACGCCATCGGCAAGCCGGAAAAGCGCAAGATCATCACCCGCGAGCGCGGCTATCACGGGGTGACGGTTGCTGCCGGTTCACTGACCTCGCTGCCCGCGAACCTCGCCCATTTTGATGCCCCGCTGGAGGCGCTGTCGATTCTGCGGGCGGATTCGCCCCATTATTACACCGCGCGGCAGGGCAATGAGACAGAGGCCCAGTTCGTCGAACGGATCCTGAAGAACCTTGAAGATCAGATCCTCGCGGAAGACCCCGACACGATTGCCGCGATGATCGTGGAGCCGATCACCGGTGCGTCGGGCGTGATCGTGCCGCCCGAAGGCTATTATGAAGGGCTGCAGGCGCTGTTGCGCAAATATGGCATTCTGGTCTGGGCCGATGAGGTGATCTGCGGCTTTGGGCGCACGGGGGCCGATTTCGGCTGCACCACCATGGGCATCAAGCCGGATCTGATGACCTTTGCCAAGCAGCTGTCCTCGGCCTATTTCCCGATCTCGGCTTCGGTCATTCCCGGCTGGATGTATGAGGCGATGATCAACCAGACCAATGAGGTTGGCGTGTTTGGTCACGGCTATACCTATTCGGGCCACCCTGCCGCCTGTGCCGCCGCCCTGAAGACGCTGGAAATCTATGAGCGCGACAACCTGTTTGAGCACGCAGCCGACGTCGGCGCCTATCTGCAGGCGCAGCTGCGCGAGATCTTCACCGACCACCCGCTGGTGGGCGAGGTGCGCGGCAAGGGCCTGATTGCGGCGCTGGAGCTGGTGTCGAACAAAACCACGGGCGCGAGTTTCGACAAGGGCGCTGCCGGGGCAACCGCGCAGAAGCTGTGCCAGGACAACGGCCTGATCCTGCGGGCGGTTGCGGGCAATGCCGTGGCGCTGTGCCCGCCGCTGATCATCACCAAGGCCGAAGTTGACGAGATGCTGACACGCCTCAAGACCGCAATTGATGCGAGCTATGACGCGCTGTCGGATCAGGGGTTGATCGCCAGCTGATCCCGGCCCGATGCGGTGCCCAAAGCGGCCCGCGATGCGACTATGGACAAACGGAAAAGGCGGCCCTCTCGGGCTGCCTTTTTTGCTGCGGGGAAGGCTGCGATCGGTAGCTGACTGAAATTTGAGCAGTTCACTGCCGTCTGGGCGAAAAAGAGCGCAGCGCGGTGGTTCTGTCGCTCGGAGCAGTTTTTTCCCCGTGAACGGCGCGCGACGAGGTGTCAGCGTCGGGGGGCTCTCGCAGGCATTTCAGGACCTAGCGATTTTAGTATTCCCGTAAGGGACCGGGGGCCGGGGCGGCGGCAGGCCTGTAGGCACGCCGTCGCCTTGTTGTTTGCGCGATGTATGCAGACCGGGCGGCGGCGCAGCTGGCCTGTGACCGCGAAACCGCGCTGACCTGACGCCTGCCACGCGGGCGGATCTGATCGCTCAGAACACCTTGAACGTCATGGTCGTGAGCGAGCGTTCGATCCCTTCGATGTCCAGAAGCTGATCGTTGATGTATTTGCCCACGTCCTCATTGCTGGGGATGTAGAGTTTCATCAGCAGGTCGAAATCACCGCTGGTGGAATAAAGCTCGGAGTGGATTTCGCGCAGCGCGATTTCTTCGGCGACCTTGTAGGTGGTGCCGGGTTTGCAGCGGATCTGGATAAAGACGCAGGTGGACATGGTGCCCCTCAACTGTTTGGGAATGCGGTATTTGGGCGCCAAGCTGACACGCGCGCGCGGCAGAGGCAATCCCTGCCGACCGTCCTGCCCCGGCCTTCCCCGGCCCATCGCACAGCCTGTCGCGAACCGCTGAGCTGCACCCGTTGCGGGCACGGGGGGCAACAGTTTTGTGCCAATTGACGCGTCAGGCTTGAGCGTCCCCCCGCCCTGCCCCTATAAGCAGCGCAGGATATCAAGGACATGCCGACCATGCGCACCGCTCAGATCACCCGCAAGACCGCCGAAACCGAGATCACTGTCGAGGTCAACCTCGATGGCACCGGCGCCTATGACAACCAGACCGGGGTCGGCTTTTTCGACCATATGCTGGACCAGCTGTCGCGCCATTCGCTGATCGATATGACCATCCGCGCCAAGGGGGATTATCACATCGATGATCACCACACGGTCGAGGACACCGGCATCGCGCTGGGGCAGGCACTGGTTGCGGCGCTTGGCGACAAGAAGGGCATCAACCGCTATGGCGAATGCCACCTGCCGATGGATGATGCGCAGGTGCGCTGTGCGCTCGATCTGTCGGCGCGCCCGTTCCTGATCTGGAATGTCGATCTGCCAACCCAGAAAATCGGCACCTTCGACACCGAGCTGGTGCGCGAGTTCTTTCAGGCGCTGAGCACCCATGGTGGCATCACCCTGCACATCGATCAGCTGCATGGGTTCAACAGCCACCACATTGCCGAAGCGGCGTTCAAAGCAGTGGCACGTGCATTGCGCACTGCCGTGGAGACCGATCCACGCAAGGCGGATGCGATCCCTTCCACCAAGGGTGCGCTCTGACATGCTGACCGCGATTATTGACTACGAATCCGGCAATCTCCACTCGGCCGAAAAAGCCTTTCAGCGCATGGCGCGGGAGGTTGATGGCGGCGAGGTCGTGGTGACCTCCGATGCTGAGGTGGTGGCGCGGGCCGACCGGTTGGTGCTGCCGGGCGATGGCGCCTTTCCCGCCTGCGCAGAAGAGCTGCGTGGCCATCGCGGCATCTATGAGGCGATGGTGGAAGCGGTCGAACAGAACGGCCGGCCGTTTCTGGGGATCTGCGTTGGCATGCAGCTGATGGCCACCACCGGCAATGAATACCGCGACACAGCGGGGCTTGGCTGGGTGCAGGGCGATGTGGTCAAGATCACCCCCAGCGACAGCAGCCTGAAAGTGCCGCATATGGGATGGAACGATCTGGTGATCGACCATGACCACGCCATTTTTGACGGCATCACATCCGGCGATCACTGCTATTTCGTCCACTCCTACCATTTCCGCGTGAAAGACCCCGCCGAGCGTCTGGCGCATGTGGATTACGGTGGCGATGTCACCGCCGTGATCGGGCGAGACACGATGGTGGGCATGCAGTTCCACCCGGAGAAAAGCCAGGACATTGGCCTGCGGATGATCGGCAACTTTCTGACCTGGGCCCCTTAGATTGAGGGGCGCGACATCGCCACATGTCGAAAGCCACCTGCTGCGCAGGTGGCTTTTGTTTTGAGTATTTATGGAAAGATGACAGACGCGGTGGCGGTCAGGCAGCAGCCATGCGCAGCGACAAGGGCGCCACGCCATAGGCCTTGCGGAACGCGCGGGTGAAGCCTTCGGGGCTGGCATAGGCATAGCGGCGCGCCACCGCCTCGACCCGGTCGCCGCGGCTGAGATCCTGATGAGCCAGGATCAACCGCCAGCGGCGCAGATAGCCCATCGGTGTCTCGCCCACTGCCGCGGCAAAGAGTTCGGAAAACCGCGACAGGGACAGGCCCGCGACCTCTGCCAGATCGGCATTGCTCCACAGGCGCCCGGGGTGGTCATGCATCGCCACAACCGCGCGGCTGAGCCGGGGATCGGCGAGCCCTGCAAGAAGCCCGGGCTCTGTCGCGCCACGCCGGATCTGGTTGCGCAGAAGCTGCACCATCAAGACCTCTCCCAATCGGTTGATGACCGATTGGGCGCCGCAATGCTGCCCCTCTGCCTCGTCCTTCATCAACTGAACCAGGCCGTGGGCCTCGCGATTGGTGGCGATGTCATATTCCACCACCTCCGGCAGGGCCGCCAGAAATGGATTGCTTTGCCCTGACCATTCCACACGCGCAGCCCACATGACGATTTGACCCGTCACATCGGGCATCACGTCGCGGGTGCAGTAGAGAATACGCTGAGGCGTGCCATCGGCCGTGGCCAGCGCGATCAAGTTCGCCTCTGCCATGTTGGCGGCGCGCACGGCAAGCTGGAAGCGATCCATCAAAGTTGTCAGGCGGTCCATGGTTTCGGTGTTTCCGTCAGGTTTTTCGGATTTATACGACCGTAAATTGGTCCATCCTTGTTGGCAAGACGATGTTCATTTTTTGCACAAAGGACCACACCCATGTTGTTGCCCCGCCAGAAGACCCCGAACCTGACCCTGCAGACGCTTGATCACGGGGCGTTTGATCTGTCCAAGGAAGAGGCACAGCGCGGCACTGTGATCTGTTTCTACCGCGGCCTGCACTGCCCGATCTGCGCCAACTACCTCAAGGAGCTGGAAAAGCGGGTTGAGGATTTTGCCAGCCGTGGCGTGAACTGTATCGCTGTCAGCTCGGACGGCGAAGAGCGCACCCGCGCGATGGCCGACAAGATCGAAGCCAAGAACCTGCGGTTTGCCTATGATCTGCCGCTGTCGGTGGCGCGTGACTGGGGGCTTTATATCTCGACCTCGCGGGGCAAGACCTCGATCGGGATCGAAGAGCCTGCGCTGTTCTCGGAGCCGGGCCTGTTCATGGTGACACCGGAACAGACGCTGTATTACGGCTCGGTGCAGACCATGCCGTTTGTGCGCCCGCATTTCTCGGAGCTGCTGTCGGCGCTGGATTTCGCGATTGCCAACGACTACCCCGCGCGCGGCGAATACACCGGCGACGTCTGATCGCCACGCCCTCTCTGAACGCGAAGGGCAGTTATCCACATCGAGAGGCCCGGCTGGTTGCCGGGCCTTTTGTGTCAAATCCTGCGCAGAAATCCCCTGTATCTGTGGCCCATCGGCCACCGCTGTCGCAACGGCGCGCGCAAGAGTGATGGACAGTTCATCCACAACTGGGCATACACGGCAAACCCAGACCCGAATACAGTCACTTACAGGTCACCAACCGGTGCAGATCCGTCTCGAAAAATTCGACTATCACGAAGGCCAGCACCGCTACTGCGTGCTGAACCTGAGCCAGACCCTGTTTGGGGAATGGTGCGTCGAACAGGTGAACGGGCCGCTTGGGGCAGCAGGTGGTCAGGAACGGCGGCGGTACTTCCCAACCCAGCAAAGCGCACTGGAGGCGGCGGAACAGGACAGAGAGCGCCATATCAAACGCGGCTTTGTGCCGATTCCCGTACAGCTCGGCCTGTTCTGAGAACCGATATTTGATCTGCAGACCCGGATGCGGCGGCACTGAGCGGCCGGGCGCAGGCAAGACCTGCGATCTGGGGCCACACAGGATGGGGACATGAAAGATCGGGCCATGAAAAAGGGACGCAGATCACGAGACCTGCATCCCCAACAAATACCCCGGCCCGGACAAATGGCCCGGAAGGGCGGCGCGTCCCGGTCAGAGCGTTACTGCACGCGCGTCCAGGTCTGTTTTGAGCAGATCAATCCACCCGCTACACAGCCCCGCAATGCCAGAGAGCTGCCCGCCAGATCCATCTTGCCGATATAGATCTTGTCATTGGATGGTCGCCAGACCTTGCCCGCGTAAGAGCCATCGCCATTGGCAACCATATCAATCACAAGCGTCTTGCCGATATTGGGGGATTTGTATTCCCCCTCGGCATTAAAGGTGCGGCTGATTTTGCCACAGACCGCAGCGCCGCAGGGCGCCATGGTGACATGCGCATAAGAGCCATCGTCCGGCTGTGTCTTCCAGGTGCCCAGAACCGGATCGGCCGAGGCGGCAGCTGCCAGTCCCAGTGCCACCGCACCGCCAAGCACAGCGCGCATGGCGAGGTCTTTCATGGCCAGTTTTTTCATCGTCATTCCTCCCTGTTTGTCGCAGTCTGGCCGCCAAGTGGCTTTTCAGGCAAGGTTGACCTCGGGTCGCGTTGCAATCCGCTGCCGGCTTGTGCAAAACACCGCCAGCTTAGTTTTATGAAGGACCGGCCGGATGATCCTCTACCCCGCTATCGATCTCAAGGATGGGCAGGCTGTGCGCCTGCTGCACGGTGACATGGACAAGACCACCGTGTTCAACGACAACCCCGCCGCACAGGCGTTGGAGTTTGTTGCGGCGGGCTGCGAATGGCTGCATCTGGTTGACCTGAACGGCGCCTTTGCCGGTGAGCCGGTCAATGCGGCCCCGGTCGAGGAAATCCTGAAACAGACCAAGGTGCCAGCGCAGCTGGGCGGCGGCATTCGCGACATGGCGACCATCGAACGCTGGATCGACAAGGGGCTTGCGCGGGTCATTCTGGGCACTGTTGCGGTGGAAAACCCCGATCTGGTGCGCGACGCCGCGCGTGAATTCCCCGGCAAGGTTGCGGTTGGCATCGATGCGCGCAACGGCAAGGTGGCCACCAAGGGCTGGGCTGAGGAGACCGATGTGATGGTCACTGATCTCGCCAAGTCGTTCGAGGACGCAGGCGTTGCGGCCATCATCTACACCGACATCATGCGCGACGGCGCCATGAAAGGGCCCAATGTCGAGGCAACCGCCGATCTGGCGCGCGCCGTGTCGATCCCGGTCATTGCTTCGGGCGGCGTGTCCTCGCTGCAGGATCTGAAGGATCTGAAGGCCTGTGGCGCGCCCTTGAATGGCGCGATTTCGGGCCGGGCGCTTTATGATGGGGCCATTGATCTGAAAGAGGCTCTGGCGGTTCTGAAGGGCTGATTGCCCCTTCCTGCCCCGCTGTCCAGCCACAAATGGCGGGCCAGTGGAGGGCTGCGACATCCTGCTCATGCGGCACCGCGTCCTGTTTCAGGGCGCGGTGTTTTTTGGTCTGGTTGCGGGTGATGGCCCCATGCTGAAAGGAACACAGATGGCTGCTTCTCGGATCGCCAAGACCCCCTTGCCCAACGATGCCTTGATCTGGGCACAGGTGGCGCCCGGCGATTTTATCGACGGCTATGCGATTGATAGTTCGCTCAGCCCGCGCAGGGCGATGGAGATAGGGCTGACCATGCCAGGCTGGGCCGCCGGGCTTTTGCGGTTGCGAAATCGGCTTGTGGCTCCGCTTGGGCTGAAGACCGAGGTCGCTGACACGGGTGGTGGGGCACTGTTTCCGATCACCCATGACAGCGCAGACGAGCTGATCCTCGGCACCGACGACAGTCATCTCAACTTCCGCATCACCTTCCTGCGGCGGGACGGGCGGCTGCATATGGGGACATGGGTGCATCGCAACAACTGGCTGGGGCGGGTCTATCTGGCCGTGGTGATGCCCTTTCACGTGCTGATTGTCCGCGACAGTCTGCGCCGGATTGCCCGCCATCCGCAAAATGGCAGCGCGATTGCATCCCAACCGCCCGCACAGTAAAGAAAACCCAACGCGAGCGGCCAAGGGGCACATCATGCTGAAGACCCGTATCATCCCCTGTCTGGACGTGGCTGATGGCCGCGTGGTGAAGGGTGTCAATTTTGTCGGCCTGCGCGATGCAGGCGATCCGGTGGAATCGGCCAAGGCCTATGATGCGGCCGGCGCGGATGAGATCTGTTTTCTGGACATCCACGCCACCCATGAAAACCGAGGCACCATGTTCGATGTGGTGCGCCGCACTGCTGAACAGTGTTTTGTGCCGCTGACCGTGGGTGGAGGGGTGCGCACCCGGGAAGACGTGCGGGCGCTGTTGCTGGCGGGCGCTGACAAGGTGTCTTTCAACTCTGCCGCCGTCGCAAACCCTGATGTGATTGCAGAGGCCGCCGATCAGTTCGGCAGCCAGTGCATTGTCTGCGCCATTGATGCCAAGACTGTGGCCCCCGGCAAATGGGAGATTTTCACCCACGGCGGGCGACGCGAAACCGGCATTGATGCGGTTGAATTTGCCAAGCTGGTGGTCTCCAAGGGCGCGGGAGAAATCCTGCTCACCTCGATGGACCGCGATGGCACCAAGGCCGGTTTCAACCTGCCGCTGACCCGTGCAATTTCCGATGCTGTGGATGTGCCCGTGATCGCCTCTGGCGGTGTGGGCAACCTTGATCACCTGGTGGACGGGGTCAAGGAAGGTGGCGCCAGCGCGGTTCTGGCAGCGTCGATTTTCCACTTTGGCGAATACACCATTCAGGAAGCCAAGACCCACATGGCCGCTGCCGGTATTCCCATGAGGTTGACATGAGCCTGCTGCACGATCTCGAAGCCACCATCCTGTCGCGCAAGGGCGCCGATCCGGACACCAGCTGGACTGCCAAGCTCTTGGCCAAGGGGCCGGAAAAATGCGCCGAGAAATTCGGTGAGGAGGCCATTGAGGCCATCATCGAAGCGGTGAAGGGCAACAAAGCCGGCCTCGCCTCTGAAGGCGCAGATGTGCTTTATCATTTTCTGGTGATGCTGGCGGCGCGCGATGTGGCGCTGGATGATGTGCTGCAGGTTCTGGCGGAGCGTCAGGGCCTGAGCGGCATCGCCGAGAAGGCCAGCCGCCCCAAGGGCTGACATCCGGGCCGGGCGGCGGGTCAAGGGAGGCGCAGCCTCCGCGCGCCAGCGCGGCTTGCCCTTGACGCGCACTTTGAAACACACTCGGCAAGGCCCTTGAGGGCATGCCTGCCCCTCAAGGGCGTCTCAGCATAAAATCAGCGCCGCGCAGCGGCGCCGGGCCCAACCGTGGAGGCCGTCCGGAAGGACGGCGGGAACGGGCGGGAGCGCCCTGCCCGGCCGCAGACGTCAGAGTTTCGAGGAAATGATCCCGGTGGCAAAGCCACCCATGCGTAACTCGCCGAACAGACGCTGGTATTCGATCTTGGGGCAGCGGTTCTGGATCACCGAAATGCCCTGAGCTTCGGCCTTGGCGGCGGCCTCGGCGTGCTCGACCCCGATCTGCATCCAGATCGCCTTCAGCCCGTCACAGACCTCCAGTGCCTCATCGACAATGGCAGGCACAGCCTCGGAGCGACGGAAGATATCGACCATATGCACTGGCTCGCGAATATCGCTGAGGCTTGCGTGGATGGTCTGACCAAACAACATCTTGCCCGCATGGCCGGGATTGATCGGCAGCACGCGATAGCCCTTGAGGCCGAGATAGCGGGCAACAAAATAGCTGGGGCGCACCGGATTGGTGGAGACGCCCACAACGGCGATGGTTTTCACCTCTTCCAGCACGGTTTTGAGCTGCGCATCGCTGTAGTGCGGCATGGTGGTCCTCTTGATCTGTCAGAGAGCGCGCGTGGATCCGTGGCCCTTCCGCCGCAGCCTATCGGCTGCAAGGCGCAAGGCAAGCGGCTTTTGCCACCGGACGCGGCCGCCCCCTTCCCCTGATGCCGGGTGGTGTCGGGATAGCTGCCCTGCCAATAAAAAAGCGCCCAGGTGAGGCCTGGGCGCAAGGTATGGAACGAGGGACAGTGAAAAAGATCTGCGAAGGTTCCAATTCGCGATCTGTTAATAATATGGGGCTTCACATTGAATTTGAAAGGGATCCTCTCAAATTCGTGACATTTCCCGTGAGAGGCCAAGGACATAGCGCCCTGCGCAGTTTCCTCAGTCCTTCAGGATTCGGGGCCAGTGGCCCTCTGCCTTGATCAACAGCTGGTCCTGTTCGGCCTGCCAACGGGCAAGCGCGCGGGGGTTGTTCAGCAAAAACAGCCGCCCCTCCGAGATCACAAAAAGCCCCGGATCGCCGCGTTTCACGATGCCCTGAGAGAGCGCGTAGGCGCAGTAGCCGCCAAATTGCGGCGCATAGGCGTGGGGGTTGGCCTCAAACAGCGCGAGGTTCTGGGCGCTGGCAAACCGCCAGATCGCGCCGCGCCACATGATCGCGTGGCTTTGCACGCCCGCGACCGGCCCGTCCGAGCTGAAAAAGGTCACGACGTCCTGCCCCTCGGCGGCCAGCCCTTCGTGGCTCGACACCAGTGCGGGGCCTGCGGACGCCATCGGTGCGGCCAACAGCACGCCAAAGGCAAGCGCCGCAGCTGCCGCCTTGGTCAGCAGAGGCCTCAGCGCCCTTGGGTCCAGATGTCGAAGAAATCTTGGTGTCATGAAACTGAGTGTGCCGCGCCCGGTCCTGCCTGCATAGATCGCTGACGTATTTGTGATAGCTTTACGTAGCAGGCAAGACCGGGGGCGTCCATGAAAACGGCGAAACCGTGGCCTTAGCGGGCGATCGACGCATAAAGCGCGATGGCGGCGGCGTTGGAGACGTTGAGCGAGCCAAAACCACCGGCAAAATCGATCTTTACCAGATGATCGACGGTTTCCTTGGTCTTTTGCCGCAGGCCAGGCCCTTCAGCGCCCAGAACCAGCGCGACAGGATCGCCCTTGCGCCCCTCAAGCACGGTTTCGATGGTCTGTTCTGCCTCGCCATCAAGACCCAGCACCAGAAAGCCCATGCGCTGCAGCTCGACAATGGTATCGGCAAGGTTGCGCATGCGCAGATAGGGCTGGCGCTCCAGCGCGCCGCTGGCGGTTTTGGCAAGCGCACCGGTTTCCGGCGCAGAGTTGTGGCGGGTGCCAATCACGGCGCTTGCGCCCAGCACCTCTGCCGAGCGCAGGATGGCGCCAACGTTGTGCGGATCCGTCACCCGGTCCAGCAACAGCACACGCGGGGCCTCGGCACCGATGCAGTTTTCAGCCAGCCCGCCCCAGTTCAACGGTTTGACCTCCAGCACAGCCCCCTGATGGACGGATTGCTTGTCGATCGGCGGATTGAATTTGCGCGGGTCGATGACCTCTGCCTCGATCCCAGACTGGGCGATGGCGTCCGACAGTTTGGTCTCTGCGTTCGGGGTGACCATCAGGCGAAGTTTCTCGCGATTGGGATTGAGCAGCGCATCACGCACCGCATGCAAACCAAACAGCCAGACGGTCTCCGCTGAAGCGGCCTTCTTGGCCTGTTCTTTTTCGACGACCCACTTGGGTTTCTTGGACATTTTGCTCTCCAGCAGAAAGAAATTGCAGGGCAGAAGAAAAACTTTCGATTTTCCTGTTGACGCCCCTTTGGCCTGCTTGTAATCACGCCTCCACATCAGGTGCAACACGCAACTGACAGTGGGCGACAGGCCGCAAGGTGTGGCAGGGGACTGTAACTCCCTCGCGGAGACGCACGCCTGGTTCGATTCCAGGGTCGCCCACCATCTTCTCTCTTTCAGCAGTGACAAGCAAGAAGATGGTGGCATCCGCCGTCGGGTGAGAAACCGCACGCAAGCAACTGATCTTTCAGACGATTTCATTTTGCAGCTGATGCAAGCTCTCGGCAGTCGGGATGAATCACGCGCGACATCCGCAATTCCGCCAAACAAAAACCGATGCCGTTTCCAGCATCGGTTTTGTTTGTTTCACTTCTCGGATTGCGCGAAGCTCAGCCTGCTTCAGCGGCCTCGGCAACGGCGGAATGGACCCATTTTGCCAGCGCCTCCACGTCCGGCTCTGCCTCCTGTGCGAGCCCCTCTGAAAAGGCCCTGAACGCCTCTACATTCATGCGATTGACGCCTGAGACGACCACCAGGCCGCGCGCCAGTGCCTCGCCGATGACAGGGCGCATTCCGCGCCCGTCTGCCTCGTGCTTGCCGAACTTGTTGACCAGCAAAACCTGTGGTGCCGGATCCTCTGCGAGACCTGCGCTCACCTGTCCGACGGCACGTTCCAGCGCCTCGGGATTGAGACGACATCCGCGCGCCTCTGGACCGAGAGATTGGGAGATACGGATGGTCTCACCAGCGGGCAGGACACGCACATCCATATCGCAAAGCTCGCTGTCGTAGCATTCGGTGTTGGTCTGGACGATGCCTGCCAATCGCAGACCGTCGGCCTCCAGCCGCTCGGCCAGCGCGCTCAGCAGCTTGTCTGTGGCACCGCGTTCCTGGGTCATGACGTAGGACAGATGCATTGTGGCCTCTTGTTCGGTAAAATTCGCCCGCAGGCTACCGCCAAAGCCGCGAAACCACCAGAGGTGCAATTGCCGCGCAGGCTGCGACTTTGGCCGCACATGCGCGCGCCAACGGCTGCGCCCCTCAGACCCGCCGGGCCAGCACCAACACCGGATCGTACGTCAGGCGAACACCGCCCTGATGGGGGAACTGTGCGCGATAGGCGTCTTCGAACATGCGCAGACGGCTGCGGCTCCATCCGCCGCGGGACTGACCATTGACGCCCGTCTCCCGAAGATGGCGCAGCACGGCGCGCGGACTGTCAAAGCGCAGCGTGATGGGCGCCTGACGCAGCTCTGTCAAATGCAGGCCATCCGGCAGCACCTGCTGCCAGTCGTGGTGGTCCATGTAGTTGGGGGCCGCAGCATCCGAGCCAAGCGCCACCAACTCGTGAAAATGGGCATGACCAAACCCAGACAGCGCCAGCCAGCCCCCCGGCTGCAGGGCCGTCGCAAACCGTTGCAGCAGGGATGGCAGGTCACAGATCCACTGCACAACCGAGGCACCAGCAATGAGGTCGAGCCCCTGGGGCAGATCGAGATCCTCGATCCGGCCGGGCAGAAAGGTTGCAGACCGCCCATGTGCGCCGAGACGCGATTGCAACCCCACCTCGGCCTCTGCCACCAGATCATTGAGCGTCAGACGGTCCACAGACACATCCCGCAGCAGCGCGTCAGTCAGGTGACCGGTGCCTGCACCGAATTCGAACAGTTGCGCCACGGGCGCGCCATCCAAGTGCTTGGCCAACAGTGCAGAGAGGTCAGCTGCAATCCGGGCCTGCGCGCTTGCAGCATCATGATAGCTGCCAAGGCCGCGACGAAAGGAACGGGCCACGCGGGCGGTGTCCACGGTGGGCGGAGTCAGATCCTTCACCAGATCACCCCCTGCCAGCTGTCAAACTGGTCAAACGGGGCGTGGGCGGCTGTCGGCAGCTCGCGCAGTGTCGCGCCGTCCCAGGACCGGTGCTGATTGACCGGCGGAAAAATGCGGTCCCGGCCAGACAGCCAGACCTGATCGAAGGTGACGGCGGGGGCCGCGCCGCGCGCAGCAACCGCATGCAGTTCGGCGCGGCGGGCCTCAACGTCGATCGACCGCGGCGGTTGCGGCGCATTGAAGCTCCGGCGCAGGAACTGGGCAAAGCTCTGCTCGCTCAACCCCTCTGCTGTTTTGGCCAGCACGGCCGGGGGGATGCCGCGTGCCTCGTCTACCGGCGCAAGCGTTCCGTTGACGGCAATCTTGCGATCAAAGGGATCCGGGCGGCCTTTCTGCCAATGGGCATAGGCCGCAACGCCAAAGGACCAGGCGACAAGGGTGACGTTTTGATAGCCGGACAGATCCGGCAGCTCTGCATCCAGATTGCGATAGTCGCTCGCAAAAAGGAGATCCTGCGGGCCTGCAAGATGGGCAAACACATCCGGGCCGACGGCCCAGCCGCCAAAGACCACGATGACGTCAGCCGCCCTTTTCTGTTTGAGCCAGCGGATCTCCATCGCCTACAGCTCCCGCGCCAAACGCAGCATGCCTGCGGTGATTTCGCTCAGCTGGTCGGGGGATGTGATGAAGGGCGGCATGGTGTAGATGTTGCAGCCAAAGGGGCGCAGGAACACACCCATCTCATGGGCCCGCGCGTGGGCCTCATCCGCCGAGACCCGGTGCTTCATTTCGATGACGCCAATGGCGCCCAGCACCCGCACGTCCGCCACATTGGGCAGGTCGCGCGCGGGGGCAAGCTCTGCCTGCATCTGTTCGCCAATTGCCGCCACCGTGCCGCGCCAGTCCTGGCCTGTCAGCAGATCAAGCGAGGCCTTGGCCGCCGCGCAGGCCAGCGGATTGGCCATATAGGTGGGGCCATGCATGAAGATGCCTGGATTGCCGCCGCCGATGCCTTCGGCAACGCGGTCGTTGGTCATCGTGCAGGCAAAGGAAATATGCCCGCCGGTCAACCCCTTGCCGAGGCAGATGATATCCGGCTCGACAGTGCAGAACCCGGTTGCGAACAGCTCCCCCGTGCGGCCAAAGCCGGTGGCGATCTCGTCAAAGATCAAGAGGATGCCCAGTTCATCGCAAAGCGCGCGCGCCTGATTGAGGTATTCGGGGTGGTAGAAATACATGCCGCCGGTGCCCTGCACGACGGGTTCCAGGATGAAGGCCGCGATCTTGTCTGCATTGGCTTCCAGCACCGAACGCAGCTCGCCCAGACCGTTCTGCGCCGGGTCGTCGATCCAGTCCTCATGGATGCGGATCGGCGGGCGGGAGACGAAATGCTGCACGCTCAGCGCGCCCTGAAACAGGTGATGCATGCCAGTGTCCGGATCACAGACGCTCATCGCCTTCCAAGTGTCACCATGATAGCCGGAGCGGATGGTGGCAAATTCGCTGCGCCCCGCGTGGCCCATGGCGTGCTGGTACTGCACCGCCATTTTCATCGCCACCTCGACCGAGACAGAGCCGCTGTCGCAATAGAAAATGCGCGTCAGGCTGTCGGGGGTGATCTCCAACAGCTTGCGGCCAAGGTCGATGGCCGGATCATGGGTCAGCCCGCCAAACATCACATGCGGCAGGGTGTCGAGCTGATCGTGGATGGCCTTGGTGATCGCCGGGTTTTTATGCCCGTGCATCATGCACCACCACGATGACATCGCATCAATCAGCCGGGTGCCGTCGTCCAGCGTGATATGCACGCCCTCGCTTTCCTTCACCACAAAGGTCGGGCCGGGTTTGGCGACATTGGTGTAAGGATGCCAAAGGTGCTGCTGGTCGAATTCCAGCTGGCTGAGGTCTGCGGCGCTCATGCCATCTCTCCTTGGGCCAGCGCCTCCCGGATCAGGTCGAGGTTGATGTGTTGGGCAAAGGCTTCTTGCAGAACCGTTCTGGCCCGGTCGATGGACCGGGCCGCGCCCGACCTCCCCCCCGGGAGGGCGCTTTGCCCCCCCCCGAGGTCGGGCTCGGCCCTCAGTTCCGGAATGAATGGCAACCGCCCCAGATGCGCCACTTGGCCGAACTGGCAGATGGTTTCCTCCACCATCGGCTCCGCATCACCGATAAAGGCCACGCCCACCACCGGACAGCCTGCATCGCGCAGCGCCTTGAGCGACAGCAGCGTGTGGTTGATCGTGCCCAGCTGGGTCCGCGCGCAGAGGATCACGGGGGCACCCCAGAGGGCGAAGAGGTCAAGATACAGCACCTTGCGGTTCAAGGGCACCATGAGCCCGCCTGCCCCTTCTGCCACCAGCACGCCGTCAACTTCGGGCAAAGGCAGCGTATCCGGGTCGATCTCTACCCCTTCGGCCTCAGCCGACAGATGCGGCGATGCGGGAAGTTGCAGCAGATAGCCCTCCGGCAGCGCCGGACGGCCGGACAGGCGCGAGACGATCTGGCTGTCGGTTTCTTCCTCCAGCCCCGATTGCACCGGCTTCCAATAGTTTGCGCCAAGAGCCTGCACCAGCCCTGCGGAAAAGATGGTCTTGCCGATGCCGGTATCGGTTCCGGTGACGATCAGGCGGGACATTGAGCAGCCTCCATTTCCTGCGCGAGAGTTTCAAACATCGTTGTAATGACGGTTTCAGGGGTGTTCAGCGTGATCGACAGCCGTAGCCGCGAGGTGCCACGCGGGACTGTGGGCGGGCGGATGCCGCGGATGTCGTAGCCGTGGCCCTGCATCGCAGCGGCCAGCGCCATAGTCCGTTTATCATCGCCAATTACCACCGGCAGGATCTGGCTTTGGAAACCCTCCAGCCCGCAAAGGCGCCCGGCCTCGGCCTGGGCATGGGTGATCCCCCGCCACGCCTGATGACGGCGATCCGGGTTCTGCTGCAGCTCCTGCAAGGCCGCGCGCACCAAGGCCGCATTCAAGGGCGAAGGGGCCGTGGCAAAGATAAACCCACGTGCCTTGTTGATCAGCGTCTCGATCAGCACCCGCTGGCCGCAGATCAGCGCGCCAGAGGCCCCGAGCGCCTTGCCGCAGGTGTGCAGGGACAGAACGTTCGGGCGGTGGGCAATGCCATGTGCCAGCCCGCGACCCAGATCACCGAACACGCCCGTCGAATGCGCCTCATCCACCACCAGCACGGCGCCCTCTGCATCCGCCAGCACCATCAGCTCATCCAGCGGGGCGAGGTCACCATCCATCGAATAGACAGCCTCAACCGCGATCCAGACCTGCCCCCTGCCCCCATTCTTGCGCCAGTCCTGCAACACCTCGCGGGCATTGTTCACGTCGCTATGGGCAAAGCTGCGGGTCTCCGCCCGGCCCAGCCGCATGCCGTCATGGGTGCTGGCGTGAATCAGCGCGTCATAGAGCACCAGATCGCCCTGCTGCGGCAGGGAAGAGAAAATCGCCTGATTGGCGTTGAAACCGCCGCCCATGAACAGCGCCGCCTCGGTGCCGAAGAATGCAGCTGCCTCAGCCTCCAGCAGCTGATGCTCCGCGTCATTGCCACGCAAGAGGCGCGAACCACCTGCCCCCACCGGCACCCCGCGCGCCAGCGCATCTGCAGCGGCGGCGCGCAACACATCGCTGCCCGCCAGCCCAAGATAGTCGTTGGAGGCAAAGTCATGCCCATCCCGCGGCATCAATTGCCGGTAGCGTCCGCGCGTGCGCAGCGCTTCCAGCGATGTCTCATGCCTCGGGAAGGCGCCCGCCATCAGCGGCTGCCGTCGCAACCAACCGCCATGGCAGTGATGCCAAGACGATCAAACAGCTGGCTGTCCTTGTCCTCTTCGGGGTTGTCGGCGGTCAGCAGCGTGTCACCCACGAAGATGGAGTTGGCCCCGGCAAAGAAGCACATCGCCTGCATCTCATCCGACATGTCGGTGCGGCCTGCGGACAGACGCACGTGCGACTTCGGCATCAGGATACGCGCCAGCGCAACGGTGCGCACGAATTCGATCGGGTCCAGCTTCGCCACATCGGCCAGCGGGGTGTCAGCAATCGGGATCAGCATGTTGACCGGAACGGAATCGGGGTGCTCTTCCAGTGTTGCCAGCGCCAGCAGCATGTCGATGCGGTCCATCTGCTGCTCTCCCATGCCGACGATGCCGCCCGCACAGACCTTGATCCCCGCCTCACGCACACGGTTCAGCGTCTCGATCCGGTCCGCAAAGGTGCGGGTGGTGATGATCTCCGAGTAGTACCGCTCTGAGGTGTCGATGTTGTGGTTGTAGTAATCCAGACCCGCATCGCGCAGGCGGAACACCTGATCGTCTTCCAGCATGCCCAGGGTCATGCAGGTTTCCATGCCAAGCTCTTTGACGCCGTGAATCATCGCCTCAAGTGCGGCCATGTCACGATCCTTGGGCGAGCGCCAGGCGGCCCCCATGCAATAGCGTGTCGCCCCGCCCTCCTTGGCCTTGCGCGCCTCTGCAATCACGCGCTCCACTTCGATCAGCTTGGAGGCCGACAATTTGGCACCGTTGCGCGCCGACTGGGAGCAATAGGCGCAATCCTCGGCGCAGCCGCCGGTCTTGATGCTCAGGAGTTTGGATTTCTGCACCTGATTGGGGTCAAAGTGCTGGCGGTGCACGGATTGGGCCTCAAACAGCAGATCCATGAAAGGCTGGTTGTAGATCTTCTCCGCTTCTTCGCGGGTCCAGTCGGTCCGGATCGGTGTGGCGTCCAGCATGGTGGCTCCAATCTTAATAGATAAAAACGGCCAAGTCGGCCTGCGTTGTGTATTTTAATAGATAAAACCAATCCCAGCTGACAAGTGTTTTCGCCGCAGAGCGGCATTCTCACGCGCATTTAGCACTAACCAACTGGAAAATATCCCGTTTTGAGAGCCGCCTAGAAATAGGTAAAAATTCTGGTTGACCAGATTGCCCCCTCTCCCCTACCCCTAAAGGCACGCAGGGGAGTCCCGCCCAAGGGACTGAGAGGCTGATAGGTGGGTTTCCACCGGTGACGCGACCCTTTGAACCTGACCCAGTTGACACTGGCGTAGGAAGCTAGGGCATGGCCCCGTCACCCGGTACAGGTGGCCCCGTGTTCCGAACAGGCAGATCTGTGGCCCGGCCGTACACCGCCCGCACGCCTGCCCGTTTTCCTCCGACCCGGCGCAACTGGTGTTTTTGAACCGACGCCCGGAGGAACACCAGATGAACGTCCCCAATCCAAAAATCACCACTGGCGCATTGCCCGCGTCCCGCAAGATCTATGTCAGCGGCGAAATGCATGACGATATCCGCGTGCCGATGCGCGAGATTTCCACCCACCCCACGGCGGGCGAGGCACCGCTGCCGGTCTATGACAGCTCCGGCCCCTACACAGATCCTGATGTGCTGACCGACATCCGTGAGGGCCTGCCCGCCCTGCGCCGCCAGTGGATCGAGGCGCGCGGCGACGTCGAAAGCTATCAGGGCCGCGACGTGAAGCCGGAGGACAACGGTTTTGTCGAGGGCGATCGTCTGACGCCGGAGTTTCCGGTGAAACCTGCCCCCTTGCGCGGCAAGGACGGCAAGGCGCCGACCCAGCTCGCCTATGCGCGTGCGGGCATCATCACCCCGGAAATGGAATACGTGGCGATCCGCGAAAACCAGCTGCGCGAGCTGTCGCCGTGCCATGCGAACCGCGACGGCAACGATTTTGGCGCCAACATCCCCGACTACGTGACGCCGGAATTCGTACGCCAGGAAATCGCCGCGGGCCGCGCCATCATCCCCGCCAACATCAACCACCCGGAAATTGAGCCGATGATCATCGGCCGCAATTTCAAGGTGAAGATCAACGCCAATATGGGCACCTCTGCCGTCACCTCCTCAATGGAGGAAGAGGTGGACAAGCTGGTCTGGGCGATCCGCTGGGGCGCCGACACGGTGATGGACCTGTCCACCGGGCGCAACATCCACAACACCCGCGAATGGATCGTGCGCAACTCCCCCGTGCCGATCGGCACCGTGCCGATCTATCAGGCGCTGGAGAAAGTGAACGGCATCGCAGAGGACCTGACCTGGGAAGTGTTCCGCGACACGCTGATCGAACAGGCGGAACAGGGCGTCGATTATTTCACCATCCATGCGGGCGTGCGCCTGCATATGGTGCCGATGACGGTGAACCGGGTGACGGGGATCGTCTCGCGCGGCGGGTCGATCATGGCGAAGTGGTGCCTGCATCACCACAAGGAGAGCTTCCTCTACGAGCATTTCGAGGAAATCTGCGACATCTGCCGCCAGTATGATGTCAGCTTCTCCTTGGGCGATGGCTTGCGCCCCGGCTCCATTGCGGACGCCAATGACGAGGCGCAGTTTGCTGAGCTGGAAACCCTGGGTGAACTGACCAAGATCGCCTGGGCCAAGGACTGCCAGGTGATGATCGAAGGGCCGGGCCATGTTGCCATGCACAAGATCAAGGAGAACATGGACAAGCAGCTGGAGTGCTGCCACGAGGCGCCGTTCTATACGCTTGGGCCGCTGACCACGGACATCGCGCCGGGTTATGACCACATCACCAGCGGCATCGGGGCGGCCATGATCGGCTGGTTCGGCTGCGCGATGCTGTGCTACGTAACACCAAAGGAGCATCTGGGCCTGCCCGACCGCGACGACGTGAAAACGGGCGTGATCACCTACAAGATCGCAGCCCATGCCGCTGACCTCGCCAAAGGTCTGCCGGGGGCGCAGCGCCGCGACGATGCGCTATCGCGCGCACGGTTTGAATTCCGCTGGGAAGACCAGTTCAACCTGTCGCTGGACCCGGACACCGCGCGCGAGTTCCACGACCAGACCCTGCCGAAACAGGCCCACAAGGTGGCGCATTTCTGCTCCATGTGCGGGCCGAAGTTCTGTTCGATGCGGATCAGCCACGACATCCGCGCCGAGGCGCAGAAAGAGGGCATGGAGGCAATGGCCGCCAAGTTCCGTGAGGGCGGCGAGCTGTATGTGCCTGCATCCGAGGTCGCGGAACCGGCAGAATGATCACCATCGCGGGTGCAGGCCTTGCGGGCCTCGCCTGCGCCTATGAACTGGCGCAGCGCGGGGCCCCTGTCCGGGTCTATGAGCGTGCGGCAGAGATCGGCGCGGGCAGTGTGTCGCGCTACGCAGGCGGCATGCTCGCGCCCTGGTGCGAACGCGAAAGCGCCGAGGAGGAGGTCATCACCCTCGGTGGCCGCGCCATCGACTGGTGGGCCAAGATCACGCCTGTTCACCGGCGCGGCACGCTGATGGTTGCGCCAGCCCGCGACCGGGCAGAGCTGACCCGCTTTGCCCGCCGCACCAGTGGATACAGGCAGGTGGATGGCGCAGAGATCAGCGCACTGGAACCGGCACTGGCAGGCCGGTTTTCACAAGGCCTGTTCTTTGAACAGGAGGCGCATCTGGACCCGCGCCAGGCGATCCGCGATCTGGCAGCTGCAGCCACAGCGCTGGGGGTAGAGATCTGTCTTGGCACAGAGGCCCCCGGGAACGTCGATCTGGATTGCAGGGGAATGGCCGCCGGCCGCGATCTGAAAGGCTTGCGCCCGGTGCGCGGCGAGATGGCCATCCTGCACTGCCCGGAGGTGAAAATCAGCCGCACCCTGCGTCTGCTGCACCCGCGAATGCCGCTCTACCTCGTGCCGCGGGACGGCGGGCTGTTCATGATCGGCGGGACGATGATCGAAAGCACATCACCCCGCCAGATCACCCTGCGCTCGCTCAGTGAGCTACTGAATGCCGCCTTCACCCTGCACCCTGCCTTTGCCGAGGCCAGCGTGGTGGAGACCGGCGCAGGCCTGCGCCCTGCCTTTTCCGACAATCTGCCCCGCCTGCATCAGGACGGCGGGACGCTTTTCCTCAATGGGCTCTACCGCCACGGATTTTTGCTGGCCCCCGCCTTGGCGCAGCAGGTGGCGGAGCGCCTGAGACCGGAGACACATGATGAACATCACCGTAAACGCCAAAGCGCATGAGGTGAGCGCCCGCACCGTCGAGGACGCGCTGCGCGAACTGGGCTTTACCAGCCCCTCTGTTGCGACCGCGCTAAATGGCAAGTTTGTCGCCCGCAATCGGCGCGGCGACACCGACCTGCGGGAGGGCGACCAGCTGGAAGTCCTGGCGCCAATGCAGGGGGGATGAAGATGAAGATCTACGGACATGAGATCACCTCGCGCCTTTTGCTTGGCACTGCACAATACCCCTCGCCTGCGGTGCTGGGCGCGGCCATCCGCGAAAGTGGCAGCGAAATCATCACCGTCTCGCTGCGCCGCGAGACCGCTGATGGGACCGGGGCCGGCTTTTGGGATCAGCTGCGCGATCTGGGCTGCCGGATCCTGCCCAACACCGCCGGCTGCCATTCGGTACAGGAGGCCGTGACCACGGCGCATATGGCGCGGGATCTGTTCGACACCCCCTGGATCAAACTGGAGGTGATCGGCCATTCCGACACGCTGCAGCCGGATGTCTTTGCCCTGGTGGAGGCCGCGCGCACCCTCGCTGACGATGGTTTTCAGGTCTTTCCCTACACCACTGACGATCTGGTGGTGGGAGAAAAGCTCTTGGAGGCAGGCTGCGAGGTGCTGATGCCTTGGGGCGCGCCGATTGGATCCGGTCAGGGCCTGCGCAACCCCGACGGTCTGCGCGCAATGCGGGCCCATTTCCCGGATGTGCCGCTGATCGTGGATGCAGGTATTGGCCGCCCGTCGGATGCGACGCAGGCGATGGAACTGGGCATGGATGCCGTGCTTTTGAACACGGCGGTCGCCAAGGCAGGCGACCCTGCGGGCATGGCCAAGGCAATGGCGCTGGCAGTTGAAGCTGGCCGCGCGGGCTTTGCTGCCGACCCGATGGAGCGGCGCGACATGGCGGTGCCCTCTACCCCCGTTCTTGGCCTTGCAGCGCTGAGCTGAGCTGCCCGATCACATTCTGGAGACGACTATGGAGCGTTTTTATCTCATCGTTGGCCATGTCAGCCAACTGGAACTCTTGGTGCCGCATGGGGTGCGGCTGGTGCAGCTGCGCATCAAGGACCAACCGGAAACCGAGGTGCGCCGCCAGATTGCGCGCGCGCGGGATTTCTGCGCCGTGCATGGTGCCCAGCTGGTGGTCAACGACTACTGGCAGGCCGCGCTGGACCTCAATTGCGGCTTTGTTCACCTCGGCCAAGAGGACATGGACAGCGCCGATTTTGCAGCGCTGCGCCGCAAGGGCGTGCGGTTTGGCCTGTCGACCCATGACGAAACCGAACTGGAGCGCGCCCTGTCCTATGGGCCGGACTACGTCGCGCTTGGCCCTGTTTACGAAACCCTTCTGAAACAGATGAAATGGGCGCCACAGGGGCTGGATCGGGTGCGCCGCTGGAAACAGATGGTGGCAGACACACCGCTGGTCGCAATCGGGGGGCTGACCATCGATCGATTGCCCGGCGTCTTTGCGGCAGGGGCAGACAGCGCCGCTGTGGTCACCGATATCCAACAGGCCCCCGACCCTGAGGCGCAGACCCGTGCCTGGATCAAGGCCTGCGCTGCATGAGCCGTTTCGAGCGTCAGATCGCCCTGCCGGAGATTGGCCGCGACGGCCAGGACAGGCTGGCCGCTGCCCATGTGCTGGTTGTTGGCGCTGGTGGGCTTGGCTGTCCGGTCCTGCAGTATCTTGCGGGTGCTGGGATCGGTGAGATCACCGTGATGGACGGCGACAGTGTGGAGACCACCAACCTGCCCCGCCAACCGCTTTATACGGTTGCAGATATTGGCCGCTACAAGGTTGAGGCCGCGCGCGCACGGCTGAGCGCAATGGCCCCGGAGCTGCGGTTGCACCCTCATGCCCGTGACCTGACACCGGACAACGTGCATGCTGCCATCCGCCCTGCCGATGTCGTGATTGATGCCGCCGACAGCTATGCGGTGTCCTATACGCTGTCAGATCATTGCCTGCAGACCGGCACCCCGCTCATCAGCGCGTCGGCACTGGCCCAAGGGGGTTATGTCGGCGGTTTTTGCGGTGGCGCGCCATCGCTGCGGGCGGTCTTTCCTGATCCTCCCGACAGTGCGGCCACCTGCGCCAGCTCTGGCATCATGGGGCCTGTGGTGGGCATGATCGGTGCGTTACAGGCCCAACTGGCCCTCAAGGTGATCCTGAACCACAGCCCCAGCCCTTTGGGTCGGTTGTTCAGCGTCGATCTGGCCGACCTGCAGATGGGTGGTTTTGACTTTTCCGGTGCTGCAGAGCCCGAACAAATCGTGCCATTCATCGGTGCCGCGGCGCTGCGGGATGGCGACCATGTGATCGACTTGCGGTCCACAGCGGAGGCACCGCGCCCTGCAACACCCAATGCCCTGCGCATTCCTCCCCAGAACCTGCAGCGCGACCTGCTGCCACCGGGATCCGGACGGGTGGTTCTGGCCTGTCGCACGGGGCTGCGCGCATGGCGCGCTGCGGCGGCGCTGGGGGATGATCTTGCCCCACGGCTCGCCCTGCTTGCGTTGGGGGATCCGCGATGACCCGCGTTCTGATAATCGCGGGCACCGATAGCAGCGGCGGCGCGGGATTGACCCGCGACACGGCGACGGCGACCACCCTTGGCTGCACTGTTGCGCCGGTTGTGACCGCAGTCACCGTCCAGACGCATAAGCAGCTACACGACATCACGCCAATCCCTCCAGAAGTGATCTCAGCCCAGATCAGAGCCGCTGCGGAAAGCGAGCGCATCTCTGCCGTGAAGCTTGGGATGATCGGATCTGCACAGGCCGCGCAGGAGATTGCTGATGCGTTGGGCCGTTTCTGTCCCGATACGCCAGTGGTGTTTGATCCCGTCCTGCGCAGCTCCTCTGGCGGGGTTCTGATGAAAGACGAGGCGCTGATGCCGCTATTGGAAATGACGACCCTGCTCACCCCCAATCTGGCAGAGGCCGCCCATCTCAGCGGTCGCGCCGAATCCTCCCGACCGGTGGATCTGGCGCGGCAGGGCGAACGGTTGCAGCGTCTGGGTGCGCAAGCGGTGCTGATCAAGGGGGGCCATGGCAGCGGTGGCACCTCGGTCGACCACCTGTTTGCGGACGGGCATATGACACGGTTCGAGCGCCCGCGCCTGCCGCAGGGGCGCCGGGGCACCGGGTGCACACTGGCAACCGCCCTAGCCTGTGCGCTTGGCGCCGGTGCCTCGCTGGCAGAGGCCTGCCAGCAAGCGGGCGATCACGTTCACAAGTGGATCAAATCCGCCGTCGCGGCATAAAAAGACCCCGGCGAAATCTCCGCCGGGGTCCATTTGTTGTGACTATGCGCGAGGCTGGATCAGAAATCCTGCCAGATGTCTTTTGCTGCGTTGCCGTCAAAGCTGGCGGCTGCGGCGGGTTGCGGGGTGACCTGGGCCTCGATGTCCCAGTCGTCACCATGTGCACTGGGGGCGCTGGCCGGGGCTGGAGCCGGGGCTTGCGGTGCGGTGCGCGGCGCGGGGCTGGCTGCGCGCGGGGCGCTGGTGCTGCCTGCGGCGACCTTGAAATGCGCCACCAGCTCGGCGAGCTTGCCTGCATCGGTGTTCAGCATATGGCTGGCAGCCGTGGCCTCTT